>NZ_DAHVYG010000065.1 GCF_027327745.1 Geobacter sp.
GCGTCTTCAGGTTGTGGTCCTTGTCGGGGGTAATCTTGGCCCGACGAGTGGAACCGAACGCCGCTATTTTCGCCTGCGAAAGTCTTTCCTTCTTGATGTCCTTGAAGAAGGCCACATCCTTGGGGTTGCTCCCGGGCCACCCCCCCTCGATGTAGTGAATGCCCAGCTCGTCGAGCTTGTGGGCAATACGCAGCTTATCTTCAACGAGAAACGAGATATCCTCCGCCTGGGTGCCGTCACGGAGAGTGGTGTCGTACAGTTTCACGAGGCTCATTGGTTCACCCTTTGAATGTATGAGATTAGATACGCAAATAGCGTTTAGCATCGCGATGGGCCACCGGACACTAGACGCTATCCGCAAAACGTTTCCTGACTGCGGTAGAGCTACTTGCCGGAGAGTCCGAAGGCGTCGTGCAGGACCCGGACCGCCAGTTCCGTGTACTTGGCGTCGATCACGACCGACACCTTGATCTCGGAGGTGGAGATCATCTGGATGTTGATCCCCTCCCTGGCGAGGGTCTGGAACATCTTCGTCGCCACACCGGCGTGGCTCCGCATCCCCACACCGACAATGGAAATTTTTGAAATGTTTTCGTCCTCGGCAATTTCCCTGGCGTTGATCTCCGCCGCCACTTCCCTGGTGATGGCGAGCGCCTTTTTGAAATCGGCCTTGGTAACCGTGAAGGTGAAGTCGGTTAACCCCCTCTCGCTCGCATTCTGCACGATCATATCCACCGAAATATTGGCGTCGGAAAGGGGCGACAATATCCTGGCAGCAATCCCCGGCTTGTCCGGCACACCCATGACAGCGATCTTCGCCTCGTTCTTGTCGTAGGCAATCCCTGAAACGAGAACAGCTTCCATGTCCTTATCCTCCTTGGTAACCATTGTCCCTGGATTATCATTGAAACTGGAGCGGACGTGCACGTCCACATTGTATTTCTTGGCAAACTCGACGGAACGGATCTGGAGCACCTTGGCGCCGAGGCTCGCCAGTTCGAGCATCTCGTCGTAGGAGATCTTCTCGATCTTTTGGGCGTCCTGGCAGATGTTCGGGTCGGTGGTGTAGACGCCGTAGACATCGGTATAGATCTCGCAGACATCGGCTTTCAGGGCGGCAGCCATAGCCACGGCAGAGGTATCGGAGCCGCCGCGGCCCAGGGTGGTAACGTTGCCGTCACGGTCGATCCCCTGGAAGCCGGCAACGACGACAATCGTTCCGTCCTTCAGATCGGCCCGGATCTTCGTGTCCGGAATCTCTTCGATGCGGGCCTTGCTGAAGGCACTGTCGGTAATCACCGGCACCTGCCACCCGTGGTAAGACTTCGCCTTGTACCCCATCGACTTGAGGCACATCGCCAGAAGCGCAATGGAAACCTGCTCCCCCGAGGCAACCAGCACATCGTATTCGCGGTTATCCGGAAATTCACAGATATCGTTGGCCAGGGCAACAAGCTTGTTGGTTTCACCGGACATTGCCGATACGACAATTACCATGTCGTTGCCGGCGTCGTATGTTTTGGCGACCCGCTTGGCAACGTTGCGGATGCGTTCAACCGACCCCATCGAGGTGCCGCCATATTTCTGGACCACCAGAGCCATCTACTGTTCCTCCTTTGCCGTGTTCAGTGCAGAAAGACGCCCGTTCGCATACAAAGCCAAGCGTATCCTGCCTTAATATCAGGATTCATTACGCCGGTCAAAACATTTTTTTAATAATGCCTCATAGTTCGGCCCGCGGGGAACAAAGTCGAGCCTGCGGGTGAACTCATCCACATGTTGGAGGGTCACATCCAGCCTTTCAGAAGGAAGCTCGTTCCCCAGGCGCTCAGGCCACTCGACGAGGCAGACCCCTTCACCGTGAAAGTATTCGTCAAAACCGAGTTCTACCGCATCGTCCCCCCCAGCCAGGCGGTAGAGGTCGAAATGATATAGAGGGATCCTCCCGACATATTCGTTCAGCAGCGTAAAGGTGGGGCTCGTGACGGGAACCGTCGCCTCGACACCGACTCCTGCCGCCACCCCCCGGGCAAAATGGGTCTTGCCGCTGCCGAGCTCTCCGTACAGGGCGACAAAAGCCCCGGCTGTCAGCACCCGGCCGAGGCGCTCGCCGAGACGCACCGTTTCGTCGACGCTGTGGGAAAGCATGGTAACCACGTAGTCTACTTCACCATGGTCTTGATGAGATCGATGCGCGAGACGATGCCGACGAGTTTCCTTCCCTCGACCACCGGCAGGGTGTGAACTTTCTTCGTGCTCATGATATCGGCGACATCGGAAACCGATGTCTCCGGCGTCACCGTTTCAGCCGAAGCGGTATAGATGTCCGCAACCGTCTGACCGGTCATCTTGTGCAGTTCCTTCTCGAATTTCTTCTCGCTCTCCAGGTAGAAGACCCAGTCGAAGAGGGAAATCACGGTCGGAATGTGCAGATTTCGATCCTGCTCGATCAGGTCGGACTCGGTAACGATTCCGATCAGGTTTCCCCCATCGTCCACCACCGGCACACTGCCGATGCGGCGGGATGTGAATATCTCGGCCAGTTCCCTGATGCTGGTTTCCAGCCTCACGGTGACGACGTCGGTCGTCATGATGTCCCGAACCTTCAGCATGTCATTCTCCCGTCTGTGAAATGAGATTGTGGAATGCCGAGGGGAGACATTCCTGCACATCGACCGCCGACATGCCGATCTCCCCCTTGCCGGCGGCAACGATGTCGGCTGCATGCCCGTGAATGAATACCCCCAGGCGACAGGCGGCAAAAGGCTCGTACCCTTGTCCCAAAAGCGCTGCAAGAACTCCGGTCAGCACGTCTCCCATCCCGCCCGAAGCCATGCCGGGGTTGCCGCTGCCATTGATCGCCATCCTTCCGTCGGGGGCGGCAACCACCGTCCTCGCCCCCTTGAGGATGAGATAGACGTCATACCGCGCTGCAAATTCACGGGCTACGCGAAGACGGTCCCCTTCCACTTCGGCCGTGGAGATACCGGCCAGGCGGGCCATCTCGCCCGGATGGGGAGTCAGGACTGTCACCGGCGCGCGTTTCCCCATCAGGACGTCAATCTGATCCGAGAGGGCGTTCAGACCGTCGGCATCGACCACGAGAGGAACATCGACCTCGGAGACGAGACTGCGAACCAGGCGGGCCGTCTCCGGATCCCACGAGATCCCCGGCCCGATGGCGACGGCGCCCTTACCTTCCGCCGCCTGCATTATGGCGGGACGGGCCCGCTCATCGAGCACCCCCCTCCCCCCGTCGTCCAGGGGAAGGGTCATCGCCTCGGTGGTCTTTATTTCCAGAATTGCATTGAGGGTTGCCGGTGCCGCCAGGGTCACGAGCCCCGCACCGCTTCGCACCGCGCTGTTCGCCGCCATGGCCGCAGCGCCGCTCTTCCCCGTGGAACCGGCGACGACGAGGCAGTGCCCGAAACTCCCCTTGTGGGCCTGACGGTCGCGCCTGCGCACAAGAAGCCGCGCCGCCTCGCGGTCGACATATTCGATCCCCGGCGCCCCATCGGCCACCTCGCGCGGAATGCCGATATCCACAATCCTGAGGACGCCGCAGTGATCGGTTCCCGGGAAGAGGACATGCCCGAGCTTTGCCAGGGCGAATGTCACGGTGAGATCGGCCCTCACCGCCACCCCGAGTACCCTGCCGGTCGTTGCATCGATGCCCGACGGGATGTCGACCGCCACGACGGGCTTCCCGGAGTCGTTGATCAGGGAAATGGCCTCGGCGTAGGCTCCCCGCACTTCGCTGCGCAACCCCGTCCCCAACAGGGCGTCGACCACGACGGTCGCCTGTTCCAGATTGGCGCGCCAGGGAGTGAGTCCCGAGGAAGGAGGAGTGAAAACGACCTCCGGGGGGGCGAGTCGATCCAGGTTCGCCCGGGCATCACCCGTGATCTCTTCCCGCGCGGCCAGAACGATCGTTTTGACCTGCCATCCCTGTTCCCTCAGGAGGCGGGCGATTACATACCCATCCCCTCCGTTGTTCCCCTTGCCCGCCACCACGAGAACCGTCCGCGGTCCCCCTATGCCGAAGGTCTCGATAATCGCATCGGCACAGCCCCGGCCGGCATTCTCCATGAGGACCAGCCCCGGCACGCCGCACTCCCGGATGGCGCGCCGATCCATCGCCTGCATGGTTTCGCCGGTAACAACCTTCATGCCCGCTCCAGTATCACCATCGCCACGGCGAAGGAGCCGTCGTGAGAAAGGGCTACGAACGTCTTCGTCAATTCGAGGTCCGTGAAGATCGTGAGCGCCTTGCCATGGAGTCGCAGTTCAGGCTTGCCGAGGCTGTCATTCACCACTTCCACATCGTGCCAGGTCATCCCCTCCCGCAAGCCGAGGCCGCAGGCCTTGAGGAACGCCTCCTTGGCCGCAAACCTGAGGGCATAGTGCTGGGCACTCCGCGCCTTGCCGGCGCAGTATTCGCGTTCATGCACCGTAAAGAGGCGTTCGAAGAGCCGCTCGTTCCCTTCCCCGAGCAAACGCTCGAAGCGGGTGATGTCCACGATGTCGACGCCGGTGCCGAAGATCACGTCATGCCTACGCGTACTTCACGAGATCGACCATGTCCCGCACCGCGCGGTCGAGCCCTGCAAAAACCGCCCGGGAGATGATCGAATGGCCGATATTGAACTCCTCGATGCCGCCCAGGGCCGCAACTTTCCGAATGTTGCAGTAGTTGAGGCCATGGCCGGCGTTGATCCCCAGACCGAGCTTGGTGCCGAGCTTGATGGCGTTCTCGATCCGCTCCAGTTCGGCGCGCTCGCTCTTCCAGTCCCGTGCCTCGGCAAAGGTGCCGGTATGGATCTCGATGTAGTCGGCGCCGGCCTTGCTGGCGGCCTTCACCTGGTCGGGATCGGGATCAATGAAGAGGCTGACGATGATGCCGCCATCCTGAAGCTTCCCGACGACCTCTGCGATCCCCTGGATATTTATCCGGACGTCAAGCCCCCCCTCGGTGGTCAACTCCTGCCTCTTCTCCGGAACGAGGGTGCACATGTCGGGCTTCAGCGTAAGGGCGATCCCTACCATCTCCTCGGTAGACGCCATCTCCAGATTGAGCCTGGTCTTCACGGTCTGGCGCAGCAGCTTCAGGTCCCGGTCCTGGATATGCCGCCGGTCTTCACGCAGGTGGACGGTTATGCCGTCGGCCCCGGCCATCTCCGCCAGCACGGCCGCAGCGACGGGGTCGGGTTCCACTCCTCCCCGCGCCTGCCGGATCGTTGCCACGTGATCGATGTTCACCCCGAGTTTTGCCACTTACTTCCCTCCGATATTATGCTCGACCAGATCGGCGATCTCCTTCGCCCAGCCGGTAATCTGGTACTTGTCCTGCCCCTCGAGCATGATCCGCAGCAGCGGCTCGGTCCCCGAATACCTGATGAGGATCCGCCCCTCGTCCTTGAGCTTTTCCTCGATCCCCCGAATGAGGGAGGCAACCTCGGGGATCGTCATGATGTCCTTCTTCTCGGCCACTCGCACATTCACCAGCACCTGTGGCAGGGGGATCATCACCTCGGCCAGCTCCGAAAGGGTCCGGCCGCTCCGACGCATGATGGCAAGGACCTGAAGCGCCGAGAGCACCCCGTCGCCGGTGGTGTTGTGATCGAGGAAGATCATGTGGCCAGACTGCTCTCCCCCGAGATTATACCCCTCTTTCAGCATCTCCTCCACCACGTAGCGGTCGCCGACGGCCGTCTTGACCACCTTTCCCCCCGCCCGTTTCACGGCGATATCGAGCCCCATATTGCTCATCACCGTCGCCACGAGGGTGTTCCCGCACAGCGTCTTGTTATTCAGCATATCGGTGGCGCAGATGGCCATGATGTGATCGCCGTCCACCTCGTTGCCGAACTCATCCACGAAGATCACCCGGTCGGCATCCCCGTCGAGGGCGATTCCCAGGTCAGCCCGGTGCTCCTTCACCGCCTCGCTGATGACCTCCGGGTGGAGCGACCCGCATCCTGCGTTGATGTTCGAGCCGTTGGGCTTCACGCCGATGGGTATCACCTCCGCACCGAGTTCCTCCAGAACCGCCGGCGCCACCTTGTATGCGGCACCGTTGGCACAGTCGAGGACTATCTTCATGCCGGTGAGATCCAGCTCTTTGGGGAAGGTGTTCTTGAGGAAGACGACGTAGCGCCCGACGGCGTCATCGATCCGGTATGCCTTGCCGACCTCGGTCGCAATCGGGCGGAGGGAATCGATTTTTTTCGAGAAAATGAGATCCTCGATCTTCAGTTCTATCTCGTCCGGAAGCTTGAATCCCTCGCGGGAGAAGAACTTGATCCCGTTATCCTGAAACGGGTTGTGGGATGCGGAAATGACGACCCCGGCGTCGGCGCGCATGGACGAGGTGATGTTGGCGATGCCGGGGGTCGGAAGGGGCCCCACCAGCAGGACGTCGACCCCCATGGAGCAGATCCCGGCGACCAGTGCGTTTTCGAGCATATACCCGGAGAGGCGGGTATCCTTGCCGATCACTATGCGATGACGCCGGTTGCCGTTCTTGAAGAGATAGGCGGCAGCCCGGCCGATCTGCATCGCCATTTCGGTGGTCATAGGGTAAACGTTTGCAACGCCGCGGACACCATCGGTGCCGAAGAGCTTTTTCATATGAACTCCTGCATAAACAGTCTCAGGGATTTTTTACGACAGGCCCCCGGGCGAGCACCACTTCGACCGAAGCGGGGCAAACCCGGGTCACTCGCACCCCGGTCGGGAGAGGAAGAGAGCGGTCGAAACCGGCGAAAAGCGCACGTCCTTCCCGGAGCCCCCTCATGTCGAGCGGCATGATAATCTTTTCACCCCGGAGCTTCAACAAAAGAATTTTCGGCCCCGAAATGGTCACCTGGAGAGCGGAGTGCTCCATGCGGGTAACAGCAACCCCGGGAGGAAGATTCCGGACGGCAAGGGGAACGGTGAGCGTCAGCTCGCCCGTGCGGTTACCGGCGACGGAAAGCCAGAGCGCAGCGGCGAGAACGAGCGACAGGATCTTGATGCCGGCATCCCTTGTCACAGTGGTCCATTTCATGTCAACCACCGCGGTTCGAGAAGACGTCTCAAGAGCTTGCGCAGCGCCCCGGCATCCGCTACCGGCGTTAGTTTCCCCCCGGCCGAGACCGACATCATTCCGGTCTCTTCGGAGACGACAAGCGCCACGGCGTCAGTCAGCTCGGTCAGTCCCAGGGCCGCCCTGTGCCTCGTCCCGAGCGACTTGCTGATGTTCGGATCCTGCGAAAGTGGGAGAAAGCAGCCGGCCCTGGTCAGTTTCCCCTTGCGCACGATGACCGCTCCGTCATGGATCGGTGAATAGGGAAGGAAAATGGAGGTGAGGATCTCGCTCGTGATCTTCGCGTCGATTTCCGTCCCGGTCTGAACGTACGGCATGAGCCCCATCTCACGTTCGACAATGACCAGGGCGCCGTGACGGCGGGCCGAGAGATTGGCCATGGCCCCCACCAGCTCGTCGAGCACCTCAGAGGCCTCCTCCTGATCCATTCCCCGCGCCGGGCGCGATCGCCCCAACGTGACAAGAAGACGGCGGATGTCGCTCTGAAAAACGATGACGAGAATCAGGACAAGCGAGCCGAAGAACAAGTCGAGCAGCCAGTGGAAGGTCTCGAGACCGGCCAGGGCGGATAAGGAGTAGAGGACAGCGAGGCAGGAGAGGACGGTCAGAAGGCGGACAGCCACCCCACCCTTCAAGAGCAGGATGAGCCGATAGATAAGGTAGGCGACTACGGCAATGTCGACGAGATCGCGCCATTCGAAAAATTGGAGAGAATCGGGCATCATTGCCACCAGACGGGAAGAGATACGATACGACCGTTTCCCGCCCGGCGAACCAGCGGGATGGCTCAGTCTGCAGGATACGCTATGGCATGGGCCATGTCGGCGACATCGCGCATCGCTTTGACGTCATGGACCCGGAAGATGGAGGCCCCCTCCGCAACACCGAGGGCCACCGTGGCCGCGGTCCCGAAGAGTCGCTCATCCACCTCGCGGCCTAGAACCCTGCCGATGAAAGCCTTGCGGGACGTGCCGAGAAGAACGGGGCGGCCAAGAGTGGCCAATTCCCGTATCCGGCGCAGAATTTCGAGGTTGCCCCCTTTGCTCTTCCCGAACCCGATGCCGGGATCGACAACCACCCGCTCGGCAATAATCCCGGCCGACTGGGCGATGGAAAGGGAATCACCCAGAAATGCGATGACCTCGGTGACGATGTCGCCATAGCCGGTACTGAGCTGCATCGACTCGGGCGTTCCGCGCGTGTGCATCACGACGAGGCCCGCCCCGGTCTCCGCGACGGTGGCGGCCATCTCCGCATCGAAGGTGAGGCCGCTGATGTCGTTCACGATTTCGGCACCGGCGTTCAATGCGGCGCGGGCGACGACGGCCTTGTAGGTGTCAACGGAAATGGGAATCGAGAGCCGCCCCGCCAGTGCCTCCACCACCGGAACAACCCTCCGCAGCTCCTCGTCGGCGTCAACCGGCGGAGCGAAGGGGCGGGTGCTCTCACCGCCGATGTCGATGATATCGGCCCCCTCGGCCTGCATCTCGAGCGCCCTCTCCACCGCACGGGAAGGGTCGAAGTACGCATTCCCGTCCGAAAACGAGTCGGGCGTCACATTGAGGATCCCCATGATGCCGGGGCGGCGCGAAAAATCGAAGGAACGCCGGCCAAAGGTCCACAAACGTGCTGTTTCGCTGCAAGACCGAGGGGATGGTACCGAAGGAGTCATGGGGATTCGAAAGAAGCCCCGGTGGCTGTTTTCGCACGTCCGGCGTCGATGACCCGGTCGACCTCTTCGCCACTCAGGTTTTCCTTCTCGATGAGCTGGAGGGAAATATCGTGAAGGAGGTCGACATTTTCCCGAAGCAGTGTCTTCACCCGACCGTAGCTCTCCTCGATGAGACGCCGGATCTCGACGTCGATCTCCACGGCGGTCGCCTCGCTGTAGTTCTTGTGCATCGACATGTCGCGGCCGAGGAAGATCGACTCCTCCTTCTTGCCGAAGGTGACGGGGCCCATCTTCTCGCTCATCCCCCACTCGCAGACCATCTTGCGGGCGATTTCGGTGGCACGCTCGATGTCGTTCCCCGCGCCGGTGGTGAGGCTGCCGAAGATGATTTCCTCGGCGGCGCGACCTCCCATGAGAACGGCGATCCGGTTGAGGAGCGCCTCCTTCGAGTAGCTGTGCTTGTCCTCGCTGGGAAGCTGCATCGTGACCCCCAGGGCGCGCCCGCGGGGGATGATGGAGACCTTGTGGACCGGATCGGTGCCGGGAATGAGCTTGGCGATGAGGGTGTGACCGGCCTCGTGGTAGGCGGTATTCTTCTTCTCCTCCTCGGAGATGACCATGCTGCGGCGCTCGACCCCCATGAGCACCTTGTCCTTGGCGTCGTCGATATCCTGCATTTCGACGACGCTCTTGTCCTTGCGGGCGGCAAGAAGCGCCGCCTCGTTCACCACGTTCGCCAGATCGGCGCCGGAGAAGCCGGGAGTCCCCCGGGCAATGACGGCGAGGTCGACGTTGGGCGCCAGCGGGGTCTTCTTGGTGTGGACCTTGAGGATCATCTCCCGTCCCTTCACGTCGGGCTGCGGCACAACCACCTGGCGGTCGAAACGGCCGGGACGGAGCAGCGCCGGATCGAGAACGTCGGGACGGTTGGTGGCGGCAATCAGGATGACACCCTCGTTGGACTCGAATCCGTCCATCTCGACCAGGAGCTGGTTCAGGGTCTGCTCCCGCTCGTCGTGCCCACCGCCGAGACCGGCACCCCGGTGACGGCCGACGGCATCGATCTCGTCGATGAAGATGATGCACGGAGCATTTTTCTTCCCCTGCACGAACAGGTCGCGGACCCGTGACGCCCCGACGCCGACGAACATCTCCACGAAATCGGAGCCGGAAATGGAGAAGAACGGCACCCCGGCCTCACCCGCCACCGCCCGGGCCAGAAGCGTCTTGCCGGTTCCCGGAGGACCGACGAGAAGCACTCCTTTGGGAATGCGGCCGCCGAGCTTGGTGAACTTCTTCGGATCCTTGAGGAACTGGATGATCTCCTCAAGCTCTTCCTTGGCTTCGTCAACCCCTGCCACGTCTTCGAAGGTGATCCGTCCCTGGGCTTCGGTGAGAAGCTTCGCACGGCTCTTCCCGAAGGCCATCGCCTTGCCGCCGCCACCCTGCATCTGCCGCATGAAGAAGATCCAGACCCCTACGAGGAAGAGAAGGGGGAACCAGGAGATGAAGATCGAGAACCAGGAGACCTTTTCCTCCTCCGGCTTGGCGGAGACGGTGATCTTCTTCTCGATGAGCTTATCGGAGAGCATGGCGTCCATCGGCTTGTAGCTGCGGAACTCCTTGCCGTCAGTAAACTTGCCGATGATGTCGCTTCCCTGGATGACGACCGAATTCACCTTCCCCGCATCAACGGCGGTGATGAAATCGCTGTAACTCAGGCGTTCGGCGGTGGTGCGCGGCTTGTTGAAGAGGTTGAAGAGGAGGATCATCATCAAGCTGATCACCAGCCAGAGCGCAAGATTTTTGTAAAATTGGTTCAAGGCTACCCCCGAGGAATGGATGGGACGATCGGCCCGGTGTCGGTCACCGCAGCGGACGCCCTCTGCGCGAAGTGTCTGAATAATTGAAAAAATCTATCATAACGGACACCGGTTGACAAGTGATTTCGGGTCACTGCAGGGGCCTGTGGCGGACTTCTGCGCGGGCCACGCGAGTGGTGTCGGCGGCGATCCGGGCGCCTTCGCCCACACGGTATCCACAGACCCAGATCAACTCGCCGCCGCTGAAGACGAGGGGGATCCTCCGCCGGCCCCCCCGGGGCACCTTCTCGTCGACAAAGAGGTCCTTGACCTTCCTGCTCCCGCTCATGCCGAGGGGATGGATGCGATCCCCCGGCCGGACCCCCCTCACCAGCCAGGGGAACGGCACGCGTTCGAGATCGAAGCACGCCGCGTGTGGGGGGAAATCGAAGACCTCGGGAGGAGGGCCAACCTCCACGAGCAACTCGCCCCCCCCCGGCAGAGGAAAGGATCCCGGCCCGTCGATGAGAACCTCGCCCTCGAACTCAGCCGTCTCCACAGCCTTACCGACGAAGAGTGTCCCGTATGCCCTGGTGACCGCTACCCCGTCCGGGAGCGTGCAGGAGAGATTGGGCCTCGGCGAACGGACGATGTCGTCAATCTGTCTCACATGGCTGAAGGCAAGGCGGGCGAGATCTCCCTTGACCATTTCTACGCAGCAACGGTAGATCCGGTAGCGGATCCCCCGCGGCTCGCGAAGCAGCGCCTCCAGATCGAGCGAAAGCCTCCCATCGACGTTCCCTCGGCTGATCCGCTCGAAGACGGTTGCCGTTGCACACTCCAGCACCTCCTCGTCGGCGGCCAGCAGATCGGCCGTCACCACCAGGCGGCGGGAGATTTCGGGATTGAACCGGGCAAGAGCCGGAATGAGCTCATGGCGTATCCTGTTGCGCAGAAACGTGATGTCGGCGTTGGATGAATCGATCCGGAAGGATAGCCCCCGGGCCTGGAGATAGCGCTCGATCTCATGGCGGGTGAGCGCGAGGAGTGGTCTAACGTAGCGGTCCGCCGTGTGCGGGGCCATGGCGGAGAGCCCCGTCACCCCCGCACCCCGGAGCAGGCGCAGCAACAGGGTTTCAGCCTGGTCGTCGGCATGATGGGCCAGGGCCACGGACGATGCTCCATAGCGCCCGGCAAGCCGGTCGAAAAATCCGTACCGGCAGCGGCGTCCGGCATCTTCCAGCGACAGGCGCTCACGGCGGCTGAAACCGCGCACATCGGCCGTCTCGCTCTCGAACGGGAGAGCGTAGGATGCGGCAAGACCGGCGACGAACCGCTCGTCTTCGTACGATTCATCCCCGCGCAGAGAATGGTTCAGATGGGCAACGACAAGCCGCAGGCGCAGTGCGGTAAGACCGGCGAGAATATCGAGGAGGGCTACCGAGTCGGGACCGCCGGAAACGGCGACGACAACCGTGTCTCCGGGGGAGAAGAGCGCATGCTCAGCGACAAAGGCGTGAACTTTCGAGAGGACCGTTTTCACCTGAATGCTCCAGGCTCACAACGAAAAAACCCCTCTTACGCAAAGAGGGGTTTGCTGAATATTGGTGGCGGTGCAGGGACTTGAACCCCGGACACTACGGATATGAGCCGTATGCTCTAACCAGCTGAGCTACACCGCCGCAAAGAGACGTGTTTAATAACCCACCTTTTCCGTCATGTCAAGAAAAAAGCTGCGACATCGGGACAAACCGCGACATCACGGGCCATCTCCTCCGCGCGGACTACCCCAGAGCGCTTCCCGAAGCCCCGAGCGGCGCTCGATCCGGCGCGAAACCGCGCGGCGGAAAATATCCTCGCCGCACCAGAGTTCCACCTCCGTGCGGGCACGGGTGATGCCGGTGTAGAGGAGCTCCCGGGTCAGCACGGGTGCTTCGAACGGCGGAATTACCAGCAAAACGGCAGCGAACTCGCTTCCCTGGCTCTTGTGGACGGTCATAGCAAACGCCGTCTCGTGGGGGGGGAGCCGCAGCGGCGAGAGCTTCCTGACCCCTCCCTCGGGCGAAGGGAAAAAGACCGCGAGTCCTCCGACAGTTTCGGGGTCGGGGAGCGCGATGCCGACATCTCCGTTGAAGAGCCGCACCGAATAGTCGTTCACGGTGATCATGACCGGTCGCCCCCGATACCAGCGCCGCCCGCCGTCGATGAGCCGTGCCGCGGAGAGGATCCGCTCGACGGCGTGATTGAGGCCGCCGACCCCATACCTGCCGTCGCGGACGGCGGAAAGGATCCGGAACCGGTCGAACGCGGCCAGGGCCGCGGCGGGATCATCCTGTTCCAGGTAGTGGTGATAGCCACTGAGCACCCGCTGTGCGAGGGCCTGGGGAAGCGCTTCGACCGACGGCGTTTCGCGCCAGCTCACCCCGGAAGAGCCTGCCCCGCGGAGGAGCGAGAGCGCCCCCACCCCGTCTCCCTCATTCACCAGCCGGCTCAGGCGGCCGATGCCGCTGTCGGTTCCAAACCGGTAGTTCTTCCGGAAGATGATGACTGAATCCGCCAGGGGACCTGGGTCGGGATCCGTTTCGTCAGGCGTGAACCCCTCGCCCGTCACCCCGGCGGCAAACTGGCGGAACGAGGAAGAAAAACGGTGCACCCGCCCCGTATCGCAGATGTCGCCCAGCACCGCCCCCGCCTCCACCGACGCCAGCTGGTCTCGGTCACCGAGGAGAATCAGGCGGGAGCGGGCGGCCATGGCGGCGACAAGTTTCGCCATGAGCGGAAGGGCCACCATGGAGGCCTCATCGACGATCACCACATCGAAGGGAAGGAGGTTTCCCGCGTTGTGGCGGAAACGAGTCGAGTTCGGGATGACACCGAGCAGGCGATGGATGGTCATTACCTCATCGGGAATCCGGCCCCGAACCTCCTCGGAAACGGCGAGACGGTCCTTCGCCCCGCGAATTGACTCCCCGAGCCGTGCCGCCGCCTTGCCGGTGGGGGCGGCAAGGGCGATGCGCACTGGCCTCTCCCCTCCCTGCTCCAGAAGGAGCGCCATGATCCTTGCCACCGTGGATGTCTTGCCGGTGCCGGGGCCGCCGGAGATGACCGAGACGCCACTGCGCACCGCCGCCGCGGCGGCCACCCGCTGCCAGTCGGTATCGCCACCCTGCGGGGGACCGAAAAGGCGGTTAATGCCGTCGGCAAGAAGCACCCTATCAATCTCAAGCTGCAATCCGGCTTTTTCCCTTAGCAATTCGGCAAGATCCCGCTCATACCTCCAGTAACGATAGAGGTAAAGGCGTCCCTCTCCGTCAAGGATCAGGGGGGCCTTTTCGCCCGGCATGCCGACGGCTCCCGAGGCCCGAAGCTCCTCCGCCCGCTGCTCCGTCCATCCTCCCTGACACCCCTCGGCCAGATTTATACAGGTGTGCCCCTGCCCGACGGCACTGCTCAGGGAAAGCGCGGCATCACGCAGTCCGTCGGTCGGACGGGTGGCGATGCGGCAGATGAAGTCTGCGAAGCGGTGGTCAATATCCCGAAGGAGCGTGGTTTCAGGCTGCATGGCTTCCTCCCGTGCCGGCAATCAGGAGCGATCCCAGTTCCTCCACCAGCGCGGCGGGGGGAGTGTCGCGGTAGATGCCGAGTTCGGGCCGCTCGGGGTCGACCCCCCGGAGAAAGACGTACAGGACCCCTCCGAAGTGCGTCTCGTAGCGGTAGCCCGGCACCCTGCCGGCGAGATGGCGATCCAGAGCCACGGCGTAGAGGAGATACTGCAGGGGGTAGAGCTCCCGCTCCATCTCGCGGACGAGGCGCTCCCGACGATACTCCTCCGGGCGGTTTCCGAGATGGTTCGACTTCCAGTCGATGAGGTAGTATCTGCCGGCGTGGCGAAAGACCATGTCGATGAAGCCACGCACCATCCCCCGTGCCGGCGAGAAATCGAGTCGGGCGGCGACCTCGGCCAGATCGGCACCGCCGGGGAGTCCGCCCCACCGTCGCAGCAGCTCCGCCACCCGCCCGGAGGTGACGAAGCCGAGGGGAAAGTAGAATTCCAGTTCGGGGATCCATTCTCCGCCCCTCAGGGAGGCCAGGGAGAAGTTCCCCTTTTCTCCCGCGAGGGGGACCCGCAGGACGTTTCTGACGAGGGAGCAGACCGCCTCGCACCACTGGTGGCCGAATCCGTACCGTTCGAGCTGCCGCGCCACAACCTCGCGGATTGCCCCGTTATCGGCATCGGCAAAGTCGAGTTGTTCGAAGATGGCATGGAGCACGATCCCTGCCCGGGCGCCGCGGGGAAAGGCGTAGATGGAACCGGGCGGGGGGACGGACGCCTCGGTCTCCGGCGGCTCGCCGGCACCGGTGGTCCCCTGGTCGCGGTCGGGCTGCTCCTCCTCCGGCCGGTGACGGGCGGCGAATGAGGTAAAGCTGGCAACGCGCCAATCGCTGCGGATCCGTCCCGTGAACCTCCGGCAGATGGCGGCGGGGAGGACGTCGCGGTCACCCTGGTACCGCTCTCCCCCCGGCTCGGGATCGACGGTGATGGAGAAGAGGGGCTCGTTTTCCTGGCGAAGCTCCGCCAGACGCTGCACGAGGGTGGCGTCGGGGAGCTGTGCGAACGCCTTCGCCAGGGCGGTGGTGACGTCGGCATCGTCGCCGTCGCCCGGGGCGTGCAGGAGGTAGGCGGGGGCCGACGTCTCGGCATGCCGGATTTTCCCCCAGGCGAGGTAGCAGCGGTATTTCGCCCGGGTGAGGGCGACGTAGAGGAGGCGGACGTTTTCGGCAAGGCTCTCGGTGCGCGCCCGCAGCCGGTGCTCTTCGAACCGCTCCGATCCGAAATCGGCCACCATCCGGTACCCGTCGTGACAGACCGCCACCCCGTCGTCGTCCCGTACCCCTCCCCAGGCGAAGGGGCAGAAGACGATCGGATACTCGAGCCCCTTGCTGACGTGGACGGTGACGATCCTGACCGCCTTTTCGTCCGATTCGAGACGGATCTGGTACTCCTCCCCCTCGGGGGGAACGCTCACCCGCTCGCCGAACCAGGCGCAGAGCCGCTCCATGCCGAGCCCCCCGGCGACGGCGGCGCCGTGGATCACCTCGCTGCAGTGGTTGATGTCGGTGAGGCGCCGCTCTCCGTCAACGAGCGGCAGCAGGCGCTCCCGCACCCCCTCGCGGGCCAGGAGCGTGCGAAACATCGTCATGAAGCCCCGCGTCCGCCAGAGCTCATGGTAGTCGCGAAAAGCCGTCAGCCGTGCCTCCCACTGGCGCTCGTCTTCCAGCAGCCGGGCAATCCCGTTGGCCGAGACGCCGAACAGCGAGGTGGCCAGCGCCGCACGAACCCCTGACTCCCCGGCCGGTTCGGCAATGGCCTGCATGACGCGCAGAACGTCCCGCGCCCCATCGGAGGCAAAGAGGCTGCCGCTGCTCTGCACCACCGATGGGATGCCGAGCCCCGCGAGGGCCTCGCGGACGAGCCCCGCCTGGTCGTGGCTCCGGACCACGACCGCGATATGCTCAGGCAGAAGCCTCTCTCCATCGATGGTAGCCTTCCCGGCGCGGCCGTCGGCCAGCAGGCCCGCAATCTCCCCCGCCACCGCCGCAACGATGCGCCGTGACGCCCTGGCGACACCGATGCAGGCCCCATCAGCCTCGGTCCGCCCCAGGAACCAGAGCTGAAGCGGCGCGGGGTCGCGCCCTTCGAGGGCGAGGGGATGCCCCTCCCGGGCCGCGGCAACCACGGGATAGCCGATGTTCTCCACCACGAAGGGGCGCCCGGGACGCTGGTCGAAGAGGTGGTTGACCGCTTGCACCATCTCCGGCGTGGAGCGCCAGTTTTCGGTCATGGTGAACCGCCTCCGGGGCGGCACATCCGCCCGGGCCTCCAGGTACGCGAAGATGTCGGCGCCGCGGAAGCCGTAGATCGACTGTTTGGGATCGCCGATCAGGAAGAGGGGGACGCTGCCGTCGGCGTAGACCCGCCGGAAGATCCGGTACTGGACCGGATCGGTGTCCTGGAACTCGTCGATGAGGGCCGCCCGGTACTGCCGGCGCAGACGTGACGCCAGCTCCGCGCCGTTATCCCCTTCCAGGGCGCGGTAGAGATCGGCGAGAAGGTCGTCGAAGAAGCGGATGTTCCGCCCCGCCTTCAGCTCGGCGAGCCGCTCGGCGGCAAAGGTCGCCAGGCTCCCCTTGAGGGCGAGGAGCCGCTTACCCACAACCGTTTCCATCGCCTCGCAGAGGTCGAAAAACCGGTGTTCGGGAGGATCGGCCTTCTTCATCCGGTTGTCGCGCAGGTATGCCGCGGAAAACTTCTCGAACCCGGCGGGAAGGTCGAAGGGATTCCCCCCCTCCAGGTAGGCGGCCATCGCCGCGATGAGGAGCGGGACGATGTCAGGATGATAGTTGTTCCGGGAGCGGCTGAGCCCCTTGTGCCCATGGAGGATCTCCTCGATCTCCCCGCGGCGTTGGCGCCACTGGCTCACCAGGGCCCCGTAGGTCCGTCCGGCTTCGGCCGAGAGGGCCGCCACCTCATCGGGGGTGAACCGCGGCACGAGAAGGAGCTCGGGATTGCCGACCTTCCCCCGGAGGAACGAGGCGAGCCCCTCGGGGGACCATCCGGCCCGCAGGGCCGCCGGCAACAGCTCGGCGCCTTCGCCGAAAAACGATCTGCGCCAGAAGTCGTCGGTGATCTCCTGCAGGAGCCCGCGCTGGTCGGTTACGAGCTCGGTGTCGTAGAGGGAGCCGCTTTCGAAGGCATTCTCCTTCAGGGCACGGAAGCAGAAGCCGTGAATCGTCGAGATGGCGGCGCAGTCGAAGGTCCGGAGGGCACGGTCCAGACGCTCCAGGGCCTCCATCGTCCCCGGCCCGACGCCATTGGCGTTGGCGACCAGCCCGTCGAGGAACGGATCGGTGCGCGCGGGCAGGAGCACGCCGGCAAAGGCGTCACGGGCATCCCGCAGCCGTTCCCTGATCCGGGCGCGCAGCTCCTTGGTGGCCGCCTCGGTGAAGGTGACCACCAGGATCTCTTCCGGCAGCAACCCCCTCTCCACCACGAGCCGCAGGAAGAGGCAGGCGATGGCGTAGGTCTTGCCGGTGCCGGCACTCGCCTCGATGAGGTTCACCCCGTCGAGCTCGATCCCCAGGTTGTCGTAGGTCAGCATGGCATCCATGAATCATTCTCCCCGGTGAAGCCCGAGGGGCTCGAAGATGGCGCGGGATATCCGCTCGAACTCCCCGCCGAGGGGATCTTCCCCCCCGAAGCAGAGCCTGTAGTAGGGGTCGTTATTTTCGGGATGGAAATCGCCTCCCCAGGTGGTGCGGGCGCTCCCCAGCTCCCACTTCTTCGCGTAGGCGGCGGCACTGCGGGGGAAAAACCGCAACGGCCTCCGGAGCCCCTCCCAGTAGAGGTGCAGCATCGTTTCGAGAGAGGCGAGGCTCTCCGCCGCCGGTATGAAGGCAAGGGTCCCGTCGGACATCGCCAGGACGCTGGCGGCCGGGTACCCGCTGGCGGCAACGGCGTTCAGCACCAGGTGCTCGATCCAGAGCCGCACCTGGTCGCGCCCCGAAAGCTTCGCACAGCGGTGGCGGACGAGACGCTCGCTCCAGATCCCGCCGAGGGTGCCCGTGACCCGGAAAGGACCGACACAGAGATCGACGGCAAGGGGCTCCAGGGAGGTTCCCCCTCCCCTCAGTCCGGCGACCCTGCCGGCAAATTCCGCGCTCTCCGCGGCCATGGCACGGAACGCGATCTCTCCCTGGCGGGCGGGGGGGAGAAGGCCCCGGGCGCGCGCCACGGGGAAAAGCGCCGCCGGATCTTCACCCGCCAGCGTCCTCTCTAACAGCTCGCGCCGCAGACCGTAGGCGTCGAGGGAGTCGAGACCAAACGGCTCCCGGTCCTCCAGGGGGGAAGCCGCTTCGTCGAGGGTGATCCCCAGGCGGGTACGGGCGAAGTAGCGGGCAGGATTGTCGAAAAAGGAGAGGAGGTTTCCGAGGGAGACGGTGCGCAGTTCGTCGGGAGGCTCCGGCAGGGGCTCCGCGACGAAGGGGGGAGCCGGCACGGTCCCCCCCAGCCGCTTCGTCACGGCGCGGCACTCCTCGTCGGCATAGCTGAACAGCTCCCCCTTCCCGGCGAAGTACGCCGGGCTGAACGGCTGGAGCCGGTGTCGCGTCGCGAGGGATGCCGGAAAATCGGAGGAGCCGTCGGTGTAACGGCGCTCCAGGTAATCGAGGAGTTCCTCCACCAGGACCGACGGCGGCAGGGGAGTGTTGTCCCGCACGCTCTGGCCGGTGTAGCTGATCAGAAGCCGCTCGCGGGCGGAGAGGAGCGCTTCGAGGAAGAGATAGCGGTCCTCGTCGCGCAGGGAGCGGTCGCCGGGGCGCCGCTCCGCGGCGATCAGGTCGAAGCCGGGGGGGCGGTTCTGCCGGGGGAAGGAATCGTCGTTCATCCCCATGATTGCGATCACCCGAAACGGAATGCTCCGCATCGGGAGCATGGCGCAGAAGGTCACGCCGCCGGACAGGAAGCCGGCCCCGGCCTGCTCCCGTTCCAGGCGGCCTTTGAGCCAGGAGCGGATCACCGGCAGCCCTACCTTCCCGGCAAATCCGGACATCCCCTGAAGCTCTCCCATATCAGCGAAGATCCTCTGGAGCGCCGCCAGCTCGAAGCCGCTCTCCTCTGCCGGTGCGAAGAAATCGTCCGGGATCCGCCGCAGGAGCTCTTTCCACTCCGACAGCAAACGGGGCCGTTCAAGATCGGCCAGAACTCCGTGCAGCCGTTCCACGAAGGTGAGGAACCGCCCGAGAACCGCCGGCCCCTCCCCTTCCATGGCGTCGTACGGGAGCATGCCGCCAAAGAGGGATCCACCTTCCTCGGGCATGGCATAGCCGAGGAGCAGCCGGTCGAGTCCCGCCCGCCAGCTGTTTTCCCGGAACGGAGGGAAGCCGGCGGCGCGCCGCTCTTCCTCGTCCATTCCCCAGCGGATGCGGGTCTCCTCCAGCCACCGGCGGACAAGGTCGAGCTCGGCGCCGACGACGCCGAACCGCTCGTGCACCCGGGTGGCGGCGAAGATATCCATGACCGCCGTGACCGGGAAGCGCCTCCCCGGGAGATCGAGGATGGCCAGAAAGGTGTCGACGATCCTCCCGCGCCTTCCGGGGCTGCGGTCGGCGATGGAGTATGGAATCCGCTTGCTCGGATCCTGGCAGCCGTCGAAGATGGCCGAGATGTACGGGGCATACGCCTCGATGTCCGGCGTCATGACGAGGACCTGACGCGGCTCCAGCTCCTTCATCTCCTCGAAAAGCGCCAGGAGATTGTCGTGGAGCACCTCTGTCTCGCGCATCGGGCTGTGGCAGGAGTGGATGCGGAGAGAGCGGTCCCCCTCGCCGATAACCCGTTTGGGGAGATGGGGCTCTCCTCCCCTGAGATTGAGGATGTCGTCCCGGATCATCTCCAGCAGGGTCGTACCGTCCGTCTCCCGGTAGAGGTCGGCCTCGCCGCCGGCGGTGGCGCTGAGGTCGACAATGGTATCCGAAAACTCCTTGCCGAGCCTGCCGAGGGAGGCAAGGAGCGGATTTCCCTCGATCCGCGCCGCGCGCTCTTCAGGTGAGAGCCGGGCAAGGACCCGCTCCGGGAGAATATCGGCCCAATACTCCCGGCAGGGACTCATGACAAAGAGGTTCACCTCGGTGAAGGGGGAGATGCGGGAGAATACCTCAAGATGGAATTTCGGCAGGTACGAAATCCCGAAAACCGCGATCCGCTCCGGCAGACCGGGATCGGCCACGTCGCGCCGGGCGAGGCGACTGAAAAACTCCTCGCGCAGCCGCTGGCGGTGCAGCCCTCCCGCTGCCACCAGCGCCCGCCAGAGCATCGCCTGCCAGTGCTCCTCGCGCCCCGCCTCCCACCCGGCAAGCATCTCGGGCCTGAAAATGGTGTACTGGTCGAAGGTATCGGCAATCTTCCCTGCCAGCTGGAACAGCTTCAGCTCCCGCTCGCCCCCTGCCAGATAGCCGCGAATGCTTGCGAAGGCCGAATGATCGAGAAAATCGGGGAGGAGTTCCATGATCCGCCAGGTCATTACCCCCGGATCGAAGGGCGAAAGGTCCCGGGCCTCGGGAACCGCCGCCGTGAAGAGCTCCTGCACGAACGCATTCGGAAAAGGGTAGCGGGCATTGGCCCAGACGCCGAACCGCGCCGCCAGCTCCATCGCCAGCCAGCGCTGCATCCCCCTGCTCTGGACGACCAGCACCTCCGGAGAAAAGGGATCGGCAAGGGACCGGGCGCCGAGAACATCGCCAAGACGCGTCACCAGCTCCTCAATCCGGTTGCTCGTATAGACATTAAGTGCCACGAAACGAATTCCCCCTCTATATTCCTCGCCGGTGCCGGAACGGAAAAACGGCTGCAGGGACACTCTGCACCATCAGCGGGACAGAATACGTCATATGGGCCACGGCCGGCAAGCATCTTTGCCCGGACGCCACCGACCGACAGTCACCCGGCCAGTGCAGGGCTGAAAGCTGTCTCACATGAGGCTCTCATGACTGTCAAATCACGCTTTGAGCTGGTATATTGTGGTCGAGATTGCTCACCTGAAATAATGTGATTCACTTCATGAAATTTATAATTGGGATAGTAATCTGTTTATTGTCTGCAAAAAAATTGTTGACAGATTTTTTCCGATCAAATAAAGTCACGTAAAACTTGTTGAGAAGATAGACGATAATACTAAACCATCCGCGAGGGTGGGGCGGAAAGCCTACAGGGTCTTACAGAGACAGCCGGGATGCCGAAATATCATTACTGATAATCGGCCCCGGCTGTTCTGTTTTCTCATCGTTTATCAACGCGCGATAGCCGATAATACTAAACCATTCGCGAGAATGGGACGGAAAGCCTACAGGGTCTCTCTGAGACAGCCGGGATGCCGAAGTGTCACGATGTGATATAGGCCCCGGTTTTTTTGTGAGTATCGTCGTCTGTCAAAAGGCGATAGCCGATAAGACTAAACCATTCGCGAGAATGGGGCGGAAAGCCCACAGGGTCTCTCTGAGACAGCCGGGATGCCGAAATATCACCTGATCTTCGGTCCCGGCTTTTTTGTGTCCGGACACAGACAAAGCCGGGGCAAACACAAGGAGGTGTATCTGAACAAGAGCGAAGACAGAGTGGATGTATTACCAGCAACAGAACTGAATCAAGCATCACACAAAATCGTTTCGGAGGAACAGCATGCTCAAAAAGTCTAAAAAATTCGCTTCGGTCTGTGGTATCACCAGCCTTCTCATCGCCGGTATCGTTACTGCCGGTTACGCCGAGTACGAGCGGGATCACGAAAGAAACGACGACGGCGTGAGAAAAATGCGGCGGGTACAGATTCCGAAGCCTGCTCCGGCTCCGAAGCCGACCCCGGCTCCGAAGCCGGTACCGATGCCGCCCGTACCGGCTCCGACCCCTGCCCCTGCTCCTGCTCCGACTCCGGTCCCGGCTCCGACCCCTGCTCCGGCTCCGACCCCTGCGCCTGCTCCGGCTCCTGCGCCGGCTCCGGCTCCGACCCCGGCCAAAACCTGGGCTACCTACAACCAGTACTGCGCCGGCTGCCACGGCTCGGGCAAGCAGGGCAAGTCTACCTCCGCTATCCAGAGCGCCATCAATAGCAACATCGGCGGCATGGGTTCCCTCAGCTTCCTGACCTCCGCCCAGATCACCGCCATCGCCGCTGGTCAATAAGCGGATACATCACGAAATAATCACAAAAAAGGAGTCAAAACGATGAAAAAGACGATGAAACTTGCCGCGCTGTTCCTTGCTCTCGCACTTGCTCAAACCGCTGTGATCCCTGCCGGTTATGCCGATGATTACGGCACCAGGATCCAGAAGGCGATGAAGGAAAGAGAGAATGAGATGAAGGAAAGAGTGAAGGAGATGAAGGAGCGCCTTGAAAAGCGGAAGGAGTGGAAGCAGCACACCTCGTCCAAGCCGACTCCGACTCCGACTCCGACCCCGACTCCGACCCCGACTCCGACCCCGACTCCTGCTCCTGCTCCTGCTCCTGCTCCGGCCCCTGCTCCGGCCCCTGCTCCGGCCCCTGCTCCGGCCCCTGCTCCGGCCCCTGCTCCGGCTCCGGCCAAGACCTGGGCTCTTTACAACCAGTACTGTGCCGGGTGCCACGGGACTTCGAAGCAAGGCAAGTCTGCTTCGGCTATCCAGGGCGCCATCAACAGCAACATCGGCGGCATGGGCTTCCTCAGCAGCACGCTGACCTCTGCCCAGATCAGCGCCCTTGCCGCGGGGCAGTAACCTCCGGCAAGTCCTAATAACCTGCCAGAAAGAGCCCTCTCCTCCCCGGAGAGGGCTCTTTTTTTTCTCCTGACATTTCTTGCATCGCCTTTTATCCACGGCCGCAGTGAGATTAGCCCGACAAATGATATACTTTGCCCAGTTATTCAATGGAGGTGATCATATGAACAATCGTGCCGACAACACGGCGGACAGCCACTTCAATGGCAGATGGAGACGTTTCCTGGGGCGGGCAATTCTTCCGCTTTCGCTCCTCGTTGCCGGTACCGCCCAGGGCGAAAACGCTCCGAGCACCATGAACCTCTCCCGCAAATCAGCAATTGAAATGGCGATCCGCAGAAACGTCGACCTGAAGAACGAAATTCTCAACTCTTCAATAGCGATAATCGATGTCAAGAGGAGCAGGGGGATCTACGACCCGCTCTTCGGCATCTCTGCCAACGGCGGGGTTTCATATACTCCGGGCGATCCGTTCTTCAGGACGAAAAGCGGGGTTGCCTCCATCAGCCTGAGTCAGCTCCTCCCGACGGGGGGAAGCCTTGGCCTCTCCACCCAGAGCGGTTTCACGACGGCCGAAATTTCCACCGGGGGCACCTTGACCACCGATTGGCAATCGTCGGTCGGCCTGAGCGCCTCCCAGCCGCTGCTCAGAAACGCGGGGAAGGAGACGACGGAACTTACCATCATCCTGGCCGAAAACTCCCGGCAGGATTCCGCGGAAAGGTTGCGCTCCTATATCACCGATACGGTTCTTTCCGTCATCACCGCTTACAACCGGCTCTATACGTTGCATCAGACGCTGGAGTCGAGGCTGGCGGCCCTCAACTCGGCCCAGAGCCTTCGGGACGAGATCCAGACCAAGATGAAGGCAGGGAAGAAACAGTCCCTTGAGATAGCAAACGCCGAATACGCGATCACCCAGCGGCGAAAGGACCTTGTCGATGCGGAACGAAATGTGCGGGACCAGGAGGCCACCCTTCGCTATCTGATCGGCATGGAAGCAAAGACCCAGATAATCCCGGTGGATCCACCTTCGCGCGAAGAGCCGCCCGAAACGGAAGAGCAGGCGCTGAAAAGCGCCATCGAGCTTCGCCCCGACCTGAAGCAGCTTATCCTGTCGCTGCAGTCGAGCCAGCTGCAGGAGCGGGTCGCACGGCATCAATCCCTCCCCGATCTCACCCTCTCTGCCGGCGGAGGGCTGACGGGAAACTCGGACAATTTCGGTAGAAGCTTCCGGCAGCTCGGGGAGCGTCCCGGAACTTACTGGTCGGTCGGCATGCAGTTCAGCGTTCCGATCGGCAATACCGCGTTGAGAAACGATTATCTCAGGAGCAGGATCCGGACTGAGCAGGCAGAAAACCAGATCAAGTCACTGGCATGGAGAATCCGCAACGATGTCGAAGCGGACATGCGGGCGCTCATCTCGGCGCGGCTCCAGATGCAAACGGCCGACAAGGCGCGCCAGTACGCCGAACAGCGGCGGGAGGAGTACCGGAAACAGAGCAGGGTCGGGACCACAACGGTACAGAATGTGATCAATGCGGACAACGACCTCACCGCGGCCCGTACCGCACAACTGGACGCCCTGGAGACCTTTTCCTACACCGTCGCCAAGCTCTGGCGGGACATCGGGGTACTCCTCGACCATCAGGGAATCCGCATCGATACGGCGCATCCGGATAAACTCCTGGAGGGAGAGGGTGAACCGGGAACACCGGGGCGGCGGACCGAAGGGAAGGAGACCGCTCCTCTCACGCACCGGCACCTGGCGTTCAACACCGTCCCCCCCTCCCCTGCCGCTTCCGACTCCGGGAGCAATCTGTTCACCGGACGGGAAATGCCATCAGGGTCAAAGGACGAGATGAGTACAGCAATGGCACACGGGGAAGTGCAATCGGAGCAGGCCCCTCTCCCTGGTGAAGCGGTGCCGAAGCGGGACGCCACGGCAGGCACCGCCGGCAGGGGAGAGAGATTCACCCTGAAGGTGGGAGAGTATGTAGCGAAGGGTGCACTGGAAGATGCCCGGAAGAAAATCGCCGGCGCTGGTTTCTCGGCGACGGTGGAACAGGGGGAGAAAAAACCGGTTCAAATGCTTCGGCTCTACTTCGGTGAATTCCCGAACGGGGAAGCGGCCCGGAAGGCGGCCGAAAAACTTCGCAGCCTCAATGCCGATCCCTTTGTTTTAACAAACGAAGACCACAAGTACCGGGTCTACGCCGGCTCATACATGGACCGGAAGAGTGCCGCAGAGGAGCATGCACGCCTCGCCGGCAAGGGAATGAGGGTAAGCCTGGTGGCCGCGCCCGTTTCGATGCCGTCGCTCGTGCTCCTTGCGGGCAGCTTTCCAACCGAAGAGGCCGCGGAGAAGGCGGCGGCGAGGCTCGAAGAACAGGGGATAAAGCCGACCATCGAAAAAAACGGCCGTTAGAGCGACTGCCGACTCGCCATCTTGCCAAAGCAGAAGGGGCGCCCGATCGTTGACCGAAACGCCCCCCCTTCCGGATCCCTGCCTGAAAGAAACCTTCAACCAGCGATGAACGCCACCGCCCGCCGGAGCCTGGCGATCGTCTCCTCCCGCCCCAGGGCCTCGATCACCTCGTAGATGCCGGGCGAAGCGGTCCCGCCGCACAGGGCGACGCGGACCGCCGGCCCCACCTGCCCCAGCTTGATCCCCTTCTCGGCGATGAATTCCTTGAAGAGCGCCTCGATCCCGGCCCGGGAAAAATCCGCCAGCGTTTCGAGCTTCCCGGCAAGCGCCTCCAGAAGCGGCGCCGCATCGGGGACGAGATGCCTGGCGGCCGCCTCCTCCTCGTAGGCGAAATCCCGGCGGTAGTAGAAGAGCGCGCCGTCGGCCATCTCCACCAGGGTCCGGGAGCGCTCCTGGAGGGTCTTCACCACAGGGGGAAGAGCCGGTCCGGTGGCGGGATCGACTCCCCGCTCCTTCAGAAACGGCACGAGGAGTTCCGCCAGCCGCTCGGGGGCGCTCTCCTTGATGTAATGGTGGTTCAGCCAGAGCAGCTTGTCGGGATTGAAGACCCCGGCCGATTTGCCGACCGCCTCGATGGAGAACTTCTCGATCAGCTCGTCGCGGCTGAAGATCTCCTGGTCGCCGTGGCTCCAGCCGAGCCGCACGAGGTAGTTGACCATCGCCTCGGGGAGAAAGCCCATGTCCCGGTAGGCCATGACGCTGGTGGCGCCGTGACGCTTCGAGAGGCGGGTCTTGTCGGCGCCGAGGATCATCGGCACGTGGGCGAACCGAGGCACCGGATAGCCCAGGGCCTCGTAGAGGAGGATCTGGCGCGGGGTGTTGTTCACGTGGTCGTCGCCGCGGATCACCGTGGTGATCCCCATGGTGGCGTCGTCGATCACCACGACGAAGTTGTAGGTCGGGGTGCCGTCGCTGCGCTGGATGATCAGGTCGTCGAGCTCTTCGTTATTGAAGGCGATCCGCCCCTTGATGAGGTCGTCGAAGGCCGTCACCCCCTCGTGAGGGGCCTTGAAGCGGACGGTGTAGGGACGGTCCGGCAGCTCTTCGGTCCGGTTGCGGCAGGTGCCGTCGTACTTCGGTTTCCGCCCTTCGCGCATCGCCTGCTCGCGCCGCTCTTCCAGCTCCTCCGGCGTGCAGTAGCACTTGTAGGCCTTCCCCTCGGCCAGGAGTTTCTCGACAAACTCCCGGTAGACGGGGAAACGCTCCGACTGATAGAAGGGTCCCTCGTCCCAGTCGAGGCCGAGCCACTCCATCCCCTGCAGGATGGCATCCACCGACTCCCGGGTGGAACGGGCCACGTCGGTATCCTCGATCCGGAGGACGAACTTTCCCCCCTGCTTCCGGGCAAGCAGCCAGTTGAAAAGTGCGGTCCGGGCGCCACCCACGTGGAGATAGCCGGTGGGACTCGGTGCAAAACGGAGACGTACGTCGGACATGTCAACTCCTTCTAGCGCTCATTCGATTCGTCATCTGCGGCAACCTCGTCGCCGGCAATGCGGTATTCCTCGTCGGCCCACGCCGCAAGATCGATGTTCTTGCACCTTGCCGAGCAGAACGGACGGTGTGGATTCCCCTCCCAGACGGTTTCGGTCCGGCAGCGGGGGCACTTTACTTTCAGCATCTTCTTTTCCATGATGTACCAACAAAAACCCCCAGGCGCTCACGCATCCCCAGGGGCTGATGTATCAACTCCGGCCACGTTTCCAGTACTGAATTTTACTGCCAAAAGCTCTGGCAAGTCAACGGGTAAACGGGTCCGTCTACTGGCAAAACTCGAAGCCGCGCAGCCGGAGCTCCTCTGCGATGCGGGCGGAGACGACCCAGTACATCAGGTCCGGCCCGAAGACGATGGAGACCGGCCCCTCCATGGCAAAGGAATGGACCTGGGAAAGGGAAAGAAACGAAAATTTGTATACTGCCTCTTCCACGGGCTACCTCGCGAAACCACAGGAGTCTGTCGGACTTAGGGAACCGTAGCGAGAGAATGGCAGATCGAGGACAGATTTTCGGGAATTTGAAGGCGAATAGTGGTTCTATTCGTCAAGAATTCCCGGAAATATGGACCGATTTGCCGTTCTCGCAGCAGATTCATTCCTAAGTCCGACAGGCTCCTAGATGCGGAAATCCGTATTACATTATCTACGGTATCGACAAGGTAGCCGGAAACTTTAGATTTTTTTCCCCGGCCGTTACAATGGGGTGAGCAGCCCGTTGATCCGACTCCTGAGCGCGTCGTAACGCTCCTCGATCCCGGGGCCCGTCTGGTCGATATGCTCCCCGAGGTAGAAGATCTCCCGGTCCGCCCACTGGAGGGCGGCGCGATCCGCGGAATCCGCCAGCAGGCTCTTCATCGCCTTGCCGATGAACTCGCGGGCGAGATCGAGCTCCCGCTTCGCCTTGAGCGGCTCACCGGTCGTCAGTTGGAACGTTTCGGCGTAAGCAAGATGAAGCCGCGCGTCGAGCAGCACGTCGTCGATCCGCAGGGTGGTCTCGGTCTCGTCCCAGTGGTAGGCGAGATCGGCGGCGGTCCTCTCCGCGAGGGCCGCCACCTCTTCACCGATGGCCCTGAGCGACGATTCCGACTTCTCCCGTTCCTTCTCGATCCTCTTCTCCAGTGCCCCCACCTCCTGCGAGAGCCAGGGCGCCTCGCTTTTCGTCACGGCACTCCCCTGTGCGGCAGCAGCGTCAAGGAAGGCGCGGGCCTGCCCGAGGGCGCGCCGGGCGTCGGCATAGTCGCCGTTTACGAACAGGAACCGTGCCCGCATGATGCTTGCCTGGGCCTGGCCGATGGGGGACCGCCGGGATGCAATCCCGGCCTGGAGGGTCGACTCCGCCTTCCGGAGGAGGACATCCGCCGCATCGACCTCCTTTTTCCCGATGGCACTCCGCGCCCTCTCCAGAGAGACAACAACCGTCATCATCGGCAGGGTGAATACCGGCAACGCCATCTCGGCAGAGCCGAGCTCGCGGGCCGCATCGTCGTTCCGGCCGGCCTTCAGGAACTCCGCAGCCCGGTCGACATGCCTGCGCGCCTTGTCGACGGGGATGTATACCTCGATCTCGTTCAACGAATCGTACACCGGCCCGAGATCCTTGAGGACCCGCTGCGGCGGATCGTACCCGGCATGTTCCCGGGCAATCCGGATCTGCTCCCGAACCACGCCGGTGGTCAGGTCGGTGCCGACGCTGCGGGCAAGGATGCGGGCCTCGTCCACCTTCCGGAGCGCTTCGTCGGACCTCCCCTCCCGCAGCTCCTTCCGGGCCTCGGCAATGTCGCCGAGCGCAAGGACGGCGGTCTGGATGACGGTCGACTCGACAGTCGGGGGAATTTCCCGGTAGAGACCGGCAGCGCCCCGGCCCCGGGCTCCGGATGCCGGAGTTCCGACAACGGAAATCATCGCGGCGGCTGTCAGCAACACAACGGTCAAGCGATTCATTACGACCTCCCCGGCTACTGCGGCGCGGCGCTCAGCTTCCGCCGTGCCGGCTTCTGAAGGCAGCTTTTACGGTCACTGCTGTTCGATGGTGACATAGAGCCCCTGGCCTTTCCTGTCGATCAGGAAGAGAATCGGCGCCCCCTTCTTTGCCCCGGCCATCGCCTGGCGGTACTCCGCCAGCCCCTTCACCCTTTTCCGGTTCACCTCCACGATCACGTCGCCAGGCTCGATCCCCGCTTCCTCGGCAACGCTCCCCTGCTCCACGTTCAGGACGACGACACCGGATTTCGCCCTGATGCCGAACATCTCGCGCACGCGCGGAGAGAGTTCGCCGACCTTCATCCCGAGGGCCTGCTCGGTCCCTCCGGCCTGGGCCGCCAGTTTCTCCTCGGTCAGCTCGGCAATCTTCACGGTGAGCGTAATCTCTTTGCCGCCCCGCACCACCGTGAGCGGCACGGTGCTCCCGACGGGGGTTTCCGCCACCATCCGCGGCAGCGCAATGGAGGTATCAACACTTTTGCCGTTGAACCGGACAATGACGTCCCCCTGCTTGACACCTGCCACCTCGGCGGGCCCCCCCGCCGCCACATCGCTCACCAGGGCCCCCTTCGCTTCCTTGAGCCCGAAGGACTTCGCCAACTCGGGGGTGACGCTCTGGATGGTGACCCCCAGCCACCCCCGCACGACCTTTCCGTGTTCCCTGATCTGCGCGACCACCGACTTCGCCAGATTGCTCGGGATGGCGAAACCGAGCCCCTGGCCGCCCGGGACGATGGCGGTGTTGATCCCGATCACCTCCCCCTTCAGGTTGACCAGCGGCCCGCCGCTGTTGCCGGGGTTGATGGGGGCATCGGTCTGGAGGAAATCATCGTAGGGGCCGGAGCCGATCACCCTGCCGGTGGCGCTGATGATCCCCTGGGTAACGGTCTGGGCAAGGCCGAACGGATTGCCGACCGCCATCACCCAGTCGCCCACCCGGATGCTGTCCGAGTCCCCCAGGGTCAGGACCGGCAGATTCTCGAAGGGGGAGGAAATCTTGATGAGCGCCAGATCGGTCTTCGAATCCCGGCCGATGACCTTCGCCTTCATCTCGCGGCCGTCGGAAAGCTTGACCTTGATCTCCTCGGCCTCGTCCACCACGTGGTTGTTGGTGACGATATAGCCGTCCCGGTCGATGATGAAGCCGGAGCCGAGGCTCTGCTGCTTCATCTCCCGGTCGGGGACGTCGTTGAAGAAGCGGCGGAAGAAATCGCCGAAGGGTCCCTGGTCGTCGTGACCGAAAAATTGCCGGAACGGGTTCCCGGGGACCTTGACCGTCTTGGTGGTGCTGATGTTCACCACCGCCGGTTTCACCTTCTCGGCAAGATCGGCAAACGACGGCGGGAAGCCGACCACCTCCGTCTTTGTCCTGCTCTCGCACCCCCCCTGGCTGACGCCGGCAATGACGAGCGCAAGCGTGATCAGCAGCACCTTTGCAAACCGATTCAGCACGAATCCCTTCATTGCTCCACTCCTTTCCGCCTTGTTTCATGCAAGGTAACCGATCGAATTCAGGTCACGGCTTACCCCCCGGATAGAGATGGCTGCGGGTCAGGGGAAAACGGCTCTCCCCCCGGTCGGGCTTTACGAGAAGCAACTGGTAGAGGTTCAGTCGCCCGGTGGCGAAGCCGTGGGCCGAACCCGCCATGTAGAGGCGCCAGATACGGCAGGTGACCTCGTCTATGCAGCGGCGGGCCTCGTCCCAGGCGGCGTCGAGCCGCCCCACCCAATGCCGCAGGGTCAGGGCATAGTGCTCGCGCAGGCTCTCCAGGTCCCGCACCTCAAACCCTGCCGCTTCGGCAGCGTGGGCGGTCTCGCTTATGGGGACGAGCTCGCCGTCAGGGAAAACGTACTGGTCGATGAACGAAGGCCCCCGGGTTGGAGGGTTGGTGAGGCTTTCGGCGATGCCGTGGTTGAGAAAGATCCCCCCAGGCCGCAGGAGCCGCCAGGCCCGGGCAAAGTACTCGTGCAGACGCCGGCGCCCCACGTGTTCCACCATGCCGATGCTGACCAGCTTGTCGAACGTCTCCGTTTCCTCCATCTCGCGGTAGTCCCTGACCTCTGCCCGGCAGCCCCCGGAAAGGCCCTCGTCGACAATCCGCCCGGTGGCCAGGGCCGCCTGGGCCCCACTGAGGGTGATCCCTGTTGCGTCCACACAGTAGCGCTGGGCCGCATGCATGATCAGCGCTCCCCACCCGCAGCCGATGTCGAGGAGCCGCTCTCCGGGCTGCAGCAGAAGCTTTCGGCAGATGTAGTCGAGCTTCCGCTCCTGGGCCGTATCGAGATCCTCGCCCTCGTCGGCGAAGTAGGCACAGGAATAGACCATCCGCCGGTCAAGCCAGAGCCGGTAAAAGTCATTGGAAATGTCGTAATGGAACCTTATCGCCTGACGGTCCCGTTCCCGGGAGTGGAGCGGACCGGTGATGAGAGCCCCCCCGCCTTCGTGGCGCCCCGGCGCCGGCAGTTGCAGCAGCAGGCGCCCGAGGGCGAGGCGCTCCCGCCAGCGCCAGGTGCGGTCGAGGAGTGCGTCGGCAAGATCGAAGGCCGCCACCCTGTCTCCCTCGATGTCGAAATCGCCGTAAACATAGGCGCTGCCCAGGGAGAGCTGGTTCAGGGGGAGAAACATGCGGCGCAGGGAGGCGGGGTGGTGCAGGACGAGGGTGAAGCGGGGCACGGAGTGGGGGGTGGGACTCCAGAGGGTGCCGTCCCAGAGGCGGACCGCAAACGGTGTCCGCACGTTCCCCATTGTCGTTTCAAGAAGCTCCAGGGCGACATTCAGCCCGTGAGACCCTGCTTCCATGACCCGTTCGTGCATGCCGTCCCTCCCTGGCCGTCATGTGGACCGACAACCTAAGACCGGCAGTTGGATGGGGTCTGCTCCGCTCAACTACCGAATTCAGGATAAATTTTACGACGTGCTGAGCCCCTTGCAAGCGTGGCCGCCGTTTTCCCCTGCGCATCCACAGCAGCCGGGATTTTCCGTAGCAAATCGGTGGCATGCTCCCCTCGGTTCTGGTAGAACTTTTGAAAACCATCATCGAGGAGGCCCCCATGGAAAAGAACGAATGGACACCCGCCGACCTGCTCCAGCTCTCGGGCAGCTACTGGAACACCTGCGCCCTTCATGCCGGCGTGAAGCTCGACCTCTTCACCCCCCTGGCGGAAGAAGCGCTCAGCGCTTCGGTACTGGCGGCACGGCTTGCGTATGCTGAGCGCGGCCTGGCCATGCTTCTGAACGCCCTGACGGCCATGGGACTGCTGGAGAAGGATGGGGAGCGCTACGGCGCCACCCCCTTTGCCGCCCGGTTCCTCGCCCGCTCCTCGCCGGACTATCTCGGCCACATCATCCTCCACCATCACAATCTGATGGCGGGCTGGAACCGTCTCGACGAAGCGGTGCGAAGCGGCGGTCCGGTCCGGGGACAGCTCTCCCGCACGGACGATGCGGCAGCAAGGGAGAGTTTCGAGATGGGGATGTTTAACCTGGCCATGCTGGTGGCTCCCCGCATCGTTCCCCGCATCGACCTCTCCGGCCGGCGCCGGCTCCTCGATCTGGGAGGCGGTCCCGGCACCTACGCCATCCACTTCTGCCGGCACAACCCCGGCCTCACCGCCGTCGTCTACGACCTTCCCTCCACCCGTCCCTTCGCCGAAAAGACCATCGCCCGCTTCGGCCTCATGGACCGGATCGAATTCAGGGACGGCGATTTCATCACGGGAGATATCGAGGGACGCTACGACGTGGCCTGGCTCTCCCAGATCCTCCACGCCGAAGGGCCGGAGGGGTGTGCGGTGATCCTCGGCAAGACGGCGGCAGCCCTGGAGCCCGGCGGCATGCTCCTGGTGCAGGAGTTCATCCTCGACGACACAAAGAACGCCCCCCTCTTCCCGGCGCTCTTCTCGCTGAACATGCTCGTCGGCACCGAGGCCGGGCGCTCCTATTCCGAGGGTGAACTGGTGGCCATGCTGGAGCAAGCCGGGTTCGAGAACGCCCGGCGCCTCCCCCTGGACCTTCCCAACGGCGCCGGCGTCGTCGCGGCAACGGCTCCCGGTTGACAAGGAGGGACGCACCTTTACACTTTTCGCTGTGGAAACCGGACATCCCCATGGGGGAACGAGAACACCTCTTCAGCATTCTCTTCATCGCCGTCACCAGCTGGCTTTTCATCAACGCCACCATTGCCACCCGCGACATCATCCTGAGCGGCTACGACTTCGAGGCAAAGGACAACCTCAAGGCACGGGCCGTCCATACCCAGCTCACGGTTCTCGTCAAGATCGTCGTGGTGATCGTCATCATCTTCGCCGTGGCGCAGGTGACGAAGGTCAGCGAACAGACCATGGAACTGCGCGCCCTGATGAGCGCACCCGATTCATCGACGGCGTGGGACCTCCGCTGCAAAGTGCGGGAGAAGCTCGTGGCGTTTCTCCAGGAGAATTATCCCGACAGCCTCCCCCGGGTCCGGGCGGAACTCAATCGCCAGAGCACTTAAAGATATTACTCGATTTACTCCCTTCCTTTTCCGAATTACGGTAATCGTTGCACTCCCTGGTCAACAGACGGCAGCAGGGAATTATGCCCCCACCGTTAACCTCCTCGTGGATTGCAGTATACTTCGTTGAGAGACCGATCGTACCAACCGGAGATAGAAATCATGACCCTCCATGAATGGGCGGAGACGCTGATCTTCTTTCTGATTCTGCTCGCCGCCGTCAAGCCTTTCGGGACTTACATGGCTAAGGTCTATCAGGGGGAGCGGACTTTCCTGTCGCCCATATTACTCCCCTGCGAACACCTTCTCTACCGGCTTTGCGGTGTCAACGGGGAGGAGGAAATGGGCTGGAAGAGATACGCCACCGGGCTTATCCTCTTCAACCTGCTGGGTGGCGCCGCCCTCTTCGCCATCCTGCTCCTCCAGGGAGTCCTCCCCCTCAACCCCCAACGGTTCCCGGCCTTTTCCTGGAGCCTTGCCCTCAACACCGCCACGAGCTTCATGACCAACACCAACTGGCAGAACTACAGCGGAGAATCGGCGGCCAGCTACTTCACCCAGATGTTCGGCTTTGCGGTGCACAACTTCGTCTCCGCCGCCACCGGGATGGTGGTTGCCATCGCGCTCATCCGCGGCTTCGTGCGGCGCAGGACCTCGGCCATCGGCAACTTCTGGGTGGACCTGACGCGAAGCACCCTCTACATACTGCTCCCGCTGGCGCTTGTCTTTGCCCTGTTCCTCGTCTCCCAGGGGGTGATCCAGAACTTCAGCGCTTACAGAACCGTGCCACTGGTCCAGCCGGTCACCTACGACAGGCCGAAACTGGACGACAAGGGTAATCCGGTAAAGGATGCAAAAGGAAACCCGGTGACCGAGCGCGTGACCGCCAAGGAGGTCACCATCCCCATGGGGCCGGTTGCCTCCCAGGAGGCGATCAAGGAACTCGGAACCAACGGCGGCGGCTTTTTCAACGCCAACTCTGCCCATCCGTTCGAGAACCCGACCCCCATATCCAACATGGTGGAGATCTTCCTGATCCTCCTCATCTCCGGCGCCCTTACCTACACCTTCGGCAGCATGGCCGGGAATACCCGGCAGGGGTGGGCGCTGCTGGCGGTCATGCTCGCCATCCTCGTCTTCTCCATGGGTGTCCTCTACTGGGCCGAAGCGGGCGGCAACCCGCTGCTGGCGAAACTCGGCGTGCAAGGGATCAACATGGAGGGCAAGGAGACCCGTTTCGGCCTGGCCGGGAGCTCTCTCTTTACCGTCTCCACCACCGGTACCTCCTGCGGCGCGGTGAATACCATGCACGATTCCCTCACCCCTCTCGGCGGGATGATGCCGCTCTCCCTGATCCTCCTCTCCGAGGTGATCTTCGGCGGGGTCGGCACCGGGCTCTACACCATGCTCGCCTTCGTGGTGATCGCGGTCTTCGTGGCGGGACTGATGATCGGCCGGACCCCTGAATTCCTCGGGAAGAAGATCGAGGTGCGGGAGATGTGGATGTCGATCGTCACGGTCCTCGCCTCCGGCATCCTGGTGCTCATCTTTTCAGGGATAGCGATGATTGTGCCGTCAGCGGTCGCCTCCATGAACAACCCGGGCGCCCACGGCCTCACCGAGGTGCTCTACGCCTTCGCCTCCATGTCCAACAACAACGGGAGCGCCTTCGCGGGGCTGAACGGCAACACCCTCTTCTACAACCTGACCGGCGCGTTCTGCATGTTCATCGGCCGCTTCGCCCCGATTCTTGCGTCCCTCGCCATGGCCGGATCACTGGCGCAGAAGAAGTACGTCCCCCCGAGCCTCGGGACCCTCCCCACCGACAAGGTGCCGTTCGCCCTCTGGCTCGCCCTGGTCATCCTGATCGTCGGTGCCCTCACCTTCTTCCCGGCCCTGGCGCTGGGGCCGATCGTGGAACAGCTGCAGATGGTGGGGGCGTAGTCGTAGGGGCGAATCTTGTATTCGCCCGAAGAATCTTGTATTCGCCCGAAAGATAGGGCGATCACAAGGATCGCCCCTACAGAATGAAGAAACGACGGAGAACAGAATAATGTCCAAACACGCACCCGAGCCGATCTCCATCTTCGATCCGCGGATCATGCGTCCGGCGCTCCTCGAATCGTTCAAAAAGCTCGATCCCCGGGTGCTCTGGCGCAACCCGGTCATGTTCGCGGTGGAGATCGCAAGCGCCATCACCCTTGTGACCTTCGCCCTGTCCCTTGCCGGCGCAAACCGGGAGCCGGCCTGGTTCACCGGCCTAGTTTCGGCCTGGCTCTGGCTGACGGTCATCTTCGCCAATTTCTCCGAGGCCCTGGCCGAGGGACGCGGCAAGGCGCGCGCCGCCTCTCTGCGCAAGACCCGCACCGATGTGACAGCCAAGCGACTGACGAAGCCGGAGTTCGGCGCCCCCTTCGAGACGGTCCCCGCCACGGCGCTGCGCAAGGATGACTACATCCTCGTGGAGGCCCACGACATGATCGCCGGCGACGGCGACGTGGTGGCCGGCGCGGCCCTGGTGAACGAGGCGGCGGTGACCGGCGAGTCCGCCCCGGTGGTGCGCGAGTCGGGGGGGGACCGGAGCGCCGTCACCGGCGGCACCACGGTGATCGCCAACTCGATCATCGTCAGGATCACCGCCAACCCCGGGGAGACCTTCCTCGACCGGATGATCTCGCTGATCGAGGGGGCCAGGCGGCGCAAGACCCCCAACGAGATCGCCCTGGAGATACTGCTCATCGCCCTCACCCTGGTATTTCTCCTGGTCTGCGCCAACATCAGCCCCCTCTCCATTCACAGCGTGAAGGCAGCCGGCCGGGGCACCCCGGTGTCGCTGACGGTCCTGGTGGCCCTCTTCGTCTGTCTGGCACCCACCACCATCGCCGCGCTCCTCCCCGCCATCGGCATCGCGGGGATGGACCGGCTCTTCCAGAAGAACGTCATCGCCCTGTCGGGACGCGCCATCGAGGCGGCAGGCGACGTGAACGTGCTGCTGCTGGACAAGACCGGGACCATCACCCTCGGGAACCGCGAGGCGGTGGAGTTCGTGCCGGCGGGAGGACACGGCGAAAAGGAGCTGGCCGAGGCCGCCTTCATGGCGTCACTGACTGACGAAACCCCGGAGGGGCGCAGCATCGTGGCGCTGGCGAAGAGCAAATACGGCCTGCAGCAGGAGCTTCCTGCCGGCGCCGAAAACATCCCCTTCAGCGCCGACACCCGTCTCTCCGGGCTCAACACGGGGGGGAGGCAGTACCGCAAGGGGGCTTCCGACTCCACGATCGCCTTTGTCAAAGGGCTCGGCGCAACATCGATCCCGAGCAACCTGGCCGGCATCGTCGACAAGATCGCCCGCGCCGGGGCTACCCCGCTGGTGGTCAGCCGTGACACCGAAATCCTCGGTGCGGTGAATCTCAAGGACATCATCAAGGGTGGCATCCAGGAGCGTTTCCAGCAGCTGCGGAGCATGGGGATCAAGACCGTGATGATCACCGGCGACAACCCCCTCACCGCCGCGGCCATCGCCGCCGAGGCCCAGGTGGACGACTTCCTGGCCCGGGCAAAGCCGGAGGACAAGCTCAGGCTGATCAAGGAGAACCAGGAGGCGGGCTTCATGGTGGCGATGACCGGCGACGGCACCAACGATGCCCCGGCCCTGGCCCAGGCGGACGTGGCGGTGGCGATGAACACCGGCACCCAGCCGGCCCGGGAGGCGGCCAACATCATCGACCTGGACTCGAACCCGACCAAGCTCCTCGACATCGTGGAGGTCGGGAAGCAGATCCTGATGACGCGGGGAAACCTGACCACCTTCAGCATCTCCAACGACGTGGCGAAGTATTTCGCCATCATCCCGGCGATGATGCTCTCCATCTACCCGCAGCTGAACGTGCTGAACGTCATGCACCTGGCGACGCCGCTCTCCGCGATCCTGTCGGCGGTCATCTTCAACGCCCTCATCATCCCGTGCCTCGTGCCGCTGGCCCTCAAGGGGACCAGGTTCCGCCCCATGCCGGCCGAAAGGCTCCTCATCCACAACCTCCTCATCTATGGGGTGGGGGGGATGATTGCACCGTTTGTCGGGATCAAGGCGATCGATCTGGTGGTGGGGATGTTTACGGCGTGAGACGTGAGATGTGAACGCAGAATGTGCTGGGTTTACGTCTCACGTCTCACGTCTCACAATATTTCGGAGAAACCGCATGAAAGACCTGAAACCTGCAATCCTCCTCTTCATCGCCTTCACCATCATCTGCGGCGGGATCTATCCTCTGGTGGTGGCCGGCATCGCATCCGTCGCCTTCCCGAAGCAGGCCGGGGGGAGCTTCATCACCGACAGGAGCGGTCGCGAGCTCGGTTCCAGGCTCATCGGCCAGCCCTTCTCCGCCCCGAAATACTTCTGGCCCCGCCCCTCCGCCACCACCGATTTCGCTTACAACCCGGCGGCATCGGGGGGCTCCAACCTGGGCCCCACCAACCCCGACTACCTGAAGACGGTGGCCGGGCGGGTGAAGGCGCTCAGGGATGCGGGAATCACCGGCAGCGTCCCGGCAGACCTCGTGCAGGCGTCGGCGAGCGGGCTCGACCCGCAGATCTCGCGGAAAGCGGCCATGATCCAGATTCCCCGCATCGCCAGGGCACGCGGGATGAGCGAAGAAGAGCTGACAGGGGTCGTCGCCGCCCACACCGAAGAGCGGCAGCTCGGGTTTCTGGGGGAGCGGCGTGTGAATGTGCTTGCATTAAATCTGGCGCTGGATAACATCAAGCCATGAGCGAAAACGACGACGACAAACGCCCCTCGCCGGAGGCCCTGCTGAAGCTGGCCCTTGCGGAGGAGAAGGAGGCGAGGCGGGGAAAACTGAAGATCTTCCTCGGCTATGCCGCCGGGGTCGGGAAGACCTACGCCATGCTGGAGGCGGCAAGGCAGCGGAAGCTGGAAGGCCGCGATGTGGTGGTGGCGTACGTGGAGACCCACGGCCGGGTTGAGACCGACTCGCTCCTGACGGGACTGGAAATTCTCCCCAGGGGACAGGTCGAGTACCACGGGGTGGCACTTCCGGAGCTGGACATCGATGCGGTGCTGGCCCGCAGGCCCCAGATCGCCCTGGTGGACGAGCTGGCCCATACCAATGCCCCCGGCTCCCGGCACGAGAAACGCTGGCAGGACGCGGAAGAGCTCATCGCGGCCGGGATCGACGTCTACACCACGGTCAACGTCCAGCATTTCGAGAGCCTGAACGACATCGTCGCCCAGATCACCGGGGTCAAGGTGCGGGAGACCATTCCCGACCGGATCATGGACGAGGCGGCCGAGATCCGGCTCGTGGACATCCCGCCGGAAGAGCTTCTGCAGCGTCTCCACGAGGGGAAGGTTTACATCCCGAAACAGGCCACCCTGGCGGCAAAGAAGTTCTTCAAGCCGGGGAACCTCATCGCCCTGCGCGAGCTGTCGCTACGCCGGACCGCGGCCCGCGTCGACGAAGAGATGCGGGCCTACATGGAATCGCGCTCCATCATCGGACCGTGGCCGGCGGCGGAACGGCTTCTGGTCTGCATAAGCGGCAGCCCCTTCAGCGAGCAACTCCTCCGGACGACCCGACGCCTGGCCGATGATCTCAAGGCTCCGTGGCACACAGTCTACGTCGAGACCCCCGGCGGCGGGAGGCATCTCCAGGAAAACCGGGAGCGGGTCTGGAAGGACCTGCGGCTCGCCGAGAGCCTCGGGGCCCAGGTGGCGAACGTCACGGGGGTTTCGGTGGCCGAAGCGGTGATCGACTTCGCCGTCCGTCACAACGTCACGAAGATCGTTATCGGCAAGCCGACCAAGCCCCGCTGGCGGGAGCTGCTCCACCCTCCCCTCGTCGACCAGGTCATCCGCCGCAGCGGTACGATCGACGTCTACGTGGTGAGCATCGAGCATGCCGAGGCGAAACGCGGTGCGGCAGCTGCGAGACGTGGGAAACCGGTCCCCTGGCTGAAATATCTGTACAGCCTGGCGCTGGTGGCCGGTGCAACGTGTGCCAGCCAATTGGTCCGTCCGTTCCTCACGCCGACCAACATGGTGATGATCTACCTCCTGGTGGTGGTCCTGGCGGCGATCCGGCTCGGCCTGAGACCGGCCATGCTCACGGCGTTTCTGGGGGTCCTCGCCTTCGACTTCTTCTTTGTCCCCCCCCGTTTCACCTTTACGGTCGCCGACACCCAGTACCTCTTCACCTTTGTCGGCCTCTTCACCGTCGGGCTCGTAATCGGAAAGCTGGTCGCCACGGCAAGCGAACGGGCCGACGCGATCCGCAAGCGCGAAGTCCAGACCGCCACCCTCTACTATCTGAGCCGGGACCTGGCCGCCGCGGCTGATATCGACGCCATCCTGGATGCCGTGGTCAGGAATTTCGACCAAAGCTTCAACGGCCGCCTGGTGATCCTCCTCCCCGAAGGGGAACGGCTGGAGGTCGCAGTCGCGAGCGAAGGGCTTCATCTGGGTGACAAGGAGCATGCCGAGGCCGACTGGGCCTTCCGTAACCGGCATCCGGCCGGGCACGGCACCGAAACTCTCAGTTCCGCCGCGTTCCTCTTCCTTCCCATGCAGACCCAGGCACATGCGCTCGGGGTGCTCGGCGTGGAGTTCAGCGATGAGACCGACTATACGAACCCCCTGAGCCGCAGGCTCCTCGATGCCTTCGCCATCCAGTCGTCCCTCGCCATCGAACGGGTCAATCTGGTCAAGGATGCGGAGCGGGCCCAACTTCTCCTGGCCCGGGAGAGCCTGGAACGCGCCCTCCTCAACTCCGTCTCCCACGACCTCCGCACGCCACTCGTATCCATCACCGGTGCCCTGGGGACGCTGCGGGACCGAAGCAGCAGGCTGGGCAAGGAGGCCCGGCGCGACCTCCTTGAGGGAGCGTGGGAGGAAGCGGGGCGGCTGAACCGCTTCGTCGGCAACCTCCTCGACATGACCCGCCTGGAGGCCAATGCGATCAAGCTGCGGGAGGAGCCGTGCGACATCCAGGACCTGGCGGGGTGCGCCCTCGCGGCCATCGAGCAGCGGCTCGGCGCGCGGAAGGTGGAGGTGTTCCTCCCTGACGGTCTCCCGCTGGTGAGGATGGACATGGCGCTGATGACCCAGGTGCTCGTGAATCTGCTCGATAATGCGTTGAAGTATTCCCCTCCGGAGAGTAGCATCTCTCTGGCTGCCTGGGCGGACGGCACCCACCTCACGATGGAGGTTGCGGACCGCGGCCCCGGCGTTCCGGAGTCGGACCTGATGCGGGTCTTCGACAAGTTCTACCGGATCCCCGTCCCCGAGGGGGCGGGCGGGACCGGGCTGGGGCTTGCAATCTGCAAGGGGATCGTGGAGGCGCACGGCGGAAAGATCCGGGCAGAAAACCGTGCCGGCGGGGGGCTGCGGGTGATCGTCACACTGCCGCTGAAATAAATCACGAGAAAATAGGAAGCATGCAATGACGAATGAAAAGAGCGGCGCCAATCTGCCGCGCATTCTCGTGGTGGACGACGAGGCGGCAATCCAGCGGTTCCTCCGGACCGCCCTCGCCACCGGGGAGTTTTCCCTCCACCAGGCGGAGAGCGGCCACGAGGCGCTGGCCGCGGCGGCAACGGTCCGGCCGGACATCATCCTTCTCGACCTGGGACTTCCCGACCTGGACGGGATCGAGGTGATCAGGCGGGTCCGCGAGTGGTCGCAGGTGCCGATCATCGTCCTTTCCGTACGGGAGCGGGAGGACGACAAGGTGGAGGCGCTGGACGCCGGCGCGGACGATTACCTGACCAAGCCGTTCGGCGTGGCGGAGCTCGTGGCGCGGATCAGGGTGGCGCTCCGCCGCTCCTTGCAGAAGGCCCCCGAGCCGGTTTATCGGGTCGGCGAGCTGGAGGTGGACCTGGCCCGCCGGCGGGTGCTGGCGGGGGGGGCCGAGGTGCAGCTGACGCCGACGGAGTACGAGCTGCTCCGCCTTCTGGTCACCCACGCCGGGAAGGTCATGACACACCGCCAGATCCTCAGCCGGATCTGGGGGGTCGCCTACCTGGAACAGCCCCACGTACTGCGGGTGAACATCAGCAACCTGCGCCACAAGCTGGAGGCGGACCCCTCCCGTCCCCGCTACATCCTGACCGAACCGGGGGTGGGATACCGCCTGCGCGCGGATTCGTGATCCCCCGGCCCCATCGTCATCCCCCCCGCCCCATGCTCCGATCTTGATACGATCTTGATCCCTTCCCCTACAGTCTTGATACTTTCTTGATGTCCCTCGCTTCATAATGGACTTGCTGCAGGATTACCCGAATTGAACAGGCAGCCGAGACCCGCTCTGAAAGGCGGGTGCGGGGGACCCGATCAGATGGGGCGAATTCTTCACCGCCGTTTCGACAAGGCGGTTGGAGATAGGATACTTTCAAGTCCGAGCCCGTCAGCTAACCTCGTAGGCGTGTGAAAGGGCACGAAGAGCGGAGAAGCCGCCGGTCGTTTGCCGGCGGCTTTTCTCGTTTTCAACCAACCGCGAGCAAAGAGGAACTATGCCGTCAACTAACCCATCGAATGACAATCGCCTGCTGCAGAGGATTTCCCGCGCCATCTTCGGCGCCCCCAAGCACCTGCAGGACACCCACCTCTTCCACAAGATGGCGCTCATCCCGGTCCTCGCGTGGGTGGGGCTGGGGGCCGACGGGCTCTCCTCGTCGGCCTACGGTCCGGAAGAGGCGTTCAAGGCGCTCGGCGCCCATACCTACCTGGCGCTCCTCCTGGCCCTGGTGATGACCATGACGGTCTTCATCATCTCCTACGCCTACTCCCGGATCATCGAGCACTTCCCCCACGGCGGCGGCGGTTACATCGTCGCCACGCACCTCCTGGGCGAGAAGTCGGGGGTAGTTTCAGGGAGCGCGCTCCTGGTGGACTACGTCATGACCATCACCATCTCCATCGCATCGTGCGTGGACGCGGTCTTCAGCTACCTCCCGGTCGCGTACCACCAGTACAAGGTCCCCGTCGCCTGCGTCCTGATCGTCCTCCTCATCATCCTGAACGTCAGGGGGGTGAAGGAATCGGTCACGGTACTGGCGCCGATCTTCATGGTCTTCGTGGTGACGCACATCATCATGCTCCTCTATGGGGTCTTCATCCACAGCGACCGATTCGCCCCGGTGATCAGCGACTTCGGCGCCGGTGTCCACCGGGATGTGTCGAGCATCGGGGTGCTCGGCATCTTCCTTCTCTTCCTGCGGGCCTACTCCCTGGGGGGCGGGACCTACACCGGGATCGAGGCGGTCTCCAACGGCCTGCAGATCATGCGGGAGCCCCGGGTGCAGACGGGGAAGAAGACCATGATCTATATGGCCACATCCCTTGCCTTCACCGCCTCGATCCTCCTCCTCTGCTACCTGCTGCTGGCACTGAAGCCGGTGGAGGGGAAGACCCTCAACGCGGTGCTGGCCGATGCCCTCTTCGCCGGCTGGCCCATGGGGAAGGCGATCGCCTTCGTCACCATCTTCTCCGAGGGGGCGCTCCTGCTGGTGGCCGCCCAGGCCGGCTTCGTGGACGGGCCGCGGGTCATGTCCAACATGGCCATCGACTCCTGGTTCCCCCACCGCTTCGCCGCCCTCTCGGAGCGGCTCACCATGCGAAACGGCATCCTCCTCATGGGGACCGCCGCCATCGCCCTCCTCTTCTATACCCAAGGGTCGGTCTCGGCCCTGGTGGTCATGTACTCGATCAACGTCTTCATCACCTTCTCGCTGTCGCAGCTGGGGATGTCGCGTTTTTTCATCCAGCGGCGAAGAGAGGACCCACAGTGGCTGCGGCACCTCTCCGTCCATCTGGTGGGGCTCGCCCTCTGCGTCACCATCCTGGTCATCACCACCTTCGAAAAATTCACCGAAGGGGGGTGGATGACGCTTCTCATCACCTCCGTCGTGATTGGCCTCTGCTACCTGATCAAGGGACATTACCTGAAGGTGCGGGCGGGGATCGCCCAGCTGGACGAGACTCTCCTCGACTTCCCCACCGCGGGGCCGGTAAACACCGATCCCGTCAACCGCAACGAGCCGACCGCCATCCAGCTCGTCTCGGGGTACAGCGGCTTCGGGGTGCACACGCTCCTCTCCATCCTCACCACCTTTCGGAATACGTACAGGAATGTGATTTTCGTTTCGGTGGCAATGATCGATTCGGGGTCATTCAAGGGGGCCGAGGAGATGGCGGCCCTGGAGAAGTCTACGAGGGAAAGTCTGGAGAGGTACGTGGAACTGGCCCGCAGGCTCGGCGTCGCCGCGGACTACCGGATGGCCGTCGGGACCGACGTGGTGGAAAGCGCGACGGAACTGTGCCATCAGCTGGCCGAGGTATTCCCCCAATCGACGGTCTTCACCGGCCAGCTCACCTTCCGCCTGGAGAAGTTCTACCACAGGATGCTCCACAACGAGACCGCCTTCGCCATCCAGCGCCGTTTGCAGTGGAGCGGGCTCACCACCGTCATTTTGCCGATCAGGGTGAGGGTTTGATTACCGATCCGGGCTCATGTCACTGCAAGCATTGAAACACCCCCATGCACCAGAGACATGACCCGCACGGCTCTGACCTGATGTGGCAGTCCTGCTCGAATCTGTCGCTCTGGACATAGTCGCAGGGGGCGAGCTTACAGCTGAAGCAAAGGGGGTAGTCGTAGGTGAGGACACTCTCCCGGAATCCCCGGAATGCCGGGTCGTTCCAGATGGCGAGGATTCCGCGCTCCGCCACGCTGCCGAAGACCTTCGGGCTCACCGTCTGGCTCCACCCCTGGACGTAGCAGTGGTACCGGTGCCAGAGGAAATAGCAGGGATGGACGTTCCCGTCCCATGAAACGAAGGCGCCACCCCCCTCCACGAACTCGCACCGCCGCTTCTCCCGGGGGAGCAGCTCCGGCAGCTTCAGGTCGACTCCCTCCTCTGCCGCGACGGTGCGGGCCTCCTCGAATATTGCGGCCGCCTCCGCGAACCACCGCTCATCACGGCCCATGAGTTTCTCAAGGTTCAGGAAGACGTTTCGCGATAGGGCATCCTCCTTCATCCGGGTGACGAAGTCGACGACCCGCTGCTCATCGGCGGTTCGGGAAAATCTGAACGCCACCTCCCGGTAGCGCCCGAGGTCGATCCCCTCCTCTGCCGCCGTTCGTTTCCAGCTCTCGAAGATCGCCACCGCCTCGTCGGTGTTGCAGTCGTAGGCGACCTGCCCCGTATGGGCCTCGTCGTAGGGGACGACCTGGGTCGCCAGGGCGAAGGTGGCCCCCCGCCGGGCGGCCCAGCGGATCGCCTCGGGAAGCTCGCGAATATTGTCGCGCATGACGACGAACTCGATCCCGATCTCCAGCCGGGAGGCTGGATCCGCTCCGCGGGCAGCGGCGAGGGCGCTGAAGGCCCGCTCCATGTCCCCCACCTCCCCTCCCTCCCGAAGCCTGCGGAAGGTCTCGGGAGAGGCGGCGTCCATGGAGATGCAGATCCGGTCGAGCCCCGCCGCCACCAGGGACGCCGCCCTCTTCTCGTTCACCAGGAGGCCGTTGCTCTGGAACCCGATCCATCCCGCCGCAGGCATCAGTTCCCGAGCCTTGCGGATGAACAGTTCCAGCCGGGGATGCAGAAGCGGTTCGCCGATGCCGTTGAGGATGAGGGCTTCGAGGTGGGGAAAGGCGGGAGTCAGGGAGGAGAAGGTTTCGTCGGCCATGATCCCGTCGGTCAGGCCATGGTGGCGGGTCTGCTTGACGCACATGGCGCAGCCGAGGTTGCAGTGGGTCGTCACCTCGACGGACAGTTTCGAGGGATGGTCGCGACGCGCAGGTATTTCAACCCGAGTGTGGTTCATGGCATTCGGAGCCGGCTGATTCATGACAGCGGGCCTCCTCCGGAAAACGGTACTGTTTGAGATAGCTTCTGAAAGCCACCTTCAGAAGCTCCGAAACGCTCTTGCGGGAAGAGGCGCCGACCTCCCGGAGCGTCTCCAGCTCATCGTCGCTTATCCGCACGGAGACTATGTTCTGCAGCCGCTTCATTGTACTCCTCATGGCATCCTGTCGTCGCCCCTTAGAACTCCTGCGGCATCGCCTTCACCTGGGCGGCGGTAAAGACCGGACCGTCCTTGCAGACGTAGACGTTGCCGACGTTGCAGCGGCCGCATTTGCCAAGCCCGCACTTCATCCGGTTCTCCAGGGTCGTGTAGATGGCGGAGTCCGCAAAGCCGAGCCGCTCCAGCACGGGGAGCGTGAACTTGATCATGACCGGGGGACCGCAGACGAGCGCGATGGTGTTCGCCGCACTCGGGGCCGCCTCTTCGAGAATCGTGGGGACGAAGCCGACCCTGCCGTCCCACGCCGGGGAGTTCCCCCCCGGGTCCACGGTCTTCACCAGCCGCACGTCGCTTCTTTGTTCCCACTCCTTCAGCTCCCGCTTGTAGACCAGGTCGGCTTCGGTGCGGGCGCCGTAGACGATGGTGATCTCGCCGAACTTATCGCGCCAGTCGAGGCACTGCCAGATGAGGGTCCGCAAGGGGGGGAGCGCGATCCCCCCCGCCACGAAGACCAGGTTCTTCCCGAAGAACTCCTCGATCGGAAAGGAGTTGCCGTAGGGACCGCGCACGCCGATGGCGTCCCCCACCTCCAGTTGCCGCAGCGCCTCGGTGACCCGTCCCACGGCCCGGAAGCAGCACTCGATGTACCCTTTGCGGGTGGGGGCCGAGGCGATGCAGAAGGTCGACTCCCCGGCCCCGAAGGCCGAGTACTCGGCGAACTGGCCGGCCCGGAAGCTGAATTGCTCCCGCACCGTCTCGTCCTGGAAGACGAGCCGGAAGGTGCGGATGTCGGCGGTCTCGTCCACGATCTCTTCAATCGTGGCAAGCCGGGGGAGGTAGATGTTGTTGCTGTGGTCGCACATGGTGAAAACAGGGGCTAGGGGCTAGGGGCCCGGGGCTGGCAAAGGCCTTCCCAGGTCCCGAGCCCCTAGTCCCGAGCCCCTTTCCTGTCTATTTCTTCCAGCACCGCCGCGATGTCGATCCCCACGGGGCAGGCGCGGATGCAGCGGCCGCAGCCGGTGCAGAGGCGCTCTCCGAACTTGTCGACGTAGTACTTGAACTTGTGCATGATCCGGTTTCTGTAGCGGCTTGGCTGGACGTCGCGGGGGTTGTGGCCCGAGGCGTGGTTGGTGAACTTGCCGAAGCCGCAGGCGTCCCAGGATTTTCTCCGTACCCCCTTCTTCTCTCCCCCTTCATCCACGATGTCGAAGCAGTGGCAGGCGGGGCAGAGGAACGCGCAGGCGCCGCAGCCGGCGCAGCGCTCTGCGATCTCCTCCCAGAGCGGGTCCTCGAAGTGGAGATCGAGCCAGCTCCTGATTTTTTCCAGGTCGAGCTTCCCCAGGGTCGGCTCGGCTAACGGCAGGGGTTCGGCCGCCGCCGCATCGGCAAAGAGGGGGCCATGGGCAGCGAGGAGCGCCTCTCCCTTCTCGGTGATGACATCGCAGCGGTAGCCACCCTCCTTTAGGGGGGAGAGAAAGAGGTCGCTTCCCTTCGTATCATTGGGGGCGAGCCCCACCGCGGTGCAGAAGCAGGCGTCGTCGGCTTTTGTGCAGGCGAGGCCGATGATGGTGGTCTTTTTTCTTCTCTCCAGAAAAAACTCGTCCCGATAGTCCCAGGAAAAGACCGCGTCCAGAACCGGCGCGGCGGCCACGTCGCAGGGGCGGGCGCCGATGAGGACCGTCTCGGGGATGGCGCAGGAGTCCACGTCGCTGACCCGCACCCCCTCCTTGTCCCGTTCGTAGGCGAGGATAGTCTCGCACAGGGGAAAGAAGCACTCCTTGGCGGAGCGGCGGGGAAGCTCCCCCGGGCTAAGCTCCTCCCCCGTGGTGAGCGGCCCGTAGAGGGTCATGGTGCCGGCGGCCCGAGGGCCGATGACCCGCTTTCCCTCGCTTACCAGCGCGTCGATGAGGAGGCGGAGGTTCTGTTCGGAAATCGATTTAGCCATTGACGGTCCTGTAGGGGCGAATCTTGTATTCGCCCAGACTTTCTGCGGAACGGGCGATCACAAGGATCGCCCCTGCAATTATTTTATAAAACTCTGATCGTCGTCTTCCCGGTACTGCGCCAGGGGTCCCTTCTCCTGCACCTCAAAGCCCGCCTCGTGCCCGTAGAGCTCTTTCAGCTCCTTCGCCATCTTGCGGTTCAGGAGATTGAGCGGAATGTCCATGGGGCAGGCCCGCTCGCACTCGGCGCACCCGGCGCAGCGCCCCGCCAGATGCATGGCGCGCACGATGTGCCACGCCATGTTCCCCGCCGGCCGCGGCGTGGTCTCCACCGCCTGGGGGCGGTTGCGGTCGCACAGGCACTGCTCGCAGTAGCAGAAGGGGCAGAGCTGGCGGCAGGCGTAGCAGCGGATGCAGCGGGCAAAGTGCTCCTTCCAGAAGGCCCAGCGCTCGGCCGGGGTCATGGCCTCCAGCCGCGCCAGTTCCTCGCTTTCGACCGGGGTGAAGCGGGGGAGGTCGGGCAGGCTCCCGACGGTGACGTCGGTCCCTTCGGGGGTATGCACCGCGCACTCCCGGCACTTGGCCGCCATGGTCGCCTCGCCCCTTCCCTGCACCCCGGGGCAGACCACGCCGATGATGTGGAGCTCCTCCCTTTTCAGCTGGTTCTCCCCCATGAGTCCCACCAGGGCCCTGAGGTCGCACCCCTTGACCACGATGGCGAGCCGCCCCTTCTGCCGGATCTCCTTCTTCGCCTTGGTGAGGTAGAGGGCCAGGTTGTTGACGCAGGCCGGGGAAAAGACGAGAGTGTCGGCCTTCGTCGGGTCGGTGACGATGGCCGGCAGGGCGCTCCCTTTTCTGCGGCCCGCCTGCCAGCCGACCACGGCGGCCACGGTGCCGGCCTCCAGGACCCGCTTCGCCTCGGCCCGGATGGCTTCGGTGGCCGTGGCGTAGAGCGCGGGATCGATACTTTGTGTCTGGGCGCTGTTGTTCATGCAGTCATGCCTTTGTAGGGGCGCCGCAAGCTTGCGCCCTTGCTGTTTCGGTTGACGGGCGCAAGCTTGCAGCGCCCCTACGGAATGGTCTCGTACGCCTCTTTGAGCTCCGGGGTGTCGATGGCCCCGGACCAGCACTCCTCGGCCTCCAGCTCCCGGAACTCGGGCATGGGCCCCATGGCCCGCACCCGCTCGGTGAGCTCCGTCACCACCTCGACCCACTTCCCCCCCTCGGCGGCGGAGACCCAGGAGAACTGCAAGCGGTTCAGGTCCACCCCGATGAAGTCCAGAAGCTGCCGGAAGGCGGCAAAGCGTCTGCGGGCGTGGAAGTTCCCCGCCATGTAGTGGCAGTCGCCGGGATGGCATCCGGAGACGAGCACCCCGTCGGCCCCCTTCTGGAACGCCCGCAGGATAAAGACCGGGTCGATGCGGCCGGTGCAGGGGAACTTCACCACCCGGGTATTGGCCGGGTACTGCAGGCGTGAGGTTCCCGCCAGGTCCGCCCCGGCGTAGGTGCACCAGGTGCAGACGAAGGCGACTATCTTCGGTTCGAATGCGTGTTTCTCTTTGTGTCCGTGCATTGGTTCCCCGTAGGGGCGATCCTTGTGATCGCCCAAGGCGAATACAAGATTCGCCCCTACAATGATTCGATCATCGCCATGATCTGCTCGTCGGTGTAGCCGTCCAGTTCTACGCTCTTGGAGGGGCAGGTGGCCTGGCAGGTGCCGCAGCCGCCGCAGACCCCGGGGTTGACATAGGCGACGACCCGGATGAGGTTGCCCTGCCGGTCCCGGAGCTCCTTCTCCTCCACGGCGCCGTAGGGGCAGACCTTCCGGCAGTAGAGACACGCCACGCAGGTCCGCTCGTTCACCTTGGCGACGATCGGTTCGCGCTCCAGCTCGCTCTTGGCGAAGAGGGTCATCACCTTGGCCGCGGCGGCGCTTGCCTGGCTCACGGTGTCGGGGATGTCCTTCGGCCCCTGGCAGGCGCCGGCGAGATAGATCCCGGCGGTGGCGCACTCGACAGGTTTGAGCTTGGCGTGGGCCTCGGAGTAGAAGTTGTACCGGTCGTAGGAGATGCCGAGCTTCTGGGCCAGGGTGTCGGCCCCGGTTCGCGGCTGGACGGCGGTGGCAAGGACCACCAGGTCCGCCTCGATCTCCACCTGGAGTCCCACGGCGATGTCGCTCCCCATCACCACGACCTTGTCCCCCTTCTGGTAGAGGCGGCTTACCATGCCGCGGATGTAGACCGCTTCCTCTTCCTCCACGGCCCGGCGCCAGAACTCGTCGTAGTTCTTCCCCGGGGTGCGCGCGTCCATGAAGAAGACGTAGGCCTGGCCGTCGTGGACCTTGTGCCGGTAGAGCATGGTGTGCTTGGCGGTGTACATGCAGCAGATCTTGGAGCAGTAGCTGATCCCCTTCTCCCGCGCCCGGGAGCCGACGCACTGGACAAAGACCACCTGCTTGGGCTCTTTGCCGTCGGAGGGGCGCAGGATCTTGCCGCCGGTGGGACCGGAGGCGCTGGCCAGGCGCTCGAAGGTGAGGCCGTCGATGACGTCGGGGATGGTGCCGTGGCCGAATTCGCCGTACCCCTTGATGGGGGAGCCCTTCGGCTTTTCACTGATACTGTAGAGCTCGAAGCCGGTGGCGACCACGATGGCCCCGACGGGCTCCACGATGAGGCTATCCTCCTGCCCGTAGTCGATGGCGCCGGGGCCGCAGACCTTCTGGCAGACGCCGCACTTGCCGCTTCTGAAGTACGTGCAGTTCGCCCGGTCGATGACCGGGGTGTTGGGGACCGCCTGGGGGAACGGGACGTAGATGGCGGGACGCAGGCCCAGGTTTTTGTCGAAGGAGTTGGGGATCTTTTTCTGGGGACACTTGGCGGAGCAGATGCCGCAGCCGGTGCACCGCTCCTCGATGACGCTTCGGGCCTTCTTGCGCACCGTGATCTGGAAGTTGCCGATGTAGCCGTCAACGCTCTCGATCTCGCTGTAGGTATGGAGGGTGATGTTCGGATGGTTGGCGGCGTCGACCATCCTGGGGGTCATGATGCACTGGGAGCAGTCGAGCGTCGGGAAGGTCTCGGAGAGTTGCGCCATGTGGCCGCCGATGGAGGGCTCGCGCTCCACCAGCACCACCTGGTGGCCGGCGTCGGCGATGTCCAATGCGGCCTGGATCCCGGCGATGCCGCCGCCGATGACCAGCGCCCTTTTGGTGACCGGGACGGTGATCGGGACGAGCCTTTTGTCCTTCTTGACCCGGGCCACCATCATCGCGACGATGTCGCTCGCCTTGGCGGTGGCCTCCTCCCGGTCCTCGTGGACCCAGGAGCAGTGCTCGCGGATGTTGGCCATCTCGCAGAGAAAGGGGTTCAGGCCCGCGCTCTTCGCGGCGCTGCGGAAGGTCTTTTCGTGCATGCGCGGACTGCAGGCGGCCACGACGACGCCGTCGAGACCATGCTCGGCCACGGCCTTCTTCAACAGGCTCTGGCCGGGATCGGAGCACATGTACTTGTAGTCGCAGGCGTAGGACACTCCGGGAAGCCGCGCGGCCTCGGCCGCGACCTTTTCCACGTCAACGGTTCGGGAGATGTTCTCGCCGCAGTGACAGACAAAGACGCCGATTCGGGACATTTACACTAATCCTTTTTCCCGCAGAAGCGGCAGCGGGTTCACGATCATGCTGTCAAAGCCGAGTTTCGAGGGCGCTACCCCCACGGCCAGGGCCAACAGTTGCGTCATGTAGAAGACCGGCATGCCGAAGCGATTCCCCGTGGCCTCCTCGATCTCCTTCTGCCGGATGTCGAGGTTGCCGTGGCACAGGGGGCAGGCGACCATGAGGCAGTCGGCGCCGGCCCGCTTGGCAGAGGCGAGGATGTCGCCGGAGAGCTTCAGGACCACTCCGGGGCGGGAGAGGGTGAAGTTGGCGCCGCAGCACTCAAGGCGGTGGCTCCAGGCTACGGTGGCGGCCCCGGCGGCCCCGATCACCCGCTCCATGATGGTGGGGGCCTCGACGCAGTCAAGCTGCGGCACTTCGGGGGGGCGGGTGAGGAGGCAGCCGTAGTAGCAGGCGACCCTCAAGCCCGCAAGGGGTTTGCGCACGGCGGCGGCAAGCCGGTCGAGGCCTAGGTCCGTGGCGAGGATCTCCAGCAGGTGCTTCACCGGCTTGGCGAAGGAGACCTCGCCGTCGATGGCGTACTCCACCTGCCGGCGCTTGGTTTCGCTCTCGGCCAGGTGGTGCTGGGTCGCTTTCAGCCGCGAGAAGCAGGCGGCGCAGGCCACGGCCAGGTCCCCCGCCACGCGTTCGGCCAGGGCGAGGTTCTTGGCGCACAAGGAGAGCGACAGAAGCTCGTCCACGTTGTGGGCCGGGGTCGCCCCGCAGCAGAGCCAGTCGGGGACCTCCACGAGCCCGATCCCCAGGGCATGGAAGAGCCCCCGGGTCGATTCGTCGTATTCCCTGGCCGAGGCGTGCAGCGAGCAGCCGGGGTAGTAGGAGTAATTGAGGTCGTGTTTCGTCATGGTCTTCCAGTCCCTTTACGAGTCCCGAGTCCCCGCCTTTACGGCGCTTCCCCCTTTTTGCGCAGCTCTTCGATCCGGGAGAAGATCTTCTCTATTTCACCGATATTGCGGTTCTTGCGGTGGAACATCTTGAGCTTCCCCCTGGTGAGGAGCGTCGGCCCGAGCATGAAGTCCTTCAGAAGCTTGCCGCTGCGCAGGTTGAACACCGCGGCGAGCCGCATCTCGTACTGCCGGCCGTAGGTCCGGATGTTGTCGAGAAAAAGCCGGTTCGCCAGCTGCACGAGACTCTCCTTGGACGGCCCCCGGGCGTCCCATGAGCACTTGCGCAGCGCATCCATGATCGCCGCCAGATCCACCTTGTTGGGACAGCGGGTGGTGCAGGTCTCGCACGAGGCGCAGTACCAGATGGAGCGCCCCGCCAGCACCCGCTCGTACTGCCCCAGCTGCAACAGCCGCACGATCCGGTTGGGGGGGTGCTCCATGAAGCTTCTCATCGGGCACCCCGCCGAGCACTTCCCGCACTGGAAACAGCGCCGAACCGAACTCCCCGACAGGGCCTCCACTTTTCTCACGAACCCGAGATTCATCGTCTCGGTCGATAGCTGCATCTTGGTGTGTTTCACGGTGCCTCC
>NZ_DAHVYG010000066.1 GCF_027327745.1 Geobacter sp.
CGCCGGCGGCCGGGCCAAGGTAGAGAGTGACCTCCCCGCCTTTAACGGCCGTCTGGTGCCTCAGTCGGCAAGCCGCCCCCCTGTGATGGTGACCTCCGAGGCCGGTCAGGAGCATGTTGCTGGCATCCTGTTACTGGCTCCCTGGGACGCGGACCTGCAGGACGGCTCTGGTGTGGAGGACTCGTTCACTGTGGGAAGCCGCCGCTACATCGTCCGCCGTGTTACGGCACGGCAGTGGCAGGGGCAGACCTACGCCGTGCAGGCGGCCGTCGAGGAGGTCTCGTAAGTGGCCGGTGAGGGCAACGTGATCCGCAACCTCCGCAACTGGGAGGCCGAGCGCCGAGCGGCCATCGTGGCCCTCGCTCAGGACTGGGCAGGGCGGCTGGAGGGGCAGGCGAAGATCAATGCGCCGTGGCAGGACCGGACGGGCGACGCTCGGGGCGGGCTACGGGGTGAGATTGTTGTCGGCCGGAATCAGGTCATCATCGCCCTGGCTCACTCGATGAGCTACGGTGTATACCTGGAGCTGGCCAATGATGGCAAGTACGCCATCCTGAAGCCAACTCTCGACGCGGCAATCCCGGATATCTACCGCACCTACAAGCGTCTCTGGGAGTGATAGCCGTGCTCAGGCGAGCCGTGATCCAGCATCTCAAGGTCCAGGTGCCGGCTCTGGGCGGGCGGGTCTACCAGGCCTTCCTGGCGCCGCCAGGGACGACGAGGCCCTATGCCACGGTAAAGCTCCCCGGGATCCGGGGCAGCCCGGCGATTTCCTACGCTGGTGCCCAGCAAGTGGAGATCCGGATCTACGGCGATCGCGACACCTTCACGGCCCTCGACCAGATCGAGGCCGATGTGATCGGGGCGCTCCACGGCATCGAGGTGCTGGACGCCACCGACGGCTCCCAACACCAGGTGGACTGGCTGCCTGGCGGCGGCGACTTCCCGGACGACGACAAGGGCCTGATCGGCCGCCTCGTGATGTTTGAGGCGGCTGTCCTATTTGAACGGGGGTGATTTCATGGCGATCTTGGCGGTGCAGAAGGTTTCGCAGACCGGGCTCGCCCCGGCGTACCTGGCCGCCGACGTGGCCGGCGACGAGTGGACCAACGGCGGCCGGTCGATGCTGCACGTGAAGAACGGCAGCGCCGCGGCTGTTACCGTTACCATTGACTCGGTGAAATCGTGCGATCAGGGGTTTGACCACGACGTGCAGGTGAGCGTGCCGGCCGGCAGTGAGCGGCTGATCGGGCCGTTTGAGCCCCGTCGCTTCAACAACGCGAGCGGCCGGTGCAAGGCCAGCTACTCCGCGGTCGCTTCGGTCACCGTCGCGGCGCTGGAGGTGTGATCATGCGCAGGGTTGTTCAGTCCGTGATCCTTCTCGACGCCAACGGCGAGGAGTACCGGCTGGTGGCCGGCACCCCGGCTCCGGAGCTCCCGGAGCACCTCACCCAGGCCGCGGAGGAGAGCGGCTATATCGCCGAGGTCGCCGAGCCGGAACACCGTCCGGCGGCCCGTGTGAACCACAACAGCAGAAAGGGGGCCAAGTAAGTGGCTCAGCTCGCACAGAACAAGCGAGGATACATCCGCGGTGTCCGTGGCGCCGTGATCACATCGCTCAACGCCGATGGCACCATGCCGGGCGCGCCGACCAAGGTGGGCGTGAAGACCGCCCAGGAGATCGGCGTCGAGATGGAAGTCGAGGAGGGGGAGGCCAGTACCCTCCGCGGCGGCGACAAGGTCCTCGCGCGGGTCAAGGACCCGGACACCATCGTGGGCGTGAATCTCACGCTTAAGGACGCTCGCTTTGACGCCCATGCCTTGCAGACCGTCTCCGGTGGTACCCTCGTGACGGTCGTAGAGGGCGCCGACACCCGGGTGGTCGGCTGGGAGGCCCCCACCATCGACCAGCAGCAGACCCCGCCTGTGTTTCAGGTGGAGGTCTACGCTCAGTCCTACGACGCCCGCAGCGCATCGGAGGGGTTCATGAAGTACACCTTCTTCTTCTGCCGTGGCGTGATCAAGGGCGTCACCATGTCTGACAAGGAATGGTCTGCGCCCGAGTTCAACCTCATCGCTCTGCAGAACCCGTCCCTCACCTCGGGCGTGTACCGTGGCGAGTTCGTGGCGGCTCTGCCTGCGGAACTGGTGTAAGGAATGGCGGCCGACGAACGAAGGGAGGCGGGGGGCGTGGCCGAAGTAAAAGCAGTTCGGGACTTCGAGGCCCATGAAGTAACGCGCGAGAAGCTTCGACGGCCTTGCGCGTGTCCTAACTGCCGGCGTGAAAACGATCCAGGAAGAATTCGACTGAGCCGCACTTGGCACAGATGTATGCGACGAGTGTTAGGCTTCTTCCGGTTTCTGAAATGGCCGCGCTCTTTTCGCGCCACGTGACCTGATCCACCGAATACGTGGCAGGAATGTGGAGTTCGCCGGTCTTTTCCAGATAGACTTGGCCCATCGGCACATTGCAGAAACGGCAGGTTGGTCGTTCCAAACAGACACCCCCTCTCGGACCACGTCCCCCCGGCACGGGAATTCTCTGGGAGTTGAAGGAAACCATCTTGATCCCAAATGGAGGAAGATCACGTGACCATGGTACCGACTGTTCGTTGTGCTGACTGCGCGCGCCTCCCGTGGGTGGCCGGCGCGGACTTTTCGGCCTTGCCGCCCGCCCGGTGCCACCCCGAGCTGCCCGCCTACAGGTGGCGCCCGGAGATGGTGGAGATGGACCGGGAGTGCCCCTTCTTCTCCCCGAAGGAGGGGGTCGCCGAGGCCGTAAACGGCCCCGCCAAGACGCGGG
>NZ_DAHVYG010000071.1 GCF_027327745.1 Geobacter sp.
TGGACAACTCGGAAGGGGCGGCGGAGGTGGTCACCCTGGAGCCCTTCGCCGGCACCGGCGACGGCACCGTCCCCGACTCGTCGGGCAAGGCCCTGAAGGTCCCCACCGCCCGGATCGGACGGGATTCGACCGCCGATTTCTTCTCCATCGACCATCAGGGGATCTACGGTACGAATACGGCGAGGGAGATCGTCTTCGCCGCCGTCTGGAACTTGGCGGTCAAGCGGATAGAACAGAAGGTGGGGGCGGCCGGTGCGTAACAACTGGTCGGCGGAGTTGGTGCGGCTGGCGAAGGGATGAATGACCAAGTCCCCCTTTGCGAAAGGGGGATTTAGGGGGATTTGGCTTTGACTGCCGCGGGGAAATCCCCCTGGCCCCCCTTTCTCAAAGGGGGGAAATTCTGGCGGAAGATCAGTACTCGATAAGCAGAATATATTCTTTGGGACACAAGGGATACACGCCACGGACGGCACCTCCCCAAAACACGCAAAAAGGAGAACGACATGTCGAAAGAAGCATCCGTAGCACCGAAGGAGCGGGTCAACATCGTATACCGTCCCGCCGACGGCGAGGGGAAGGAGGACGTGGAGCTCCCGCTGAAGATGCTCGTCATGGGAGACTTCACAGGCGCCCCCGACGAGCGCCCCGTGGAGAAGCGGGACCCGATCGCCGTCGACAAGGAGAACTTCAACGAGGTCATGAAGGCGCAGGGGATCTCACTCAACTTCGCGATTCCCAACCGGCTCAGCGGCAAGGAAGGGGATGAACTCCCGGTGAACCTCAAGCTGGAATCCCTAAAGGACTTCGGCCCCGAGGCGGTCGTCGAGCAGGTGCCCGAGATGAAGCGGCTCCTGGAGCTGCGCGAGGCGCTGCGGGCACTCAAGGGGCCGCTCTCCAACGTTCCCGACTTCCGCAGGAAGATCCAGGAACTGATCACCGACGACGTAGCGCGAGCGAAGCTTCTGGCCGAAATCGGCATCGAGGAAGGGTAAAGGAGGGAGAACCATGAGTGCAAACACGAACAGCGCGGCAGCCGCGCAAGAGCAAACGACGGGGGAAGTGTCGCTTCTGGAGGAGATCGTCCAGGCGACCCGTCTCCAGCCGGCCGACGAGGCCTACTCTATCACGAAAAAGGGGGTCGAGGCCCTCATCGCCCAGCTTCTGGAGCCGGGGAAGGAGACGGTGAAGGTCTCCAAGGGGGTCCTCGACGAGATGATCGCCGAGATCGACCGAAAGCTCTCCCTCCAGATGGACGAGATCCTCCATAACACCGAATTCCAGAAGCTCGAATCGTCCTGGCGCTCGCTCCACTTCCTGGTGGACCGGACCGACTTCCGGGAGAACAACCGGATCGAGATCCTGCACGCCACCAAGGAGGAGCTGCTTGACGACTTCGAGGACGCCCCCGAGGTGGCCAAGTCGGGCCTCTACAAGACCGTCTACTCGGCCGAGTACGGCCAGTTCGGCGGCAAACCCTTCGGCGCCATCATCGGCAACTACGAGTTCGGCCCCGGCCCCCAGGACATCAAGCTCCTCCATAACCTCGCCGCCGTGGCCGGCATGTCCCACGCCCCCTTCATCGCCGCCACCGCTCCCCAGTTCTTCGGGGTGGATGACTTCACGGCCCTGCCGAACCTCAAAGACATCAAGTCGATCCTGGAAGGCCCCCAGTACACCAAGTGGCAGTCATTTCGCGAGAGCGAAGACGCCCGCTACGTGGGCCTCGCCCTTCCCCGGTTCCTCCTGCGCCTCCCCTACGGCGAGGCGACCAGGCCGGTGAAGAGCTTCAACTACGAGGAGAACGTCTCCGACAGCCACGAGCGCTACTGCTGGGGCAACGCCGCCTTCGCCTTCGCCACGCGGCTGACCGACAGCTTCGCCAACTTCCGCTGGTGCGCCAACGTCATCGGTCCCCAGGGGGGCGGCGCGGTCCACGACCTGCCGCTCCACCAGTACGAGGCGATGGGGGCGATCCAGACCAAGATCCCGACCGAGGTGCTGGTGAGCGAACGGCGCGAGTTCGAGCTGGCCGAGGAGGGGTTCATCGCCCTCACGATGCGCAAGGGGAGCGACAACGCCGCCTTCTTCTCCGCCAACTCGGTCCAGAAGCCGAAGTTCTTCGGCAACTCCAAGGAGGGGAAGGAGGCCGAGCTCAACTACAAGCTGGGGCTCCAGCTCCCCTACATGTTCATCATCAGCCGCCTCGCCCACTACCTGAAAGTCATCCAGCGCGAGCACATCGGCACCTGGAAGGAGCGTGGTGACCTCGAAAACGAGCTCAACCTCTGGATCAGACAGTACGTCTCCGAGATGGACAACCCGATGCCCGGGGTGCGCAGCCGCCGGCCCCTGCGCCAGGCGGAGGTGACCGTGGACGAGGTGCCGGGCGAGCCGGGGTGGTACCGGGTGGGGCTGAAGGTGACCCCCCACTTCAAGTACATGGGAGCGTATTTTACGCTGTCGCTGGTGGGGAAGCTGGATAAAGAGTGAACAGCGACAACAAGCCACAGAGGAGACTGATCCATGGGAGGAACATTCAGAGGGTTTTGCACCTACTACAATCTCGTCGGAAGAAAAACGGCAAGCGGCGAAATGTTCAATCAGAACGGAATGAACGCTGCGATGACTGCGGAGAAAACACCATTGGGTGCAACGGTTAGAGTCAAATCCGAGACAAGTGGCAAAACGATCAGAGTGCGTGTCAATGATCGTGGACCATTTCAACGGGGAGCCGACAAGAAAGCGATCCGCCCTCTTCAGCCTGACAAGGAAATAGTGATTGACCTGACGCCTGCCGCCTTCAGGGAACCGACCGGAGGACTCGGCATGGGCAAGGTCTGGGTCACCGTGGAGGTCCCGTGATGAATCGTGCAGTATTGCGCATCATCCTAACCGTTTCGGTAGTTATTGGCCTCTCGATGGGGAGAGACGCTCTGGCTTCGGAACTGTACAAACTCTCTCTTGCTGGCATCAAACTCGAAAAAAATGAACGGATTGCCGGCATCGAAATCACTATCAGCGCGGGAAGAATCAAGTCGTTGCCATCTCTGCCCATGGGGTGGAACCTGGTCATAGATAATGATCCATCTTGGACGACCAGCATGCGCGGCAACGGCCTCGTCGGGGCCGCTTTCCTCGGTAGCAGCGATCAGGCCCTGCTCAAAAACCTGCTGACGATCGAGCGGCTCTCTGACGAGCTGATTGCCAGAGAAGTCCCTTTCGATGTCAAAGCAATAATTCATATCGTTAACATTGAAAGTGAACAAGAGCGAACCGTTTCGGTAGCTAAAGACAAGCTCGACTTACGGCAAATTCGCAAGAAGCGACACATGCCATAACATCTATCAAATCCAGAGTTTTCAGCGCCAATTTTCACCGCGGTCCATCTTGGGCCGCTAATTCCACACCACAAGGAGGTAGTAGACAATGGCAATGCCCGCACACCTCACCCTCACCGGTGAAAAACAGGGGAAGATCGACGGTTCCTGCGAACTGCAGGGGCGTGAGAACACGATCCTCGTTTACTCCATGAACCACGACATCACCATGCCGAAGGACCCCCACTCGGGGCTTCCCACCGGCAAGCGGGTCCACGGGCCGCTCTCGATCGTCAAGGAGTTCGACAAGAGCTCCCCGAAGATGTACCAAGCCCTCTGCACCGGCGAGCACCTGAAGGACGTCACCCTCAAGTTCTACCGCATCACCAAGCAGGGAACCGAAGAGCATTATTACACCATCAAGCTCGAAGACGCCATCGTGGTGAGCATCAAGCCGTACATGCCGATCACCCTTCTGGGCGAGAACGAGCCGTACCGCCACATGGAAGAGGTGGCCTTCACCTACCGCAAGATCAAGTGGACCTGGGAGCCGAACGGGATCGAGTCTGAGGATTCCTGGAGCGTGCCGAAGTAGGTTTTGTCTGATTGGTATGCCCTCCCCGGCGACGGGGAGGGCGCTGCACCTAGGCAATTGCGGAGAAGAAATTTGAATAGATACAACGCCTTAATCATTATCCTACTCCTCACATTGTTCAGCAGTACGGTTTTGGCAACTGAAGGCTACGAACTGCTCTTCAAAGGTACAAAGTCGAAGCTGTCCAAGCAGGAGAAACAAGGGAGCATTACCCCTCTTTGGCACTGTCTCGAAACTTTTTTGCGATATAGGCGTTCAACGCCACATCGAAGGTGCCGTTGTAGAGGGCGCAGCGCAATCTGAGCATGACATTGCCGTTTCCTTCCAGCCACCAGGCTCC
>NZ_DAHVYG010000085.1 GCF_027327745.1 Geobacter sp.
TGCTCGATGTAACGGTCGGGGATGCCGAGCCGTTTCACCCGCATCTCCGTCATCCCCTCGTCGGCCAGAAGCTCCAGCACGGCGCTCCCGAACCCTCCCTGGAGGGCGTTCTCCTCCACGGTGACGACGCAGCCGGTCTGCCGCGCCGCGCCGAGGATGAGCTCCCGGTCCAGGGGCTTCACGAAGCGGGCGTTGACGACGGCGGCCCGGATCCCTTTCGCCTCCAGCATCCTGGCCGCCTCCAGGGCCGGGTAGACGGTGGAGCCGATGGCGACGAGGGCCAGGTCGTCCCCCGTGGCGAGGAGCTCCCCCCGACCGATTTCGATCTCCCGGAGCTCCCGGTCGAGGTCGACCCCCCAGCCGGCGCCGCGCGGATAACGGAGCGCCATGGGGCGGCCGGCATAGATGGCGGTCTTCAGCATGTGCCGCAGTTCGTTCTCGTCCTTCGGCGCCATGAGGGTCATCTCCGGCAGGTGCCGCAGATAGGAGAGGTCGAAGACCCCGTGGTGGGTGGGCCCGTCGTCCCCCACGAGCCCCGCCCGGTCCAGCGCCATGGTGACCGGCAGCTTCTGGAGGCAGACGTCGTGGAAGACCTGGTCGAAGGCCCGCTGGAGAAAGGAGGAGTAGATGGCCGCCACCGGCCGGAACCCGTCGGCCGCAAGCCCCGCGGCGAAGGTGAGGGCATGCTGCTCGGCGATGCCGACGTCGAAGAAACGCTCCGGGAAGCGCCGGGCGAAGGGGGAGAGGCCGGTGCCGTCGGGCATGGCGGCGGTGATGGCAACGATCTTCTCATCCTCTTCCGCCAGCTTCACGAGGGCCTCACCGAAGACGGCGGTGTAGCTGGCGGCCCCAGGTTTTCCCCCGGAGGTCTTGCCGGTGGCCACGTCGAAGGGGCCGACCCCGTGGAAGACGTCCGGGTTCTCCTCGGCGGGGGGGTACCCCTTTCCCTTGGTGGTCATTACGTGGAGGAGGACCGGCCCTTCGACTCCCTTCAGGTTCTCCATCACCTCGATGAGTTGGGGAAGGTCGTGCCCCGGGATCGGGCCGATGTAGTCGAAGCCCAGGGCCTCGAAGAGCATGCCGGGGGTGAGGAACCCCTTCAGCGAGTTCTCGGCGCGGCGGGCGAAATGGAGGATGTCCTTGCCGATGGCGGGGATGTTCGCCAGCAGCCCCTGCATCTCCTTCTTCAGCTTGCGGAAGTCGCTCCCGGTCATCTTGCGGGAGACGAAGGAGGAAAAGGCGCCGACGTTCTTCGAGATCGACATCTCGTTGTCATTCAGGACCACGATCAGGTTCTTCTTCAGGTGCCCCGCCTGGTTTAGCGCCTCGAAGGCGATGCCACCGGTCAGCGACCCGTCGCCGATGACGGCGATCACCTTGTTGGTTCCTCCCTTCAGCTCCCGGGCCACCGCCATGCCGAGCCCCGCCGAGATGGAGGTGGAGGAGTGACCGGTGTCGAAGGCGTCGTGGGGGGATTCGCTTCGCTTCGGGAAACCGCTGATGCCGCCGTACTGGCGCTGGGTGTGGAAGCGGTCGCGCCGGCCGGTGAGGATCTTGTGGGTGTAGGCTTGGTGCCCCACGTCCCAGACGATCCGGTCGGCCGGGGAGTCGAAGCAGTAGTGGAGGGCGATGGAGAGCTCCACGGCCCCCAGGTTCGAGGCAAGGTGCCCGCCGGTCTTCGATACCGTGTCGAGGAGGAACCGGCGGACCTCGGCGGCCAGCGCCGGGAGCTCCTCCCTGGGGAGGTTCTTCAGATCAGTCGGATTGTTGATGGTTTCCAGCAGTCGGGACATGGCCAACTCCTTTCGGCAACCGCAGGGTAGGGGGCAGTGGGCCCCTACCTCGCATATCCATGGGCGCGGAACCACTCCACCGCGCGCCGCAGGGCGTCGGCGGCCGGACGCCGGGAGAGCCCCAGTTCATTCACCGCCTTGGACGAGTCGAAATACATGAATTTCTTCGCCATCTGGACCCCCGCCAGGGGGATGAGGGGCTCCCGGCCGGTGACCCGCGCCAGCGCCTCGTTCACGTAGGCGGCCATCAGGATCGGTGTGTAGGGGAGCCGGACCTTCGGCGCCGGGAGCCCGGTGATCTTGCCGAGCATGGCGAAGATCTGCCGCAGGGTCAGGTTCTCGTGGCCGAGGATGTACTTCTCGCCGACCCTCCCGTGCCGCGCCGCCAGGATGTGTCCCCTGGCGCAGTCTTCCACGTCGATGATGTTGAGGCCGGTGTCGAGGTAGGCGGGCATCTTCCGGTTCAGGAAATCGACGATGATCTTCCCCGTGGGGGTCGGCTTCACGTCGAGGGGACCCACCGGTGTCGACGGGTTGACGATGACCAGCGGAAGCCCCCGGGCGAGGAACTTCTCAGCCTCCCGCTCGGCCAGGAACTTGCTCTTCTTGTAGTGGCCCACCATGTCGTTGAAGGAGACGGGGGTCGTCTCGGTGCCGGGGGTGCCGTCGCCGGGGTTGCCGAGGGTGCCGACGCTGCTCGTGTAGACCACCCGGGAGACCCCGTGGCGCAGCGCCGTCTCCAGGATGGCGTGGGTCCCCCCGACGTTGGCGGCGTACATCGCCGCCGGCGTGCGGGTCCAGAGCCGGTAGTCGGCGGCGGCATGGTAGAGCGTCTCGCACCCCTTCAACCCCTTCTCCAGGGTTTCCGGGCGGCAGAGGTCCCCTTCGCACAGTTCCACGTCGAGGCCGTGGAGGTTGCGCCGGTCGGAGCCTGGGCGGGCGAGGACCCGCACGTGGCACCCTTCCTTCAGGAGCTCTCTCACGATGCTTGCGCCTATGAAACCGGTCGCGCCGGTGACGAAAACTTTCATGTTTCCTTCATATAAAAACTGATGTAGGGGCGGCCATGAACCGTCCCTACGCGGGTACCTGTTTCAGCGACTGACCTGTTATCCCTTCAGTCTCCTCTGTGCCCGGTAGCGCCCCAGTGCCATGAGGGGGAAGCAGTTCCGGTAGATATGATACTTGATCATGAAGTATTTTGGGAAGCCCGTTCCGGTGAACTGCTGCTCGTCCCAGGTGCCGTCGGCCTTCTGGGTGTCGATCAGGTACTGGACCCCCCGGGCCACGGCGGGGGAGTCGACCTCGCCGGCCGCCTGCAGCGCCAGGAGCGCCCACCCGGTCTGGGACGCCGTACTCTCCCCGATGCCGGCCAATGCCGGGTCGTCGTAAGAGGCGCAGGTCTCGCCCCACCCTCCGTCCATGTTCTGGCGGGATTTGAGCCAGTTCACCGCCCGGCGAATATAGGGCTGGTTCAGGTCCTCGCCGAAGGCCGCGAGGCCGCAGAGCACCGACCAGGTGCCGTAGATGTAGTTCACCCCCCAGCGTCCCCACCACGGCCCTTCCGGTTCCTGGGTATCCTTGATGAACTGGAGCGCCCTGACCGCCACCGGGTCGTCCTTGGGGTAGCCGAAGGTTCCCATCACCTCCAGCATCCGGCCGGTGAGGTCCGCCGTCGGCGGGTCGATGAGGGCTTCGAGGTCGGCGAAGGGGATCTTGTTGAGGATATGCTTGGTGTTGTCCTTGTCGAAGGCGCCCCAGCCGCCGTTCTTGCTCTGCATCCCGAAGCACCAGTTCATCCCCCGCCTGATGGCGGCGTCCCGGGCCTTCTGGTCCTTCACCTGCACATCCTTGAGCGCCATCATGACGATCCCCGAATCGTCCACATCGGGATACCAGTCGTTGAGGAACTCGAACGCCCATCCCCCCGGCTCCAGACTGGGGGCCTTGATCTTCCAGTCACCGGGCTTGCGCACCTCCCGGTCCAGGAGCCACTGGGCCGCCTTGACCAGTGCCGGGTGGTCGGTCGGTATCCCGGCGTCGACCATCGCCATGAGGGCCAACGCCGTGTCCCAGACGGGCGAGATGCACGACTGCAGGACGAGCTCGTCCTCCCCCTCGATGCAGAAGTTCGCCAGAGCCTGGAGCCCCCGGGCCACGGCGGGGTGATCGTTGGCGTAGCCGAGGCAGTGGAGGGCGAGGACCGCATTCAGCATGGCTGGCTGGATGCCGCCCCAGTCGCCGGTCGGCTCCTGGTGGTCCAGCACCCACTTTTCCGCCTTGGCCAGGGCCCGCTTCATGCCGGGACGGATCGGGCTCGCCTCGTAGACCTTCAGAACGTGGTCGATCCCGATGAAGATGTTCTTCCAGGTGAGGATCCCGTCTTCCTTGGTGAAGGTGTAATCGGTGGGGCGGGGTGGGCGGACGTAGAGCTCCTGGACCCGCGCCCAGGGGGGGAGCTTGCGGACCGGTCGCTCGGCCATGACGATGGAAAGGGGGATGATGGTGGCCCGGGACCAGCTCGAAAACTCGTACATGTTGAAGGTGAAGCCGGTGGGGAGCAACATCATCTCGATCGGCATCGAGGGGACGCCGAGCCAGGAGAACTCGCCGAAGAGGGCGAGGAATATTTTCGTGAAGACCCGCGCCTTGAGGATCCCCCCCCGCTCCAGGATGAAGGTCCGGGCCTTCTTCATGGCGGGGTGGTCGGCCGGATATCCGGCGAGCTTCAGGGCGAAGTACGCCTCGATGGTGGTGGAGAGGTCCCCGGGGCCGCCGAAGTAGATGCACCAGCACCCCTCCTCGGTCTGCTGGCGGAGGAGGTAGTTGGCCATCTTCCGCTCTTTTTCCTTGTCCACCAGCCCCATGAAGTGGAAGAGCATGATGTACTCGGCGGTGATGGTGACGTTGGACTCCAACTCGGCCCACCAGTACCCCTCCGGCAGCTGCTCGCGGAAGAAGAAGTCGCGGCTCCGCTCGATGGCGAGGTCGAGGGGGCTCGTGACCTCGCTCTCTTTCTTTTTCCAGATGGAGGCCGGCAGGTGGTGGACCTTGGCGCCCGGTTTGTTCTGCGTCTCCTCCCGGCTCTCCCGCGCGGCATCGTTGAATGAGGTGAGTGCGTGCGAAATGGGATGCTTGGAGATCTTCATCTGTGTCCAACTCCTTTGTTGCATTGCACCGAAATCGTGTCGTTTCGCGGCCCAGCCGACAATACGGCCACAATAACCTGACTCTTCTATCACAAACTTTTTAAAAAATACACCCTTATTCCCTGGAAAATAAGGGTTGCTTTAATGAATACGCCATCTTGCGGGAGCGGGAAGGCCGGTGCCGGCGGGCGAAACAATTGCCTTTCGGGGGTGGGGTATGGTAGGTTGCGGACCATGAAACCCGTCCACGACCCAACCCGTTTTTCGATGCTCTTTCGCCTCGTTTCCCGTCACCCCCGGCTCGTTCTCGCGGTGTCGCTCCTGCTGGCGGCGCTCTCGGTGTTCTACACGAAAGAGGAGATGCGGTTCCTGACCGGCCGGGATGACCTGATGCCGCGAAACGCGCCGTTTCAGCGGGACTATCGGGCCACCCGGGCCGAGTTCGGCGACCGGGAGGAGATCGTCATCGTCATCGAGAGCGACGACACCGCCCGGGCCTCGGCCTTCGCCGAGCGGCTCTCTGCGGACCTCGCGGCTGACACGGGGCGCTTTCGCGAAGTCTTCTACCCCAACGGCCTTCCCTTTTTCCGCCGGCACGGGCTGTTGCTCCTCCCCCTCGACGACATCCGGATGCTCCGGAAAAACCTCACCCTGGCAAAGCCGGTCCTGAAGGAGCTGGCGGTGGCGCCGTCGGTGCAGACTCTCTTCACGCACCTCACCGGCCGGATGGATGCCTATGTCGCCGGCGGCGGCAGGAACCCCGGCAGCGAGACGGAGCTTGAGGGACTGGTCTTCATGCTCGACAAGCTCGGCGCCGGCATCGGCTCCTTCGGTGCCGGCAAGGGCTCCTTCTCCCTGGAGGAGGTCTTCCTCGGCGGCGACTCGGCCCTGGCCCGGGCGCAGCGGATGCAGATCGTGACGGTCCTGCCGGTGCGGGACGCGAAGAGCTTCGTCCCGGCCGAGGAGGCGATCCGGGTGGTGCGCGCCGCGGTGGCGAAGCTCAAGGCGCGTCCCGAGTTCAGGGGGGTGACGGCGGGGCTCACCGGGACGCCGGTCCTGGAGCATGAGGAGATGGCCACCAGCGAGCGGGACATCGCCCGCGCCACGATCCTTTCTCTGGCGCTCACGGTGGTGGTGCTGCTGGTCGCCTTCCGGGGGGTCCTGAACGTCGGCGCCGCCATGGTGTCGCTGGTGGTCGCCATCTGCACCTCCTTCGGTCTGGCGACCCTCGCGGTGGGACACCTGAACATCCTCTCCATGGTCTTTGCGGTGATGCTGATCGGGATCGGGATCGAGTACGGGATCCAGGTGGTGCTCCGGTACCAGGAAGAGCTCGGGCTCGGCGCCGGGGAACTCGTCGCCATCGGGACGGGGCTCGACCGCAACATCTGGGCCATCGTCATGGCCGCCGCCACCACCGCCGCCGCCTTCTTCACCTTCGTCTTCACAGACTTCCGGGGGATCGCCGAACTGGGGATCATCGCCGCCATCGGGATCGCGGTCTGCGTCCTCGTCACCTTCACGACCCTGCCGGCGGCGCTCGTGCTGCTGGTTCCGCTGCGGAAGAAGAAGGAGGAGGAGCGGGAGGCCCGGGCGGCGACCGTGCTCCGCCGCTCCCGCCGGGCCGGAAGGTTCGAGGCGTTTCTCTTCGGCAATCCGCGGATCGTGATCGGGGCCACCGTCATCCTCTGCGCCGCCTCGGTCTATCCCCTGGTCCAGACCCGCTTCGACTACAATCTCATGAACCTCCAGGCCAAGGGGCTGGAGCCGGTGGAGTACGCCTACAAGCTGATGCGGAGCAAGGAGAACTCCGGCTACTTCGCCGAGGTGACCGCCGCCACCCCCGCCGAGGTGAAGGCGCTGACGGCGCGGCTCGAAAAGCTCCCGGCGGTGGACCACGTGGTGAGTCTCTTCACCTTCGTCCCCGACGACCAGGAGGCGAAGCTGAAGGAACTGGCGGCCCTGCGGGCCGAGCTCTCCGACGTGAAGCCGGCCCCCTACGAGGAGGACCTGCGGGTGATGGAGCTCCCGACGGTCTTCGAGAACTTCCGTGCCTCCGTTGAGCGGCTCAAAGGGTTCCTGGAGAAGGAGAAAAAGCCCGAGGTGAAGCCGGTGGGGGCCTTTCTCGCCACTCTCGACCGCTTCTTCGCCACCCTCGAAAAGGAGAAGGACAGGAACGCCCTCGGGATGCTGCGCGACTTCCAGGGGGGGATGCTCGCCTCGTTCCCCGAGAAGATCGGCGAGCTGCGGGAGAGCCTCGCCGCCGCGCCGGTGACCGGGGCCGACATCCCCCCGCAGCTTCGGGAGCGCTTCGTCGGCAAGAGCGGGAAGTACCTCCTCCAGGTGGCGCCCAAGGAGGAGATCTTCGAGCGGGACCCCCTCAAGCGCTTCCTCGACCAGGTGCGGAGCGTCGCCCCACGGGCCAACGGCGAGCCGGTCATGGTCTACGAGTCCATGACCATCATGCGGGACGCCTACCTGCGGGCCTTCATCTACGCCTTCGCCGCCATCGTGGCGATCCTCTTCATCACCTTCCGCAGCGTCGTCTACACCCTGGTGGGCCTCGTGCCCCTGGTGGTCGGGCTCCTCCTCATGGTGGGGGGGATGTGGCTCTGCGGCATCAGCTTCAACTCGGCCAACATCATCGTTATGCCGCTCATCCTCGGGATTGCGGTCGATTCGGGGATCTACATCATCAACCGCTTCCGGCGGGAGGACGGCGACGCCGCGGCGGTGATCATGAGCAGCACCGGCCTCGGGGTGATCTACAACACCCTCACTATCATGGCGAGCTTCGGCGCCCTCATGGTGGCCCACCACCAAGGGGTCTTCTCCATCGGCGCGGTCATGAGCCTCGGGATGGTGGCCTGCCAGGCGGCCTTCGTGCTGGTGCTGCCGGCGGTGCTGTCGCTGGTGGGGAAGAAGTGAGGTCCCGCAGTTTATCCGGTGCGGTGCCGCTGGCGCATTACTTCCTGCGGGAGCGGGTGCGGCCGGGGGACCGGGTGGTGGATGCCACCTGCGGCAACGGCCACGACACGGCGTTTCTGGCGGAGCTCGTGGGTGCCGCCGGGACGATCTGGGCGTTCGACATCCAGGAAAGCGCCCTGGCCGCCACCAGGGCGCGCCTTGAAGCCTTCGGATACCCGGGGCGGACGGAACTCGTCCTCGCCGGCCACGAGCGGCTGGCGGAGATAGTCACGGAGCCGGTCAGGGGGGTGGTCTTCAACCTCGGCTTTCTCCCCGGCGCCGGGAGGGAGACCGTCACCTCCTCCGCAACGACCAGCGCCGCCCTGGAGCAGGCGGCGGGCCTCCTTCTCCCCGGCGGGGTCGTCACCGTGGCGGTCTACACCGGCCATGCGGGTGGGGCGGAGGAGGGAAGGGGGGTGGAGGAGTGGGCGGCGGCGCTCTCCCCCCGCACCTTCAACGTCTGGCGCTGCCGGCAGATGAACCGCTCGGACACGGCCCCCTACCTCGTCGTCGTGGAGCGGATTCCCGCCTGACCGCAGTTGAACCCGCCCGCCGCCGTTGTACAATTGGGAATATAGAATGCCGCGCCGACCGTCAGCCGGCGCCGGGGATTGTTATGGGAATTGCGCTGCGTGTGCTGATCATCGAAGACTCGGAGGACGACGCGTTCCTGCTTTTGCGGGAGCTCCGCAAGGGGGGATACGACCCGCTCCACCTGCGGGTCGAGACCCCCGATGAGATGCGCGAGGCCCTTGCCACCCGCCAGTGGGACCTGGCCATCTCCGACTACGTCCTTCCCCGCTTCAGCGGCCTCGACGCCCTCAAGATCTGGCGCGACGGCCGGTTCGACCTGCCGTTTGTCGTTATTTCGGGAAACATCGGCGAGGAGACCGCCGTCGAGGCGATGAAGGCGGGGGCCGACGACTACTTCGTCAAGGGGAACATCTCACGGCTCGTCCCCGCCATCCGGCGCGAACTGAAGGAGGCGGAAACCCGGCGGCAGAAGCGGGAGGCGGAGGAGGCGCTCCTGCGGAGCGAGCTTCGCTACCGCCGGCTCCTGGAGGCGGTCACCGACTATCTCTACACGGTGGAGGTCCGCGACGGGAGCGTGGCCGGCACCTACCACGGCCCCGGCTGCACCGTGGTCACCGGCTTTACCCCCGAGGAGTACGAGGCCGACCCGTTTCTCTGGTACCGGATGATCTACGGGGAGGACCGGGGGAAGGTCGTCGACCAGGCCCGCCGGCTTGAGGCGGGGGAGGCCATCCCGTCGCTGGAGCACCGGATCGTCCACAAGGACGGGACGCTCCGCTGGGTCCGCAACACCATCGTTCCCCGGCACGACGGGGAGGGGAGGCTCATCGCCTACGACGGGCTCATCTCCGATATCACCGGCCGCAAGGTGGCCGAGGAGGAGATGCGCCTGCGGGGGGCGGCCCTTGCCGCCGCGGCCAACGCCATCGTCATCAGCGACCGGGAGGGGAAGGTGATCTGGGCGAATCCCGCCTTCACCACCCTCACCGGCTACACCCTCGACGAGGCACGGGGAAGGAGCCTGAACATCCTCAACTCGGGGATGCACGACAACGGCTTCTACCGGGAGCTCTGGGAGACCATCGCGGGGGGGCGGGTCTGGCGGGGGGAGATGATCAACCGCCGCAAGGACGGCACCCTCTATACCGAAGAGCAGACCATCACCCCCGTCTCGAACGGTGACGGGGTGATCCGCCGGTACATTGCCATCAAGGAGGACGTGACCGGGCGCAAGCGGGCCCAGGAGGCGCTCCTGGAGAACGCCCGGATCAGCGGCGACATGGACGTCGCCTGCCAGATCCAGCGGGCGCTCCTGCCGGCGGCGCCGCCCCATGTGACCGGGGTCCGCTGTGCCGGGAAATGGGTGCCGGCGGCCCACGTGGGGGGGGACTACTACGACTTCTTCCCCCGGGAGGACGGCTCCCTCGACGTGGTCATAGCCGATGTCTCCGGCCACAGCGTCGGCGCCGCCCTCATCATGACCGAGGCCCGCAGCGTCATCCGCGCCCAGGCCCGTTGCGGCGGCTCACCCGCCGCCATCGTCGCCTCCCTCAACGATCTTCTCTACGACGACCTGACCCGGGCCGAACTCTTCATCACCATGTTCTACGCCACCTACGCCCCAGCCACCCGAACCCTCACCTACGCCAGCGCCGGCCACAACCCGCCGCTCCTCTACCAGCGTGCCGACGGGGCGTGCGGGGAGCTGGACGCCGATGGGCTGATCCTCGGGGTCCGCCAGGGGGTCGTCTTCGAGGAGCGCCAGGTGCCGCTGGCGCCGGGGGACGTGGTGTTCCTCTACACCGACGGGATCCCCGAGGCCCAGGACGATACGGGGGAATTCTTCGGCGTCTCCCGGCTCGTCCGCGCCCTCCACGAACACCGGGACGACGACCTGGAGGGGCTCATGGGGGCGGTGCTCGCCCGGCTCGCCGGCTTCACCCGCCTGAGCTCCCCCGGGGACGACGTCTGCATGGTGCTCCTCAAGCCGGTTTAACCCACTTCCCCAAGGTATCCCGACCCATGCTCCACACGCTCCTGCCGTTTCTCATAGTCGCACCCCCCCTTGCCTACGGGCTCATCTCCCTTGCCTGCGCCCGCTCCTGGTTCGGGCGCCGGCGCCCGGCGCCGGGGCACGTCCCCCCCATCACCATCCTCAAGCCGGTGAAGGGGATGGACGCCGGGAGCTTCGACAACTTCGCCTCCTTCTGCCGCCAGGAGTACCCCGCCGCCGTACAGATCGTCTTCGCCTGCGCCGCGGCCGACGATCCGGTGATCCCGGTGATCCGCCGCCTCATGGCCGCCTTTCCCGCCGCCGACATCGACCTGGTGGTGGACGGCGTCATCCACGGCCCCAACTACAAGGTCTCCAACCTGATCAACGCCTTCCCGCGGGCGAAGCACGACCTGATCATCGTCTGCGACAGCGACATCCGGGTCTCCCCCGATTTCCTGCGGGAGGTGGCCGCCCCCTTCGCCGACCCGCAGGTGGGACTCGTCACCTCCCTCTACCGGAGCCCCGGCGTGCGGGGCGCGGCCACGGCGGTGGAGGCGATGGGGTTCACGGCGGAGATGGTCCCCAACGTCATGGTGGCGCTGAAGCTCGAAGGGCTCTCCTTCGCCCTGGGGGCCGCCATGACCGTGCGGCGGGAGGCCCTGGCGGCCATCGGCGGCTTCCCGGCCCTGGCCGACTACCTGGCCGACGACTACCAGCTCGGAAACAAGATCCACCGGGCCGGGTGGCGGCTGGAGCTCTCCGACTGCTTCGTGGAGAGCGTCATGCACCGGGAGGATCTCGCCACCGTCCTCTCCCGCCAGCTCCGCTGGTGCCGCACCATGCGGGTCTCGCGCCCCGGCGGCTACCTCGGCTCCGGCATCACCCAGCCCTTTCCGATGGCATGTCTCGCCCTCCTCGCCGCCGGCTTCTCCGCCGCCGGGTGGGGGGCGGTGCTCCTCCTCTACGGCGTCCGCTTCCTCGCGGCGCTTGTCTTCAGCCGCCGCTACGTCAGGGACGGCATCTTCCCCCGCTGGCTCTGGCTCCTCCCCATCCGCGACGCCTTCGCCTTCGCCACCTGGGCCCTCTCCTTCGCCGGCAACCGCGTCCGGTGGCGGGGGCATCTCTTCCGGCTCCTCCCCGGCGGGAAGATCGTGGAGACGGGGTAACCGTGCCGAGCCGTCCCAGCTCGGCCGTCGTCTCTTCTGTACCCTGTTTTTCGTCTTCTGTTTTTCCCTGTCTCTCTGCTACGATGGATATCACGCCGGTCCCCCGGCGGCAAGGGGAGGGGAGATGGAAGAGGTTGCGGTTGCACAGATTCTCGGCCGGGAGTACTGGGTGTTCGACCTGGACGGGACCCTGACGGTGCCGGTGCACGATTTCGCCGCCATCAGGGCCGAGCTCGGGATCCCCGCCGGCGCGGACATCCTTGGCCATATCGACGCCCAGCCGCCGGAAGCTGCGCTGCGGCTCCACCGGCAGCTCGACGCCATCGAGGAGGAACTGGCCGGGCGCGCCGAGGCCGCGGCCGGGGCCGTGCGGCTCGTGGAGGCGCTTCGGGGGCGTGGCTGCCGCCTCGGGATCGTCACCCGCAACACGAAACGGATCGCCCTTCGGGTGCTGGAGACCCTCGGGGTCGGGGGACATTTCGCGCCGGAGCACGTGCTCGGCCGCCACGACGTCCTTCCCAAGCCTGATCCGGCGGGGCTTGCACGGCTCGGCGCCGCGTGGGGGATCCCCGGCCGGGCGATGGTGATGGTGGGGGACTACCTCTTCGATCTCCAGTGCGGCCGCGCCGCCGGCACCGCCACCGTCCACGTCGACCGGACGGGGAGCTTCCGCTGGCCTGATCTGGCCGATATCGCCGTCGCCAGCCTGGACGAACTGGCGGATCTGCTCCGGAGCGCGGGATGAAACAGCTCAGTCTCAAAACACGCATGGCGCTTGGGGTGACCCTCTTTTTCTTCTGTTTCACGGCCGTGGCGGGGGCCTTTGCCCTTGCCTACTTCGAGCGGAAATTCAAGGAGAGCATCTTCACCCAGCAGGGGTCCCTGGTCTCCTCCTTCGCCGGCGATCTGGACAAGAAACTCCTCTTCGCCCAGAAGTCCCTCGCCGCCTTCGCCCCGCATCTGACGCCGGCGCTGCTCCGTGAGCCGGACGCCGCCCAGCGGCTTCTGGACGACAAGACTACCCTGCTCTTGATTTTCGACAATCTCGCCCTCTTTTCCCCCCGGGGGAGGCTCATCGCCGGAAGCCCTTTCCTCCCCGGCATGCGGGGGCTCGATTATTCCTACCGGGAGTACTTCAAAAAGACCGTTGCCACCGGCAAACCGCAGATCAGCGCCCCCTACCGCTCCTCCTTCAGGCCGGGGCGGCCGACGGTTATGGTGACCCACCCCCTCTTCGACGCTCACGGGAAGCTGACGGCAATCCTTGCCGGAAACATCGATCTGCTGGGGGATAACTTCCTGACGGACGTCGGGCGCCTGCGCATCGGCAAGAGCGGGTATGCGTTCCTCTGCGCCAAGAACCGGACGGTGATCCTCTATCCGGACAAGTCCCTCATCCTGACCTCAGTCCCCGTGGGCCAGAACCGGCTCCTGGACAAGGCGTTCGCCGGCTTCGAGGGGAGCGGCGAAACGGTGACCACCAGGGGGGTGCCGGTCCTCTCCTCTTTCAAACACCTGAGCGCCGTCAACTGGATCATGGCGACCAGCTACCCCCTCCGGGAGGCCTACGCCCCCCTCTCCAGGGCCCGGACCTATTTCGTCAGCGCCCTGGCGCTGGGGCTCTGCCTGATGATGATCCTGAGCTGGCGGACCATGCAGCGGCTGATGTCTCCCCTGACCCGCCTTACCCGGCACATCGAGGCCCTTACCCCCGACGGCGGGGGCCGGGAGCCGCTGCCGGTGTATGGGAGCGATGAGATCGGCACCCTCGCCGCCGCCTTCAACGCCATGATGGCCACCATTCACGAGAAACGGGAGTCGCTGCAGGATGCCCTGCGGCAGGCGGAGGAGGAGCGGGCCAAGACCGATGCCATCATCGCCGCCCTGGGGGACGGCCTCAGCATCCAGGACCGCAACTTCCGGATCCTCTACCAGAACCGGGAGCACCGGCGGCTGATGGGGGGAGACTACGTGGGAAGCTTCTGTTACGACGTCTACCGGCAGTTCGACCACGTCTGCGAAGAATGTCCCGTGGCCCGCTGTTTCGTCGACGGCGAGGTCCACCGGATGGAGTTCAGGAACCCGCCGGGGCGCGCGGTGGAGTACCTGGAGGTGGCCGCCTCGCCGCTGCGGGATGCCGACGGCGAGATCTTCGCCGTCATCGAGCTGGTGCGCGACATCACCGGGCGGAAGCGGGCGGAAGAGCAGGTGCAGCGGCTCAACGCCGAGCTGGAGCAGCGGGTCAGGGAAAGGACCGAAGAGCTGCAGCAGGCGGTCCGGGAGATGGAGACCTTCTGCTATACGGTCTCCCACGATCTGCGCACCCCCCTCCGGGGGATCCACGGCTTCAGCTCCCTCCTGCAGCAGGAGTACGGCTACTGTCTCGACGAGGGGGGAAGGGAGTACCTCCGGCGGATCGCCGGTGCCGCGGGACGGATGGGGGAGCTGATCGACGACCTGCTGGAGCTCTCCCGCGTCACCCGGGACGAGCTCCGCCGGCGGCCGGTGGATCTGGCGGCCATCGCCGGGGAGATTGCCGGCGAGCTCCGGTTGAGCCAGCCGGAGCGCCCGGTGGAGTTCGTGATCGGGGCGGAGCTCGCGGCGACCGGCGACCCGTCCCTGCTGCGGGCGGCGATGGCAAACCTGCTCTACAACGCGTGGAAGTTCAGCGCCCGCAACCCTGCCCCCCGGATCGAGGTCGGCTCCCGCACCGACGGGGACGAGCGGGTCTTCTTCGTGCGCGACAACGGCATCGGCTTCGACATGCGGTACGCGGACAAGCTCTTCCTCCCGTTCCACCGCCTGCATGCCGCCGAAGGGTTCGAGGGGACCAGCATCGGCCTCGCCGCGGTCCAGCGAATTGTCGAGCGCCACGGCGGAAGGGTCTGGGCCGAGGGGAGGCCGGGAGAGGGGGCGACCTTCTTCTTCACCCTCGGTGGCCCGACCGCTCCTCCGTCGACGAAGTCGTAACCGGGAACCGGCCAAAAACGCACGGTTCAGTCGAAGTCGATCTTGTAGTAGAGGTCCGCCCCGCTCTCGGTGCCGGCCTGGGTCTCGATCTCCCAGTGCTTCGAGAAGCTGTAGCGGAGCCGGAAGAGGTTGCTGTTGGTGAAGAGCGACCGGCCGTAGCTCAGGTAGAGTTCCGGAGTCAGGTACTTCCCCACCGTCACCATCGACTGGGAGACGGCGCTCGGCGCCGCCTGGGCCGGAGTGCCGGGGGGAGCCACCGTGACCGGCCTGTAGCCGGCGGTCCCGCTCTCCGGGGTGGTGATGGCCAGGACGTCGATCCCGAGCCGCTGCCTGATCTGGTCCTGGAGGACCACCGACTGGCTCGCCGAGAGGAGGAAGCCGGCGGCCTGCATGACGAGGCTTGCGTCCTGGCTGCTTCCGCCGAGGGGGTGCCCCAGCACGATGTAGGCGAGGATGTCGGTGTCGGCCATGGCGGGGTCGGAGTAGAGCTTGATCACCGGCGTCTGCGGCGTCCCGCCGACGGTCACCCCCGCCCTGACCTCCCCCACCTTCCGGAGCGCCAGAAAATCGAGCGTCGGCCGGCCGATGGGGCCGCCGGCGTAGAAGACCCTCCCCCGCACGATCTCCAGATCCACCCCGTAGGTCTTGTAGTACCCCTTCACCACCCGGATCTCCCCCGTGCTCCTCACCTCGTCGGGGCGAAGGATCGTCAGGTCGAGGGCGCCGCCCAGCCGGGCGTCGATCCCCTGCGCCTTCACCAGGACCCGGTCGCCGAGGGCGACGCGGACCCGGATGTCGAGCGCCACCGGCCATTGCTTCCCGGCCGGCGGCTTTTCTCCCTCGATGACGACGTCCGGGCTCGGCCGGACCGGCGCCTCGCTCTTCGCCTCCCGCACGAGGAGCACCGGCACGGCGATCTCGCCGCGGACCGCGACCTTCTCCGGTGTCCCCTCGAAGGTGAGCTTCGGGCTCGCCTCCATCTGCAGCTCGGGGAGATGGACCGCCCGGAACCGGTCGCCGGTGACGCTCCCCCGGTACTCCGCCGGCCGCCACCCCTGGAGGCGGAGGGAGGCGGTGCCGCTCAGGGTGCCGGGGCCCGACCTGACCGAGAAGGAGTCGACCCGAAGCCGGTCGCCCTCCAGGCGGGCGGTCGCCTGCAGATCCTCCAGGCGGATCCCCGCCGCGGGGAGGTAGGCCCCCGCCCCGACCAGCTTCAGGCTTCCGCCGAGCTTCGGGTCGCGCCAGGTCCCGGCCACGGCCAGGTCGACGCCGAGGGTGCCGTGGCTCTCCTGGACGAGGCCGGGGAAGAGGGAGGTGACGAGCCCCTTCTCCCGCACCTCGCCGGCGAGGGTGACCCGGAGCACCCCGTCGGGCCTGGCGGCGACGGGGATGCTGGCGGCAAGCGGGAGCCGGAAACTCCCCCGGGCCTCGCCCCGCTCGGCAAGGGCCAGGGAAAAGGCGCCGTCCAGCGTTTCGCCGCGCCACTCCCAGGAGACCTCCGCCGTCCGGAGCGTGGCGCTGAACCGCCGCTTCTCCCGGCGCCACTGCACCGCTCCACCGACGATCCCGCCCTTTCCCCGGGCCTCGAAGCGGCTCCCGGGGAGGAGCCTCCCCGAGACCTCGCCCGAGAGGCGCCCCTTCAGGTCGAGCTCCGGCGGAAGCCAGGGAGAGGCGAGGGCGAGGTCAACCCCCCGCCAGGAGCCGGAAAAGCTCCCTTCGTCGGGAATTGCCATGGCCAGGGGAGTGGTGGAGGAGAAGCGGGCCTCCATCCCCCCGCCGCCGGCAAGGCGCAGCCCGAGCCGGGCGAGGCTTCCCCGCTCGTTTCCCTCCACCTGCAGCGCCAGCTCCGTGAACGCTATCCGCTCTCCCTCCACTGTCACCGTCCCGGCGGCGCCGAGGACCCCCTTGAGGGTGAGGCGCCCTCCCTCCGGCGCGCCGCGGGCCACGCTCCCCTCCCAGTGCCCTGAAAGCTCCGCCGTATTGATGGCGGCATCCGCCTCCCGGCCGTCGGCGTGCCACCGGACTTTCCCTCCCGAGAGCGATGCGTTTCCCGCGAGGTCGAGGCGTTCCCCTCCCGGCAGCTCCCCCCGGAGGGTGCCGGAGCTTGTGCCGGTGAGGCGCACATCCTTCAGCCACCGCTTGGCGCGAGCGAGCTCCAGATGCCGCCAGGAGAGCCGGACGGAGCCGCGAAGCGGTTTCCAGGCGAGTTCCGCGGCGGCTTCGAGGCGCTCGGCGCCGATCCCGGTGATGACCAGGGGGGCGAGGGAGAGGGTGCCGGCGGAGATGGCGAGGGGGGCGGGGGAGGCGAGGCGCCACGGCCCGACCCCGTCCCGTCCCGAAAGGCGGGTGATCTCCCCCTCCCAGCGGCCGGCGCGGTACCCCCCCGAGAGGGTCGTCGCCAGCTCGACACCGCTCCCCCGGAGCGTCGCGGCAACTGTGTGCCGTCCGCGGGTGCCGGCCGCCTCCAGGGTCGCCGCGTCGAGCCGCACCCCGTCGTACGAAACCGTGCGGAGGGAGGCCCGGAGGTCGAGGGGCGCGTTTTCCGCCTCGCCGAGGGAAGCGGAGAGCTTTGCCCCGGCAGCCGCGACACCGTAGCCGGCGAGGTCGCGGCCGCGCCCCTCCAGGAAACCGCTCAGGCGATGGTCCCGGTAGCGGACCCACCCCCGGGCGCTGAGCGCTCCCCGTGTGTCGGGCACGAGGCCGGAGAGGTCGGTTACTTCCGCCGCCACGGCAAGCCGCTGGCGCAGCTCGCCGGAGGCGCGCAGATCGAAGCCGTTGCCCCGGAGAAGGAGCTGGTCGATCAGCAGGTTTTCCCCGGAAAGCCGCGCCTTTGCCTCGCCGGTCAGGGTCTGCCCCCGCAGGCGGCTCTCCTGCAGTCGCAGGGCGAGCTCTCCCTCCGGCGGGGCGGTCCCCCCCCAGCGGGCGGTTCCCCGGAGATCGAGGTTCACCACCCCGTTCCAGTCGGGGGTGATCCGGGCCGGGTCGAGGCGTTCGCCCCGGAGGGTGCCGGCGAGGGAGAACCCGCCGCGCCAGCCGAGCCGAAGCTCCCCCCCCACCCTCCCGCCGAGGAGCGTCCCGGCGAGGGGCGCGAGGGTCAGCCGCGCCCCGTCCCCCCGGAAGGAGCCGGAGAGGCTCCCCTGGCGCCACTCCGCCCCGCGGTTTGCGAGGGAGAACGTTCCCCGGTAGTCCGCCGTGGTTCCTGCCGCCGTGAGGCTTCCGGAGAGATCGGTCGCCCGGCCGAGCTCCCGGGCGAGGTCGACCCCGGCAAGCCGCACCGTCGCCGTTATTAGCGGTTTTCCGGCGGTGAGGGTCACGGTGGCGCCCCCGGTCACCGTCCCCCGGCGCCCCCGCTCCGAAAGCCGCACGTTGCGGAGGTTTAAGGAGGTGCGGGTCACGCCGGCCTCCCCGGTCAGGTCGATGCGCCGTTCCTTTCCCGCCGCGGCGGTGAGCGCCACCTTCCCCGCCGCCTGCTCGGGGGAACGGCCGGGGAGGAGGCGCGCCCGCAGGGTGAAGCGGTCGAAGCCCGACACGGCCTGCGCCGGGACCGCGGTGAGGTCTGTGCGGAAGAGGGGACGGTCGAAGCCGGCGACGACGCTCCCCGCCGCGCTCCCTCCGGGGGTGTCGACGGCGGCCCGGGCCACGGTGAGGAAACGGTCGTGCCAGGCGAGGGAGGCGGTGAGCCGCGTCACCGTCACCGGCGGCTCCGTGCGCCGGCGGTAGCTGAGCCGCTCGATCCGGAGCCGGTCGACCCACCCGTCGAGCCGCGCCGCAAGCCCCCCCGCCCGCGGCCACCCCAGGTCGGGGGGACGTCCCGTGGGAGGGGTGTTGTCCTGCACCCGGACCCCCTCCAGCGCCAGCTCCTTCACCGCCACCTCCCCCGAGAGGAGGAGAAGCCACTGCCAGCGTAGCCGAAGCGTCTCGGCCTCCAGGCTCCCATCCTTCCAGGCGATCCGCATCCCCGCCAGGCGAAGGTCGCTTCCCGCCTGCCCCTCCACCTCCCGGGCGGTGATCGTGAGGGGGGTGAGGCGGGAAACCGTCGCCAGGAGCCACCTGGCCCCCTGCGGCGTCCCCGTGACCCAACGAAGACCCCATCCCCCCGCGACCAGAAGCGCAAGGAGGGCGGCTGTCAGCCCGTATGCGACGATCCGTTTCACAGCTCGAACCCTATGGTGAGATGGACGTGGAAGGCGGGGTTGTCGACCCCGATCTGCCGGGCGAGATAGAGGTTGATCCCCCCCACCACGGTGTAGTAGTGGAGGCCGACCCCGGCCCCCTGGTAGAGGCGGATGGAGGTGAGGGAGTTGAAGGCGTTCCCCGCGTCGTAGAAGAGGGAGACCCCCCACTTGCTGAAGAGGGCCCGTTCGAGCTCAACGCTCCCCACCAAGAGGTGCCGCCCCCCCACCACCTGTCCCGAGGCGTCGCGGGGGCCCAGCGACTGGTAGGAATAGCCGCGCACGCTCCGGTCGCCGCCGGCGAAGAAGCGGAGTGACGCGGGGAGCTCCGTCAGGGGATCATTCAGGAAGCTGAGCGCCCCGTTGACCCGGGTGAGGAGCGACAGGCGCCACGGCAGCGGCACGATGGCGCCGGCGTCGGCCAGGATCTGGATCAGCCCCACCTCCGACCCGAGCACCTGGTGGGTCCCCCGCACCTCCACGCCATAGCGGTGCCCGCGGGTGGGCCTCACCAGGTCGTCGTAGCGGCGCTCGGAAAAGCGGAGACCGGGGAGGATGAGGCGCGAGCTGGAATCCTGGGTGCCGACGGTGAAGCTCTCCTGGAGAAACTTCACGTAGGCGGTCCCGAGGCGGTCCGGCCCGAAGCTCCGGTTGCGGCTCAGCTCCAGGGAGACGAGGCGGCTGGTGTAGGTGGTGACGTCCTGACGCTGGAGGGTGAGCAGCAGGCCGGTGGAGCTCCTGATGTCCCGGTAGCTCGGGATGACGTAGCCCGCCGCCACCCCCTGGAGGCGCTGGGCCAGGTAGAGCTCGGCGTGGAACTCGTGGCCCAGGTGGAAGAGGTTCAGGTCGCGGTAGCTGAGGGTCCCCCGCGCCCCCGTGTCGGTGCCGTAGCCGAACCCCGGCCGCAGGCGCCGGCGTGGCGAGGGGGTGAGATGCGCCGTCACCGGCACCCGGTTCTCCCGGGCCCCCTCCTTCTCCGGGGTGAGAAGGACCCGGGAGAAGCGGTCGGAGTTCATGAGGTTGAGCTGGCTCTCGCCGAGCCTGGCGTAGGAGAACGGTTCGCCGGGGCGGTAGGCGAGGTAGCGGCGCAGGAACCGGTCGGGGTACTGGGACGCCCCCTCCAGCGTCGTCTCGCCGAAGAGGTAGCGGGGCCCCGTCTCCAAAACCAGCCCGATGCGGGCGGCGGTCCGGTCGGCCGAGATCCGGATCTCGTGCACCGGGAAATCGGCATCCAGATACCCCAGGGCCAGGGCCTTCGCCTTGAGGGCACCCTTGGCCTCCTCGTACGCTTTCTGGAGGAGCACGTCCCCCCGGTGGAGCGGAAACCGCGCCACCAGCTCCTTCAGGGCCTCTTCCCCCGCCCCGGGACCGCGAACGGAGACCTCCGCCTCCGTGACCCGCACCGGCTCCCCCGGCTCCACCGTGACGACGAGGCGGTACTCTCCCTCGGCGGGCTGCTCCAGCCCCGTGCGGACCCGGGCGTTGTAGTAGCCGAACGGCTCCAGCGCGCCGCGCACCTTTCCCTCCGCCTGGCCGGCGAAGCGCTCCAGCCAGTCCCGGTCCACCTTCCCCTCCCGCACCAGGCCGTAGGGTAGGGCGAGGACCGCCTCCACGTTGGCCAGCGCCTCCTCCTCCACCCCCTCTACGACCACCTCCACCGGCCCGGCGGCGTGGAGCGGAGCCCGCCACCCGAGCAGCATCAGGGCGAGGAGGAGTATGGCCCTTCCGATCATCGCCACGCAGACCCTTTCCCGGCGCCCACCCCAATCTTTGATTTCGCCTTGCGGCGCTCGTCTGTTACAATGAACGCCGTTTCCCCCTCACCTGGCGCCGCATCCCGGGGAAAAGAGCTGCCGCGGCGGCATTAAAAAAGTCTACCCCATGATCCCGGTGCCGCAATGTCTAACACCCAGGAGCCCGAAACCATCCAGCGGAAAGGAGAACCGATGCTTCGCCTGCTCATGGATTACCGTCTGCTCGTCCCCCTTGCCCTCGTTCTCGGCCTCGCGCCGTACCCCTTCGCCCCCGAGCCGCACCTCGTGGAGAAGTCGCGGATGCTCGCGAACGGCACCCTCGCCCGTCCCGTAGACATCTTCGACCTCGTCTGGCACGTCTGGCCCCTGGCGCTCCTCGGCTTCCAGGCGGGGCGCGACGTCGGGCGTCTCCTTTCGGGGGGGAGGACGCGGCGATGAAACGGGGAGGTCCGTCCTTCCGGATCGGCATCGACCTCGGCGGGACCAAGATCGAATCGCTCCTCCTCGCCCCCGATGGCGCCGAGCTCTCCCGCCGGCGGATCCCGTCGGCGGCGGGGGAGGGGTACGGGGCGGTCCTCGCGTCCCTGCACGCCCTGGTCGCCGCGGCGGCTGCGGAGCTTCCGGCCGGGGCGCCCTACACCGTCGGCGTCGGCATCCCGGGCTCCGTCGACGCCGCCACCGGCCTCGTGCGCAACGCCAACTCCACCTGCCTCATCGGCAACCCCCTCCAGCGCGACCTGGAACGGCTCCTCGGCCGTCCAGTCGGGGTGCGAAACGACGCCGACTGCTTCACCATGGCCGAGTGCCGCCTCGGGGCAGGGCGGGGGTACGGCCTCGTCTTCGGGGTCATCATGGGGACCGGCTGCGGCGGCGGGATCGCCATCGACGGGACGGTGCGCGAGGGACCCCACCGGATCGCCGGGGAGTGGGGGCACCTCTCCGTCGACCCGACCGGCGCCCCCTGCTACTGCGGCAACCGCGGCTGCGTCGAGACGAAGATCAGCGGCTCCGGCGTGGAGCGGGCCTTCCGCGAGGCATACGGCGAGCCGCTCCCCATGGCGGAGATCGTCGCCGGCGCCCGCGCCGGCGAGCCCCGCTGCGCGGCAGCCTTCGAGCGCTTTCTCGACGACTTCGGCCGCGCCCTCGGCGGGCTCATCTCCATCCTCGACCCCGACGCCGTGGTCCTGGGGGGCGGTCTCTCCAACATCGACGAGCTCTACACCCGGGGAGTGGAGCGGGTGCGGCACCACGCCTTCCACGACGACCTGCGGACCCCGATCCTGCGGAACCTCCTCGGCGACTCCGCCGGAGTCCTCGGCGCGGCGTGGATCGGGCGGTAGGCTCGCATCCCGTCTTCATGCCATCTTTGACCTGCCCTCAATCGCAAAATCCTCGACGTAGCCCTGCTACGCCTGCGGTTTTGCTCAATCGGCCCGGCCAAATCTGCCACAAATCCGGGCGCGATCTTCCGGAACGTGATTTACGGACAAGCATTAAATGGGAGGAATATCGATGAAACGTCTCTGTGTCTTCTGCGGATCGAGCCCCGGGGCCAACGGCGCCTACCGGGAGGCGGCGGAGGGGCTCGGCCGGCTCCTGGCCCGGGAGGGGATCGGCCTCGTCTACGGCGGGGCGAGCGTCGGGCTCATGGGTGCCGTGGCCGACGCGGCCCTGGCGGCCGGCGGCGAGGTGACCGGCATCATCCCCCGGGCTCTGGAAGAGAAGGAGATCGCCCACCCGGGGCTCACGGCGCTCCACGTGGTCGACTCCATGCACGAGCGCAAGGCCCTCATGGTCGAGCTCGCCGACGGCTTCATCGCCCTCCCCGGCGGCATGGGGACCTTCGACGAATTCTTCGAGGTGGTCACCTGGGCCCAGCTCGGGATGCACCACAAGCCGTGCGGCCTCCTCAACGCCGCCGGTTACTACGACCGGCTGGCCGCCTTCCTCGACCATACCGTGGCCGAGCGGTTCGTGAAACGGGAGCACCGGGAGATGATCATCATCGAAACGGACCCGGCGCGGCTCCTGGAGCGGTTCCGCACCTACCGGTCGCCCGCGGCGAAGAAGTGGCTCGACCGGGAGAGCGTTTGAGGGGAGAAGTGGAGAAATTGAGCGCCGCCCTGCCGTTTGTTGAGAAAATTATAATTTACAGTCTCTTTCGTCCAAACGATTTGACAGGATAATCGGGGAGTTGGTCGATTTACTAACAAGGCATTAGATCACGCCGGCTCTTCCGTTCAAGCCGACCAACGGAAGCAGTGCTCTTCACCGCAATCCCATAGCAGACCAAAAACACAAGAATCCATCAGGAGTGCCTATGTCGAAGAGAATGAAGATCTGCATCAACACCGGCGGCGGCGATGCGCCGGGCCTGAACGCGGTTATCGAGGCGGTCACCATGGCGGCCCACAACCGGCAATGGGAGGTGTACGGCATCAAGTGCGGCTATGCCGGCCTCCTGAACACCGACGAGATCATCCCCCTGACCCCGGAGAAGGTTGACGGCATCGCCAGCCTGGGGGGAACCATCCTGGGGACCACCAACAAGGGGAACCCCTTCATGATGCCGGTTGCTAACGCTGCCGGCGAAACTGAACCGCGCGATCTGTCGGACCGGGTCATGGAAAACTTCCGCCGCCTCCGCTTTGATGCCCTTGTTGCCGTGGGGGGTGACGGAAGCCTCGAGATTGCCCACCGTTTCGCCGAAAAGGGGATGCCGGTGGTCGGCGTTCCCAAGACCATCGACAACGACATGGGGGGGACGGTCATTACCTTCGGTTTCGATACGGCGGTCAGCGTCGCCACCGAGGCCATCGACCGCCTCCACTCGACGGCCAAGTCTCACGACCGGGTCATGGTGGTTGAGGTCATGGGGCGCAATGCCGGCTTCATCGCCCTGAACAGCGGCATCTCCGGCAACGCGGACGTGATCCTGATTCCGGAGATACCGTTCGACATCGACAAGGTCTGCGACAAGCTGATGGAGAACGAGCTCCACGGCCACCGGTATGCCATCGTGGTCGTGGCCGAAGGTGCGCTTCCCAAGGGGGGTGACGTGATCGCCAAGGGCTCCGGCGAGGCCGGCCGCCAGCACGTGGTCCTGGGGGGGATCGCCGAGTACGTGGCCAGGGAGATCACCCAGCGCACCGGCAAGGATTCCCGCTCCATGGTCCTGGGCCATCTCCAGCGGGGGGGATCCCCTTCCACCTTCGACCGCCTCCTATCCCTGCGGTTCGGCGCGGCCGCGGTGCGGGCCATCGAGAATGGGCAATTCAACCACATGGTGGCGCTCCGGTCGCCGGACATCGTCATGGTCCCCCTCGGAGAGGCCCTGGGGATGCAGAAGCGTGTTCTCATCGACGGCGATACGGTGCTGACGGCCCGTGATCTCGGGATCTGCTTCGGGGACTGAAAGTGCGGCGGGCATGCTGAGCATGTTCATGCTGATTGTTATCAGGATAGATGGAATGGCACAGTATACCGTGCCATAGTGCACCAAATGGAACAGTATAGTTGTCGTGCATTGCGGGGAACCGACCGAATCCATTACAGAGAACCGGAGGGGAAAGACCATGGCGGATAAGAAAACGGGGGCACGGAAGATTTCCACAACCAGCACCAAGCAGGAGATGCTGGACGCGACATCCAGAACAAGCGGGAACAGACCGAGAAGGAGTTCGCCGAGCGGGAGCAGGCCATCGCCAGGAGCGAAGCCGAGCTGAACGACCTCCGCCAGCGGGCCGCCTCATTCCCGCAGGAACTGGAGGCCACGGTTACCCGCGAGGTTACGGCTGCTGTGGAGAAGGTCCGCCTTGAGTCCGACACCCGCCTGGAACTCCTCAAGAAGGAGTACGAAGGGGAGAGGAACGTCTTCCTCGCCCGGATCGCCGCCCTGGAGGGGAAGGTCAAGGAGCAGGCCGAGCAGGTGACGAAGATGAACGCCCAGTTGGAAAAGGCCTACGGCCAGGTCCAGCAGATCGCGGTGAAGGCGGTGGAGGGATCCTCGGCCGTGAAGTCCCTCGGCGGGGGGCAGCAGTTCGGCGGCGATGCCGGGCGGGGACAGGGGTAGGATCGAGGGACATGACATGAAGAGGCGGAGGAGGAAAACGTGGGACGAGGAGCTCCTTTGCCTCCCCGACAGTGACGAACAGTTCGCGTACATCGCGGGATATACCGAGGGCGGTTTCCCCTACGGGATTACCTGGGAGGAGCACTGGGCCTCCCAGGTGAGGCACGATGATGAACCTGACGATCTGGGAAATATCTTTTCTGACAACTTGATGGAATAAGGGGGCTGTTCCGCAGAGCCGGCACTCTGTTCAATCTGGCCTTAGTGAATGATCCCTCTTGGGTCATCCTGGTTAAGGTTGGCAGTTGGAAGGATAAATGTTTCAGGCGAAGCACGCCCCCTGTGCCTATTACATCCGCCGCTTTGCCAGCACGGTCAAAGCACGCCCCGATGACGAGCGGGAGCTGATGGAGCTGGCGGCGAACGTTCCCTTTGACGACCGGATCAATCACCGGGCCGAGCTGAACGATCTGAATCTCGGCCTTATCCGTTCGTTTCTTCAGGAGATCGGCAGCGACCTGTTCGAACAATCCACGCAACTCCCCTTCGAGCAGTTGTGCGAACAGATGAAGATTGTCGACGGGCCGCCGGAGTACCTGAAGCCGCGCAATGCGGGGCTTCTCTTCTTTAACGACAGGCCGGACCAGTTCTTCCCCTATGCCCGGATCGAGCTCGTGCATTTCAGGACCTCGCCCGCCGACGACATTCTGACGGAAAAATACTTCGAGGGGCCGCTCCATCAGCAACTCCGCAATGCCCTGAGCTTCATCAAGAACACTTTCATTGTCGAGCGGGTCCGCAAGGTGCCGGGGCAGGCCGAGGCACAGCGGTTTTTCAATTATCCCTACGAAGCGCTCGAAGAGGTCCTGGTGAATGCCGTTTACCACCGTAGTTACGAGCTGCGGGAACCGGTGGAGGTGCGGATTCATCCGGAGCGGATCGAAATCCTCAGCTTTCCGGGGCCGGACCGGTCGGTGCGCAAAGAGGATATCGAGAAGGGGAACATCGTATCCCGGCGCTACCGTAATCGGCGAATCGGTGAGTTTCTCAAGGAGCTGGACCTGACGGAGGGGAAAGCAACCGGTATTCCGAAGATCAAGAAGGTGATGCAGATGAATGGTTCTCCCGAGCCGATCTTTGAGACGGATGACGACCGGACGTTTTTCCTGGCCATTCTGCCGGTACATCGAGAGTTTCACGGAGTGGGAATTGAAGAGTCACGAGATGTCCCTGTAAATGTCCCTGTAAATGTCCCTGTAAATGAAAGGCAGCAGTGGTTCCTTGACGAGCTCGCCGCCGGCAGGCATGTCAAGGCCGTTGATTTGTGCGAACACTGGAAGGTAGTGGAAAAAACCGCCAAGCGCGACATCAGCGAACTCAAGAAGCAAGGCATGATCGAATTCGTCGGGGCACCGAAAAAAGGGTTTTATCGGCTCGTGTGATGCCTACCAACTACCCGAGCAGAAAAAAGTGCAGCCTATAAATGAAAACGATAGATGAGGAGTTTCAATGAAACCATCCCCAAAACGAAAGCCGGAAACACGGAAAATGACCGCCAAGGTTGTCAAACCCGCTTCGGAGCAACCGGCCGCGGCTAAGGTTTCCCGCCTCCACAAACCCGATGACATGCCCCTTGAGGAGTGGCAGCTGCTGCTGCGCAGGCAGTTCGGGGAGAAGCAGGATTTCCGCCTGGAGAACGTGGGGGACGATCCGCTCTTTTCCGATTACCAACTCACCAATCCCGCCTCCGGCAGGACTTACCGGCTGGTTGTCCGGGGAGCGGGGCCGGGGGATAAGCCACGACGATTTTCTCAAGCTGCACCAAAGCAACGTCGGCACCCTTCCGGCATCAGATGTTAGTCGGCTTTATTACGCCATCAGGGAAGGATACAACAGGTCAGAGTCATATGCGCTATGCTCGGCCATTGTGGAGCAAAGTTTCCGCCAGAAAATGACAGCCTTAACGGTATAAACACGGAGAGAACATGGAAGAAGAACTGGATCAAGAAATCTGTAAGAGCTGCGGGACCAGGCTTGAATTCGATCCGAACTATGACGCACTTTTCTGCCCGATGTGTAACGAGTGGCGCGACGAACTATGTGGCAAGAAAAGCTGTGAGTTCTGCGGCAAGCGTCCAGAAAAACCGGTCTCTGAGTAAATCTTATATTGCTATCGCATGGAGGTGTTAAGTGGTACCTGAAACTGCAGAAGGGTTCAATCTCGATGCATGGGCGCAAAGGTGGGACAAAGAGATTGAACAGTGGTTCAAAGATCCCAACGCGTTCTGGAAGGATCACCCATTGTTCTCCTGTTATAACGGCAGTGGCAAGTGCGAGATCAAAGCTGATTATCTGCCGGAACCTTATTTGGGAGATCCCTGCCCGTCCAAAGGACGACACAGCGCAGTCTTTCTGAATCTGAATCCTGGCCCGCCTGACGATTTATTTCAGGCTTATCCTTGCGGGAAGTACACGGCCAGGGTGGGAAAAGTTGGATACAGGAAGTGGGCAAAAAACAACCCTTACAATCCGCTTACCAACAAAGACGAAATAGAGACTATTTATGAGCAAGTCCACGTAGGCGGAGAAAATTTCTGGGGAAACCGTAACCGCTGGCTAAGCGATGTAACTGGGGAAAATCAGCCTCAGCCGCCGTTTTGCCTGGAGATATTTCCGTTTCATTCAGATCGATGGGGATACTACAACGAAGAGAAGGCGAGGGAGTGGATTACGGAGTGGGTACTCAATAGGGGAGCTTTTCGGGATAAGTGACGCGGCGGTGTCCCAGGCAAGCCGGAGGTTAGTGTTAAAAGCCGAGAAAGATCAGCGGCTAAAGAAAATATTGGGAAGAGCAGAGACACACTTTGGTTGTGTCAGAAGTTGAGACCTGACCCCTTAGAGCGGAGCGTTTGACCCCTTAGAGCGAAATGTAACGGATAAACCACTCCTTCGCCAGGGTCGCCGCCTGTTCCAGGGTGCCGGGTTCCTCGAAGAGGTGCGTGGCACCGGGGACCACGGCCAATTCCTTCTCTCCGGCAAGATGGGCGAACGCCTGCCGGTTCAGTTGCAGAACCTGCGTGTCGAGCTCCCCGACAATGAGCAGGGTCGGCGCGAGCACCTTCTCCAGGTACGGCATCGCCAGGTCGGGCCGCCCCCCGCGGGAGACTACCGCCCTGATGGCCGTTCCCGTCAGAGCAGCTCCCTGGAGGGCTGCCGCCGCCCCGGTGCTGGCGCCGAAATAACAAATCGCCATTCCCTTCATTTCCGGCCTTGCCGCAAGCCAGCGCGTGGCCCCCACCAGCCGCCGGGCCAGCAGGTCGATGTCGAAGCGCTGCTCGTAGATGCGGTCCTCTTCGCTGGTGAGAAGGTCGAAGAGGAGGGTGCCGATCCCCGCCTGCTGCAGGACCCCGGCAACGCGGGTGTTTCTGGGGCTGAAGCGGCTTGAGCCGCTCCCGTGGGCAAAGATGACAACCCCCTTTGCCTGCTCCGGCAAACCCAGGGTCCCTTCAAGGGCAACCTTGTCGATCTCTATCCTAACCTGTTGTTCCATGACGCCACCTTCCCCTCCCGGCAGGAGTCAGGCAGACCCTGCCGGCCCCCGTCTGCCGTTCACCCCAGCATTGCCACCACGTCGTCGTCCTCCACCTGGGTAAAGTCGTAGTAATAGTTGCCGACCGCCATGAAACCGGCCGGGGTCTGGAGACAGACCCACTCATCCACCATTGCCGATATTTCCCGTTCCGCCTCCCTGGAGGCGACGGGAAGCGCAAGCACGAGCCTCGCGATTTCCTCCCGGTTCAAGGTTGTGACGGCTGCCTTGGCGGTGGCGCCGGTGGCTACCCCGTCGTCCACCAGGATAACGGTCTTTCCGGCCAGGGGAGGGATGCCCTTCCCCTTCCGGTACAGGTCGATCCGCCGGGCAATCTCCTCCTTCTGCCTGGCGGTTTCCTGCTGTAGATAGGTCTTGCTCACGCCGCAGGCGGAGACGACGTCCTCGTTGAGCACCACGGTGCCGGTCTCGGAAACCGCGCCGGCAGCCAGCTCCGGATTGCCGGGAACGCCGATTTTCCTCACGATGAGGATGTCGAGGGGGCAATGGAGCGCCCGGGCAATTTCCCAGGCGACCGTCACCCCGCCCCGCGGCAACCCGAGCACGATCACGTCCTTTTTGTCGCGGTAGTGCGTCAGCCTCTCTGCCAGGCGCTTCCCGGCGTCCTTTCTGTCCTTGTAGACCATGAGCCTTTCCTCCCACCAATCCCTTGAAACGACATCAGGTCCCGAAAAATCAGAAACCGACTTTCCAGGACCTGACCCGCATGACTTCATTACTTCCCATCTCATGTTGTTTGCCAGTCTTCTCCTTCGTCACCGGCCATTTCGTCTACGTGGGTACGGGTCATATGTTCAACGCCATGTGACCGGAACCAGGTGTAGGCGAACAGGATGATCGAAACCGTTGTGACGAGAAGCAGGCTGACGGCGGTACCGAACATTTGCCAGCCGATCCCTGTCATGGTAACAACCTCCTTTCTTTCCGACTCCGCTCGCGCCGCTTCAGCGTCGGAGCATTTTGCCTGATTCAATTATAGCGCATTTGGGGAGATGAGCGACCTCGGAATTCATCTCCCGGGAGCGAGCCGGAAAGGCGGGGGCAGCCGTGGAGATGCGAAAAATCTTTGGAATCTGCCGGGGGTGTGGTACACGGGGACGTGAAGGGAGTCCCGGAATGGGAGATACGCGTCAGATGGAACCGATCTACGAAAAGAGCTTTCAGATCCGCTCGTACGAAGTGGACATGGCGGGGCGGGTGCGACCGACGGCACTCCTCAACTACCTCCAGGAGGCTGCTGGAGACCACGCCCGGCTCCTCGGGGTGGCGGTGCGGGACCTGATCCCCCGGGGGTTCACCTGGGTCCTCTCCCGGATGCACCTGAGGCTCCTCGGCACCGCTTCCTCCCGCGAGGAGCTGCGGGTGCGGACCTGGCCATCGAGCCGCGAGGGGCGCTTCTCGTGCCGGGAGTTCGAGGTGACGGCCGCGGACGGCCGCCCCATGGCATTGGCCAGCGCCTCGTTCGCGGTGCTCGACCTCGCCACCCGCCGGCCGGTGGTGATCGGCGAGCGCCTCCCCTCCTATCCGCTCCTGCCGCGCCGGGCGGTGGAGGACGATTTCGCCACGCTGCCGCGCCTGGCCGAGGCGGAGACGGAGCTCTCCTTCCGGGTGGGGTGGGGGGAGCTGGACATCAACCGCCACGTGAACAACGTGGTCTACGCCGCCTGGGCGCTGGAGACGGTTCCGGCCGCCGTGGCGCAGAAGTGCCTCCTGGCCGACCTGGAGATCGGCTACCGGGCCGAGGCGCTCTATGGCGAGACGGTGGTTGCCCGCTGCCGGCAGGAGAGCGGCGGGGAAAGCCCGGTGTTCATCCACCAGATCGTGCGGGCCGGCGACGGGGTCGAGCTCACCCGGCTGGTGAGCCGCTGGAGGCGTGCCGGGTAGGAGTCCGGTGTCCGGGGTGTCTGGAGGAGTGGGGAAGGGGAGAGCTGGTGACGGCTTTCCCCTTTTCGTTTGCGGGAGGTTGTAAACCGATGGCTTGGTGACGCGTTAGAAGGTGAGGCGCGGCCGGCCGGGTTTTCTTGACCGCAATCTGGGGTACACTGTAACTGTCAGGCAAGAAGCCGCGTCCATTCATTCAAGGAGGATGACCATGAAAAAGATCACCATCACCATTGCAGCCATCGCCCTCTGCGCCATTCCCGCCGTCTCCGGGGCGACCCCTCCCCATCCCGGGGCCTACGTCTCCGGCTTCCTCGGGGTCAGTGCCCCCCTGGACACCGACGTGACGGGTTTTGCCGGGGGGCCGATCAACGACCGGGTGGAGTTCGACCCGAGCATCAACGTGGGGGGGACCGGGGGGTACGACTTCGGCCTCATCCGTCTGGAGGGGGAGATCTCCTACAAGCACGGGGAGATCAAGTCGGTGACCGACGACACCGGCTTTCGCTTCGGGGGGGTGGACGGCAACATCGGGGCGCTGGCGGTGATGGCCAACGCCTTCTTCGATCTCCACAACGCCACCCCGATCACCCCGTACTGGGGAGGGGGGATAGGGTTTGCCGTGCTGAAGATAAGCGATACCTTCGGCAACGATGCGACGGGCCGGCTCCTCCTTTACCCCGAGGATGACGACACGGTCTTCGCCTACCAGGCGGGCGGAGGGGTGGAGATCGCCATCAACCGGCAGTTTTCGCTGGATCTCGGGTATCGCTACTTCGGGACGAGCAAGGCGACCTTCGACTCCAACTGGCCGACGACGACCAGTCTGAAGTATGAGAGCCACAACGGGATGGTGGGGTTCCGGGTGAAGTTCTAACAGTTACCGCTTCCCAGGCAGATGGAGAGCCCCGCTGTCGGATTCCGGCAACGGGGTTTTTTGACGGTGCAAAGTCGTTACCCTTGCCGCGACGGGGGGAAGAGGAGCTTTGCCGCGTCGATGGTGTAGAGGACGAGGCCGGCCCAGATGCAGGCGAAGCTCATCAGGTGGGCACGGGTGAACGGCTCGCCGTAGGCGAAGACCGCCAGCAGGAAGTGGAGCGTCGGCACGATGTACTGCATCAGCCCCACGGTGGCGAGGCGCAGGCGCTTGGTGGCCGCGGCGAACCAAATGAGGGGGGTGGAGGTGAGGACCCCGGCGCAGGCGAGAAGCAGCGTGAGGTGCGGCGGGCCGGCGACGAAGGCGCTCCTGCCGCCGGCGGCAAGCCACCCCAGGTAGCCGAGGGCCGGGAGGAAGAGGAGGATGGTCTCCACCGTGAGGCCGGAGAGGGAGTCCACCGGGGCCTGCTTGCGCAGCAGGCCGTAGAGGCCGAAGGAGAAGGCGAGGACGAGGGAGATCCAGGGGAGCTCCCCGTGGTGGATGGTGAGGAAGAGAACGCCGGTGGCGGCGAGGAGAAAGCTCGCCTTCTGCTTCGCCCCGAGCCGCTCCCGCAGGAAGAGCACCCCGAGAAGCGCCGAAACGAGCGGGTTGATGAAGTAGCCGAGGCTCGACTGCAGGACCTTGCCGGCCCCGACGGCGTAGATGAAGACAAGCCAGTTGACGGCGATGAGGAGCGAGGTGGCGCAGAGGGTGAGCAGGGTCCGGGGCCGGGCGAAGACCGCCCGCACCCCTTCCCAGCGGCGGGCGACGGTCAGCATCAGGGCGAGGGTCACCACCGACCAGACGATCCGGTGGGAGAGCACCTCCAAAGGCGCCACCCCCGCCAGTGCCTTGAAGTAGATCGGGAAGAATCCCCACACCAGGTAGGCGGCAAGGGCGTAGGTTACCCCGAGGCGGGCCTCGCGATGGGCAGCGTCTGCGGTATGGGGCATGGTTTCCTCCTTTCTCTCTCTCCCTCGCCGGCCCGCTCCATGATACACGAGCCGCATGGCGGCTTCAATTATCCCTTGACTTTCTAGACGACCGGTCTAATAATTCCTTCCATGGACAGGAACGAAACACGCGCCACCATCATCCGCATCGGCACCGATCTCATCTCCCGCCAGGGGTTCAACGCCACCGGCATCGACGCGGTGCTGAAGGAGGCGGGGGTCCCGAAGGGCTCCTTCTACTACTACTTCCGGAGCAAGGAGGAGTTCGGCCTGGCGGTGATCGACCACTTCGCCGAGCGCTACGACCAGCGGCTCGACACCTTCCTGAACGACGAGGAGGTGACGCCGCTGAACCGCATCCGCAACTACCTGGAGAGCGGCCTGGCCCGGCTGGAGCAGAACCAGTGCAGCAAGGGGTGCCTCATCGGCAACCTGGGACAGGAGCTGGCAGACCAGAACGAACGCTTCCGCGTCCGGCTGGACGAGATCTTCCGCTCGTGGAAGGAGCGCTTCGCCGCCTGTCTGGGGGAGGCCCAGCGGGGAGGGGGGCTGGCGCCGGAACTCGATTCCAATGTGGTAGCCGGTTTCATCCTCTCGGGGCTGGAGGGGGCGATCCTGCGGGCCAAGGTGATGAAGTCGCCCCAGCCGCTGCGGGATTTCATTGAAACGCTTTTTGCGACGGTGCTCCGGAGACGGTAAAAAATTTTGACCGGCAACTAGACGACCGGTCTAATTCTAGTGCAAGGAGGGGAGTATGGCAACGACGTCGACATTCAAGGCGCTGGTGGTGGAGAAGACCCCTGAAAAGCAGTTCGTGCGGGAGATTCGGGAGCGGAGCAGCGACGACCTTCCCGCCGGCGATCTGGTGGTGCGGGTCCACTATTCTTCCCTCAACTACAAGGACGCCCTTTCCGCCACGGGGCACCCCGGGGTGACCCGGCAGTTCCCCCACACCCCGGGCATCGACGCGGCGGGGGAGGTGGTGTCGTGCGAGGGGGGCGCCTTCGCCCCCGGCGACAGGGTCATTGTCACCGGCTACGACCTGGGGATGGAGACCGACGGCGGCTGGGGGCAGTACATCCGCATCCCGTCGGAGTGGGCGGTGCGACTCCCGGAGGGGCTCTCCCTACGGGAGGCGATGGCGCTGGGCACCGCCGGCTTCACGGCCGCCCTGTCGGTGCTGAAGCTGGAGCGGGCGGGGGTGAAGCCCGATGCCGGCGAGATCCTCGTTACCGGCGCCACCGGTGGGGTGGGGAGCATTGCCGTCGCCATTCTCGCCGTCGCGGGCTACCGGGTGGTGGCCTCCACCGGCAAGGAGGCCGACGAGGAGTACCTCCGGGACCTCGGCGCCTCCAAGGTCGTCAGCCGCGACGAGGTGACTGCCGGGGCGGAGAAGGCGCTCCTCGCCGAACGGTGGGCCGGCGCGGTGGATGTGGTCGGCGGCCAGACCCTGGCGGCGGTCCTGAAAAGCACGAAGTACGGCGGCACGGTCACCTGCTGCGGACTGGTGGGCTCGCCGGAGCTGCCGGTGAACGTCTACCCGTTCATCCTGCGGGGGGTGAGCCTGCTGGGGATCGACTCGGTCCAGTGCCCCCGTCATACCCGCGAAGAGGTCTGGCAGCGGCTGGCAGCGGCCTGGAAGCCGGCCCGCCTCGATGAGATGGTGACCGAGTGTACCCTGCCGGGGCTCGAAGTCATGATCCAGACCATCCTCCACGGGGGGATCACGGGACGGGTCGTGGTCAACATGCGCGAGAGCTGATGCCTGTACTACCAAGATACCGAAGGAGGAAAATGATGAAGATTGTCACCTTGCTGGGAAGTCCGCGCCTGAAGAAGAACAGCGCCACTATAGCGAACCGTTTCACCGAGACCGCCGCAGCGCTCGGCGCCGAAACCCGTACCTTCGAGCTGAACCGGCTCGTCTACCGCGGCTGCCAGGGGTGCTATGCCTGCAAGAAAGGGGACGAGCACTGTGTGCTGACGGACGATCTGACCGAGGTGCTGGCGGCGGTGCGGGAGGCGGACGTGGTGGTGCTTGCCTCGCCGGTCTACTACGGCGACGTCACCGCCCAGCTCAAGGGATTTATCGACCGCTGCTACTCGTACCTCACCCCCGATTACCTCACCAACCCGCTGCCGAGCCGGCTCGGCCCCAAGAAGCTCGTCATGGTCCTTGTCCAGGGGCATCCGGACGAGTCGCTCTTTGCCGACATCTTCCCCCGCTACGACGGCTTCCTGAAATGGATGGGATTCACCGAAACCCGCCTGATCCGCGCCTGCGGCATCGGACCGGCAAGCGTCGACGCGGTCCCCGATGCGCTCTTGCAACAGGCCGAGGAAGCGGCCCGGGCGCTTACGGCATAATCATGAAGACCGATAGCCTCGTTACCATCGATCGCGCCGCCTGCCGCCGCGATGGCGTCTGCAGCGCGGTCTGTCCCGTCGATCTGTTCGTGGCGGACCCTGACGGAATCCCCGCCTTCCGCGCGGCGGGGAACAAGCGCTGCATGGAGTGCGGACACTGCGTCGCCGCCTGCCCCCATGACGCCATCGATCATCTCGCCATCCCCCGGGCCGATTCGCCCGTGGTCGACGCCGCACTGGCGCTCCCCGCCGCCGCAGCCGTCCAGCTTCTCAAGAGCCGCCGCTCCGTCCGGCAGTTCCGGAGTGAGCCGGTTCCCCACGAGCTGATGGCGAAGTTCGTCGACACCGCCCGCTGGGCGCCGACGGCCCGCAACCGGCAGGAGGTCCACTGGCTGGTGCTCCGGGATCCGGCCGCGGTGCGGCAGTTGGCCGGCCTCACCGTGGAGTGGCTTCGGCAGGACACGGGACTAGGCAGCCAGTATGCCGGTTTCGTCACCGCCTGGGAGGATGGGGAAGATCGGGTGCTGCGCGGTGCCCCGCATCTGGTGGTGGCCCATGGGCCCGCCGACTGGCAGGGGAGCGCCGTTGACTGCACCATCGCCCTGAACTACTTCGAGCTGGCGGCGGTGGCCCACGGGGTCGGCACCTGCTGGGCGGGGTTCCTGACGCGGGCCGCGGCCGACTACGCCCCGCTCCAGGAGGCGCTGGCACTTCCCGGGGGGCACCGTGCCTTCGGCGCCCTCATGTTCGGCTATCCGAAGTACTGCTATCGTCGCATCCCGCAGCGCCGGGAGGCCCGGGTGGAGTGGCGCTGACCATGACCGATTCCCCCGGAGCCGGCAGACGGGATGCCGGCAAGCTCCTGCTGCTCGCCATGGGGTGTTACAATACCTGCGTCTATGCCGGGATGATGCTCTGCGCCGCCGGCATGGGGCCGGTCATTCGGGGAGAAGGGTTTCGGGTCGGTTTTTTCCTCAACGGTGCGGTGGGGGTGGCGGTCCTTCTCCTCTTCATGACCCTGTACCGGCGTCCGGCGCCGGAAGCGGGGTAAGGAGGTCGAAATGGTCGGGATGATTTCCACAGAGATCAGGCGTTTCGTGGGGGAGTCCCCCGAAAACCGCTTTTCCGGCGGCGGACCGTACTTCGATGACCCCCTGGTGGGGTTCGCGGCGGCGGGAGATCCGCTCTTCCGGGAGTACAAAGGGATCATCGGCGATTTCCATCGGACGCCCGAAGAGATCCTTGCCGGCGCGGCTTCGGTTGTCTGCTGGGTCCTCCCCGTCACCCGCGCCACCCGCGAGAGCAACCGCCGGGAAAACCGGTGGCCCTCCCGGGAGTGGGCCCTCACCCGCCACCACGGGGAGACCTTCAACAACACGCTGCGGCGACACCTGGTCGCCTGGCTCGAAGAGCGAGGCCACCGGGCCGTAGCGCCGCAGCTGGCCGAAGGGTGGCGGCAGTTGGAAGACCCGGCAGTCGGCATTGCCTCCACCTGGTCCGAGCGTCACGCCGCCTATGCCGCGGGTCTTGGCACCTTCAGCCTGAACGATGCCCTCATCACCGGCCGGGGAATCGCCCACCGCCTCGGAAGCGTCGTCACCGACCTCGTTCTGGCGCCGACGCCGCGCACCGCCCCCGATTACCGGCACAACTGCCTCTGGCACCGTGAGGGGAGCTGCGGGGCCTGCATCGGCCGCTGCCCCGCCGGCGCCCTCTCCCGGCAGGGGCACGATAAAAGGAAATGCCGCGACTATGTTTACGACGCGGTCCCCGGCACGGTGGGGGAGCGTTACGGCGTCGCCCAGACCGGCTGCGGCCTCTGCCAGACCCGGGTCCCGTGCGAGGGGGAGGTGCCGCGCGCAACGGGACGGACCGACTCCTGAGTGAAAATTAACTGGACGGCGGGCACGTAAATCGTTAAATATGGAGTGAACATTCATTCCGTTTTGCAGAAAAAAGGAGAACCATGGCGAAGTCTGACAAGCGTGACGAGATCGTCCGTGCCGCCCTCGAACTCATCGCCGAGCACGGCTTCCACGGCGCCCCCATGGCGATGATCGCCGACCGGGCCGGCGTGGGTGCCGGAACGATCTACCGCTATTTCGAGAACAAGGATGTCCTCATCAACGAGCTCTACCGGGAGATCGAAGAGCGGATTTACCCGGTGATCCTCGATGGATACGCGCCGGAGAAACCGATCCGGGAGCGGTTTCTCCACCTCGGCACGGCGCTGCTGCGCTACTTTATCGAAAATCCCCTCGAATTCAGGTATGTGGAGCAGTTCCACAACTCCCCCTACGGTGTGGTCTTCCGCCGGGACAAGCTTCTGGGGAAGAGGGAAGGGTGCGACGTCTACCGCGAGCTCTTCGAGGAGGGGGTCTCCCGGCAGGTGATGAAGGACCTCCCCCTCGTCGTCCTCTTTGCCCTTTCCTTCGGGCCGCTCCTGACGGTGGCGCGGGACCATATCCTCGGTTTCGTCGCACTGGATCCCCCCCTGATCGCCCGGACCATCGAGGCTTGCTGGGACGGCATCAGAAGATAGGGAAAGGGGAGTGACCGGTTCGGGACTTTTTAAGCGGAGCAATCAGAATGAATGTTCATTCTGATTTCGGGGGGCGACTGGTGAACCCCTCTGCAAAGGACGCGCGGATGACCTTTTTTATCGTTCTTACGATGGCGGTCTGGGCGCTGACGGCGATCATCGCCTTCGTGAAAAAAGACAAGTGACTGGCCGATTGGACGGCAATTTCTTCACATGACAGAGGTGCCTATGCAAGTGACGTACAGAACTCGACTGATTACCGTGGCGGGTCTCCTGGCTGCCGGACTGCTGGTAGCCGGCTGTGGCGGGAAAACCACCGCCGCTCCGCCCCCCAGCGGCCCCCCCGAAGTGGGGGTGATCGCGGTCAAGCCGGAACGGGTGGCGCTGACCACGGAACTTCCCGGCCGCACCTCCCCCCACCTGATTGCCGAGGTGCGACCCCAGGTGAGCGGCATCATCCAGAAGCGCCTCTTCACCGAGGGGGCCGACGTGAAGGCGGGACAGGTCCTGTACCAGATCAATCCTTCGACCTACCAGGCGGCCTTTGCCAGCGCCAGGGCAACCCTGGCCCGGGCCGAGGCCAACCTGATCCCGGCCCGGCTCAAGGAGGAGCGGTTCCGGGACCTGGTGAAGATCAAGGCGGTGAGCCAGCAGGACTATGATGACGCCAGCGCCGCCCTCAAGCAGGCCGAGGCCGACGTAGCGGCCGCCAAGGCGGCGGTGGAGACGGCCCGCATCAACCTCGCCTACACCAAGGTGACCGCCCCCATTTCAGGGCGGATCGGCCGTTCCACCGTGACCGACGGGGCGCTCGTCACCGCCAATCAACCCACGGCGCTTGCCACCATCCAGCAACTCAGCTCCATGTACGTGGATGTCACCCAGTCCAGCGCCGAGCTGCTGAAGCTGAAGCAGAGCCTCGCCACGGGGCTTCTGAAACACGACGGGGCCGCCCAGGCGCGGGTGAAGCTTCTGCTGGAGGACGGCACTCCCTATCCGCTGACGGGGACCCTGAAGTTCTCGGAGGTGACCGTGGACCAGGGGACCGGCTCCATCACCCTGCGGGCGGTCTTCCCGAACCCGAAGCAGACCCTCCTCCCCGGCATGTTCGTGCGCGCCATCGTGGAGGATGGGGTAAGCCCGCAGGCGATCCTGGTGCCCCAGCGGGGGGTCAGCCGGAACCCGAAGGGTGAGGCGATGGTCATGGTGGTGGGGGCCGAAAACAAGGTGGAGCCCCGGACCATCACGGTCGCCCGGACCGTCGGCGACAGCTGGCTGGTGAGCGACGGGCTCAAGGCGGGGGACCAGGTGATTCTCGAAGGGCTCCAGAGGGCAAAGCCGGGGACGCCGGTGAAGGTCGTACCGTTCGGCGCCAAGCCGGAGGCGGCTCCCGCCATCGCAGGAAAGAAGTAACCTCTCCCCCCTTTGAAAAAGGGGGGAGGGGGGGATTTGCTCTTGACTCCAAAGCGAAATCCCCCTAAATCCCCCTTTTTCAAAGGGGGACTTTCGAACACATAAAGGAGCCCCTCCATGTCCCGCTTTTTCATAAACAGACCGATCTTCGCCTGGGTGATCGCCATCATGGTCATGCTGGCGGGCCTGCTGGCGATCAAGACCCTGCCGGTCTCCCAGTACCCCCCCATCGCACCGCCGCAGATCGCCATCAACGCCGTCTATCCGGGGGCCTCCGCCCAGACCGTGCAGGACACGGTCACCCAGGTCATCGAACAGAAGCTGAACGGGATCGACAACCTGATCTACATGTCCTCCACGAGCGACTCGGCCGGGGCGGTTTCCATCACTCTGACCTTCAAGGCGGGGACCGACCCGAATATCGCCCAGGTGCAGGTGCAGAACAAACTGCAGCTGGCCGTGCCGCTCCTGCCGCAGATCGTGCAGCGCCAGGGGATACAGGTGGTCAAGTCCACCCGCAACTTCCTGATGATCGTCGGCCTCGTGTCGGAAGACGGCTCCATGGATCGCAATGCCCTGACCGACTACATGGTCTCCAACCTCCAGGACATCGTCAGCCGCCTGGACGGGGTGGGTGAACTCATGCTGTTCGGCACCCAGAACGCCATGCGGATCTGGCTGAACCCGACCAGGCTCAACAACTACCACCTGACTACCAACGACGTGATCGCCGCGTTGCAGGCCCAGAACGCCCAGGTATCCGCCGGCCAGTTCGGCGGTACTCCCGCCGTCCAGGGGCAGCAACTGAACGCCACCATCACAGCGCGCACTCTCCTGCAGACGCCGGACCAGTTCGACAATGTCGTGCTCCGGACCAACAGCGACGGCTCCACCGTTCGGCTGAAGGACGTGGCGGTGAGCAAGATCGGTACCGAGAACTACGATATCCAGTCGTTCTACAACGGCAAACCGGTGGGGGGGATGGCAATCCGTCTGGCGGCCGGGGCCAACGCCCTGGAGACGGGAAACCGGGTCAAGGCCAAGATGGCCGAACTCTCCAAGTACTTCCCTCCCGGCGTCAAGGTAGTCTACCCCTACGACTCCACCCCCTTCGTCAAGATCTCCATCGAAGAGGTGGTGCGGACCCTGGTGGAGGCGGTCTGCCTGGTCTTTATCATCATGTTCCTCTTCCTGCAGAACATCCGGGCCACCCTGATCCCGACCATCGCCGTGCCGGTGGTGCTCCTCGGGACCATGGGGGTGCTGGCGGCCAGCGGCTTCTCCATCAACACCCTGACCATGTTCGCTCTGGTCATCGTCATCGGCCTCCTGGTGGACGACGCCATCGTGGTCGTCGAGAACGTGGAGCGGATCATGACCGAGGAGGGGCTCTCCCCCCATGACGCCACCGTCAAGTCCATGGGGCAGATCACCGGGGCGCTCTGGGGGATCGCCACCGTCCTCTCGGCGGTCTTCCTCCCGATGGCCTTTTTCGGCGGCTCCACCGGGGTCATCTACCGCCAGTTCTCCATCACCATCATCTCCGCCATGATCCTGTCGGTCTTCGTGGCCCAGATCCTGACGCCGGCCCTCTGCGCCACCATCCTCAAGCCGATGACCAAGGGGCACGAGGCGTGCGAGAGCGGCTGGTTCTGCCCGTTCTTCCGCAGGTTCAACCGGGCATTCGACTTCTGTCGGAGAAAGTACGAGGGGATCGTCGGCCGCTCTTTCGGCAAGCCGGTGCGCTACCTGGTGGTGTACGGCGGCATCGTTTCCGCCATGGCGTTCTTTTTCCTCCATCTCCCCACGGCGTTCCTCCCCGATGAGGATCAGGGATTCCTCATTTGCCAGGTGCAGCTTCCCGCCGGCGCTACCCAGGAACGGACCATGCAAGTCCTGGGGCAGATGGAGCAGCATTTCCTGCAGAAGGAGTCCAAAACGGTGGAAGGGATCATCACTGTGGCCGGGTTCAGCTTTGCCGGCCGGGGCCAGAACATGGGGCTCGCCTGGGTGAAGCTCAAGGACTGGAAACTGCGCAATTCCCCGGAACTGAAGGCGAAGGCCATTGCCGGCCGGGCCATGCAGGCCTTCTCCCGCATCCGGGACGGTCTCGCCTTTGCCTTTTCCCCGCCGGCGGTGCTGGAACTGGGGGTCGCCAACGGTTTCGACCTGCAGCTTCAGGACCGCGGCGGGCTCGGTCATGAAAAGCTGATGGAGGCGCGCAACCAGCTCCTCGGCATGGCCATGAAAAACCCCAAGCTGGTGGCGGTGCGCCCCAACGGCCAGGACGATTCGCCCCAGTTCAAGCTCGACATCGACGACGTGCGCGCCGGTGCCCTGGGGGTCTCCCTGGCCGACGTCAACAGCGTCCTCTCCACCGCTTGGGGGAGTTCCTATGTGAACGACTTCATCCAGAACGGCCGGGTCAAGAAGGTCTACCTCCAGTCGGAGCCCCGGGCGCGGATGCTGCCGGAAGATATCAATAGCTGGTATGTGCGCAACAACAACGGGGAAATGGTTCCGTTCTCGGCCTTTGCCACCGCCCGCTGGCAGTACGGTTCGCCGCGCCTTGAGCGCTACAACAGCATCCCCTCCGTGGAGGTCCTGGGACAGGCGGCGCCGGGGGTGAGTACCGGCGAGGCGATGGCTGAGATGGAGCGGATGGCGGCCCAGCTCCCCCCCGGCATCGGGTACGAGTGGACCGGCCTCTCCTACGAGGAGAAGCATGCCGGCGCCCAGGCCCCGGCCCTCTACGCCATCTCGCTCCTGGTGGTGTTCCTTGCCGTGGCCGCCCTGTATGAAAGCTGGACCATCCCCTTCGTCAACCTCCTGATGCTCCCCCTGGGACTGGTGGGGGCGGTGGCGGCGGTGAAGCTGCGGATGTTCCCCAACGACATCTATCTCCAGATCGGGCTTCTCACCACCGTGGGGCTTTCGACCAAGAACGCGATCCTGATCATCCAGTTCATCAAGGAGCAGCTCCGCCAGGGGCACGAGCTGGTGGAGGCGACCCTGGCGGCGGTGAAGATCCGGCTGCGGCCGGTCGTCATGACCTCGCTGGCATTCTTCTTCGGTACCCTGCCGCTGGCCCTCACCAAGGGGGCCGGGGCCGCGGCCCAGAACGCCATCGGCACCGCCGTCACCGGCGGGCTTCTCTCGGCCACCTTCATCGACCTGATCTTTATCCCGTTCTTCTTCGTCCTGGTTTCCCGCATCTTTGCGAGGAAGCCGGCTCCCGTTCCGGTTGCCGCGACAGCCGACCCCCAGGAGGTGAACTGATGAATCTGACAAGCGCTGCAGAGAGAGGAGATGTTTCGGTAGGGGCGATCCTCGTGAGCGCCCGTATTCTCGCGCATGCCGAAAAGGGCAAACACAAGGTTTGCCCCTACTCTGATATTCGGAGATAACGCAATGATCCGTAGAGGCATTTCAATTATCGCCGTTGCAGTCGGCCTGACCGGCTGCGCAACCATGGCGCCGGAGTATGAACAGCCGCCCGCCCCCGTCCCGGCCGCCTGGCCGAGCGGCCCGGCCTACAAGGAAGGTGCGGCGAAAGCCGAAAAACCGGTGGCCGACATCCCGTGGCAGGAGTTCTTCGTCGACGAAAAGCTCCGCAAGCTGATCGCCCTGGCCCTGGAGAACAACCGCGACCTGCGGGTGGCGGTCCTCAACATCGGGCGCGCCCGGGCCCAGTACCAGATCCGGCGCTCCGATCTCTTCCCGAAGGTGGACGCCACCGCCGCCGGCAATATACAGCGTCTGTCGTCGGGCTCCTTTGGCTCCAATCCCGCAGTGACCGTTGAGCAGTACAACGTCAGTCTCGGCGCCAGCTCCTACGAGCTCGACCTCTTCGGCCGGGTGCGCAGTCTGAAAGATCAGGCCCTGGAGCAATTTCTTGCCACCGGGCAGGCCCGCCGCAGCGTCCAGATCAGCCTCGTTTCGGAGGTCGCGGTCGGCTACCTGACCCTGGCCGCCGACCGGGAGCGGCTGCAGCTGGCCCGGGAGACCCTGGCGAACCAGCAGGAATCCTACAAGCTCACCAAGAGCCGCTTCGAGGCCGGCGTCTCCTCCGCCCTCGACCTCCACCAGGCCCAGACCAGCGTTGACGCGGCCCGGGTCGACATCGCCCGCTACACGACCCTCGTGGCCCAGGACGAGAATGCCCTGAGCCTCGTGGTCGGCTCCCCCGTGCCGGCGGAGCTCCTTCCGGCGGCCCTCTCCGAGGCCCTCACCGCCCTGAAGGATGTGGCGCCGGGGCTCCCGTCCGACGTGCTGCTCCGCCGTCCCGACATCCTCCAGGCCGAGAACCTCCTGAAGGGGGCCAACGCCAACATCGGCGCGGCCCGGGCGGCGTTTTTCCCGCGGATCACCTTGACCGGCTCAATCGGCACGGGCAGTGGCGAACTGTCCGGCCTCTTCAAGCCCGGCTCCTTCATCTGGAGCTTCGCGCCGCGGATAACGCTGCCGATCTTCACCGCCGGCGCCAACCAGGCCAACCTGAAGGTGGCGGAGGTGGACCGGGACATCGCCGTGGCCCAGTACGAGAAGGCGATCCAGACCGCCTTCCGCGAGGTGGCCGATGCCCTCGCCCAGCGGGGGACCATCGACGAGCAGGTGGCGGCCCAGCAGTCCCTCACCGACGCCACCGCCGAAAGCCACAAGCTCTCCCAGGCCCGCTACGAAAAGGGGGTCGACAGCTACCTGCAGGTCCTTGACTCCCAGCGCTCCCTCTACGGCGCCCAGCAGAACCTGATCACCGCAAGGCTCTCCCGGCTGGCCAACCTGGTGACCCTCTACCGGGTGCTCGGGGGCGGGGGAGGGTAAGGCCCCGTCAGGTGAAAAGCACAAAAGCCCGTCAGTGCATGCTGACGGGCTTTTGTTGTGTGTGTGGGAAAGGTCGGATCACTCCGCTTCCCGCAGCCGGGCCGTCTCCCAGGCGAGGATCGCCCGCTTGCGCGCCGTCCCCCAGCGGTAGCCGCCGATGGCTCCCGACTCCCGGAGCACCCGGTGGCAGGGGATCAGGAAGGCGACGGGGTTGGCGCCGATGGCGCTTCCCACGGCCCGCGATGCGCGGGGGGCGCCTGCCAGCCGCGCGATCTCGCCATAGCTTGCCGCCACCCCCGCGGGAATGCGCAGAAGCGCCTCCCAGACCTTGATCTGGAAGTTGGTTCCCTTCACCAGGACGGCGAGGGGGAGATCCCGCAGTGGCGGTTCGGCGCCGAAGAGCCGGCGGACGATTTCCCCCGTTTCCCGGCGATCCTCCCTGAACTCCGACCGGGGCCATTCCCGTTGCAGTTCGGCCAGAGCCGCCTTGCGGCCGTCGTCGGAAACGAAGCGCAGTGCGCAGATCCCGCGGTCAGTCACCGCCACGAGGCAGATGCCGAAGGGGGTGGGGTGGAAGCCGCAGCGGATGGCGAGCCCCGCCCCCAGCGCCTTGTACTCGCCGGGAGTGAGGGCTTCGAGGGTGACGAAGAGGTCGTGGAGCCGGCCGGGTCCCGAGAGACCGCAGTCGAGGGAGGTGTCGAGGACGCTGTGCGACTGCCGCAGCAGCTCCTTGGCATAGCCGGCGGTGAGGTACTGGAGGAACTGCTTGGGGGTGACCCCCGCCCAGCGGCGGAAGCAGCGCTGGAAGTGGAACGGACTCAGGCCGACGTGGGCGGCGACCTCCTCCAGGGAAGGCTGACGCCGGAAATTCGCCTCAAGAAAGCGGATCGCTTCCTCGATGCGGGCGTAATCGCGGGCAAGTCGGTCGAGTCCTCTGCTCATCGCCATCTCCTTTCACCTGTAAAAAGCACCTGATAACACGGAGAAACGATAGCCGAACCGGCCGCGATTATCCACCCGGATCTTGCGGAGGTGGTGAAGAGCCCGGGCGCCGCGCCGCGATCCGGGCATGGACGAGCACCGCCACCACCGTGAGGTTTACGAGGAAGATGCCGATCTTGACCGGCGTGACGGAGAGGAAGAGCTCGTAGATCTCGACGGGGAGGTAGATGCCGCCGGAGACGATGCCGAGCCACTCGGCCCACGCCCGGCCGCGCCAGAGCCCCCACGCCTCGACGAAGCGAAGGGTGGCGTAGCCGAAGGCGCCGAGAGCCAGCAGCCGGAGCCGCCCACCCTCGGCCTCCCCGGCCGCTTCGAGAAAGATGCGGGGAACGCGGCTCGCCGGGTTCAGGTGGAGGTGCCGGACGATCTCCTCGGCGATGGCCTGGACGTTGCGATGGATGAGGGAGAGAAGCCCGAGCCCCGCCAGGATGACGAGGAGACCCTTGGTCGCCTCGAAGAAGGCGATGGTGCGCAGATCGGCAGTAACGCGGGGGATTTCGTGGTTCGGGGTGCCCATTGATTTGCGGTTGGCGGTCAGCGCCGGTAGATCAGCGCTGCCCCTGCCATGAGGATGATGGCCCCGGCGATCCGCCTGGCGTCCAGGGGAGCGCCCCGGAAACCGAAGAGGCCGAGCTGGTCCATCACGAGCCCCGTGGTGAGCTGGGCGGCGATGATGGCGGCCATGGTGGCGGCGGTGCCGAGCCGCGGCACGACCACGATGGTGAGGGTGACAAAGACCGCGCCGAGGAGCCCGCCGGTCAGCTCCCACCATGACGCGCCCGGGAGGGAGCGGAGGCTTCCGCGGCCGAACAGGGAGACCGCCGCGGCCAGGGCGATGGTCCCCACGGCGAAGGAGACGAAGGAACTCTCGATGACCCCTATCTTCTGGGCGAGCCGGGCGTTGATGGATGGCTGGAGCGCGAGGATGGCGCCGCCGCACATCATGAGGAGAAAGAGGGCGAGGTTCGACATGGGAACTCCTTGACGCGGGGAGTGATATGGGGCGATGGCGGTGATTGTACGTCTGCGTGGCGCAAGGCGCAATCCTTTCGACGCAAAAAAAGAGGGGAAGCTTTCCGCTTCCCCCGGGCGTTCTGCCCTTTGTCACCGCTCATTACTCCACGGTGATCTGCCGGACCGTGCTGGTCTCGGTTCTCGGGATCCGCACTTCGAGCACCCCGTCTTTGAAGCTCGCCTTGATGTGCTCCGTATCGAGCCCCTCGGGGAGGCCGAGGGTCCGGCTGAAGGAGCCGTGGGAGCGTTCGAGCCGCAGGAAGTTGCTCCGTTCGATCTTCTCTTCGGTGCTCTTTTCACCGGAGATGATAAGGTTGTTGTCGACGATCCGGAGATTGATGTCATTTTTCAACATACCGGGGAGCTCGGCCTTCACGACCAGGTTCCCGCCTTCCTCGAACATGTCGACCGCCGGCATCATCTCCATGCCGCCCCCCAGATCGTGGAGCATATGCCGCAGAGGCAACCAGCTCATCCCGACGAACGGCCGGTTGAACGACTCTTCAAACCACCGCTCCATCTCCCTCAGCGGCGAGAGGATGCTTACTTCGCCCTTTGTTCTTTCGCTTCTTCCCGTGGTCATCGCCTTAGCTTCAGACCCGGTTTGACGTTTCACGCTCACCGATTCCCCGGTACTTCTCGGGGTTTCTGTTCTGAGTTCCGTGTGCCGTCTCATGATTCAACACCCCTTTCCGTGAGATAGGTTTTCCTGCTTTCAGTATAATCAATTGAAAATGAATGTCAAGAGCGCTTGACTTGCCCTGTCAGCAAAGTATGGCATCCTCTTCTTAATGTATTTCCATTCCCGTGGATTGGTGGAAAGGAGGCTGCCATGCCGACGAAAGAGATCCGGGGACGGACATTCGACGCCCGTCCCGACCGCATCGACTACCGCGACCGCATCTACAATCCCCCCCTCGTCTCACTCCCCGAGCAGTATCCCGACCCGGAGTTCATCGGCACCTACCTTGCCGACTACACGAAGGTCCACGGCCTCGTCCTCGACCAGGGGCGGGAGGGGGCCTGCACCGGCTTCGGGCTGGCGGCGGTGATCAACTACCTCCAGTGGCGAAAGCACCTGGAGACGGTCCTCAAGAACGACAGGAAGGGGGGAAAGGTCCTCCGGGTGAGCCCGCGGATGCTCTACCACATGGCGCGGATCTACGACGAATGGCCCGGCGAGGATTACGAAGGGTCGAGCTGCCGCGGCGCCATGAAGGGGTGGCACCGCCACGGCGTCTGCGCCGAAAAGTTCTGGCCCTACAAGGCGAAGTTCGTGAAGCCGAAGGAGGGATGGCAGCAGGACGCGGCGCGGCGTCCCCTCGGGGCCTACTACCGGATCGACAAGGACTCGGTGGCCGACATGCAGGCGGCGATCCGCGAGGTGGGGGCGATCTACGTCTCCTCCTCCGTCCACGCCGGGTGGTTCCTCGACAGCTCGGCGACCATCCCGGAAATTCCCATGGTGGACGGGGAGACCGGCGGGCACGCCTACGCCATGATCGGCTACACCCCCCGGGGGTTCATCGTCCAGAACTCGTGGGGGGCGGTCTGGGGATACCACGGCTTCGCCATCCTCACCTACGAGGACTGGATCCAGCACGGCACCGACGCCTGGGTGTCGGTGCTCGGCGCGCCGATGGAGGTGGCGGCGCAGATCCGGACCCGCAGCAGCATGACCCTCCAGGAGGTGGCCAACGGCAAGGCCTCCTGGTCGTGGCGCCCCGACAGCGTGCGGGCCCCCTTCACCTATGCCCGGAGTGCCGCCGAGCCCCTGGACGAGAACGCCGCCTACGAGCGGACGGTGGTCCTCGGCAACGACGGCCGCCCCATCAACCGCTTCCTCGACGTGGCCGACGCCGCCGGCGCCGTCCGGGAGGCAGCCTTCACCCTTCCCCTCGACTGGCTCAGGAACCAGACGACGCCGAAGCTCGCCATCTACGCCCACGGCGGGCTCAACAACGAGGAGACCTCCCTCAAGCGGATCCGGGTCATGGCCCCTTACTTCAGCGCCAACGGCATCTATCCCCTCTTCGTCACCTGGCGGACCGGCTTCGGCGAGAGCATCTCCGGGATGCTGGAAGACGCGGTCGCGAAGTTCGCCGGCCCGGCCGAGCCCTCCCGGGGGCTCTGGTCCGACATCAGCAGCGCCCTCCAGGAGGCGAAGGACCGGACCGTGGAGGCGGCGTGCGAGCACCTCCTCGTCAAGCCGGTCTGGATGCAGATGAAGCAGAATGCCGCGGCGGCCGCCGAACGCGACGCCGGCCTCTTCCTCCTGGCGGGGTGCCTGGCCGACCTGAAGAAGGAGCTCCCGAACCTGGAGATCCACCTGGTGGGGCACTCGGCCGGCTCCATCCTCCACGGCCACCTCCTCGACCGGTTCGCCCCGAAGAAGCTCGCCGTGGAGACGGTGAGCCTCTTCGCCCCGGCCTGCACCGTCGGCTTCGCCCTCGACCACTACGTGCCGGCGGCGCAGCGGGGGATCATCGGGAAGGAACGGCTCTTCTTCGACATCCTGAGCGACGAGCGGGAGCAGGCCGACACGGTCGGCCCCTACGGCAAGTCGCTCCTCTACCTGGTGAGCCGCGCCCTGGAGGAGGTGCACAAGATGCCGATCCTCGGCATGGAGGGGGCGTGGGACCCGGCCGTGACGGCCCAGGACATCTGGATCGGATCGAAGCGGCGGGACGTGGAGCAGTGGCAGGCGTTCATGGGGGGAATGGGGACGGTGCGGATCCACACCAAAGAGCGGGCCAAGGTCTTCGACGGCCACGAGTACATCCCCCTGGCTCACGGCTCCTTCGACAACGACACCGACGTGGTGGCGAAGACCATCGAGCGGATCAGGGGGGCGAAGCTCGCCGTGCCGGTGGAGAACCTCCATGGGTTCTGAGGGGGGCACACTTCGCCCCCTCGATCATGTTGGGCTCCTGTCCCGGAGAAGCGTCTACATTGTTATAGACGCGTAGTGACCCCAGATTTTCCCACGACCCCAGATTTTCCCACAACACCACTAAGGAGGATCGCCATGACAAGACCGATTCCGGAAGGTTTTCACACTGTTACACCGATGTTCATGTTCAAGGATGCCCGTAAGGCCTTGGAATTCTACAAACGGGCATTTGGCGCGGAGGAGCTCTTCGCCATGCCGGGGCCCGACGGCAAGGGGGTGATGCACGCCGAGCTCCGGATCGGCAGCTCGATCCTCATGATGGGCGAAGAGCATCCGCAGGAGCCCTGCAAAAGCGCGGAAACCATTGGTGGCTCTCCCGTCAGCTTCTACATCTATCTGGAGAACGTCGACGAGGCTTTCAGGAGGGCCGTTGAAGCAGGCGCCGAGGCCCGGATGCCCGTCCAAGACATGTTCTGGGGGGACCGCGCCGGTGCCGTGCAGGACCCCTTCGGCTACAGCTGGACCCTTGCCACCCATATCAAGGATCTGACGCCGCAGGAAATCCAACAGGGCGCCCAGGCCTTCTTCGCCCAAATGGTCGGGGGCTAATCAGGTCGAGAATTGAATACACTACCGCGATGCGCGGCGAGATGGAGGAAGTGTCATGCTCAAAACACGGTCTTTTCTAAGAACAGTCATACTCGCGGGCATTTTGGCTGTACTACTTGCGGCAGGTGCCGTCCAAGCCGCTGAGGCGCAGCCGGCAAAATCCCTCTACGACAGGCTCGGAGGAGTCTACCCGATCTCCGTCGTGGTGGACACATTCATCGATCTATTGCTTGTGAACGATGTGCTCAACGCCAACCCGGCAATCAAGGCAGCCAGGGAGCGTGTGCCAGCGGCTGGCCTGAAGTATCACGTCACGGCTTTAGTCTGCCAGCAGACCGGCGGTCCGTGCAAATACACAGGCCGCGGGATGAAGGAGTCCCACGCACATCTCAATATCAGCGAGAAGGAGTGGCAGGCCATGCTTGCGGATTTCCGCCGAGTGATGAACAACTATGGGGTGCCCGCGAAGGAGCAGGAGGAGTTGGTGGCTATCGTCGAAAGCACGAAGAAAGACATCGTAGTCAGGAAGTAAAAACTGCTGCCTAACACCTGATTAGAACCAATCTTCCGCTTGATCAGAATCCTCCCTCCCCCTTGATGGGGGAGGGAGGGGGTGGGGGTGCAACTCACTGATTAATACGTATCATTTTTCACCCTCCCCCTAGTGCATTGTAACATTTAAGTTTTCGTATCTAACTCCTCCAAACCTCCCCTTGACAGGGGAGGCTTAAAGGCTTCCCCCCTGTTAAGGGGGGATCGAGGGGGGGGTAGATGTTTCAAAGTACTAGCCCCCTCCCATTGAAGGGAGGGGGAATGCTTTAGCGGAAGATCAGTGTTAATCAGCTTCCAGCATGAGACCCTTGCGGAACCGCGCCGGCGCTGTCTCCTTTCTCACAGCGTGACGAGACTTCCCGCCTGGCCGGCGATGTCGGCGAGGATCTTGATCGCCTTGGCCGCCTTGTCGACCACCTCGGCCACCTTCTCCAGCTTCTGCATCTCCTTCGTGATCTGCTGCGCCACCGCCTCCAGCCGGCTACCTGCCGCCCGCAGGGCGTCGATCCGCTCGTCGAGGGCCTGGGTGATGATGACATCTTCCTGGTTGTCCAGGTCGACGTAGAGGTTCTCGAAGAGCGCCCGCTGGTCGGCGGTGAGGCCGGGGGCGGTGCGGGCGTCGCCCGCAGCCTTCTTGGCCTCGCGCACTTTCTGCAGGACGATGAGGCGTTCGGTGTTTGCCATGATTTATCTCCCTGATGATCAGTTAGTTACTTTTCAGCTTCTTCCTGAGCCTGTTCGCCTCGTTCACCTCGTCCACGAGGGCCTTCACCTGCTCGATGGAGCCCTTGAGCCAGCGTCGCTCGGTTACGTTCTGCGCCAGAGCCCGGTGGGCGGCGCGGAACGTTTCTGCCGCCCGGAGCGCCTTCATCGCCAGCTGGACGGTGTCGTCGGCATCGCCGAGGCCGTCGACGACGAGCGCCACCGCTTCGATCTGCTGCTTTCCGCCGGCGGTGTCGGCGATCCTTTTGTAGCTCTCCCGGAGGTCCGCCGCCACGTTCCGGATCAGGTCGAGCTGCTCCGGCGGCGTTGCGGCGGCGGTGATGGTGAGCTTCATGTCCTTGAGGTCCGCCGGCGAGAGGTAGAGGGCGAGGAGCTTCTCGACCTCGGAAATCATCGCCTCCACCACCGGATCGGCGCTGGTGACCGCCCGTTTCAGCGCCCGGGCCTGTTTGTGGCGAATGTAGACGCCGCCGGCCTCCCGCACGCCGGCGGCGGCCAGGGCGCCGAAGCTTTCCAGGTTCGTCCCCCGCAGCTTGTTGTAGCTCGCGATCCCCTTGTCAACGGACCGTCCGAGGCTCTCGGCGCTTCCCTGGAGGTCGTTGGTGTAGGTGCCGGCGGTGAGCTTCACGAGGAGTCCGGCGTAATCGTTCAGGACGCCGAGGGCGTTGTCCGCCGCCGTGGCGCGCTGCTCCAGCTCGCGGCGGATGTCGACGGCCGCCTCCACCTGGCGCAGCGCCGCGTCACCGCTGGCGAAGGTGGTCGCTTCGAGGATCTTCTGCTCCGCCCGCAGATCGGCGTGAGCCTGGATCACGGCGCCGGGGAAGGTGCCGTAATCTTTGGCCGCCTTGGCGAAGGTGGCCACCTCCTTCACCTGCGACGAGGTGAGAACGGCGCCGCACCCCTGGAGCGCGACGGCTGCCACGAGGATGACGATGAGGATGAGCGTCTGCCGGATTACCGTGGGAAAGGTTGGTTTCATCGGGTCTCCTTTTGTGGATGACGTGCATTCATTTCCGGGGCAGACTACCCCGGTCTGTTCACCGGCGTGTTCCCGGGGTTGTCGTACCAGGCGAAGTAGTGCTCCGCGCCGGTGCGTCCCGAGGCGACCAGCTCGTTCTTCCTGTCGTCGGTGATATCGAAGTCGGTGGCCCCCACGTCGAGGGTGTCGATGTAGATGGTCCGCTGCCAGTCGTCGCTGTGGAGGTGCTGTCCCTCCTGGACGTTGAGGACGGTGGCGACGAGCGCCTTCACGTAGTCGAAGAAGTCGCCGATCGGCCGGTGGGGAGGTTCGGCCTGGTCGCGAAAGACGGCGATCTCCGAGGCGGAATCGAGGCGGAAGCCGAGGGTCTCCTCGTTGTAGATGTAAGGGCTCACCGTCTTCCCCGACTGGCTCAGGAGCTCGTTGCGCTCGGCGTAGTAGTCGGTGGGGTGGGCGTGGGCCTCCGCGTACTTCTGGCGGTCGAAGAGCTTCACCGGGTAGTTGTCGAGAACGCCGCCGTCCACGTAGACGTCCCCCCGGATCCCCCGCTTCGCCGCGAAGAAGAGGGGGATCGACATGGAGATCCGGACGGCATCGGCTACGCACATCCTCGGGGTGTGCTCGGCGGAGAAGACCTCGGCGAAGCCGGTGGAGAGGTTCGTTCCGATGAAGTATAGATCGCGGAACCCCTTCGCCTCCTTCATCCCCGCCACGTCGCCGAAGGTCGACTCGCTGTTGCCGGTCTTTTGGCCGATTATCCGTCCGGTCCACTCCCGGAAGGCATCCCCCTTGTACCAGCCGAAGTCATTCAGGAGGCGGTCGGTGTCGCGGACGATCCCGAAGGAGTCGTCGAGGAATTTCTTGAAGTCGAGAGAACGGACCTCCGCCTCGATCTGGTCCGGCCCGTAGCCGAGGCCGACCAGCAGTGCGGTGATGGCGCCGGCCGAGGTCCCCCCCACCCGGGTTATGCCGTCGAGGATCCCCTTCTCCCGGAGCACCGCCAGGGCCCCCAAGTAGGCGACCCCCTTGACCCCTCCTCCCTCGAAGACGAGATTTCTGAAGTGATAGCCCATGGTTCCCCTCCCTGATGACAGTGACGATGATTCACGAATCCTGAATTCGGCAGTTGGACGGGGTCTGCTCCGCTCAGAACGCCCTCTTTCTGCTGCGGCTAACTCACGCCGGCGCCAGGTTCAGCGCGGCCACGGCGGCGCGGACATCCTCGGGCCAGATGAAGAGCCGGTGCTGGGGCTTCACCCTGATGTACTCCTCGGGGCCGTGGAGGAGGCCGGTCATCATGTCGGCGCAGTAACGGGTGACCCAGCAGGTGCGTTCCTTACCGGTGAGCTTTGTTCCGCGCACGAGCTTCCCCGTCACCTCCCAGAGCCGGTAGGCCATGCGGAATTCGTAGCCGGCCAGCATCAGCGGATCGGCCCACGCCCCTTTCCCCTGGGTCACCGCCTCCTCGCCCGCCTGGTGGAAGATATCGAGGTCGGCCTGGCCGGGAAGGCTCGGGTAGATGAGAAACGGCGCCGCCCATCCGGACTCGACCATCAGGAGGTTGAAGGTGGCCCGCTCGTGCCGGGTCATGTTCGCCCGCTCGGCCGCCGTATACTCGGGGGCGATGTAGGCGAGGAGCCGGCCGTACTGGTCGAAGGGACGGTCCGCGGTCCGGACGAAGAGGGGGCGAAACGTCCCCGTGGGGCGGCGGAGCAGGTCGTCGATGAGGGCCTGGAACGCCTCGCTGGCCTGCTCCCCCTGGCGCTGGTGGCGGCTTCCGGCGTCGCCGGTGGCAAGGCGCGGCGCCAGGTAGGCGGCCATCTCCGGCGAGACCGGCGCCTTCCCGGCCGCGATCCAGTCGGCGAGTTCCGCGAGCCGCGCGTCGTGCTTCGAGGGGGCGGTGGTTCCGGGGTAGTGGACCTCGGGGGTGTCGATGCTGAGCATCCGGATGGAGACGGAGATGACCGGCGTATCGCCGTCGGAGTGGCGCAGGTAGCGCTGCGTGCCGATGCTGTCGAGGGTGAAGCCGTTCGGTTGCCAGAAGATCTTGAGCGCGGCCATGCTGGTATCCTCCTGATATGCCCCATGCTGACGGTTTTGCTGATTTGTCGCGCGCCTTCCGCGGTCCGGTCTCAGCGCACCCGGATCGGGGGGATGTCGTTGTACGGGCGGTTGAGGACACTGACCGGCCTGGTGACTGGCAGTTGCCCCACCCATACCTCCAGGACGTAGTTTCCCGGCGGGATGTTCTGGAGGTAGTAGAACCCCTGGTTGTCGGTGTACGCGGGGTAGGACCGCCCCCTGTCCCTGGAGAAGAGCGTCACGGCCATGGCGGTTGCCGGGTAGATGCCGTACGGGGTCCAGCGCTCGATCCTTCCGCGGACCGTCTGCGCCTCCGCCCACTGGGCACTTCCGAAAACGACGGAAAGCACCACTCCCCATGCTGCCAGTGTGGTTCTGACTCTCATTGTGCCGGTCTCCCCGTGTTTCTTCCCATGTACGGAACGCTGGAGCGCTGCAGCCTTATCTGCTCGGCAATCAGCTTGGTCTTGCCCCCCTTGTCCGTTTCCACCGTGAGTCCCGGGCCGCCGAACGCGTACCGCTTGTCCCCGAGCGGAACGTATACCGATTCGTAACCGTCGTGGTGCAGAACGAGGGTCGGAAAATCGAGTTTGCCCGCCTGGTTACGCCTCACCGGGACGTCTAGGACGAAGCTCCCGTCGCCGAAAAACGTCACGGCATTCGGCCGCACCGATATGTCGGATTCGACCAGCGTATCCCCGGGGTTCGCCATCACCGCCTTCCCCTTGATCGTCCATACCTCGTAGGTCTTGGGGCGGGTTGTAATGAAGCCCGTCATGACCAGCACGAGCAGGAAATAGCCGGCGAACGCCCCCGAGAGCTGGACGTTCAACCCCTTGAACGGCCCCCTGACGAACGTTCGGGAGGGGAGAAACCGGTAGATGATGACGGCGGGGACCAGGGGGAGGAGGATGGTCATCACCACCAGGGTCAGGTAGATGGCGTTGTCGCTCACAGTTTCTTAACCTCTGGCGTCTAGGGGTCTGTCGGACTTAGGGAATCGTAGAGAGATCGAATTGCATGGTAGGTCTCCTTGGATTATTGGACCCGGAAAGCCGGAAAACGCTCCCTGTCCCCTTACCGGTACGCCGGCAGCCGGACCACCTGGCGCGGCCCCTGGATCTGCTCTTTCTCCGTGCGGCGCGGGTCACGGAACTCCACCTCCACGTGGTACTCGGGGGCCAGGAGATCGGGGCCACCCCGGTATTCGTCGGCAAAGTAGACGAGCCTCACGTCGCGGATGTCGTAAGGCCTCTTTCCGCACTCGTCCCGCCGGGCAAGCCCCTCGCGCACCGCGCGCAACACGTCGTGCTCGCGCACCAGCTCCCGCTCCTCGAACACGTCCAACCCTTCCCAGAGCCCCACATGCATCATGACGGGACGCTCGGTTTCCTTGAAGATCATCCGGACCTTCCCCCGGGGCCCCACCACCGGCACCCCGTTGAGGGCGATCTTCGACATGACGTCGGTCTTGGCTTTCACCAGCCGGCGCTCCTTGCCGTTGAAGACCACCGCCTCGGTCTGGAACGCCTCCAGGTCGAAATCGAGCCGGATCCGCTCGTCGCCCCCCTTCGGAGCCAGATCGAACTTCTTCAGCAGTTCGCCGGCCCAGCTCCGGGCCCGCGTCTCGCTCACCGGCTTCTCGGCGCACTCCCCCCAGGATACCGACTGATCGGCGAAGAAGAGGAGACCGGCAAAGGTGGCGCAGGGGCGGGCGAAGGCCAGGGAGCGGGTGCCATCGCCGATGAAGAGGGCTTCGTCGGTCTCAGCCGCCTTCCCCTTGAGGTTCAGGGAGGCGGCCAGTTTCGTGAAGATGTCGGGGGTCAGTCTTTTCGTCGTCCGCTTGTATAGAAAGATAGAATCGGCCATGTCTGCTTCCTCCTCTCAGCAGGCGTGGGGGACCCACGTCCAACTGAACCAGTTGGCGGCTCCCCGGCGCGGGTCGGGGCTCACGTGTCCCCGGTCCCAGATGTAGTCGTTCTGGGTGTCGGTCCCCTGGGTGTTGGCGTAAAGGACCGCCGCCTCGTAGGGGGCCGGCTGGACCAGCGACGTCATGGCGAACCAGGCGTCGATCACCTTGAGGGGGATCCGGCCTATCATCCACTCGGGGATGCCGAAGATGACCGAGGGCCAGCGTCCGTCCAGGTATGCGGCGAAGTAGCGCCCGGGGGTCGCCAGATCGAGGCTCACGGTGGTGAAGGAGCAGATGGTGTGCATCCCCTGGAAAGCCTCGGCCCAGCGGTCGAAGACGTCGAGGTTGGTCCCCCCCAGGTTTGCGTCGAGCTGCAGGGTGTTGCAGACCTCCAGGGCGAGCCATTCGAGGTCGTCATAGCCGAGCCGCAAATCGCCGTTGGTGGGGCCGGAGTAGTGGTCGCACTCCACCAGGTTGTCGTCGGGGACATCGCAGCGGAAGTAGAATCCCCAGGGGCTGCCGTGCCCGGTGAAGTAGACGAAGTCCGCGGTGTCGACCCACTGGTCCGCGGTCCCCCCCTTGTCGGGGCGCTTGAAGTCCTGTTCCCAGGCGGCGCCGTTCCCCCAGTTGAAGGAACCGACCCAGCCATCGTGATTAACGAGTTCGTCGTAGAACCCCCCTGCATCCTCGTGCTCGTGGGTGAGCTGATTGAGGCAATCGTAGGTATTGACCCATTCGACGCCGACTTCCTTTGCCATGGTGCACCTCCGTGTGGTTGGCGGTTCGTTGTTACCCTTCCTCGCTCCTCAGGTCGTTGCAGATGCAGACCGCCCACGGCGACGACCAGGCGTGGTGGTAGCCGCCGTTCCAGCCGTCGCTCCAGGTCTTGTCCCGGGCGTAGAGCTGGAAGGTGTAGCCGCAGCATTCGCCCCGCTTGAGGGAGAAGCCGGCCGGGACCGTGTAATGCTCGGCCGCCGGGATCGACGGTGCGCAGACGGCGTCGAAGATCCGCAGGTCGAGGAGGGTGAGGAGCCCCGCCTGCCGTGCCGGGACGAGGGGAGGGGCCGGACAGCCGCCGACGGCCGGCAGCGGCTCGCACCTGACCCCCGGCTGGCCGACCCGCTGGGTCCCCCGCAAAGGGTCGGTGCCGTAGGCGATGAAGTCGGGGGTGATCGGCACTACCAGCGTCGGCCCCCCCTGGCGGGTGATGGAGAGGGTGTAGTAGTCGAAGTTGTCGCTCGGGTAGGCCATGTCGGTCTCGTCGATGTACTCGTCATAGGCGATGCCGAAGAGCCCCCGGGGCCACGGCGCGCCGCACGGCGCCCCCCCCGGCACGAACTGGGAGAGCTTCAGGTCGGAGCAGCCGGGAAGCCCCTCGATGCCGGTGAAGGCGACGTGGACGTCGTTCTGCATCGGCTTGTTGTCGAACCAGACCTGCTGGGTGTCGTAAAAGAGGTTGCCGAGGGTGTCCTCCACCTGGAGCAGCAGGGTGTACTTGCCGCTGCGGCAGCGGTGGTGCGGATCGGGGCAGCCGCTCCCGTCGTTCACCCCCACCGGCAGGAGGCCGGCGCTGTTGAAGCAGAAATCCTGGAGCTTCCAGACCTTGAACTTCGAGCCGAGGAATTCCACCTCGGTCTCCACGAAATGGGTCGTGAGCGCCCGCTCGATGACCTGGTTCCACTGGGCCCGTTTCCAGAGCTCCACCGTGGGGTTCGGGTCGGGGTAGCAGACCGGGCCGTAGGGGAAGAGGAGCGATCCGGTGTAGTCGGCCGGATTGAAGCCGAGCTCTCCCGGGCCGGGGAGCCAGCCGAGGCCGAAGCGGAGATCGAAGCACTTGATCTTGCGGTTGTTGCACTCGCCCACGAAGGCACTCCCCTTGACGGTTACGCAGCCACCGACCGGCACGACCACCCCGCCGGGATTGCCGCTGACGATGGGGGCGGTGGAGACGAAGGGTCCGGGCGGGGTCTGCACCGGGGCGTTGGCCAGCCGGTCGATCCAGACCAGGCGCTTGAAGAGGCTGAACTGGATGCAGGTGCAGCAGCGCGGGACCCCCGGGAGGGCGGAGTAGACGCAGAGCCGGATTTCGTAGGAGCCGGCCGGCAGCGCCGTGGTGTCGAGCCAGCCGAGGGTGCCGGCCACCACCGGCGCGGTGCCGGTGGCGCCACTGCCGGGATAGCTGATGCCGGTTGCCTGCCAGCCGGTGTCATCGGCGCAGGGTGCCCCCTCAACCTTGCGCCATTCCAGGGTGTAGTGGTCGAATCCGCCGCCGGTGGCGGTGCCGTCGATCTCTACCACGAGCCCGCCGCCGTTCGGGTTGGGGAACTCCTCGGTGCACCCGGTCGGCTTCGTGAGGAGGCAGGTGAGCGGCTGGAGGCAGCGGCGCAGGCAGCGGAAGTAGTCGATCAGGCAGCGGACCAGGTCGAAGAACGTGCGGGAGCGAGCGAGGCACCAGCCGAAGCGGAAGGCGCAGAGGCACCAGCAGCGGCAGAACCAGAAGGCGCGCTCCTGGCGGAGCTTCTCGAAGAGCTCGGCGCCGAGGAGGAACCGGGCGTTCTCGACGGTCATGAACCGCTCGAAGAGGGACTCGGCCTCGCCGGCTCCGGCGTGGCAGTCGATTTTTCCCGCCACCGCCTCGTCAGCCAGCTCGCCGGCCCGCTCGGCGGCCCGGGCCTCCCGTTCCAGGGAGGGCTTGAAGACGGCGGCGAAGGCGCCGACCAGGCTGCGGAAGTCGGCGCGCTCCGCGGCGGTGAGGGGGCGGCTCCCGATGGAGTCGTCGAACAGCCGGCGGATGCAGAGCCAGTAGCGGTAGAGGTAATAGACGGCGGCGGGGAAGGTGCGGGCGCGGGAGAGGAGCCAGCCGAAGCGGAGGCAGCAGAGGATTTTCCGCAGGCACCAGCGCCACTGGTCGATGGGGCCGAGGAGCTCCAGCGCCTTCGGGTCCAGGAGCCGCAGGGCCACCTTCTCGTCCCCCAAGGGGGCGAAGATTCGGTCGGCCATGAGCTGCTCGTCCTCGCAGGTGTGGGGGTGCTTTTCCGTCTCCTCCAGGAGCCGCTCCGCCGACCTGATCAGGGCGAGGTCTTCTTCGAGGATCGGGCGATAGGCGTTCAGGAGTTCCTGCAGGACGAAGAGGAAATCCTCCCGTTTCACATCCTCGGGAAGCTGGCTTGCAATGAGCTTTTCAACGGTTTCCTTGGGTGCTTTTGCCATCCGTGGCGTCTCCTTTCATTTCCGCGTCCGTGCGGAGTTCTTCGATGCTGTCGGGCGGTCCGTCTTACGCGAACCGCAGGTACCGCGTCGCTACCCACTGCTGCTCCGACGGATGGATGCGGCACCACCCGTCGGCCGTCTCGAAGACGTTCACCCTCACCCCCCGCGCCAGGCTCTTCACGATGGGGAACGACGCCCCTCGGCCGCTCCGCACGTTGAGCGTCGTGGCGATGACATCCGCCGCCCCGTTGGCCTGCGGCGGAGTGGGGGCAACCCCTCCCGTCAGGGTGGCAAGGGTCCGGGCGACGAGCGGGACGAAGTTGGCCGCCGCCGAGTCGACCGAGTTTCCGCCGAAGAACGCGCTCCCCGGGCACGATTTCGTCGTCCCGCTCCCGCCGGTCCGCTGGCCGGAGTTCAGGTCGTACCAGTGGTGGAAGACGATGGTGTCGGTGGAGGGGGTGAGGTGGAACTCGCGGCAGAGGAGGGCGTTGATCTTGACGATGGCGTCGCGGTGGGCGGGGGTCATGCTGTTCCCCCCGCCATCGAAGTTGCCGAGGTTCTCCAGGCAGATCCCCTCCTGGTTGGCCCCCTTGATCCCCGCCGGCACCTTGTCGATGGAGCGGCAGAGCGCCACCGTGCCGTCGGGGAAGGAGGTGAGGTTCTGGGCGATCTCCGCGAACCCCCGTTCGGCCATGTGGAAATGCTCCATCCCGTTGAGGAGCGCGAAGTGGTTGCCGCCGTCGAACTGGGCGTAAGAGGGCTGGAAGGTGTGGTGGTTCTGGACGAGTTTCACCGAGCGGCTGAAGCGGGTCTGCTGCAGCCACTGGTCGAACTCGTCGATGGTGAAGAGGACGAACTTCCCCTTTTTCTGCATGATTCCCTCCCGGAACGTCATTGCAAAAGGGCGCGCCCTGACCGGAGCGCGCCCCTTTCATCTCAGATGGTGAACGGCTTCTGCTTCAGGAACGCCGGATCGGGAGCCCCGACCATGAAGAGGTTCGGGGTCTGGTCGGGGGGCATCCGGCGGACGATGTTGCGGTGGAAGGTCCGGTAGTTCCCCCGGAAGAGGCTGTCCTTCCAGACCTGCAGGAGCTGGCTCGTGAAGAGGCCGTTGAAGGCGCCGTCCTGGGAGAGTTGGTTGTCCTGGCAGCCGGAGATGAGAAGCACCGATGCCTTCGGGTCGGGCTGGGAATCTTTGGGGGTTTTCCCCTGCTGGAGACCGTCGTAGAACGCCTTGTTGGCGCGGTAGGTGCGCAACGCCGCGTCGACGGGCATGGCCCGGTAGCGGACCTGCCCCCCTTCGTCGGCGGTGGCCCGGGCGGCGGTGGTGCCGGTGAAGTAGGCCATCTTGGTGACGGTGCCGCTGTGGCAGCTGTCGGAGAAGACCAGGATCCGCACGCCGGCGGCGAACTGGCCGAAGAGGGCGTAGAGTTCGTCGTCGATCAGCTGGCCGTCGTAGAGGCACCAGGTCTCGTCCTGGCCGTCCGGTTCGTCGCTGCTTCGGTCGGGAACCTGTCCCCCGTGCCCCGAGTAGCTCAGCATGAAGATATCGCCCGCCTTGAGGTCGTGGGCCGCCTTTTTGATTCCGTCGACCACATGGGCGCGGGTCGCCGCCTTGGTCAGGAGCGGCGAGCAGATGAACTCCCGCGACCTGGCGATGGCGGTCATGTCCTCGGCGTCCGCCTCGCAGGCGTTGAGCTTGCCCGACCACCCTCCGTAGTGGTTCGGGTCGACGGCGTTGAGTCCGATGGTGAGTGCGAGTCCTTTTGCCATGGGTGTGTCCTCCTTTAATTGGCTCTACCCTTTCAGGATTTCCGCCAGTTCCGCGATGAGCTTCGCGAAATCCTCCCGCTCCAGGAGCCTGCGGAAGTGGGCCGGTTCGCGGATTCCGGGGGAGAGCCGGGCGCCCCTGCCGGTGCGGAGATCTACGATCTCCTCGATGATCTCACGGAAGTGGGCCGGTTCGCGGACGCCGGGGACGAACCCGAGGCTCTCGCGCCGGGACACCGCCACCCGTTCCGCCAGCTTGAGGTCGGTGTAGACCTCGTCGATGGCGGCGATGAGGATCTCCTCTTCCTTGGCCAGGGCGATGCCGGCGTCGAACCAGTGGGCCGGCTCGCGGATGCCGGGATTAAGCTGGGCGAGCTCTTCGGCGACCGCCGGTTGGACCGTCACGGTCTGGAAGTTCCTGAAGTGGGCCGGCTCGATCCAGTCGGCCTTGAGCTTGAGCTTCAGGGCCTCGTGCCAGAGGAGGAAGAGGGAGTAACTGCCGGCAGCGACCTTCCCCGCGCTCTTGCCGGTGATCTCCTTCAGCACCGGGGCGAACTCCTTCTCGAAGAGGGTCCCCTGGAGGTTCTTCCCCCCCAGTTCGGCCCGGGCGATCTTGCCTCCCTCGGCGATGTCGAGGTTCAGCGGGAGGGTAGTGGTGACCACAAAGCCGATCTGCCGGGAGACCCGGTCGAAGACCGTGTCGGCCTTTTCCTGGATCGAATTCTTGAGGAAGCGGTAGATTTCGACGAGGTCGTCGAAGCGCTGCACGAGCACCGGGTGGGCCGGTTCGACCCAGTCACGAATCTTGGTTTTTGCCATTGCCCTGTTCCTCCCTGAACATGCGATGTGATTAAACGATTAATTCCGATGGTGTCGTCGGCTGGTTATCCCTTCACGGCGTCACCCCCTCCCGGTGGCAATCCACGCAGATCCATATCTCTCATGGCGCCGTGGCGTCCTTTCCCTCACCGAGCCGCTTCCTGAATTCGGCGTAGGGGATCGGCGTCCGGAGTGCGCCGAAGAATCCGAGCCCCACCGGGTCGGCGTCGCCTCGGGCAAGGCTCTCGATGCCGGCGTAGGGGACCGCTTCTCCCCTGAACAGTGAGATCCCGGGCTGATCCAGGTCGGGGTCCGTCCGGGGATGACCCGCGTCCCGCTCGGCCCATGCCCGCCGCAACCGCTCCAGGATCCGCTCGCCCCGGCCCCGCAGCTCGACACCGCCGTCGTCCACCCGCTGGCGCATGACCCGCATGGCGGCGCGGACCGCCTCCCCCTCCTCCGGGTCGATCGACTGGACGATGTCCCAGATCCGGGAGAGGCAGCGGTAGGTGTCGATGTTGGTCTCCTTGATGAACGAGCGGACCTCGCTCCTGATCTCCTGGGAGAGAAGCTCGGGGTGGAAGCGGCGCAGGAGCTGGAAGGAGAAGTCGACCTCCATGTTGAAGTAGTGGAGGCCGTAGTCGTTGAAGTTGCGATCGAAGAAGGCGTAGTTGGCGATCTTGTGGAACGCCTCCACCTGCGGCTCCTTGATCCGGTAGTCGAAGCCGAAGTAGTCGCCGCTGATGATCCCGTCGTTCCGGAGCTTCTTCTCCAGCCCCGTGGCGGCGTAGGCCTCGGCCCGGCAGAAGTTGAACGGGTTGTCGATGTGCCGCTCCATGAACCGGAGGTTGATCAGCAGATCGTCCATGGTGGCGTCGGGCTCGAACATGAGGAGGTTGTACGCCACGTGGACGTCGAAGTCGTTCAAGATCCGGAGGGCGTTTTCGATCGCTTCCCGGGTGCACTTGCGGTTGAGGTTCCTCAGCCCCCGCTCCGACGCGTTTTCCACCCCGAGGAAGACCCGGAAGACACCGAGGTCGTCCAGGACCCCCATCGCCTCCCGGTTGATGGAGTCGGGGCGGGCCTTGACCGCGATGGCGATCTCCTTCACCCCCTCCTTCCAGAGGGAGTCGCGCAGCTCGGTGAAGCGGGCCAGGGCCTGCGTCGGCTCCGGGAGGAAGAAGTTGTCGTCCTGGAAGTTGAAGATCCGCACGCCGTGGCCGTGGTAGAGCTCCTTCATCTCGGCCACGATGTTCGGGACGCTCCGGATCCGGAACTTGCGCCCGCCCCCCGAGCGGTACCAGGCGTCGATGCTGCAGAAGGCGCAACTGCGCCAGCACCCCCGCGAGGAGAGGATGCTTGCGATCGGTTTGCCGTAATACTCGTGGAAGGTGGTGCGACGGGGGAAGGGGAGAGCGTCGAGGTCCTCCGGGTTTCCGCGCGACGGGTTCACCGCGATGGAGCCGTCCCCCCGCCGGTAGGAGAAACCGGCAAGTTCCGGGAGATCGGCGGGGTTCGTTGCGAGGGCACAGATCAGCTCCTCCCCTTCGCCGAGGGCGATGGAGTCGAACTCCGGGAAGTCGGCCAGGAGCTGTCGGCAGTTCAGGGCCGCGAAGTGGCCGCCGGCGGTGAGGTGGCCGCAGAAGCCTCCTTCCCGCAGGGCCTTTGCCAGACGGCAGAACTCCCGGGCCCTGCCGGTGAAGACCATGGAGAGGCCGGCGATGTCGGGGGCGAAGGCGTTCACCTGCCGGACCACGGCCGGGATCTCCCCCTTCTCGTTGAAGGGGAAGATGACCGCCAGGTGTCCCTCCCGTTCCAGGGCCGATGCCATGTAGCGGAGTCCCAGGTTCTCTTCGAGCTCCGCGCCGATAAGAGCAATTTTCATCCACTTCCTCCCCGTGATCCGGCCGCCGGAAAAACGGGGCCGTCTGCGGTACCGTTGACCGCGTTCGCTTCTCTGCGTCACCTCGTGTAGGCGGCATTGCCAATGAGAAAACATCCGATGCCCAGGACGGCGGACGGGGGAAGGGGCTGACTGGTGTGGCGGCGTGCAGCGGGCCGCCGGATGCGGGAAGAGAGGTGCGCCTTCCCTGGCGCCTTCTGCCGCACGATGCGGCAGTGGGGCCCGTCCTGGGCCACAATTAGTTGTTGGGCGGCATTGTGCAGCGGTAGCCTGGGATGAGTATATCGTGCAAAGCGATTGCGACAAGTCGCGAATCGAATAATTTCTTCATGTTACAAAAAACGTCACGCGGAGCCGGCGTGCCGTTCTTGTGTTAGAATTGAAACAGCCGTCCAATTGCCAAAGAGGAGGGGAGCCGATGATGTACGGAGTCGTGAGGCCAGCCCATCTGCTGCTATTGTTCATTGTCGTCGTTCCCGGGATCATCGGGGGGATCCTCGCCGCGAACCGGGGAAGGAACTTCGTCGGGTGGAGTCTCGCCTGCGCCGTCTTCCCGATCTTTCTCCTGGTGATCTATTTCGAGAAGCCCCGCCGGGAGGTGGAGGGGAAGTTCCGCAGGTGCGGCTCCTGCGGCGAGTATTACCGGTGGCGTGATCCCTCCTGCAAGTACTGCGGCACCCCCCGGCCGTCGGTCTGACATCCTTCCCCGGCAGGCTCCCGCCGCTGGCGGCCGGGAGCCTCCCCTGCGTTTCCCCTTTCTTCTCAGGTCACCGCCACGTCGGCTTTTCCTTCCCAGTAGCCGTGAAGGTTGCAGCGCTGGCGGGCGATGAGGGTCACCTTCCCCGCCGGGGCGGCGTCTTTCGGGATCACGACGGTGAAGGTCACCTTAGGGTTCAGGAAGCCGCGGGGCTGGAAATCGGCTCTCCCCGCCGGCTCGTTGCCGACGTTGAGCTCCACGAACTCGATCCAGTGGGTGGGCCCCATGGGGTGGATCACCTCGCCGACCGACACCTCCACGGTGAACGGCTCCCCCGCCTTCACCTTTGCCGGGGTCCTGATCACCGGCACGTGCTTCTGCTCCAGCGGGTTCTTCTTCGCCGGGTCCTTCGCCCGGTTGATGGTGACAAAGAGCGACTGGTCGGCCTTGACCGGGAAGTACATCTCGGCCGCAGTGACGGTTCGGGCGACGCCGGCGGCCGCGGCGCCGAGGGCGGCGTGCTTGAGAAAGGCTCTTCTGTCCATTGCTCCTCCCGTGGTACCATGATGTGTTGCCGGAGGGGGGCCTCCGCGCACATTCTTCAAGTGTAGAATCCTCCGTTCCAAAGTCAATGAGCGAATCCTCATCCCCGAACGGCGGGGGGGAAAGATTTGCGTGCCGTGTCAACCGACGGCGGCGTGCGCGCGTTTCAGCTATCAAAAGCGTCTTGCGGCCCATGCCGGGGACGGGACACGAGGAGAGAATCCCTGGAGAATACCGAGGCACTGAACCGATTCCTGGCGGGAATCGAGCGGCGGGCGTTCCGGATGGCCCGGTTTGCCACCGCCGACGATGACGAAGCCCTCGACCTCGTGCAGGATGCGATGCTCGGCTTTGTCCGGCGCTATGCGTGCAAGTGCGAGGAGGAGTGGTCTCCCCTGTTCTACCGCACGCTCCAGAGCCGGATCATCGACTGGCACCGCCGCACGGTGGTCCGCAACCGGCTGCGCGGCTGGTTCGGCGGCGCCGGCGGCGACTCGGACGAGGGGGCCGATCCGCTGGAGAACGTGGCGGACGTCAACGCCCCCGATCCCGGACGGCATCTGACGAACCGGGAGCTCGGGGGGGCGATCGAAAGGGCCCTCCGGAAGCTTCCGCTGCGCCAGCGCCAGGCGTTTTTGCTTCGTTCGTGGGAAGGGCTCGACGTGGCCCAGACCGCTTTGGCCATGGGGTGCAGCGACGGCAGCGTCAAGACCCACTACTCGCGGGCGGTCCACACCCTGCGGCACCTTTTGAAGGAGTACCGATCATGAACCGTGACGAGCGGGACGACAGGCTGATCGAGACGATCCGGGGGCACCTGGAGGAACGGACGGCGGCGCTCGATGGGCGGACGGCGGCGCGGCTGCGGGAGATGCGGTTCGCGGCGGTGGAGGCGGCCGGCCGGCGGCGGTGGTTTGCGGCAATCCCCCGCTGGGCCACGGCCGGAGGGGTTGCCACCATTGCGGTTGCCGTCGTCGCCACCAGCCTCTGGTTCACCCGTGTCCAGCGGGAAAAGCCCGTCGCCGGCATCGACGACATGGAAATCATCACGACCCGGGAGCATATCCAGCTCTACGAAGATCTCGACTTCTACCGCTGGCTGGCGGAGCAGGACCGGAAGGGGTGAAGCCGCAATGAAATGGGAATGGGTGAAAGGGAAAACGCGATGACGAGACGACGACTGCTGGTGGCGATCCTCTTGCTGGCGGCGACCGCTCCGCCGGCGTGGGGCGAATCGGGCCCGACGCCGTGGAGCCGGCTCACTCCCGAGGAGCAGCAGGTCCTCCAGCCGATGCGCGAACGGTGGGATACGCTCCCCCCCGAGCGCCAGGAACGGCTCCGTCGCGGGGTGGAGCGGTGGCGGACCATGACCCCGGAGGAACAGAAAGAGGCCCGCGAACGGTTCCAGCGGTGGCGGGAACTCCCCCCCGAGCAACGGGAGCAGATCCGTCGCCGGTTCAGGGAGTTTCGCAACCTCCCTCCGGAGGAGCAGGAGCGGATCAGGCGCAAGTTTCAGTGGTTCCGGGAGCTTCCCCCCGCCGAGCGCCATGCCCTTCGGGAAAAATGGCGCGGCATGAGCCGGGAGGAGCGCCACGAACTGCGGGAACGATGGAAGACCATGACCCCCGAGGAGAAAAGGGATTTCCTCGAAAAAAAATAGTGGATGCGTGTCAACGGCGGCGTGAAGGTGGCCGTTTCTTGGGGCAAGAAGATTCACATGATCATCACGGAGGGAATATCATGAAAGCGAAACTGGTTGGATTGGCAGCGGCGGGGATCGTCGGCATCGTTACCGCGGGAGGGGTCTTCGCCGGGACCAACGATCCCGGCATCCAGCAGCGGGAGGTGAACCAACAGCGGCGCATCGACCAGGGAGTCGCCAGTGGCCAGCTTACCCCCAGGGAAGCGGGTCGGCTCGAGGCCCGACAGGCGAAGATCGCGCAGGACGAGGCGAGGATGAAGAGCGACGGCAACCTGACCGCCAGGGAGCGTCGCCAGCTCCAGCGGGAACAGAACCGGGCCAGCCGCGCCATCTACCGCAAGAAGCACAACGCACGGAAGGTGGCGGTGCAGTAGCTCTACTTCATGCTTTACCCTTTCCACCATCCTGGCTGAAGAGATTTCAAATAGAGGGCCGATCGCAAACTTGGACACATGCCGATCGGCCCTTTTTCTTTTTTGGAACATGGTAAGAAGTGCGTGGCGTCACTTTTTGACAGTCATTTTGTCCTGGAGGTGAGGTGGCGCTACTCATAGTCTGTAGACTTAAAGGTATCATTTTGCGAATATGCCCGCGAATTTTTATAGCTTTTTCGACACAAGTGGTACAAACCTCATGAGAAAAGCAGACCAGAGTATTAGAACCATCCTTGCGGAGAATATTCACAGATACCGTCGTAGCAATAACTTGTCTCAAGAGCAACTAGCCGACAAATGCGGCCTCCATCGTACCTATATCGGCTCTGTTGAACGCGGGGAAAGAAATGTTACGTTAAGTACGCTGGAGGTACTTGCAGAGGCTCTTGGTGTCTCAATACCCGAACTACTTACAAGGAAGGGGGAAGAAGTTGGCAAGTAAGCCAAAATCTTCTCAGCAATTTGTGAAGGCTATTTCTCAAAGCGGCCTTTCCATTTATGACGACATTGAAGTTGGTGATCCAAACCTCTGGATACCGGCCCCTGACTTGGAAACTCTGCTGGAGGAGGGGTTACATAGTTTTTCCACAGCCGGATTAGCCAACCGCACTCGGTCCAAGGTAGTTAAAGAGGAGGTTTGCCGTATCCTCGGTTACCCTGTGCCCCGATCGTTCAAAAAAACACGCCCCCGCTTTCCGGGACAAAAGTTTGATACCTATGTTCAGAAGTCCAATAACCTCCAGGTATGGAATGAAGAGCTGGAGCCAACACGTCGCTATGTGATTATTAAAGTGTCAGATAATGGTACGATAGAGCGGGTCAAGGTCGTAACTGGCGATAGACTGGCGTTGCTCGACACAACAGGAACATTGACTCAAAAATTTCAGGCACGGCTAATCCCAGGATTAGACCAAGCAGAACTTGTGGCTCCTGAAGATACGGATCGTCTTAGGCCTTTTGTCGGGAAAATCAGGAAGGGCAAGATAGCTGCCAGTCCTGTCGATAACCCTGCTGTCGGTGCACTTTTCCCGACTGCCGGATTATATGAGCGGTTGCGACAGTTGGTTGGAACCAGCTTCGTGGACAGTGGTCACGACCAAGAGCGAAATCGTGGAGCTGCATTACATCGGCTTGTTTGCAAACAACTGGGCTATGCTGATTACCAGGATGACGGCCGTTTTCCAGATGTGCGACACCAACTCCTGGAGGTAAAACTCCAAACCTCGCCGACCATTGATCTTGGTCTGGTTTGTCCCAACAGCATGGAAACCTTGGATATCCCCTTGCTTAAGGGACAGCAGATAAGGCATTGTGATGTCCGCTATGCACTATTTTATGCAAAGACTGACGGAAAACGCGTTACCCTGACCAACTTCTATCTGACCACCGGTGAAGCGTTCTTCAGCCGTTTTCCTCAGTTTCAGGGAAAGGTCCTCAATAAAAAGCTTCAGATTCCTTTACCGGCCGATTTTTTCAGTCGTTAGGCCAAACGCCTGCCAAACCAGTTGGTTCAATTCCTTTTCCAGATTGTCCGCTTCCGGCGAAGGGGTAAGGAGATAGACGCGTTTTGTCGCCTCGATGATGGACTTGCCTATACGGCTCTGCGGGTCCGGCAGCGGGAACTTTTCCACATATTGCGTCATGAAACGCCGTCGGCCGGCATAAAGCTTGTTCTTGAACTGATGATCGTAAAAATTTTCGATAAAGGTTGAGTTGCCCACCGCAAGCGCCAGCCAGAGTAGATCTGTCTGTGATACATTTCGGTACGTCAACCAGTAACAATCGCCATTTACCACACATCCGTCCAAATCTATCCAGAATGTTGGTTTTTCGGAAATGTCCCGGAAAACGATCTTCGGGGCTGCCCAGGCATCTGGGTCCTGCGGCACCCAGATCTCATACCAGTTGCGACCAGCCTCGATCACGTATTCACGACTTTCAAGCGCCGCTCGATGCCTGTTCAAATAGGCTGCCGTGCGTGGATACGCTGCCAGATCGACCACAGTCCGCTTCCCTTGCACCACATGATGGGGGTAGACGATTTGCCATAGTTTCTCCAGACGGAGACCTTTGTAGCGCCGCGCCGAGTGGTGCGTGATAAGTGGACGGAGAAGTTCTGGCCTTTCAGCTTTGGGAAGACTTTTCCAATCTGACCGAATGAATACCTTGTCGGCGGTTGTCTTTACCCCGACGCGAATTTTCCCTATATCGCCAAAAGTGCTCCATGTATGGGATGCAACGGTTGCCAGCCAACTATCCAGGATCTTAGTTGCGATACGCCAGACACCGTCCATTTGGCTACCGTTGTCTAGAATGCCGTGTTGAACGAGAAATCGCCTCCCATCTCTAACTTCCACAACTCCGGTGTTTTCCAGTGCTTTTATCGGGTCGGAGGAGCAGACCTCGGCTGGTTCACTGGTCGCATAAATAGAAGTAAACCTTGCCTTGTCCTTTATTCGTCTTTTGGTGGAATCTGCTCCTTCAAGCAGCAGAACTGCCGGCAACACAGCCGCCTCAAACAGCTTGGTGTCGCCCATGTCCCATACGTGACGCACATTGAATTGTTCCAGGATGGCGCGGCGCACCGCGCAGCCCGATTTTGTAGTCATAAAACGGTTCGATACTATGATTCCAGCTATGCCACTTGGTTTGAGTACGCGCCCCATGCCAAGGATAAAAGCATGATAAAGGTCTACGCGACCTGATAGCCCAAACTTGGATGCCAGCGTTTGTGCCTGTTTTGCGCCCATGATCTGAGTTCTGACATAAGGAGGATTAGCTATGATCATGTCAAAGCCTTCAGGGGGCGGACCTTGGAATAGATTTCCGCTGCCGCTTGCGTCCAAATAATTTCCTGCAAATTCAAGGAAATCACCAAGTTTAATATGAACGTTTACATTTTGAAACGATTGCCTTAATCGCGCTGAGGTCAGGTTGACAGCTTTCTCTTGTGTGTCAAAGCCGAAGACCTCAATCCTTGTGCAGCTTTTTACTGTCAGTTTTTCGAGTAGACTGACCAGAAGTTCACCATCACCCACAGCAGGATCAAGAATTCGCAAGGGGCCTTTTTGTTTAGCCTCATCATAACCTTCAATAATTTGCTCCGCCACGAAATCCGATAGATTCTTTGGCGTATAAGTTGCTCCACCAGCCTTTTCTTCGGTGACAAGTTTATATCTTTTTGTAAGTTGGGATTGAGCATGAGCTTTCATAATGGCCTCATGAATTCATAATCTTTTTTGCGCTACTTATAGTATTCTTATTTTAATTGCCGTCAAGGCTAATTTTGCCGGCTCTGTTATTCCGGCCTCCTCATGACGTTTTGCAAGAGCCTCAGATAGCCCCTTTTTTCTTAAGAATTTCTCTTGCTGGTCCCTGAGTCAGCCTCCCTTTCTTTCCGGTCATCCATTCCCAGCGTGAAATAAAAGGTGGCGCCCCGGTCCGGCTGCGCCTCGGCCCAGACCCGTCCCCCGTGGCGGAGGACGATCCGCTGGACTGTGGCGAGGCCGATTCCGGTCCCTTTGAACTCATCGGCCCGGTGCAGCCGCTGGAAGGGGACGAAGAGCCGGTCGGCATAGGTCATGTCGAAACCGACGCCGTTGTCGCGCACGAAATAGACCGTATTCCCCCCCTCTTCCATCGCACCGAACTCGATCTCGGCGCCTTCCCGCCTGGCGGTGTACTTCCAGGCGTTTCCCAGGAGGTTCTCCATGACCGAGCGGAGCAGTTGCTGGTCGCCCAAGGCGGTCACCCCCTCGGCGATCCGGACGGTCACCGCACGTTCGGGATCGAGGTGACTGAACTCCTGCATCACACTTCGGGCGATGCCGGAGAGGTCGACCTCCTTCAGGTTTAGAGACTCGCGGGTGAGACGCGACAGAGAGAGGAGCGCGTCGACGAGCTGCCCCATCCTCTGGCACGCGCTTCTCACGCGCCCGAGGTAGTCTACCCCCGTTTCGTTGAGCCGGTCGGCGTAATCTTCCAGGACCGCCTTGACAAATCCGTCGATGACGATGAGGGGGGCGCGCAGATCGTGGGAGATAGAAAAGTTGAATGCCTGGAGCTCCCGGTTGGCCCCCTCCAGCTCTCTGGTCCGCTCCGCCACCCGCGCTTCCAGTTCTTCGTTGAGCCGGCGCACCTCGTTCTCGGCCCGCTTTCGCTCGGTGATGTCCTGGTTGACGACGATGGCGCCGACGATCCTCCCCATCTGATCCCGGAGGGGGACCGCCGAGTGGAGGATCGTCTTGCGCCGGCCGTCGAAGGCCTCGATCTCGATCACCTCGTCGAGCGACGTCTCTCCCTTCGTGACGGCCCGGGCCGCTCCCCACTCGTGGGGTTCGATCCGCTTCCCGGTATCGGCCCACCATCCCCGGTACTCCCCGTAACGCTCCATGCCGACGTAGCGCGCCCCGCCCCAGATTTTCTCGCCGGCGGGGTTGGAGCGGAGAATGAGGCCATCGTGGTCGATGATCCAGACCCCGACCGGCAGGGTTTCCATGACCAGTCTCAGCATCGCCTCGTTCTCCAGGAGCTCGTGGTATTTCTCTTCGAGCTTGGTGGCGACCACTTCGCCGTAGCGCCGCAGGTACTCCTCTTCACTGATCATGGCAACGTCCCGCCGGAGTTTCTTCAGGCGGCACCCCTCCAGGATTGTCTGCAGTTCCTGCCAGAACTTTTCCGGTTCCACGGGCTTGGCGATGTAGGCGTCGGCCCCGAGGGAGTGGGCGAGCTCCTCGTCTTTCGGGGCCGTGTAGACCGCCGTGTAGAAGACGAAGGGGGTATCCCGCAGGGACGCGTCGCTCCTGATGGATCTCAGGAGCTGGAACCCGTCCATCCGGGGGAGGAGGGCGTCGGAGATGATCAGCCTCGGCCTATGCTCCTGCGCCAAGGCGAGGGCGCTCTCGCCGTCCGCCGCCTCGATCACCTCACAACCGCGCCGCTCCAGGTTCATCCGGAGCAGTTTCCGGTCGTCCGCCTTGTCGTCAACGATCAGTGTCTTCATGGTTCGCTCCAAGCGCGTCAAGGATCTTTTCTACGATGGTCAGGGGGTCGATCGGCTTTTCGAAGTAGCCGTTGCATCCCGCGGTGATGATCCGCTCCCGGTCGCCGACCATGGCGTGGGAGGTGATGGCGACGATCGGGATTCGGGCGGTGGCCTCCGTATCCCTGATCCGGCGCGTCACCTCGAATCCGTCGATGTCGGGAAGGTTGATGTCGACGATGATGAAGGAGGGAAGGCACTCGCGGGCCTTCCGTACCCCCTCCTCGCCGGTTTCGGCAGACTCCACGCCGTAGCCGCTCCTCCTGAGGGCATACCCGATGAGGCGGAGGTTGTCCCGGTTGTCTTCGATCACGAGAACCCGTTTCACGGCGTTCCTCCTGACGCTATCCCACCTTCCTCCGACCGGACGGGAATGGTGAGGAAAAAGCTGCTCCCTTCGCCCGGGCGGCTTGCGAGGGTGACCTCTCCTCCGAGGACCTCCCGCGCGAGCTTGCGCGTCAGGTAGAGGCCGAGGCCGGTCCCCGGCACCCGCGACTTCAGGGGGGAGTCGAGGCGGCTGAACGGCTCGAAGAGGCGCGGCCGGTCTTCTTCCCGGATCCCGATCCCGGTATCCGTCACGGCGATCGTCACCCGTCCGGCACCGGAGGGGAAGGGGAGGTGTTGCGCGGTCACCACGACGGAACCCCGCTCGGTGTATTTCACGCCGTTGCTCACGAGGTTCAGCACACACTGGTAGAGCCGGCGGCGTTCGGTGTGCATGGGGAGGCGGACCGGCTCGACGCGGAGCTCGATGCCGCGGGCCGCCGCCTCGTCCGCCAGCTCCCGCGTCGCCTCCTCCAGGAGGTCGCCCAGGTCGAACTCCGAGATCCGGCGGTCACTCTGGCCGGCCTCCACCTTCGAGATGTCGATGATGTCGTTGATGAGCGCTAGCAGGTGTTTTCCGGCCCGAAGGACCGTGGCGAGGTTCTCCTTCTGCTCGTCGGTGAGGGGGCCGATCCATTCATCCAGCAGGATGCTCGAGAAGCCGATGATGGAGTTAAGGGGGGTCCGCAGTTCGTGGCTCATGCTCGCGATGAACATCGACTTCAGCCGGTCGAGCTCGGTCAGCTTGCGGTTCGCTTCCTCCAGCTCGGCGCTGTGCTGCCGCAACTCCGCATTCAGCCTGACGATCTCCTCGTCGGCAAGTTTCTCGTCGGTGATGTCGAGACAGACAATCAGGACGACCTTGTTGCCGGCCGCATCCTCCGTGGCACGGGCGAACTCCCGGACCCACAGGATACTCCCGTCCTTTCGCCGCTTGCGGAACTCCCAGGAGACCGCCTCCCCGGTCGGAGCGTGCAGACAGGCGTCGAGCTGCCCTTGCACCACCTGTCGGTCCTCTTCGCAGAAGACGTTGAGGACCGGACGTCCCGTCAGCTCCTGCACGGAGTAGCCGAGTTGCTCGGCGCCGAACAGGTTTGCGGAGATGACCGTTCCGGAGCTGTCCACGGTGAAGTACATGGCCGGGATCTCCTCGTAGAGGGCGCGGAAGCGGTCCTCGCTGGCGCGCAGTGCCCGATTGAGCCCCTCCAGCTGGGCGGTCCGCTCCGCCACGTGACCCTCAAGCTCGGCCGCCGCGCTGGCCGCCGCCAAAAGGTTGCGGTTGATCAGCCAGGCGAGGAGGAGGGCGGTGACTCCCACATAGAGCCATCCCTTGGCGGTCTGGAGGCGGGTGAGGAGGAGCGGGTCGGCGACGAGGGAGGCGAGGACCCTGTCGGAGTAAACGATCCAGGCGCCCCCGAGCAGGGCGTAGAGGACGGCAATCCTGACCGCCTCCCGCCGCAGGCCGGCCGGCGTCACCGCCGTCCGGCTGTTTCGCTCGGACCGCTGCATCGGCACCTCCATTCGTACAAACAAGATGATAACAGGAGAACGCCGGATGAGAAGGGAGTGGTTGGCGGATTTTTATGGGTGGGGATATTACGGCCGGAGTTGCCTCAGCAGTTCCTCGGCCCGCTTCACGTCGGCAATCGCCCGGAACTCCCGGTAGCTGTCGACACCCTCGGGGTCGAGGGCGCGGTAGTACCGTGGCGGGGTCTCCTTCAGCCCCCGCAGTGCCCTGTCGGTGGCGTAGTCGTCGCTGGAGATCCGCTCGGCGCGGGAGCGTAGCGGCATGACGATGCTGAAGCCGAGCTGGAAGAGGCGCCGGAGGTATTCGGTGCGGATGATCTCCGCCCCCCGTTCCTCGTCGCCGTCGGCCAGGTACTCCAGGGCGATGTTCAGGTAGCCGTGGACCCGCTGGAAGATCTGCTCCATGACGTCCCGGTCGTGGAGGGCCTCGCCGTCGGCCACCAGGGCGCTGTTCACGAGGTAGGTGAGCTCCTGGTCGATCTCCTCCGAGCCGGCCCGCGCCAGGACCCGCTGGAGAAACGAGTCGCTTCCCCCCACCGCCGGCAGGTGCGAGGCCGTTCCCTCGCCCGCAAGCCGCTTATCCCCTTCCACAGCGAAGGATGCCGGGTCGAGGCGGGCGTAGAGGGCGAGGGCGTCGTCCAGTTCGGGGAACCCGAGGTCGGCGAGCCGCCCGGCGCGGAAGTGGTAGGCGAGCTCTTCCAGTTCCGACTCCAGCTCCCCCTTGATCCCCTCCATCAGCCCCAGGTAGAGCTCGCGGTCGTTGCGGAAGACGATGTCGAGGAAGGTGCCGACGGCGCGGGCGTGGTCGCTCTTTCTGAAGGTGATGAAGTAGACGTTGTCGAAGGTGTGGTCGTACTCCGCGGTCCGCTCGTCGTCGGAGACAAGCTCGCCGATGCCGCCGCCGACGGAAATCTCCCGTTCGAGCATCAGGAGGAGCAGTTCCAGGTCCAGGTGGGGAAGCTGCTCCACCACCACGCTCTCCCCTGCTTCCAGGAGATGGTTGAGCCACTCGTAGGCCTTGGCGGGGGAAAAGTTCCACTTTTCCCAGAGCTCCAGGTCGAGGATGAAGGTCCGCTGCTCGGGGGAGGCGAGCTCCCAGAGCCCCATGGCGTCGGTCTCGCCGATCTCCTTCACCAGGAGATAGAGCTCCTGCGGGGGGATTTCTTCCACGAGCCCGCGCCCCAGGGGGTCGGCGAGGAGCAGGTCCATCTGCCGCCAGGCCGGGAGGGTGCGCAGGGTCTCGATCTTCTCCGGGACGGTGAGGGAGATGAACCCCTTTTCGGTGAGGGGGCGCCTGGCTCGGGCGCGGTCGATGCTGATGACGTTGTCGTCGGATTTACTGGTCATTGTCGGGCGATTCCTCCGTTTTGTCCCGTTCTTCCCACCGCTCGGCCCGCACCCGCGAACGGCGGATTCCCAGGGCCTTTCGATAGCCGCAGTCGTCGTGGAGCCAGTGGAGCTTGCGCACGAGCTTCTCGGTCAGCTTGACGCACTCGGGGTTCAGCTCGAAGCGGCGCTCGTAGATCGAGCACCGGTTGGTCTCCAGGTCGAGGTACTGGCAGGGGGTGGCGGTGAAAAATACGGCGCCCGTTTCGTCCTCGATCTTCTCGAAGCAGCAGAGGCCGCATCGCTCGCAGAGTGACTCCCAGGCGCCGTCGGAAACATCTCGTTTTTTCATGGGGTGAGGATAGCCAATAGCGGCATCACCTGTCAACGGTGTAGACCCGGCATCCCGGAAGAGTCCGCCTCCACGGCGGCCCCGCCCCTCTCACTGTTTGCACCATTTTTACCTCGGTGTGACATCGATGTAAGATTCCTCCTCTACAGTCGGGGCGTTGCTATCGCGCGGTCCAGCGGCCGCGAAATCACCCCTGAGGAGGAAATTGTGAAATCGAAACTGATCGCGGTCGGCGCCCTTGCCGCCGTCCTGGCGGGGCAGAGCGCCTTTGCCAAGACCCTTGAAGACGTGCTTAAGGAGAAGGGGGTCATCACCGAGGAGGATTACAAGGAGGTCGCCAAGAGCGCGCCCGTCAAGTACAAGGTCGGTGGCGGCTTCACCTTCCAGACCCCCGACGACAAGTTCAAGCTTGCCATCGGCGGCCGTCTCCAGGCCCGCTATACCTTCACCGACAAGGACAACGCCAACGGGAGCGTTTCCGACACCAGCGAGTGGCGTGTCCGCAGGATGAAGATGTGGATGAAGGGGCATGCCTACACCAAGGATCTCACCTACAAGTTGCAGGCGAATTTTGTCGATGGCGGCTCGGAAAAACTCCTCGAAGACGCTTTCCTCAACTACCGGCTGATGGATGAAGTCCAGCTCCTTGCCGGTCAGGACAAGGTCCCCTTTGCCCGTCAGGAGCTTACCTCGTCCGGTGCCCAACAGTTCGTCGACCGGTCCAATACCACGGACACCTTCAAGCCGGGCCGCGACATCGGCGCGATGCTTCACGGCCAGATTGAAAAGGGTCTGGTGGAGTATGCCTTCGGCTGGTACGGTGGGGCAGGCCAGTCGAAGACCCGCAGCACCAACGACAATGCCATTGCTGCCCGCATCGAGTTCAACCCCTTCGGCTACCTGAAGAAGTCCGAAGCGGACCTGGAGATGACGAAAAAGCCGCTTCTCTCTTTCGGTGCCGACTATTACCGCAACAAGTTTGTCAAGGGTGAGAGCAACAATACCAGCTTTTACGGCAAGTGGCTGGAGAAGGGGGCGATATTCGCCGCCAATGAGAAGGTCGAGGTCAACACCGCCAGCGCCGACATCGCGTTCAAGTGGATGGGTGCCTCTGCCCAGGCCGAGTACTTCTGGGCCCAGGCCGACGGCGATGCCGCTGCCAAAACCACTCAGCGTGCCCATGGCTTCTACGCCCAGGCCGGTTATTTCATCATCCCGAAGCATCTGGAAGCCGCAGTCCGATACTCCTATGTGGACCCGAACCGGGACAAGACCCAGGACCTGCGCACGGAAACCCAGGGTGCCGTATCCTACTATTTCAACAAGCATAACCTGAAGCTGCAGGCCGACGTCACCAACATGCACCAGCAGAATGTGGCCAAGAGCAACACCGACGACATGCAATACCGCCTTCAGGCCCAGATCATCTTCTGATCCCTCTGTTCAAAGCTCCATTCTTCGCATGGGGGGCAGGGACGCCCCCGCTTTTTTTGAAACCCGCTCCGGCGGGTTTTCGCATTTTTTCGGGAATGTTCGAAGACTGTAACGGGAATGCAGCGTTAGGCCGCTACCATGGAGAAAAAACTTGGGAGGTCCGACGATGAACATCATGCCGATGGGAGATTACTACGCCTGGTACTGCGAGTGGTGCGACACCAGGAACCTGACGCTCCAGCAGCGCTTCGACACCGGTTCCGTGAACTGCGGCGCCTGTCACAGGCCGTTCGCCCCCCTCGACCTTACGGGACGGGAGCCCGGGTACGCCGTCTCGGTCGGTTATTAACCCCTGCGCAGGATCTCGAAGAGGTAAATGACGATCTCGATGAAGATCAGGACGATGATGATCCATTCGAGGCGGGTGGCGCGGCGGGCGTGGGAGAGGCTGGTGAAGACCTGGGTGATGTCGAGAAGCGTCTCTCCCTTGTGCCTGATCTCGTTGTAGCGCTGGTTCAGCTCGAAGAGGTTGGCCATGGTGAGGTAGAGCCGGTCGGCCTCGGGGTTCTCCCAGGTGATGTCCGGCTTGTCGAGCACCATGATATGGGCTATGGACTGGTACTTGTAGGTAAGGATGCTGGAGGCGAGGGTGGCGAGCCGCCGGTCGGAGAGCTCCAGTTTCCCCCGGTCCAGGAGCGCGATGAGTTCCTCCATCTCGTCGAGGACCAGGTCGACCCGTTCCTCGATCCGCTCCAGGGCCACCGACTTGGCGACGACGAAGCAGATGATGTCGACGTAGGCCGGGTCGTACCCCGGCATCACCGCCGAGTCGTTGGTGACGGCAATCCTGTCCCCCTCGCCGGTTCGCAGCGAGTAGTCGTCCCGGTACCTGATCGAGGGGTACTCCCTGAACTGATCGGCGTAACGCTCCATGCTCCGGGAGAAGGCGCCGATCTCCTCCTCCGAGCAATTGACGAAGACCACCCCGCCGAAGTAGTAGAGATAGACCCGTTTCCCTTCCCCCTGGTCGCCGGAAAGCGGCGTTAGCCCCGCAACGTCGAGCACCATCGGCTCTTCCCAGCGGTAGCGCCGGGGAAAGCCGAGGTCCGCCGCCAGGCGGTTCAGGTCCAGCTCCCCCGAGAGGGCGTAGGCGGTGAATCCGGTCATCGCCTCTCCCCCTGCAGAGCCACCAACCCGGCCCGGCCTTCAAGCTCTCCCATTGCCAGCTCGCAGCAGGGGATCTCTTCCCGCAGCGCCTCCTGCGCCGCCTCCGCCAGGGTGACGAAGCGCGCTCCCGTTGCCCGGAGCCGCTCGATGAGGTCGACGAAGACCGGGGCGAGGACTCCCCCCTCCAGCTCGGCGTGGATGGTATGGACGGTGAGCCCCTCCGGCTTCACGAGGGAGAGGTAGTGGTCGTTCACGGTGGCGGCTGTGATGCCGTTCTCCCCCAGCAGTTCGTCCATGGTCGGGAGGGTGGTCGGGATCTGGAGGGTGCTGAAGCGCCGCCCTCCCATCACCGGGTAGAAGGGGTAGCTCCCCCGGCTGTCGCTGCAGTAAGTGAGGAAGAGGGCGTCCTGGATCTCCAGGGAGTCGGGGGAGACGGTCCACCCCGGTGCCGCGGTGGTCCTGGCCCGCCGGCCGAGGATCTCCTCGTAGAGGGCGAAGGCCCGGCCCAGCTCCAGGGCGATCATGTTCCGGGGGATCCAGGGGAGGAGGTCGTGCCACTTGACGTGGTCCCAGCAGTGGATGCCGACCTCGTGTCCCCGGGCGACGGTATCGCGCAGGACCTGGGGGACCCTGGCCGCGATGATCGGCGGCGGGAGGAGCACGCCGTACATCAGCGTCCGCAGGCCATAGACCGACGGCGCCCTGGTCCGGAGCATCTTCCGCAGGAACCCCTTGCGGGTGAAGATGCGGCGGATCGCCTTGCCGCTGTTGTCGGGCCCCATGGAGAAGTAGAACGTCCCCTTGATCCCGAACCGCTCGAAGATCTCCAGGAGCCGCGGTACCCCGTCGCGGGTGCCGACGTAGGTGTCGACGTCGATTTTCAGGGCAATGGTGGGTGGCATCAAGTATCCATGGTAGGGGCGATCCTTGTGATCGCCCTTATGTTGGGCCGGGCGAATACAAGATTCGCCCCTACAGCAGGTGCTCGATCTTTTCCTTCTCTTCGATCAGGTAGAAATCGAGGGTCTTGCGCAGGGCTTCGTCGATGACGGTCTTCGGCTCCCAGCCGAGCCGCTCCCGGGCGTTCTTCACGGAGGGGACGCGGGTCAGCATGTCCTGGTACCCCTTGCCGTAGAACTGCCCCGAGGAGACCTCGACGATCCGGCACGCCTCGGCCTTGTCGCGGTAAGCGGGATACTCCTTCACCAGGGCGATCAGCTTCTCCGCCAGTTCCTTCACCGACAGGTCGTTCCCCGGGTTGCCGATGTTGAAGATCCCCCCTTCGGCTTTACCGTCCCTGTTCTCGATGATCCGCATGAGGCAGTCGATGCCGTCCTCCACGAAGGTGAAGGAGCGGCGCTGGTTGCCGCCGTCCACGAGCTGGATCGGCTCGCCGGCCAGGATGTTGTAGAGGAACTGGGTCAGGACCCGGGAGCTCCCTTCCTTGGCGGTGGAGATGGAGTCCAGCTTCGGACCGATCCAGTTGAAGGGGCGGAACAGGGTGTAGCGCAGCCCCTCCTGCTCGCCGTAGGCGTAGATCACCCGGTCGAGCATCTGCTTGGCGCAGGAGTAGATCCAGCGCTGTTTGTTGATGGGGCCGAGCATCAGCGGCGAATTCTCCTCGTCGAACTCCCGGTCGGGGCTCATGCCGTAGACCTCGGAGGTGGAGGGGAAGATGACCCGCTTCCTGTACTTCACGCACTGGCGGATGATCTTCAGGTTCTCCTCGAAGTCGAGCTCGAAGACCCGCAGCGGGTCCTTGACGTAGGTGACCGGCGTGGCGATGGCCACCAGCGGCAGGACCACGTCGCACTTCTTGATGTTGTACTCGATCCACTCCTTGTTGATGGTGATATCCCCTTCCAGGAAGTGGAAGCGGGGATCGCCCAGGGAGCGCTCCAGCTTGTCGCAGGCCATGTCCAGGCCGTAGACCTCCCAGTCGGTGGTGGTGAGGATGCGGTGGGTGAGGGCGTTACCGATGAAGCCGTTGACGCCGAGGATCAGTACTTTCATGGTTTCTCCTTTGATGGTGACAGCGCAGCCGAGGCTACTGCCGTTTGGCAGCCGCCAGCTTTGCCGCGATGATATCGTATCTGCCGAGCACGACCCGGCTGAGGGCCGAGAGCGGGGCGTGCAGCAGGGAGCGGGAAAGGCCCGTTGCCGCCATGGCCACGGTAAATGATCCCGCTATGTCGAACGGATAATGGACCCCGCAGAATACCCGGGCGAATCCTCCCGCCAGGGCGAGGAAGATGAACAGCATCCCGATGCCCCTGAACCGGCGGAAGCTGGCCAGCATGAATGAGAGGGCCAGCATGAAGGTCGCGTGGTCGGAGGGAAAGGATGTCTCCGGCGCATGCTGGATGAGGAGGTTCACCGCGTGTTCCATGAAGGGGCGGGGATGGTAATAGGACAGGGTGATCGCCAGGTTCGCCGTGAGGGCGAGGGAGACTCCGAACCCCGTCAGCAGCACCTCTTCCCGGGATTCCTCCCTGAAGAACCAGAGGTACCCGAGATAGGCGATGAAGAGGAGCGGGAGGTACTCGGCAACGGCCACCGCGATGCTGTCGATGGTCCCGTTCCTGCCGGCGTAGCCGTTTATGAGGGCGAACAAGGCATGGTTCATGGGTGGTCCTTTGGGCCGCAGTGTTTCATTCGCTGCGGAAACCGACGGTCCCGTCGGGGATCGTCTTTGCGAACCGGGTGGCGGGACTCTCAGTGTCCCCGTCCACCTGAACGGAGCGGATCTCCAGCAGCCCTTCGCCGGTGCCGACCAGAAGCGGTTCCGTTGAAGCGATCGTTCCCGGTGCGGCGCTTCCCGCAACCGGCCGGGCGCTCCAGATGATCACCTTCTTCCCGTCCAGATGGGTGAAGGCACCGGGGTAGGGGTGGGTGACGCCGCGGATCAGGTTGTAGATCTGCACGGCGCTTTTCGTCCAGTCGATGAGCCCGTCGGCCGGCCGACGACCGCCAAAGTAGTTCCCCTCCGCCAGGTTCATGGGGATGCGGGGGGCGGTCCCCGCGGCCAGCAGGGGGTACGAGCGGGCGATGACCGTCACCGCCGCCTCGGTCACCTTGGTGAAGACGTCGAAGGCGGTGTCGGTGAAGGCGATCTCCACCTTCTCCCGGTCCACGATGTCGCCGGCGTCGGGCTTTGCCACCATGTGGTGCAGGGTGGCACCGGTCTCGGTCTCGCCGTTGATCACCGCCCAGTTCACCGGCACCCGGCCGCGGTACCGGGGGAGGTAGGAGCCGTGGAGGTTCAGGGCTCCCCTGCGGGGGATCTCCAGCACCTCCGGCTTGATCATGTTCCGGTAGTAGAAGGAGAAGAGGAAGTCGGGGGCGATCTCCCGTACCTTCGCCACGTTGGCCGGCTCGTTGATGTCGCTGGTCAGGCAGGGGATGCCGTGGCGCTCCGCCAGCTCCCGCACCGAGGCGAACCAGATCTCCTCCGTGGGCGAATCCTCGTGGGTGAAGACGAGCGTTACCTCGGCCCCCTGCTTCAGCAGCTCCTCCAGGCAGCGGTAGCCGACGTTGTGGTAGGCGCAGACGACAAGCTTCATTGCCGGGTTACTCCTCAAAGCCGTAGGTTCTCCGCACCACATACCGTGGCCGGCGGCGCACCTCCTGGTAGATCCGCCCCACATACTCCCCTACGAGGCCGATGCCGAAGATGATGATGCCGACGAAGAAGAAGAGGATGGCGAAGAGGGTGAAGACCCCTTCCACCTCGGAGCCGATCAGGAAACGGCGCACGAGGAGGAAGAGGGCGAAGAGGACCGAGGCGACCGAGGTGAGGATGCCCAGGAGGGCGAAGAGCTGGAGCGGCACCACCGAGAAGCCGGTCATGAGGTCGAAGTTGAGCCGGATGAGGCGGTAGAGCGAATACTTGCTCTCCCCCTCGGCCCGCTCCGCGTGGGAGACCGGCACCTCCGACGGGTTCGAGGCGAAGGTCTGGGCCAGGGCCGGGATGAAGGTGGTCATCTCCTGGCAGCGGTTCAGGTTGTCGATAACGGTGCGGTTGTACGCCCGGAGCATGCAACCGTAGTCGCTCATCTGCATCCCGGTCATCTTGTTGGTGGTGATGTTGACGATTTTTGATGCCGCCCGGCGGAAGAAGGTGTCCTGCCGCTTCTGGCGGATGCTCCCCACCACGTCGTGCCCCTTCTCCATCTCCGCCACGAGCTTCGGGATCTCCTCCGGGGGGTTCTGGAGGTCGGCGTCGAGGGTGACGATGATCTCGCCGGAGCTCTTCTCGAAGGCGGCCATGATCGCCATGTGCTGGCCGAAGTTGCCGTTGAACTCGATCACCTTCACCTCCGGGTGGCTGCGGGCCATCTCCCGGAGGATCTCCAGGGAGCGGTCCCGGGAGCCGTCGTCGGTGAAGATGATCTCGAAGGGCCTTCCCAGGTAGGTCATGACCGGGTAGAGCCGGGCCATCAGCTTGCGGAGGTTCGGTTCCTCGTTGTAGACCGGGACGATGATGGAGACGTACGGTGCGGCCATGGGCTACTTTCTGCTCCTTGCGATAACGGTTTTTACCGCCTCCACCACGTCCCGCGCGTCGTCCATGGTCATGGTCGGGAAGAGGGGGAGGGAGAGGATGCGGTCCGAGGCGTAGTCGGCGTTGGGGAGCGACCCCGCGGGGACCGGCATGTTCTCCCGGTACCAGGCGTGGTGGTGGATCGCCTTGTAGTGGAGGCCGGTGCCGATGTTGAGATGCTTCAGCTCCGCCATGAAGGTGTCGCGGTCGATGGTGAGCTTTTCCACCCGCACCAGCGGCGTGTAGAGGTGCCAGGCGTGGCGCTGGGCGTAGGGGGCGGCGGCGGGGAGCGCCAGCTCCGCCACGTCGGCGAAGGCGCCGTTGTAGTACTCGGCGATGGCCCTGCGCTTCTCGATGAAGCCGTCCAGCTTCGGGAGCTGGTGGAGGCCGATGGCGGCCTGGATGTCCATCATGTTGTACTTGAAGCCGGGGAGGAGGATGTCGTAGTTGGGGGTGCCGCTGGCGGCGAAGCGCTTCCACGCCTCGCGGCTCATGCCGTGGAACTTCAGGAGCGAGATCTCCTCGGCCAGGGCCTCGTCGGGGGTGCAGACCATCCCCCCCTCGCCGGTGGTGATGTTCTTGTTGGGATGGAAGGAAAAGATGGAGACCGAGTCGAAGGTGCCGATCTTTCGCCCCTTGTACTCGGTGCCGGCGGCGTGGGCCGCGTCCTCGATGACGGTGAGGCCGAACTCCCGCGCCAGGGCGAAGATCGGGTCCATGTCGCACGCAAGGCCGGCGAAGTGGACCGGGATGATGGCCTTCGTGCGGGGGGTGATCTTCGCGCGGATCTTTGCCGCGTCGATGTTGAGGGTCCCGGGCTCGATGTCGACCAGCACCGGCTTCGCCCCGCAGAGGACGATCATGCTCACCGTGGAGGCGAAGGTCATGGGGGTGGTGATGATCTCGTCCCCCTCGGCGAGCTTCAGGGCCAGGAGCGTCAGGTGGAGCCCGGCGGTGGCCGAGCTCAGGGGGACGGCGTAGGAGGCGCCGACGTAGGCCCTGAACGCCTCCTCGAACCGCTTCACCTTGGGGCCGGTGGTGATCCACCCCGACTTCAGGGAATCGACGACCTCGTTGATCTCGTCGTCCTCGATGGTCGGGCGGGAAAAGGGGAGAAATTCGCTGCGCACGGGGTAACCTCCTTCACAAAACGCATTATGATTGCACAAAATCGGCGAGAGTTCCAGATGTTTACTCCGGATTTGCTTTGTCTGCCGTTAACGATTCGCTACGAGCAGAAATTTTTCCTTTTCCCCCAGCTCCCGGGGCGGGACGGCGGCCTTCCCGCAGAAGGCGGGAAAGATGTCCTTTTTCATGAGCACGATGACCCGGGTGGGGGAGTTCCAGAGCCGGAAGAACCGCTCGTCGTCCACAAACCAGCGGCTCTGGTCCCCCTGACGGCTCCCGAAGTCGAGCTCACCCCGTTCATTGGCGATGAGGATGCGGCGCCCCGCATAGAACGAGAACCCCTGCTGGTAGGTGTTGTAGCTGGCGATGACGGTGCTGCTGTCGGCGCTGGCCCGCGCCAGGAGCCCCAAGTCGCGGGAGGATTTGCGCTCCGTCGCCCGCTCCAGGACGAGGGCCGACCCGACGATCCCGACGACCAGCGAGGCGATTGTCAGGGTGCGGAAAAACGCCAGCCGGCTCTCCCGCCGCAGCGCCGCGAGACAGGCGCCCCCACCCGCCGCGAAGGCAAGGCCGAGGATGGCGCTTTCCGTCACCCCGAGCCGCGGTCTGGGGGCCAGGTGGGGGTAGAGAGCGACCCCGATGCCGGCAATGATGAAGAGGATGGCGGTGAACATGGGAACCTCCCGCGCCGGCGGCGTCTCTTCGTCGCAGAGGCTGCTGAACATCTCGCCGATCAGGATTGCCAGGGCGGGGAAGATCGGGAAGATGTACGGGATGAGCTTGGAGTCGGAGAGGGAGAAGAAGACGAAGATGACCGCCCCCCAGAGAAAGAGGTAGAGCCTTCCGTCGTCCCGGGCCTGTTCCCGCTCCCGCCAGAGCCTCTTTGCCGCGGTGGGAAGGAAGAACGACCAGGGGAACATCCCGCCGATGAGGACCGGGATGAAGAACCAGAACGGCTGGTAACGGTGGTGGACCTTGGTGAGGAACCGCTCGAAGTGCTCGTGGATGAAGAAGAAACGGGCGAATTCCGGGTTGCGGAGGGAGACGAGCACGAACCAGGGGGCCGCCACGAGGAGAAAGAGCGGGATGCCGGTGGCGAGCCGCATCTCCCTCAGCAGCCGCCAGCGCCGGGTGAGCAGCATGTAGAGAAAGATCACCCCGCCGGGGAGGACGATCCCGATGAGCCCCTTGGCCAGGACGGTGAGGGCGGCGCTGAGGTAGAAGAGGTAATAGTAGAGTGTGGCCCGTTTTTCGTCCGGTCGTGTCGCCAGGAGGAAAAACCCGAGGGTGGCGCTCATGCAGATGCTCAGGGTCATGTCGATGACGTTGAAGCGCCCGAGGACGAGGTAGCCGGTGGCGGTGCCGAGGACCAGGGCGGAAAAGAGCCCCGCCCGCCGGCCGTAGAGGGTCCGGCCGACGTGGTAGGTGAGGAGGATGCCAAGCAGGGCGAAGAGGGCGGTGGGAAGGCGGGCCGCGAACTCGTTGAGCCCGAAGATCTTGAACGAGAGGGCGTTCAGCCAGTAGAGGAGCGGCGGCTTCTCGAAGTACTTGACATAGTTGAGGTACGGGGTGACGAAGTCCCCCGATTCGAGCATCTCCCGCGGGATCTCCGCATAGCGCCCCTCGTCGGGCTCCAGGAGCGGAATCCGGTGGAGGATCTGCAGGAAGGCGAAGCCGAAAACGGCGCAGAGGATGGCGAGGTCGCGGGCCGGACGGCCTTCCCGCGCGGAGAAGAAACGGCTGAATGTGTTCATGTGAGTAGGTTCCTGGGGTGATGTTCGTTACGGTTTATGGTGTTCCCTGCGGATGAGGTCGTAGCGTTCCGCCGGGAAGGGGACGCGGAGAAGAATATTCTGGTTCGGGTGGGCCTCCGTGAGGGGGGTGCCGTCCCGGTCGGTGAAGGTGTCGAGCCGATGGCGTGCCGCCATCATCCGGCGGCCGACGAACTCCACCTCCGTTCCCGCCGTGATCCGGTTCCGGACCCCCACCACCACGGTCCCGTCGGCGAGGACCTCTTCCACCATCCCCACGAATTCGTGGCTGCGGCGGTAGCGGGAGTCGTACTCCTGGTCCACGTCCTGCGGCTTGCCGAGGAGAAAGCCGGTGGTGTACCCCCGGTGGCTGAGCTTCGCGAGCTCGTCGAGCCATTCGGGGCGGAAGCGGTAGGCGGCCGGATCGGCGGCGTAGCTGTCCAGGGCGTCGCGGTAGACCCGGACCACCGAGGCGACGTAGTTGATCCCCTTCATGCGGCCCTCGATCTTGAGGGAATCGACCCCGGCCCCCACGAGCTCGGGGATGAAGCGGATGAGGCAGAGATCCTTGGAGTTGAAGATGAAGGTTCCCGTTTCGTCTTCCACCACCGGGAAGTATTCGCCGGGGCGCGTCTCCTCCACCAGGGCGTAGCTCCACCGGCAGGGGTGGGAGCACTCCCCCTTGTTGGCGTTGCGGCCGCTCATGACGCTGGAGAGGAGGCAGCGCCCCGAGTAGGAGATGCAGAGGGCGCCGTGGGTGAAGACCTCCAGCTCGGCCGAGACCCGCTCCCGCGTCTCGCGGATCGCCTCCAGCGACATCTCCCGGGCGAGGTTGATCCGCCGGATCCCCTGCTCCTGCCAGAAAAGGGCGCTCCGCCAGGTGGTGGTGTTCGCCTGGGTGGAGAGGTGGATCGGCCGCTGCGGGGTGATGCGGCGGATGGTGGCGATGACGCCGGGGTCGGCGGCGATGACGGCGTCGAAGGGGATCGGCGCCGTCTCCTCCAGAAAGCGGTCGAGTCCCGGAAGATCGTCGTTGTCGGGAAACCAGTTGACGGTTAGGTAGGCCTTCACCCGCCGGTCATGGGCGTAGGCGACCGCCTCGGCCAGCTCTGCCAGGGTGAAGTTGTCGGCCAGATTGCGCAGGCCGAACTTCTGCCCCCCGAGATAGACGGCGTCGGCGCCGTAGTGGATCGCCACCTTCAGTTTTTCCATGTTCCCCGCGGGAGCGAGGAGCTCGGGTATTTTCATGGAGCCTCTTGGCACGATGCCTGCTTTCCGTTGGAGGAAAGCGGGCGCCCGGCTGATTCTGTCTGGTCGCCGCACTGGCGGGCAACCGGCGAAATCGTAGCATACTTGGAGAGTTAAGGGAACCCCCGGGGGAGCTTTCCCCTTGACAAAAATCGGCGCTCCCCTTTACTATCCAGACCGGTCACCCAGCATCGGCTCGGGAGGTTAAAAATGAAGCGAATTTCAACGGTTGTGTGTGGACTCCTCCTGCTGGTTACGGCTGCCGGCATGGCCCGGGCCGCGGCGGAAGAGCCGACGGTTTACGTCATCCAGAAGGGGGACACCCTCTGGGGGCTCTCGGAGCGGTTCCTGAAGGACCCGTACTACTGGCCCAACCTCTGGGCCCGAAACCCGACCATCGGCAACCCCCACGTGATCTATCCGGGGCAGCGGGTCAAGGTCTATCCCGACCGGATCGAGATCGAGCCCCGCGTTCCGCTCTTCCCGGCGGCCCCCGGCGCTCCGCGCCTCTCCGAGGAGCCGGCCGCCGAACGGAGCTTCCTCGTCAGCGGCAGCGAGGGGTTCCTGATGGAAAAGGGGATCAGCCCCGCCGGCATGATCATCACCACCAACCAGAACCGCCAGATCGTCGGCGAGGACGACATCGTCTACACCGATATCGGGAAGATCAACGGCGCCAGGGTGGGGGACCGGTTCTCCGTCTACAAGAAGCTCGACCCGGTGAGCCATCCGGTCACCAACGTCATCGTCGGCGAGAAGGTGGTCCCCCTCGGCACCCTGCAGCTCACCGAGGTGGAGGAGAAGGTCTCCAGGGCGATCATCACCAAGTCGTACCAGGAGATCGGTCCCGGCTCGTTCCTTCTCCCGTACCGCGAGAAGCGGCGTCAGGTCCCCCTCAGGGCTGCCGGGAAAGACCTCTCCGGCTGGATCGTCGACAGCCAGACCGGCAACCAGGCCATCGGCGAAGGGGATGTGGCCTTCATCGACCTTGGGAAGAGCCAGGGGGTGGAGCCGGGAAACCTCCTCTATGTCCTGCGTGAGGTGGTCCCCGACCAGCAGTACGCCGACATCTCCGTCGAAAAGCTCCCCCCCGAGGTGATCGGCGCCCTGGTCGTGGTGAGCGCCGGCGAAACCACGTCCACCGTGCTCGTCGTCAAGAGCATCGATACCATCTACCGGGGTGACCGGGTCGAGATGAAGAAGAGCAGGTAACCCCTTTCGCGACGGGGGCCGGCAGCAGCCGGTCCCCGTTTTCGTACCGGTTCCCATGGATTATTACCACTGGTTTGCCCTCAGATCGGTTCCCCTGGTGGGGAACGTCCTCTTCCGGCGTCTCCTGGAGCGGTTCGGCTCTCCGGAAGCGGTGTTCCGGGGTTCCGACGCCGAGCTCCGCGCCGTCTCCGGGGTGAGCGAGGCGGTGGTCGCCTCGCTGCGGGGGCACGATCCGCGCCCCTTTGCCGATACCGAGTCCCTGGCGCTTCGCCGCTGCGGCGGGGTGCGGGTCGTCACCCTCCTGGACGAGGAGTATCCCCCTCTGCTCCGGGAGATTGCCGATCCTCCCCCCTATCTCTATGTGAGAGGGTCCCTCGCCGGCATCGGGCGGGCCGAGGCGGTGGTCGGCTCCCGCCGGGCGTCGGCCTACGGGCGGGGGGTGACGGAGCGGCTCGCGGAGGACCTTGCCCGGCATGGAGTGACGGTTGTTTCGGGGATGGCCCGCGGCGTTGACACCGCCGCCCACGCAGGGGCCCTGAAGGGGGAGGGAAGGACCGTCGCCGTCCTCGGCTGTGGGGTCGACGTAGTCTATCCGCCGGAGAACCGCGCCCTCTTCCGCGACGTGGCGGAGCGGGGGGCGCTGGTCTCCGAGTTTCCCCTCGGAACGGAGCCCCTCTCCGGGAACTTTCCCCGCCGCAACCGGATCATCAGCGGCATCTCCCACGGCGTGCTGGTGGTGGAGGCGGCGGAGCGAAGCGGCTCCCTCATCACGGCCCGCATCGCCCTCGACCAGGGACGGGACGTCTACGCCGTCCCGGGCAACATCACGAGCGGCGGGAGCCGGGGGGCCAACCACCTCATCCGCCAGGGGGCGAAGCTGGTGGAGACGGTGGAGGATATCCTGGAGGAGCTCCCCGGTGCCTCCGCCCCCCGCCGGTGCCCCGCTCCCGCCGTGCCGCAGCTTCCCCCCGAAGAGGCGGCGGTCTTCTCGCTCCTGGGGGCGGAGCCGCTCCACATCGACCAGATCATCGCCAAAAGCGCGTTGACAGTGGGGGAGCTTTCCGCTATGTTGTTGCGCCTGGAGCTCAAGGGGGCCGTAACCCAGCTTCCCGGCAAGTATTTTTGCACAAATTGACCATTACCTGAACGCAACGGTTATAAGAATATGCCCCAACACCTCGTCATAGTCGAATCCCCCGCCAAGGCCAAGACCATCGAGAAATTCCTCGGTAAGGATTACCGGGTCATGGCCTCCTACGGCCACGTGCGGGCCCTCCCCAGCAAGCAGGGGTCGGTGGACGTGGAGCACGACTTCGAACCCAAGTACGCCATCCTCCCCGAGAGCAAGCGGCACATCGACGCCATCAGGAAGGAGCTGAAGGAGAGCGACATCCTGCTGCTGGCCACCGACCCCGACCGCGAAGGGGAGGCGATCTCCTGGCACCTCCTGGCCGCCCTCGGCATGGACGGCAAGAAGAAGCCGCTGCCGGTCAAGCGGGTCGTCTTCCACGAGATCACCAGGGACGCCATCGTCCACGCCGTGGAAAATCCCCGCGACATCTCCCTGGAACTGGTGGACGCCCAGCAGGCCCGCTCCATCCTCGACTACCTGGTCGGCTTCAACCTCTCCCCCTTCCTTTGGAAGAAGATCCGCTACGGCCTCTCCGCCGGCCGGGTCCAGTCGGTGGCCCTGCGGCTCATCTGCGAGCGGGAGAAGGAGATCAAGGCGTTCCAGTCCAGGGAGTACTGGACCATCGGCGCGGAGCTCGCCACCGGCAAGGGGCAGAAGTTCTCCGCCAGCCTGGTGGAGGCCGAAGGGAAGAAGCTCGACAAGTTCGACATCCCCGATTCCGGCGCCGCCGACCGCCTCGTGAAGGCCCTGGAGAACGGAAGCTACACCGTCGACAAGGTGACGAAGAGCGAGCGGAAGCGCACCCCCGCGCCGCCGTTCACCACCTCCACCCTCCAGCAGGAGGCGGCCCGCAAGCTCGGCTTCTCCGCCAAGAAGACCATGGCCACCGCCCAGAAGCTCTACGAGGGGGTCGCCGTCGGCGACGAGGGGCTCGTGGGCCTCATCACCTACATGCGTACCGACAGCGTGGTCCTCTCGAACCAGGCGCTCCAGGAGGCCCACGAGGTCATCACCTCCCTCTACGGGAAGGAGTACGCCCTCGCCAAGCCCCGCTTCTACAAGAACAAGGCGAAGAACGCCCAGGAGGCCCACGAGGCGGTCCGTCCCACCTCCATCGCCCGCACCCCGGCCGAGGTGAAGAAGTACCTCTCTTCCGACCAGTTCAAGCTCTACGATCTCATCTGGAAGCGGACCGTCGCCTGCCAGATGGCCGAGGCGCTCCTGGACCAGACCTCCGTCGACATCGGCGCGGGAAAGGGGTACCGCTTCCGGGCCGCCGGCACCGTGATCCGCTTCCCCGGCTTCATGAAGCTCTACATCGAGGGGGTCGACGACCAGGCCGAGGAGAAGGAGGGGACCCTCCCCCCGCTTTCCGAGGGGGAATCGCTCAAGCTCCGGAAGCTCCTCCCCGAGCAGCACTTCACCCAGCCGCCGCCGCGCTACACCGAGGCGAGCCTCGTGAAGACCCTGGAGGAGTACGGGATCGGCCGCCCCTCCACCTACGCCTCCATCATGAACACGCTGCTGGAGCGGAAATACGCCCGCCTCGACAGCAAGCGCTTCATCCCCGAGGACGTGGGGATGGTGGTGAACGACCTCCTGACCAACCACTTCACCCAGTACGTGGATTACAACTTCACCGCCAGCCTCGAAGAGGAGCTGGACCGGGTCTCCCGCGGCGAGAAGCGGTGGAAGCCGCTGCTGCACGAGTTCTGGGGGCCGTTCAGCTCGCTCCTCAAGCAGAAGGAAGGGGAGGTGAGCAAGGCGGACCTCACCACCGAGGCGACCGACGAGCTCTGCCCGGAGTGCGGCAAGCCCCTGGTGGTGAAGCTCGGCAAGCGGGGGAAGTTCATCGCCTGCTCCGGCTACAAGGAGGGGTGCACCTACACCCGCAACATCGCCCAGGGGGAGCAGCAGGAGGCGGCCGAGCCGGTCTTCTCGGAGGAGAAGTGCGACAAGTGCGGCAGCCCCATGCTGATCAAGGACGGCCGCTTCGGCAAGTACCTCGCCTGCTCCGCCTATCCCGCCTGCAAGAACATCCAGCCCCTGGTGAAACCGAAGGGGACCGGCCATACCTGCCCCGAGTGCAAGGAAGGGGAGCTGACCGAGAAGAAGTCCCGCTACGGCAAGATGTTCTACTCCTGCAACCGCTATCCCCAGTGCAAGTTCGCCCTCTGGGACTCTCCCCAGCCGGGGCCGTGCCCCAAGTGCGGCTTCCCGCTCCTGGTGAAGAAGGTCTACAAGCGGGAGGGGGAGTTCCTCAAGTGCCCGAAGGAAGGGTGCGACTACAAGCTCGGCGGCAAAGAAAAGTAGATACCGCGAGGCGGGGAGCGATCCCCGCCTTTCTTGCATAAGGAACCGATGATGATTAACGATTTGCATGAAGCCTGCGAACAGTGCCGCTTTGCCTATGCGCGGATCGATACCGAGTGCTGGGGCGACCGGGGAGCCCGGCGGGTCATGTGCCCCATCTGCGGCTGGACCAAGTACGAGGAACATTCGTGGAGCGATACTCCGCCCACCCTCACCAGGCGGAGCATCAAGCGGGGCCATGGCGCCTACCGCCTGATCCCGCCGGGCGGTTTCTCGGGCTACAACGCCTTCCACGAACCGCCGTCGGCCGATGTGGTGCGGCACATTCAGGCACTCCTGGCCCGGGGGTGGAAAGGGTACCTCACCATCTGGGACGAGGAGCGGGCCAGGGCGCGGCTGGTGGCGGGACACCCGCTGCAGCGCTACGAGATTCCGGACGACGGGAAGGGGGCGCTGTGACGACTGCCGTCACCATTATCGGCGGCGGCCTGGCCGGCTGCGAGGCGGCGTGGCAGGCGGCGCAGCGGGGGGTGCGGGTCACACTGCACGAGATGAAGCCGGCTGCCTACTCCCCGGCCCACAGCCTGCCGGGGCTCGCGGAGCTCGTCTGCTCCAATTCGCTGCGGGGGGAGTCCCTGGAGAACGCCGTGGGACTCCTCAAGGAGGAGTTGCGGCATGCCGGCTCCCTCTTCATGGCGGCGGCCGACGCCACCCGCGTCCCGGCCGGCGGAGCCCTGGCGGTGGACCGGGAGCTCTTCTCGGCCTTCGTCACCGGGCGGATCGAAGAGCACCCCCTCATCGACCTGGTGCGGGGCGAAGTGACGGAACTCCCCGCCGAAGGGATCGTCGTCGTCGCCTCGGGTCCCCTCACGAGCGACCGCCTGTCCCAGCGGCTGAAGGCGCTGACCGGGCCGAACCTCTATTTCTACGACGCCATCGCCCCCATCGTCACCGCCGAATCCCTGGACATGACCAGGGTCTTCCGGGCCTCCCGCTACGGCAAGGGTGAGGGGGACGACTACCTCAACTCTCCTCTCGACGAAGGGGAGTACGGGCGGTTCGTCGACGCGATCCTCGCCGCCGAGAAGGTGCCGGCCAGGGAGTTCGAAAAGGTGGTACACTTTGAGGGGTGCATGCCGGTGGAGGAGATGGCCGAGCGGGGAAGGGATACGCTGCGCTTCGGGCCGATGAAGCCGGTGGGGCTCGTCGATCCCCGCACCGGCCAGGAGCCGTACGCCGTGGTGCAGCTGCGGGCCGAGAACCGGGAGGGGACCATGTTCAACCTGGTCGGCTTCCAGACGAAGCTCACATACCCTGAGCAGCGGCGGATCTTCCGGATGATCCCGGGGCTGGAGAACGCCGAGTTCGTGCGGCTCGGCTCCATGCACCGCAATACGTTCATCAACGCGCCGGCACTCCTGGCGCCGACCTTCCAGTTCCGGGGCGAGCCGCGGCTCCTCTTCGCCGGCCAGATCACCGGGGTGGAGGGGTACGTGGAGTCGGCGGGAAGCGGCTTTCTCGCCGGGATCAACGCGGCGCGGCTCGCCCGGGGGGAGGAGCCGGTGGCGCCGCCGCCGGTCACCGCCCTGGGGGCGCTGGTGGCGCACATCACCACGGCCCCGGCGAAGCACTTCCAGCCGATGAATGTCAACTACGGCCTCTTTCCCCCCCTGGAAGGGAAGGTGAAGAAGAAGGAGCGGCGCCAGCGGCTGGCGGAACGGGCGCTGGCGGAGCTGGAACGCTGGATCGAAATCTTGTAGGGGCGAATCTTGTATTCGCCCTGATTTAAGGGGACAACGGCGGCGTGGGCGATCACAAGGATCGCCCCTACGGTCGATTCAACGTGCCTTGGGCGTGATGAATCACGCCCCTACGAGGAATCCAATGGACGAAAAGGAAAAACAGGAAATATCCATCATCGGCAGGCTCCTCTCCATGGAGGCGCTCCTCGTCCTCATGGGGATCGTTTCCCTGGTGTACGGGATCATGGGTTCCCAGATCATGAACGTTTTCTGGGGGGTGGTGATCCTCGTCGGGGCGGTGGTCCTCAGCTTCGTCCGGAAGAAGGACTGGAAGAAGCACTGGGAGGAGCAGGAGGAGATGCGCCGCCGCCACGAGGAGCAGATGAAGGCCCGCAAGGAGGGGGGAAATGGTGGAAAAGGGTAGGATCGTGCTGGCCTCGGCGTCGCCCCGGCGGCTGGAGCTCCTCGACTCGGCCGGCGTCGCGTTCGACGTCTTTGCGAGCGACATCCCCGAGGAGCCGATACCGGGGGAGCCCCCGGCCGACTTCGCCCAGCGCCTGGCGCGGGACAAGGCGGTGGCCACGGCGGCCCGGGTGGAGGGGCGCTTCTTCATCGGTGCCGACACCATCGTCGTCTGCGACGACGAGATCATGGGGAAGCCTGTGGACGAGGCCGATGCCGTGCGGATGCTGAAGAAGCTCTCCGGCGTCGCCCACTCCGTGATCACCGCCTATGCCATCTACGACAAGGCGCGCGACGGGTTCCTCTGCAAGGCGGTGGTGACGCGGGTCTTCTTCAAGCCGCTGCGCGACGAGGAGATCGACGCCTACGTCGCCACCGGCTGCCCCATGGACAAAGCGGGGGCCTACGCCATCCAGGGGGGGGCCGCTTACATGGTAGAGCGGATCGACGGCTCCTACACCAACGTGGTGGGGCTTCCCCTCTGCGAGGTGGTGGAGGATCTGCGGACCATGGGGGCCCTCTAGAGCCATGGCCATCGCCGGCAACCTTGCCATAATCCGCGGAAAGATCGCCGCGGCGGCCCGGCGTGCGGGGCGCGACCCGGCGGAGGTGCGCCTGGTGGCGGTCTCCAAGACCAAGCCGGCGGCGGCCGTGGAGGAGGCGGCCCGGGCGGGGCAGCGGCTCTTCGGCGAAAACTACGTGCAGGAGTTCACCGCCAAGGCGCGGGAGGTGCGGGAGGAGGTTGAGTGGCACTTCATCGGCCACCTCCAGTCCAACAAGGTCAAGTACCTGGCGGGGCTCGTCACCATGATCCACTCGGTGGACCGCCTCTCCCTGGCTGAGGAGATCGATCGCCAGTGGGGGAGGCTAGGCGCCGTCTGCGACGTCCTGGTCCAGGTCAACATCGCCGGCGAGGCGACCAAGTCGGGGACCTCGGCGGATGCGCTCGTCGAGTTCGTCCGGTCGGTAGCGGCGCGCCCCCACCTCCGCGTGCGGGGGCTCATGACCATGCCCCCCTTCTTCGACGACCCCGAGGCCGCCCGCCCCTATTTCCGCGAGCTGAAGCGCCTCGCCGGCATCGTTGCCGCCGGGAACATCCCCGGCGTCACCATGGCCGAACTCTCCATGGGGATGTCGGGGGACTTCGAGGCGGCCGTCGAGGAGGGGGCGACCCTGGTCCGGGTCGGCACCGCCCTGTTCGGGGAGCGGGAGTACCGGTAACCGGCGCGTCGTCATTTCCCCAGTTCCCCCAGCCTCGCCAGGGTCGCGCCGAGTACCTCCGCGGCGAACCGGGGGTTATGGGCCCCGTTACTCCCGTCATTCTTCAGCAGAAAGTAATTCCATGCCGCCTTGAGGATCACCTGGCCGGCGTCGGTCGAAGCGAGGGGGGCTCCCCCGGGGCTGACCCGGCCGAGCGGCACCTTGTGGCCGCCGTCCGCCGCGGCGAGCTCCACCGCCATGCTCCCCTCCAGCTCGATCAGGCGCAGTTTCCCGGATACTCCCCTCAGCAAGACGTCCTTCACACCGGCGCCGGCACCGGCCAGCCTCACTTCCCCCTTCCGTCTGATCTCTTCCGCCAGGGCGTCCTCGATCGCCCCTCTCAGGTTCTCCACGTCCCGCTCCGTGACGGTCATCAGCTCGTCGCCCGCGAACTCCTTGTGGCACCGGGCGCAGAGACCGGCTTCCGTCCTGAGGGTGTGGCTCACCCCTCCCCGCGGGTAGCCGCTCCCGGAAGGCTTCGGTACCGGCTTTGCGTGGCACCAGACGCAGGTGTCCTCGATCCGGGCGTGGCTGCGGTACGCGCCGACCTCGGTGAAAAACGCGTTCTGTCCGAACATCACATCGGACTGGGAGGCGTGGGGCGCGGCGTCGGCGGCGATCCGGGGGAGGTCGGCGTCGTTGTGCGGTCCGGGGGTGGTGCTGTGGCAGGTGATGCAGACCGCCCCCCGCCCGCCGGTGTCGTTGTGAAACTCCCGGGGGAGCATGCCGGCGTAGTCGGCGGCGCGGAGCGGCACTTTTTCCGTCGCCGAGCGGAACGAGCTCCCCGATGCGTGGGGGTCGTGACAGGCCGCGCAGGTCACGGGCTGGACCTTGTCAGCCGCAAGTCCCAGGGCCGCCAGCTCCCGGCGGGCGCTCCCCTTTCCCGGCTCCGCCAGCGGCGCGAAGCGGTTTCCCCGGGCGAGCCAGGCGAGGAACCCCTGTCCGGAGTGGCAGCGCCCGCAGTCGCCGGCCGCCTCCCCGCGCCGTTCGACGCTCGCCGTCTCGACGGCCAGGTGGTAGTTGGCGTGGTCGTTGTCGAGCCACTGCCGGAAGCTCGGTTCGATCGACCCGTCGTGGCAGATGGCGCATGCATCGGCGCCAAGCGAGATCCGTTCCGGTGCGCCGCTTTTCTTCCGGGTCGCGTGGGCGGGGGAGTTGTTGGGGCCGTGGCAGTTCTCGCACTGGACGTTGGTGAGCCGGGCCACGTCGGGGTAGGTGTCGATCATGGCGTCGAGGTTGCCGGGCCTCGGCCTGATGACGGGCGGGGTCTCGCCGTGATCCCAGAGGGTCTGGTCCTTCAGAAAGCCGGGATAGGAAGGGGCCGCCGACATGCCGCCGCCGGGCGACATCCCGCCGAATCCGACCGTGTGGCAGGTGAAGCAGCGCTCCTCGTAGCGGAAGATGGAATCGGCGCACCGGGTGAAGATCTCGGCATGGCCGGAGGTCCGCCAGGCGGCAAACCGCGAGGCGACCGGGTCGCTGTAATGGCAGAGGCACCCCTTTACCCCGATCCACCGGGGGCGGATCTCGGTTTCCCTGGCGGCGACCACGCCGTTCCACGTTCCGGCGTAGACCGTGAGCCGCTCCGTCCCCCCTTCGCGGACGAGGTAGGTGCCCGGGATGTCGGGGGTGAACGACGGGTTGCGGGTCGCGGCGTTCCCCATGGCCGCGGCAGAGCTGGGGGGGCGGACGAGGGTCCAGGCGTAGGAAGACTGTTCCTTCCCGTTGAGGAAGACCGGTTCCCCGACGGCGACGTTCCGCAGCCCCGGGTTCACGCCGGCGATGCCGCGCAGGTCGGCGATGATGTCGACGGTGTCGGAATAGGTTCCCGAAGTCGTCGCCGCCGCCACCGTCAGGGTGACCCTTCCGGCCCCCTTCAGGTCGGCGGGGGCGAGCCCCACCACCTCCCAGCGGTCGTGGAGCCTGCCGTCCCTGCGGAGGCGGTAGAGGAGGGCGCGTCTGTACTCCTCGATGCCGGGAAGCGTTACCTGTGCCGCGGCGGTGTCGCTCCCCTCCACCCGTGCCGGCACGCCTCCTTCCTCACTTTGGGCATCCCAGCGTATCCCCTTTGCCCGCGAGCCGTCCCTGACGGTTACCCTTGCCCGCACCGTTACGGTCGAGCCGGGGGAGGCGTTGGAGACCGTTTTCCCCGCGTCGACGACCACGGGAGCGGTCGGGTGGAGGGAAACGTCCCTCCCGGCGGTCTGGCCGGGCGCCAGCAGCACGGTCTCCTTCGCGCTCCGGTATCCCTCCCTCACGAACCGGAGGCGGTAGCTTCCGCCGGGGAACTCGGCGTAATAGAACCCGTCCCTGTTGCTGACGATCCGCGGCCCGGCGAGGGGGGGATCGACTTCGAGCACCGCTCCGTCCACCCCCCTCCCGGTGACGGCGTCGGTCACCTTGCCCGAGAGGCAGGCCCGCTGCAGCGCCACGGGACGGAAGAACCCCGTTGTCTCGTGCGGGTTCCGGGGGGCGCAGCCGGGAAGCGACAGCGCCGCGGCCGCCCAGGTGATGGCGAGAGCAAGGAGAAAGGGTCTCTGCATGGTGCGTTCTCCCGTCGTGAGAGGATTGGTCTTTTGCCGGTGCCGCCGGGCTTTCATCGTGATATCGGGCCGCCGTAACCCGGTTGGATTACAAGCTTAATGGAAAAGGGTGGGTTGGCAAGGAGGCGGCGTTGACGGAGCGAATTTCTATGCTAAGAATGAGAGTACTTTTGCTGGGGCCGCAACCGTCTGAGCACACCGCTGCGGCCTGAACCTCTGGAGGGGGGAAGAAAGGGACCCTGAAAGTGACCGGATCGAACGGACGCATCGGGATGTTGCTACGGATTGTGATCGTTTTCCTGCTCGCCCTGGCGCCGCTGGCGGCGGTCGCGGGTGAGGAGGGGCGCCCGGCCCCTGCGGCGCAGGAGCCGGAGGCGCTCGAGAAGGGAAAGCCGGTCGAGAAGGGGATCGGCGTAGGCGAGGTCCACGTCTACGCGCTGACGTCCGGCGCCGGCCAGTCGGTGACGCTGCAGCTCGAAAAGCGCGGCGTTGCCGCCGTGGCGACCGTTGTCGCTCCGGACGGCGAGAAGCTCGGAAGTTTCGGCAGTGCCGCCTCCCGGGAGGGGACGGAACGGATCGCGTTCGTGGCCGAGCGCGGCGGGATGTACCGGATCACGGTGCGCACCTTTTTCAAACCGTCGCCGCCGGCGCGCTACCGGCTTCTCCTCACCGATGTGCACACGGCCACGGAGCGGGAAAAGGGCGTCCTTGCCGTGCGGCAGTGCGAGGAGAAGAGCTGGTTCGACCGCGATAACAACTTTCTCGTCAACGAGGCGCTGTCATCGATCTCCCGGTGCATGACGGCCGTGGGGCAGAGGCTGGAAGGAAGCCACCCGAAGGCGAGCGAGCTTGCCGCCGAGGCGAACGCCGAGGTGGACTACCTGATCGGCCGCTGGCACTGGGGGGAGTTCGTCTCGCCCGCCTACCAGGATAACCTGGTTCAGGACTTCCGGGCGCTTGCCGCCGCGGCGGGAGAGGCCGATGCAAAGATGGCATTTTCGATGATGAAGGGGGTGGCCGAGGACCTGAAGATCAAGGCGGAGCACTGCCGGAAGAGCAACCGCGGCCTGGGGAAGGACGTCGACGTCTACGTGAAGACCTATATGGGAGACAGGGAGGCGTCGGGTCTGATCGTCTACTACAAGCTCGGCATTCACCAGTATTCGCGGAACAGGCTGCGATCGGTCGAGTTCGACGAGTTGAGCAGCCCGGCCCATACGCGTCTGCCGGCAAGCTACTACTTCATCTGGACGGGAAGGCCGGGAGACCCCGAACCGGCGCCTGACAGGCTCAAGAGGATCGACGTCGGCGCCGGCGAGGAGAGGAAGACGACCTTTATCCACTACGGGCGCTAAACCGGAGCAGAGTTATGACGGGTAAATCGGACCGCACGGCCGAAAGCCGGATCGAGGCGGTCGAAGGGATCTGGAAGAAGCTTTGGTCGGTCGCGGCATTCATCACGGGGATCATCGGGAGCTTCTGGGTGAGCCCGCCGTACATCGCGGGGAGCGATCAGGCTGCGACACTGACCCATTTCGCCAAGTTCGTCGTTGCCGCCATCGTTGCCCTGATGCTCCTGCCGATGGTGAAGAGGAGCGACCGGCAAGCCTATGCGATCCTCCGGAGAAAGATCGCGGCGGCGGCCCTCGTAGTATCGATAGTGGCGTTCTTCGGCTACCAGCGGCTCTACGAGGAGTGGGTGGTCACCCCCATGGTCAAGAACAAGAAGCTGGTGCTGGTTACCGGCTCCAGGGTGGTCGACAGGGATGTGAGGGAATTCATGGCGCAGTACTCGTCCCTGCACAAACAGCGCATCTCGAACTGGGAGCTTCTGCACTACGCCGCCTGGAGCCCCTGGAAGATCTGGACGAAGGAGTCGATCCTCAGGCGCCGCCGCATCCTTTCCGTGCTGTACGTCCTCATCACCCCCGTCTTTGCCGTCACCATGGTGGCCATTGCCCAGGCGATAAGCTGCACCGTGAGCCGGGAATGACGGTGGTGTGACCGCTTCGCTGCACCCAGCGCCTACCCTTTTAATATGACTTCCCTTTGGCCGCTTTCTTGCACTACAATGGCATCCATTCACATTCCCCCGGAGGATGCCCTTTTCCATGAAAATCCGTCTGCTTCCCGCCCTTGCCCTTGCCGCGCTCACCCTCGCCGTTCCCTCGTTCGCCGCCAAACCTGAGATACCGGTCCTCAAAAGAGATATCCCTTCCGTCACCCAGGGTCTGAACGTCCCGATCCTCCTCTATCACCGCCTCGGCCCCACGGTGGCCGACGGCATGACCATCAAGACGACGGTCTTCGAGGAGCACCTTAAGTATCTGAAAGAGAACGGCTACCGGGTAATCCCCCTGCGCCAGGTGGTCGACTTCTATCTGAAAAAGGGACCGGCGCCGGCGCCGAAGTCGGTGGTGATCGTGGAGGACGACGCCCACAAGTCGGTCTATTCCGACATGCTCCCCCTGGTCAAAAAATACAACGTCCCGGTGACGGTCTTCGTCTATCCCTCGGCCATCTCCAACGCCAAGTACGCCCTGACCTGGGACCAGATCCGGGCGCTGAAGAAGACCGGGCTCTTCGACTTCCAGTCCCACACCTACTGGCACCCCAACTTCAAGAAGGATCGGAAAAAGCTCAAACCGGCGGAATTCGAGAAATTCGTCGACATGCAGCTGAAGAAGTCGAAGGCGAAGATCGAGCGGGAGCTGGGGGGGAAGGTCGATCTCCTCGCCTGGCCCTTCGGCATCTACGACGACTACCTGCTGAAGAAGGCGGCGGAGGCCGGGTACGTGGCCACCTTCACCATCGAGCGCCGCCACGTGACCCCTTCCGAGAGCGTCACCAAACTCCCCCGGTATCTCCTCGTGAACGCGGACCAGGGGAAGGTCTTCGCCCAGATTCTGGCGGGGAGGGCGCCAAAGAGAAATGTCGTCTACTGACCCCCCGAAGAAGCACCCGTGCCCCGACTGCCGTTTCTGCCAGTGGTGCGGCGACGACCGCTGCTCCCTCTGTCTCGGGACGCGGTCGCGGGGACGAAAGATGTCGCTGGAAGAGCAGATCGCCTTCTACGAGGCGGTGAACGCCACTTCATGCCAACGGAGCGGATGCTGTCATGACAAAGAAGAAACTGATCGGTGAACTCTTTATCGAAAGCGGCCTCATCACCGAGCTGACCCTCCAGCGGGCCCTCTCCCGCTCGAAGCGGCTCAACAAAAGGCTCGGCAATACCCTGGAGGAGATCGAGCTGATCACCGCCGAGGAGCTTGCCTATGCCCTGGCGAACCAGTACGGGTGCAAGGTGATCAAGGATTTCGCCCGCTACACCTTTCCCCGGGACATTCTCGACATCGTCCCCGTGGAGGTGGCGATGCAGCATCTTCTCTTCCCCCTCAAGCGGGAGGGGACGAAGCTCGCCATCGCCGTGGCCGATCCGGCCGATACGAAGATCGTCGACAACCTGGCCGCGAACCACGGCCTGACGGTCTACCCCTTCGTGGCGACCCGGCGCGACATCATCGTCGCCATAGCCCGCCACTACCTCGGCAAGGAACCGGACGCCCCGCGGGAGAAGACGGTCCTCGTGGTGGAGGAGAGCAAGCCGGTCCGGACGATGCTGGCCGATGTGCTGGGGAAGGAGGGGTACCGGGTGCTGGTGGAGGTGGACGGGATGGAGGGGTACAAGACCGCCCTGGCGACCCCGCCCCACGTGATCGTTACCGGCAGGGAGGTGCCGAAGCTGAACGGCTACGCCCTCTTCGACGCCCTCCAGAACATCCCCGAGACCAGGAACATCCCGGTGATCCTCATGGCCGGCAGTCCCGATTCCGACGAGGAGGCCAAGGCCTTCGACCGCGGGTTCTTCGATTACCTCCCGAAGCCGATCCGGGAGGTGACCCTCGTTACGCGGGTGAAGCGGGCGTTTCAGACGATCGAAAAGGAGATGGCCATCCTCTGAGGGGGGAGGTCGGCCACCTCACTGCCGCCACCTGGTTATACGCTCACGTAAATTCCAGGCCATCGTTGAGTCTTTTTGGCCCTTCATTTCTTTCGTTTACCCGATTTGGCGTCAAGAACGAACATTGACAATCGTTGCCTGCATGATGGCAACCACTTTGTAGACGCTTCCCGAGAAGGCTCTGACTTCTCCTGTGCAGACAGTGAGAAGTTTGCCCGAACTTTGTACCCTTCCGATTGCTAAGAATCGTTCCCCAATTGCAGGTCGCATGAGGTTGATCTTGAACTCAGCTGTGACAACCTCGCACTCGGGTGGTGCCTTGGTCAAGGCTGCATATCCACATGCACTATCAACAACACTTGTTATTGCGCCGGCGTGAACATAGCCGTGCTGTTGGGAAAGCTTTTCGGAAAATGGCAATTCTATTTGCACCTCTCCGTCTGCAACCAAGACAAGCTGAGCGCCGAGGGTCGCCATCAGACCCTGCGAGTTAAAGCTGACTGCGATTCGTTCCCGGATGTCATTCATGGAAAACCGACCTCTTGATTGAATTGTGCATGACTCGTAAGAGTTAATTCAGAGCGTAATGGCATTAACGGGCGCAAACTATGGATTCTTTGAGTAAGTGCGCCGCCCCTTCGCGTCCCCTTGAATGTCAGGCTAAAGGCTACAGATAGTCCTGTCTCGGTGGACTAAAGACGTCTAAGACTTCCCCTGGCTCGATGATTTCAATTCGATGCTCAACATCGCGAGGAATAGAGTAAGAATCACCGGGTCCTATTACTTGATCATAGCTCCCAAATACAATTCTGTACTTACCGGAGATAACATAACCACTCTGTTCATTTGGATGCTTATGAAACGGAACGTTGTCTTCTTTCTTATAAAACATCTTAGCTACCATTGTTTCAGGGCCATGTGATAGCAAAACAAAATCAACCCCTAGAAAATTCCTTGTTTGTGCTTCTTTCGATGTAACGATCATATCGTTTCCTTTTTTGGAGTGTGTATAACGGGGGCTTTCCAGGGGGCTTTCCAGGGACGTTGTTTATTCGTCAATTAACGCCAGCAGTTTGGGATTACTCTGCACCATCTTCTCCCCTCTTTCTGCTGCTACGCTGACCCCGGCACGTTGCAGGTTCAGAAGTTTGCCGACCTCGACACCGCTATGTCCTGCACGACGTACCGCCAGATAGCAGATTACGCCCCGGGCCACGGCAATCGTTGCTGAACGGTTGTTACGCCGTAAGATCTCCGCATCAATACCGAAATGATGACAAACTCCGGTAACTATTTCCCCGATCTCTACGGTTCGCGGCAGGTCTGCAACCAGCTCCCGCCTCTGCTGCAGCTCCCGGATAAAATCGCCACTGCCGAGAACCCGTGCATCATAAGGCTCCTCTCCCAGCTCTTCCAGCGCGCTCTTCGTCATCTTCCGTCCGCCGCCCAACTCCGCTCGTTTTCCCATGGCAATGCCGTCGGCGATGAATTGCCGGTACTTTGCTCGCGCCTTGCGCTTACGCTTGCCGAAAAGGGCAAGTATTTCGTCCGTTATCTGCCCCTCCATTATGCCTTTACCCATGATAACCATATGGCCGGACCAGGGATAATTGTCGAGAGCGGCAAGGTCCTTTACAAGCCCGGCTCGCAAGGGATTCAGGTGGATGTAGCGGACCAGTTCGAGAAGATAGGCATCCTCTTGGCAGACAATGGATTTGTAACGATTCTGGAAGAGATGACCCGAGCGGTTGTGCCGCAGGTTAAAGTAGATGGCGTAGCCGGTGAGCAGCCGGCGCATGATGGTAGCAAGAGGTGTGCTGCGCGGTCTGAGAAGAAGGTGGAAGTGGTTGGACATAAGTGCCCAGGCAAGGCATTCGGTGCCAGTCTTGACAAGAAGGCCGGATAGATTTCCGACAAAGCGACTGCGGTCGTTATCGTCGCCGAATATGTCGCAACGCTCCACGCCACGTACGATAACGTGCTGCAGAAGGTCGGGAGCATCTAGGCGGGCTGTTCTGGGCATGCTGGGTAAATAGCAACATAAGCCACTTTAGTCAACAAATAAACAACGTCCCCGGAGCCCGCCTGGCTATGCGTTTGGCGATCTCCTCGGC
>NZ_DAHVYG010000035.1 GCF_027327745.1 Geobacter sp.
CGATTTTTAGTTTGAGACTAAGTGCATTGTAACATTTAAGTTTTCGTATCTACCCCCTCCAAACCTCCCCTTGACAGGGGAGGCTTAAAGGCTTCCCCCCTGTTAAGGGGGGATTGAGGGGGGTTGGTTTTAGATGTTTCAAAGTACTAGAGTGAGAACAGAAGAGTGAGAACAGAAGGGTCAGTGAGAACAGAAGGGTCAGATCTCCATTCTACAGCAATTGTGACAATAGGGCTCGGTGGAGGAGATACCGAACCATAGGAGTGTTTGGATGCACACTAACGCAACAATTATCGATCACGCTGATACGCAAGCCACAAATACCGTAGACTCCGTCGTAATCCATAAGCCTCATGAAGGAACGTCAGGGAAAGGCGACCATTGTCACTCGACCGGCGCTTCTCCAATTGACCGCCCCCGTCACGAAGCTTGTGCATGATATTTATGAACTGTATGCCGGCCGCACCGGCAAAGGCTATGGCTGGTTCCAGGCGGACGGAACCAAAAATTTCCGGCTGATCTATCTTCGTCCCGCGCTCGATGCCGGCCTGATCGAGATGACCATCCCCGATAAACCGCGCAGCAGTAACCAGCGCTACCGCCTGACAGCCAAAGGCAGACAGTTTCTTGAACAGCTGAAGAAGGCCGAAACATGAGCATGAACCCGCAGGAAGCAATAATCAGGACCGTCCTTGAGCACTGTCCCGACGTCCAGGCGATCTACCTCTTCGGCTCCTTCGGTACGGAGGACGAATGGCCCGACAGCGATGTCGACATCGCCATGCTCCTGCCGCCGAAGGAGGCGAAAAAGGCCGGTCTGCTGGCGATGAGCGCCTTGCAGCGTGCTCTTGAAAAGCTGTTGAAAAGAGAGATCGATCTGATCAACCTGCGCCAGGTGCCGACGGTGCTGCAGAAGGAAGTGATTGCCGCGGATCGCCGTATCTATGATGGGGACAGGATTGCCGCCGAGGAGTTCGAGATGCTGACCCTCTCCCTCTATCAGAAACTGAACGAGGAACGTGCGGAGATCATAGCGAGTGCCCTGACCGACGGGAGGTTCCACGATATATGAACGATATCGTCCTGAACAAGAAGGAGAGCATCGAACGCTGCATCAAGCAGATCCGGACTTACTACGCACTTCCCGGGGCCGCGCCTTTTGCCGAGGATTACCTGAAGCAGGATGCCATCGCATTGAATCTGCAACGGGCCTGCGAGCTGTGCATCGACCTGGCGAATCACACGATCAAGCTCCGCAAGCTCGGCCTTCCCAAGGAGAGCAAAGAGAGTTTCCGGTTGCTCGCGGCCGGCGGGATCATTCCCCGGGACCTTGCGGTCCGGCTTGAAGGAATGGTTGGGTTCAGAAACGTGCTGGTGCATGAGTATCAGAAACTGGACATCACGCTGATGATCGACGTCATCGAAAACCGGCTTGACGACCTCGTGGAATTTACCAACTGTATTGTGAGGGAATTTTTCGACATTACCGGATCACCCCAAACGGAGGATACATGAAACTACCCGACAGACACGGCCACTTCGGCCAGTTCGGCGGCCGCTACGTTCCCGAGACCCTCATGCCGGCGCTGCTGGAGCTGGAGAAGGCCTATGACCATTACCGGCACGACCGCGAGTTCAAGGAGGAGTTCGACTACTACCTACGCCAGTACGTGGGGCGTCCCAACCCGCTCTACTTCGCCGAGAAGCTGACGAAGAAGCTGGGCGGCGCGAAGATCTACCTCAAGCGCGAGGACCTGAACCACACCGGCGCCCACAAGGTGAATAACACCATCGGCCAGGGGCTCCTCGCCAAGCGGATGGGAAAGAAGCGGGTGATCGCCGAGACCGGGGCGGGGCAGCACGGGGTGGCGACCGCCACCATCGCGGCGCTCATGGGGATGGAGTGCGAGGTCTTCATGGGGGAGGAGGATATCCGGCGCCAGTCCCTGAACGTCTTCCGGATGAAGCTCCTCGGCGCCAAGGTCACGGCGGTGACCGCCGGCACCGCCACCCTGAAGGACGCCATGAACGAAGCGATGCGCAACTGGGTCACCTACGTCCACAATACCTTCTACGTCATCGGCACCGTGGCGGGACCCCACCCCTATCCGATGATGGTGCGGGACTTCCAGGCGGTGATCGGCCGGGAGGCGAAGGCCCAGCACAAAAAAGTCGAAGGGCGGCTCCCCGACTACCTCGTTGCCTGTGTCGGCGGGGGGAGCAATGCCCTGGGTCTCTTCCACCCCTTCGTCAATGACCGGGAGGTGCGGATGGTGGGGGTCGAGGCGGCCGGTCACGGCATCCCGACGGGAGCCCATGCGGCGCCGCTCTGCGCGGGGCGCGTCGGGGTCCTCCACGGCAACAAGACCTACCTCCTGCAGGACGAGTTCGGCCAGATCGCCAATGCCCACTCCATCTCCGCGGGGCTCGACTATCCGGGGGTCGGCCCCGAGCACGCCTGGCTCAAGGATTCGGGGCGGGCGGAGTATGTCTCGGTGACCGACGAGGAGGCCCTGGAGGGGTTTTCGCTCCTCACTCGCGAGGAGGGGATCCTCCCTGCCCTGGAGTCATCCCACGCCATCGCCTACGTGGCGAAGCTGGCCCCCACCCTGCCGAAGGAGAAGATCATCGTCGTCTGCCTCTCGGGGAGGGGGGACAAGGATATCCACACGGTGGCCGATGCAATGGGGGTGGAATTGTAGGCAAGTGCGAGTCGTTTTTATGTAAGTTGTTGAAAGTAGGTGCAAAACCAAAAAAGTTGCTTGACAACAGTGCTGTTCTACGGTATAAAATCACCCGTCTGTTAAATAAAACAGACAAAGCGAAAGGACCCTCATTGGGTCCTTTCGGCGTTTTTTGCGAAGAATAGTTTCATTAAACATAGAGGTGCTTTTCCCTTGGAATGGATGGCGGCGCCGCCATCCCCTACGGGAGGGCGGCGCGTGCCGCTCTCTACATCAAAGAAAGGAGGTTCCGGCCGGAGCCGGTCCATGCCCCGAACAGACTTCGGACCGTCCGGCAAAGCCGCGAACACTGACCCAAAAACAGCCTATGAGAAAAACAATCTACGTACTGGCAGCTATGATGCTCTTCTGCGCCTCCTGCAATCAGACCGGACTTCGCAGGGAGGCCGGCCATAAGGCCCGCCTCGCTCACCTCTCCGATCAGGAGGTCCGTCGGCTCATGGAACAGGGTGTCGATCTGGACGAACGTCAGCGACAGGCCCGGGCCATCGCCACCGTCTTTTCCCGGAGGACGGATTCCGATCGTGCCCAGAAACTCGCCGCCCTCTGCTACCTGAAGACCCTCGGCACCGACCTGATGCCCCTCGACCTGGCCGAGATCGCCCTGGCGGAAACCGGCAGCGTCGGATTCGAATCGGACGCCGTTTCTCCCAAGGGGGCACTGGGGGTCTGGCAACTGATGCCCTACCGCGCGGCGAGCCACGGCTTCCGCCCGGAGGAGATGCTGGACGACGCCAAGTGTGCCGAGGCTGCCGTCCGCGAGCTTTACAGCAAGCTCGACATGGCGAACGGCAACCTGGTGAAGGCAAAGAAGCTTTACTGCGGCGTCGGCCCCGAGGCGGACGCCTACGAAGTGAAGCGCCGTAAGTACCGGCGCGAGATTCTCAACGAGCTGGAGTGGGCTCCGCCAACGCGGGCCGAGAGCCCGCTGGCCCTTCTCGTGGGGGCCTCGTAGCCCTGATAAAACGAACCGCGCACAACGAGGTGCGTACGAGGCGGGCTTCCCGGGAGGCCCGCCTCGTTTTTTGTGCCGTGGCGCGGATGCCATGCGGGTTTCCCGGTCGTCGCGATTGTGGTATGGTAGGCCGATTGCCGTTTTGTCCGGAGGACCCATGAAAAAGATGCTGTTACTGCTTTTTTCGCTAGTGCTTGCCGCCTGCTCCCTCTTCGTTTCCGAACCGAAAGTAAAGGTGAAGGACCTCGCCGTCGTCGGCCTGGGCGCCGAGGGGGCCAACCTGGAATTTCTCCTTGCCGTCACCAATCCCAACTCCTTTCCCCTGACCCTCAGGGGATACACCTATGATGTCCGCGTCATGGCGCTCCCCCTCACCAAGGGGGGGCTGCGGGAGCGGGTCGAATTCCCCGCCGGAGAGACCACCGACGTGCGGCTCCCGTTCCGGGTGGCCTACCGCGATCTCTGGGAGATCCTGAAGCGCAACCCCACTCCCGACGCCATCCCCTACCGGCTCGACGGGGGACTCGAAGTGGAGACCCCCGTCGGGACCTCCACGGTCCCGGTGACGACGAGCGGTAATTTCACCGTTCCCCAGCGGTTTCGTCCGTCGGGACTCGTGCGTGGGTTGGGCGACATCGTGAAGGGGCTCGCCCGATGAACGTGATCGACGCGACGGGCCTCATGAAAAGCTTCGGTCCCCGGCAGATCCTCGACGGGGCCACCTTCGCCATCGGCGAGGAGGAGAAGGCGGGGCTCATCGGGGTGAACGGCAGCGGCAAGTCGACCCTCATGGAGATCCTGGCCGGGATCGAGGAGCGTGAAGGGGGGGCGATCGCCCTGAAGCGGGGAGCTACGGTCGGCTACCTGCCCCAGGAACCGCTCCTCGATGAGAGCCGGACGGTGGGGGAGGAGCTGGAGGGGGGGCTTGTGGCGATTCGCAGGGTCCTCTCCGAGTATGAATCGATCGGCGTCCAACTGGCGGGGCAGCAGGAGAATCACGACCGGCTCCTGGCCCGCCAGGGGGAACTCGCCACCTGGATCGAGCACCACGGCGGCTGGAATACCGACCACCGGGTGGCCGAGATCATGACCCGGCTCCGGATCCCCGACCGGCACCAGCGGATCGGCGAGCTCTCGGGGGGGACAAGGCGGCGGGTGGCGCTCGGCAGGCTCCTGCTCCAGGCGCCGGATCTCCTGCTGCTGGACGAGCCGACCAACCACCTGGATGCCGACACGGTCCAGTGGCTCCAGGACCACCTCGGCGCCTATCCCGGCGCGGTGCTCCTCGTCACCCACGACCGTTACTTCCTCGACCGGGTGGCGACCCGGATGCTGGAACTGGAGTGGGGGCGGATCACCTCGTATCTGGGGGGGTACTCCCGCTATCTGGAGCAGAAGGAGGAGAAGCTCGCCCAGGAGGCCCGCGGGCACGAGCGGCTCCTGAACCTGCTGCGGGTCGAGACCGCCTGGATCCGGCGCGGGGCCAAGGCCCGGACCACCAAGCAGAAGGCGCGCATTGACCGTTACCACGACCTGGAGGAGCGGAGCCAGGTGGATACGGCGCGGGAGACGCGGCTCGCCTTCACCGCCGGCGACAGCCTCGGCGGCACTATCCTGGAGCTCCTGGGGCTTTCCAAGGCCCTCGGCGGAAGGCGCCTCGTCGACGGCCTCACGTTCCGGATGAAGCGTGGGGACCGGGTGGGGATCATCGGCCCCAATGGCTGCGGCAAGACGACCCTCATCCGGACCATCATGGGGGAAGAGCTCCCCGACGCCGGCGCCGTCGCCATCGGGAAAAAGACCCGCATCGCCTATTTCGACCAGAACCGGACGGTCCTCGATCCGGAGCAGACCCTCTACGACTTCCTCGGCGAGGGGGACTACGTGACGGTCGGCGGCGAGAAGCGCCACAAGATCGGCTACCTGGAAGATTTCCTCTTCGCCCCCTCCGACCGGATGCGCCGGATCTCCACCCTCTCGGGGGGAGAACGGAGCCGCCTCGTCCTCGCCCGGCTCATGCTGGAGGATGCCAACCTGCTGATCCTCGACGAACCGACCAACGACCTCGATATCCCGACGCTCCAGCTCCTGGACGACGCCCTCGTCCGCTTCCCCGGCTGCGTGCTGATGGTTACCCACGACCGCTTCTTCCTCGACAAGGTCGCCACCGGCATCCTCGCCTTCGAGGGGGAGGGGAGGGTGACCTTCTACGAGGGGAACTACACCCTCTACCGGGAGCTGGCGGAGCAAGCCGCCGGCAATGGGAAGCAGGAGGGGAAAGATAACGCAAAGGCCGTAAGGGCCGATGCCGTACGTGAGAAGCCGCGGAAAAAGGGGCTCACCTACGGGGAACGGCTGGAGCTGGAACGGGTGGAGGCCGAGATCGAGCGGCTGGAGCTTCGCAAGGGGGAGGTGGAGGCACAGCTGGCCGACCCCGCCGCCTACGGGAGCGTGACAGGGGGGATCGGCGCCCTCTCCGCCGAGTTTACCCGGCTGGAGGAGGAGCTTGGCGCCCTCCTTCTCCGGTGGGAAGAGCTCGAAACGAAGCGGGCCGAAGGGTAGGGGCGCTTCTCGGCCGCACGCGGCGCAAAGCGGCGCAGAACGGCTCTTTTCGCTTGATAAATAAGGCCTTGGCTGGTATATCAGACGGGTCCGGCAATCGACTATTTTCGCCATCAGGGGGCGTCATGCTCAGGGATATGAAACTCGGCTTCAGGCTCATCGGTTCCTTCGTCATCATGGCGGTCATCGTCGCCGTGACCGGCTTCATCGGCATCCGGAGCATCGGCATGGTGTCGAGCCGGGTGTCGACCATGCTGCAGAGCCGCTATGACCAGCAGAAGGTCGCCCTGCAGCTCCAGGCGGCCGAACGGACCTGCCGCGCCGAGCTCCTTGAGGGGATCATGGCCCATTCGGACGAGAAGGGGCTGAAGGAGCACATTGACGCCTACCGGAAAAACCGCGACATCATCAGGCGTTACAGTGTGGCGCTCCTCAAGGGGGACACGGAGCTGGGACTCGAGCCCGCCCCCAAGGACAGCGTCATGGAGTCCCACGCCGAGACGCTCACGGAAACCTGGGGGGAGTACGAGAAGGTTGCCGAGCGGATCATCGCTTACAAAACCGCCGTGCTCGCCGGCCGCGAGACACCCTCGCCCCTCGGCGAGACCCGCCTCATGTCCGAGCTGAGCGGCGCCAGCGAGTTCGTGGCCCGCGACATCGACGACCTGATCGAGACCGTGCAGGGGATGATGAAGGAGGTCGGCCGGGAGACGGGGCGGATCAAGATGTCGATCACCGTCACCTTTATCATCGTCATCTTCGGCGCCGCCGTCGTGGCCCTTTCCTTCGGCATCGTCGCCACCCGCAACATCATCCGCCGCGTCAACCGGATGGTGGAGGCGATGAACCACGGGGCCGAAGGGGACCTGACGGCCCGGGTGGAGACCGATTCCCGGGACGAGCTCGGCCGGCTCGGCCACGACTTCAATGCCATGCTGGAGATGCTCGGCGAGCTGATCAAGAAGGTTAACCGTTCGTTCGTGGAGGTGGGGCAGGTCTCCGCCAATCTCTTCGAGGCTTCCCGGCGGGTCATGGCCGCGGCGGAGGTCCAGTCCGAGGGGGTGAGCTCCACCTCTTCGGCGGTGAACCAGATTAACGTATCGGTCAGGGAAGTCTCCCACGGGGTCGACAGCCTCTCCCTCTCGGCCTCCGAAACCTCCTCCTCCATTCTCGAGATGGCCGCCAGCATCGAGGAGGTGGCCCTCAACGTCGATTCCCTCGCCCAGTCGGTGGAAGAGGTGAGCTCATCCGTCGTCGAGATGGCGGCCTCCATCAAGCAGATCGCCAACAGCGTCGTCAGCCTGCAGGAAGTCTCCACCACCACCGCCTCCTCCGTGGCCGAGATGGACAGCTCCATCAAGCAGGTGGAGAAAAACGCCCTTGAAACCGCCGCCATCTCCGAGGAAGTCCGCCGCGATGCCGAGATGGGGAAGGAGTCGGTGGAGGCGACCATCGCCGGCATCAACGAGATCAAGCGCTCGTCCCATATCACCTCCGAGGTGATCGAGACCCTGTCGCTGCGGGCCGGCGACATCGGCGCCATCCTTTCCGTAATCGATGAGGTGGCGGAGCAGACGAACCTCCTGGCGCTCAACGCGGCCATCATCGCCGCCCAGGCAGGTGAGCACGGCAAGGGGTTCGCCGTGGTGGCCGACGAGATCAAGGAGCTGGCCGAGCGGACCTCCAGCTCCACCCGCGAGATCGCCCAGCTCATCAAAGGGGTCCAGGACGAGACCGCCCGGGCGGTGGTGGCCATCGAGCAGGCCGAAAGGAGCATTGCCGAGGGGGAGAACCTCTCCCAGAGATCGGGCGATGCCCTTCGCAAGATAGTTGACGGCGTGCAGCAGGCCACGGAGCAGGTGGAGAGCATCGCCCGCGCCACCACCGAACAGGCCAAGGGAAGCCAGATGATCCGCGACGCCATGGAGCGGGTCTCCGACATGATCGGCCAGATCGCCAACGCCACCCGGGAGCAGGGTAAAGGGAGCGAGATGATCATGAGTGCGGCGGAGCGGATGAAGGGGCTCACCTCCCAGGTCCGGACCTCCACCCGTGAGCAGAGCAAGGTGGGGAACTTCATCGCCCGTTCCACCGAGAACATCACCGACATGATCCAGCAGATCAAGCGGGCCTGCGACGAGCAGACCCGGGGGAGCGAGCAGATCATCCACGCGGTGGAGAACATTCAGGAATCGACCGCCACCAACCTCGGCGCCGCCCGGATGATGGACGACGCCGTATCCCGCCTCTCCCGCCAGCTGGAGGACCTCCAACGCGGCATGGGGAGCTTCAGGATCGAGTAATCAGTGACTCGGGATTCGGGGCCCGGGTGGTTTTTCCAGTCCCGAACCCCGAGTCCCGAGTCCCGAAAGGTTTTGTCATGAGCAGAATTGCCGGGAAGTTTGCCGAGTTGAAAAAGAGGGGCGAAGCGGCCCTCGTTACCTTCATCACCGCCGGGGATCCCGACCTCGCCGCCACGGAGGAGCTGATCCCGCTTCTGGCCGAGAGCGGGGCCGACATCGTTGAGCTCGGGGTCCCCTTTTCCGACCCGATGGCGGACGGACCCACCATCCAGCTCTCGTCGGAGCGCGCCCTGGCCGCCGGCACCACCCTGCCGAAGATCCTTGCCACGGTGAAGGCGGTCCGGGCCCGGACCGGGGTCCCCATCGTCCTCATGGGGTACTACAACCCGATCCTGAGCTACGGGCCGGAGCGGTTCGCGGCCGATGCCGCCGCCGCGGGGGTGGACGGGGTGCTCCTCGTCGACCTTCCGCCGGAAGAGGGGAGGGAGTTCAAGGCGTGCACCGACCGTCACGGCCTCGACCTCATCCTGCTCCTCACTCCCACCTCCGACGAGGGACGGATCGCCACCGTCGCCCGGCGCGCCCGCGGCTTCGTCTATTACGTTTCCGTCACCGGGGTGACCGGGGTCCGCAGCAGCGTGGAAGGGTCGGTCGCCAGCCGGGTGGCCGAGGTGAAGGGAAAGGTCCCGGTACCGGTGGCGGTCGGCTTCGGGATCTCGACCCCGGAGCAGGCCGCCGAGATCGCCGCCGTTGCCGACGGGGTGGTGGTGGGAAGCGCACTGGTCAAGCTCTTCGAGGCCCACCGGGGGGAGGAGCTCCGGCGGGAGCTCGCCCGGTTCGTCTCTTCCCTGAAACGGGCCGTGTGCCCGTAACCGGTCACCGTTCCGTTGACAGTGAGCCCTTTTTCTGTTATCAAAAACTTTTATTTTAACTAAAAATTAGGGACGGATTAACGTCCCCACGGAGAGACGACATGGCGTGGTTCAAACGCGAAAAGGCGCCGGGAGCGGCCGACAGGAAGGTCAAGGTTCACGAGGGGCTCTGGACGAAGTGCGTGAGCTGCAAGGAAAACCTCATCACGAAGGACCTGGAGAAAAACCTCAACGTCTGCCCCAGGTGCGGTCATCATTATCGGATCTCCGCCCGGCAGCGGATCGATCTTCTCCTCGACCCGGGGAGCTTTACCGAGTTCGACGCCGGGATGACGTCGGTGGACGTCCTCGATTTCAAGGACTCCAAGAGTTACCAGGAGCGGATTGCCGCCGCCGTGGCCAAGGGAGGGTCCCGCGACGCCGTCATCTGCGGCGAGGGGAAGATGGATGGCCTCCCTCTGCAGCTTGCGGTCTTCGACTTCTCGTTCATGGGGGGGAGCATGGGGAGCGTGGTGGGGGAGAAGATCACCCGCGCCATCGAGCGGGGGGTGGAAAAGCGGACTCCCGTTATCGTGATCTCCGCCTCCGGCGGCGCCCGGATGCAGGAGAGCATCCTCTCCCTCATGCAGATGGCCAAGACCTCTGCAGCGCTGGCGAAGCTCAAGAAGGAGGGGCTTCCCTTCATCTCGATCCTCACCGATCCGACCACCGGCGGCGTCACCGCCAGTTTTGCCATGCTGGGCGACGTCAACATGGCGGAGCCGAAGGCCCTGATCGGGTTTGCCGGTCCCCGCGTCATCGAGCAGACGATCCGGCAGAAGCTTCCCGAGGGGTTCCAGCGGGCCGAGTACCTCCTCGACCACGGGATGGTCGACATCATCGTGGAGCGGAAGGATATGCGGCTGCGGCTCTCCCGGATTCTCTCGATGCTCTACCGGGGGTGACGGCTCCCTGGGATGCATGATCCGGCGGGGGTGGGTTTGCAAAAACCCACCCCTTCTCTTTTTTTGCGGTCAAAGCGGTGGATTTTCGCCGTTCGTTTCCGTATAATCCCGCCCTGTCATGACCTACGAGGAGACCCTGGCACATATCTACGCCCTGCGGCGCTTCGGCATCCGCCCGGGACTCGATCGCGTCTCCTCCCTCCTTGCCCGGCTCGGCAACCTGCACGCATCGCTCCGGATCATCCATGTGGCGGGGACCAACGGCAAGGGGTCGACGGCCGCCTTTCTCTCCTCGATTCTCGCCGCGGGGGGGTATCGCACGGGCCTCTTTACCTCTCCCCACCTCATCAGCTTTACGGAGCGTTTTCGGATAAACGGTGCGGAGATCGGCCGCGATGAGGTCCTGCGGCTGGCGCAGCGGGTGATGGCTGCGGCGCCGGAAGGGACGACCTTCTTCGAGCTGGTGACCGCCCTGGCCCTCCTGCACTTTGCCGGGGAGGGGGTCGACGTCGCCATCCTGGAGGCGGGGATGGGGGGCGGGCACGACGCCACCAACGTCGCGGCGGGCATTCTGACCATCATTACCCCCGTGGCCTTGGATCACGGCGAATGGCTCGGCGAGACGGTCCCCGCCATCGCCCGGGAGAAGGGGGGGATCATCAAGGCGGGAAGGCCGGTGGTGCTGGCGGAGCAGCTCCCCGAGGCGGCCGAGGTGCTTGTCCAACGGAGCAAGGCGCTCGGGTGCCGGCTCTGCCGTTTCGATACCGATTTCACGGCGCGGTGGCACGGGGAGCGGCTCGCGTACCGGGGGCTTCACCGTTCCCTGGAGGGAGTGCGGCCGGGGATCGGGGGACGCTACCAGCGGGTCAATGCGGCCTGCGCCCTGGCCGCCGCCGAACTCCTTGCCACCGAGGGGTTCCCACTGACGGACGAGGCGCTTCGCCGCGGCATTGCCGACGCCCGGTGGCCGGGACGGATGGAGCTTTTCCCGGGGCCTCCCCCCGTTCTTCTGGACGGGGCCCACAATCCGGCCGGCGCCGGGGCGCTGGCCGAGGCCCTGGCCGATTTTCCGCGGCGCCGGCTCATCCTCGTCACGGGAATCATGGGGGACAAGGACGCGGAGGGGATTCTCTCGCCCCTGCTCCCCCTTGCGGACGAGGTGGTGACGGTCACCCCCGCCGTGGAGCGGGGGCTTGCGGCGGACCGGCTCGCCGCGTTCTGCCGCGAGCGCGGCGCAGCCGCCATCGACGGCGGTGCGGTCCCCCAAGGCCTGGAACTTGCCCGGCAGCGGGCCGGTTCCGATGATCTCGTCCTGGTGACCGGCTCTCTCTTCACGGTGGGGGAGGCGCGGGCCGCCCTCCTCGCCGCGCCTTACGAACCTTTCCGCGGATAAACCTGAAACGGCAGTTGCCGTCTGAGCGGAGCAGGGCTTCCGGCAACTGCCGAATATAGGATAAAACGGAGCAATGGCACGTTCTCACTTCACATACTGCCGGCTGGTGCTCGCCCTGCTCCTCGTCGCCGCTCCCGCCGCGGCTTCGGGGGTGGCGCCGGAGGCCAGCGGGCCGGTCTTCATCGAGGCGGACTCCCTGACCCACGAGGCGGGGAACCGGGTCGAGGCGAAGGGGAACGTGCGAATCCGGGGGGAGGGGCTCACGCTCCTGGCCGACAAAGCGCTGCTTCTGGGAGACCGCGACGAGGCCCGGGCCGAGGGGAACGTCACCATCCTCAAGGATGGCGACACGCTTCGCGGCGACCGGCTGTCGCTCAACCTCAAGGACCAGACGGGGGTCATGGAGAACGGCTCTCTCTTCGTCCGGAAGGGGAACGTCCACCTGAAGGCCCAGCGGATGTACAAGCTCGTGGGGGAGAGCTACCGCCTGGAGCGGGGGGACTTCACCACCTGCGACGCCGACCCTCCCAGCTGGAAATTCACCGCCACCGACGTGGACGTCACGCTCGGCGAATATGCCACGGGGAAAAACGCCCTCTTCTATGTCGGCGGCGTACCGGTCTTCTACTTCCCCTATCTGATCTTTCCGGTGAAGAGCGAGCGCCAGTCCGGATTCCTGACCCCCCGGACCGGGAACTCCAACAAGAAGGGGTTCACCTTCAGCCTCGGTTACTACTGGGCCATCAGCCCGAGCCAGGACGCCACCGTCACCCTCGACGTGCAGTCCAAGCGGGGAGAGGGGCTGGGCCTCGACTACCGCTACATCAGGAAAAAGGGGAGCGAGGGGACCTTTCGGGGGTATGCCATCTACGACTCCCAGCAGCAGCGGTTCCGGGGCGACATGTCCCAGAAGCACCTGGAAACCGTCTCCGACACCTTCGACATCAAGTCCGACATCAACCTCGTCACCGACCGGACCTTCTACCGCGACTTCGCCGAGCAGAACGGGGTCTACAACCAGAACAGCCTCGAATCGTCCCTCTCCGCCACCAAGCGTTTCCGCCGCTTTGTCCTCTCCGGGGAGCTGCGCTACGTGGAAGACCTGCGGGTGGATGTCCTCGACAACCGGAAGACCCTCCAGAAGCTGCCGACGATCAACTTTACCGGCGTGCGCCAGCGGCTCGGGGACACCCCCCTCTTTTTCTCCCTCGAATCGAGCTTCACGAATTTCTATCGTCCGGAGGGGATCAAGGGGGAGCGGCTCGATCTCCACCCGCACCTGATCGCCTATGCGAAGCCCTTCGGCCCCCTGGAGCTTTCCGCCTGGGGGGGGTACCGGCTGCGCCTCTACGACGCCCGCGGCACCGACGAGGGAGCGGGGTACCACGGCAGCGGGATCGTGACCGGCGGGGGGGCGCTCTCCTCCACCCTCGCCCGGGTGTACGAGACCGGCAGCGCCGCCATGCCGCGGGTGCGGCACGTGATGATCCCCGAGGTGCGCTACAGCTATGTCCAGGAGAAGAATCAGGACGGCCTGCCGTTCTTCGACTATAACGACCGGATCGTGAGCGAGAACCGGATCGTCTACTCGCTGACCAACTCCGTCACCGGCAAGTTCACGGGGGACGACGGCTCCAGCGAGTACCGGGAGATCCTCTACCTGCGCCTGGCACAGGGGTACGACTTCAGCGGCACCCGCCGGGACCTCCTGACGCTCGTCGACGAGGGGCGCCCCTTCACCGACGTGATGGCGGAGGCGAAGGTCAGTCCCCTCAAACACGTTTCCGTCGGTGCCGAGACCCGCTACAACCCGTACCACATGCGCCTTTCGACCGTGGCCGTCACGGCCGACGCCGGCGACGGGAAGGGGAATTCCGCCGGCCTCTCCTACCGCCATGCGCGGGGCGAGGTGGAGTATCTGGAGGGGCACACCTCCCTCTCCCTCGTCAAGCCGTTCGTCTTTACCTTTTCCGGCCGTTATTCCTTCGACCGGAAGGATTTTCTCGAGTCGCTTTACGCCCTCGAATACCGGCACCAGTGCTGGAGCGTCACCCTCTCCTACCGCGACCGGATCGACAACCGCGAATTCTTCGTCAGCTTCGCCCTGTCGGGAATCGGCTCCCTCGGTTCCTTCCGGGCGTTCTGAGGCGCCGGTGGCGGGCCGGATACGGATACAAGCTGAAGCAGATTGGCCATGACGGCGGAGAGCGCTGTTCGGCACCCCCATTCCAACGTGAACCCGGAGGATCCTATGTCTGAGACGTTCAACCCACGCGCCGTCCTGGTCACCGGCGGCGCCGGCTTCATCGGTTCCAATTTCATCAACCACTTCATGGCCGCCAACCCGGGGTGCCGGGTGGTGAACCTCGACCTCCTCACCTATGCCGGTAACCTGATGAACCTGGTGGGGGTGGCGCACGATCCCGCCTACCGGTTCGTCCGGGGGGACATTGGCGACGCGGAGCTGGTGGCCCGGCTCCTGGCCGAGGAGCGGATCGAGGCGGTGGTCCACTTCGCGGCCGAGTCCCACGTGGACCGCTCCATCACCGGCCCCGAGATCTTCGTCAAGACCAACATCCTCGGGACCCAGGTCCTCCTGGAAGAGAGCCGGAAGCACTGGGCGTCGGGGGCCGTGGGGGAGTTCCGCTACCTCCAGGTTTCCACCGACGAGGTCTACGGCACCCTCGGCGAGACGGGATACTTCACGGAGGAGACGCCGCTTGCCCCCAATTCCCCCTATTCGGCCAGCAAGGCGGGGGCCGACCTCCTGGTCCGGGCCTACCGCGAGACCTACGGTTTGCCGGCCCTCACCACCCGCTGCTCCAACAACTATGGTCCCTTCCAGTTCCCGGAGAAGCTGATCCCGCTCATGATCCACAACATCGTGGCGCGAAAGCCCCTGCCGGTCTACGGCGACGGGAAGAACGTGCGGGACTGGCTCCACGTGAAGGACCACTCCACCGCCATCGAGACGGTGCTGAAGAAGGGGCGCCCCGGCGAGGTCTACAACGTCGGAGGCAACAACGAGTGGCAGAACATCGCCATCGTCAATCTCGTCTGTGACCTCCTCGATGCAAAGCTGGGGAGCGGGGCGGGGGAGAACCGGCAGCTCGTCACCTTCGTGAAGGACCGGCCGGGACACGACCGCCGCTATGCCATCGACGCCTCGAAGATGAAGCGGGAGCTGGGGTGGGAGCCTTCCTACACCTTCGAGCGGGGGATCGACGAGACCATCGACTGGTACCTGGCGAACCGCGGGTGGGTCGAAGAGGTGACCTCAGGGGCCTATCGGGAGTATTACGAGAAGCAGTACGGAAAGCTGTGACTTGTGACCTGGGACTCGGGACTCGATCGGGATTGGAGGGTTTGATTTTACCAGTCCCCGGTCCCCAGTCCCGGCTTTATGGAGGTTCAAATGATACTTGTGGTTGGCGCAAAGGGAATGCTCGGCCAGGACCTGATGCGGGTGCTGCCGGGGGATGTGCGTGGCGTGGACATCGGGGAGATCGACATCACCTCCGCCGAATCGGTCCGGCGGGTCCTTCTCACCCTGAAGCCCCGGGTGGTGGTGAACGCCGCCGCCTACACCGATGTGGACGGCTGCGAGACGAACGTCGAGCTCGCCATGAAGGTGAACGGCGAGGGGGTGGGGCACCTCGCCGCGGTGACGAAGGAGCTCGGCGCGCTCCTCGTGCAGCTGAGCACCGATTACGTCTTCGACGGCGGCAAGGGGAGCGCCTGCGGGGAGGACGACCCGGTGAACCCCCTGAGCGTCTACGGCCGCTCCAAGCTTCTGGGGGAGGAGAACGCCCGCACGAATCCGGACCACCTCATCGTCCGGACCCAGTGGCTCTACGGCCTCGGCGGCAAGAACTTCGTCGAGACGATGCTCCGCCTGGCGAAGGAGCGGACCGAGCTCGCCGTGGTGGACGACCAGATCGGCTCCCCCACCTGGACGGTGGACCTGGCGCTCGCCATCAACGAGTTGATCGACAACGGCCGTCGCGGCACCTACCACGCCGCCAACAGCGGCTTCTGCTCCTGGTACGGCTTCGCCGGGGCGATCTTTGCCGAGGCCGGGGTCCCCATGAAGGTGCGCCCCCAGACCACCGAAGAGCTCGGCCGTCCCGCCCCGCGCCCCCTCTATTCGGTCCTCGACTGCGGGAAACTGTCCCGCGACACCGGCTTGGTGCTGGAGCAGTGGCGCGAGGCCCTGAAGAGCTACCTGGCGAAACGGCGGGAAGCCGGAATGAACTGACGGAGGGAGTCCACGATGGAACGCGGCGAACGCCCCTGGGGTACCTACACGGTCCTCGAAGAGAACAACAGTTACAAGATCAAGCGGATCGAGGTGAACCCCGGCCAGCGCCTCTCGCTCCAGATGCACCACCACCGGAGCGAGCACTGGATCGTCGTCTCCGGCACCGCCCGGGTCACCTGCGGCGACGAGGAGTACGTCGTCAACGTGAACGAATCGACCTTCATCCCCATCGGCAGGAACCACCGGCTCGAAAACCCCGGGAAGATTCCCCTGGTGATCATCGAGGTCCAGAGCGGCGAGTACCTGGGGGAGGACGACATCGTCCGCTTCGACGATGACTACCAGCGCTGCGGGGTGGCTCAGGAGCCGGCGGCCGGTGAGGAACCGTGAGGGAACGGATAGACCTCCTCCGGGAGTTCTCGGTCCCCCTCATCGCCGGGGTGGTGACGGCCCTCCTCTGGGCCAACCTGGCGCCCGGGAGCTACCACCACTTCGACCACGCCCCGTTCCTGGGGAACCTCAGCTTTCACTTCGCCACCAACGACCTCTTCATGGTCTTCTTCTTCGGGATCGCGGCGGTGGAGATCACCCAGAGCTGCCTCCCCGGCGGCGACCTGAACCCCCCCAGGAAGGCGGTCAATCCGCTCCTGGCGACCCTCGGCGGGGTGCTCGGGCCGGTGGCGGTCTACCTGACGCTCAATGCGGCTATCGGCGCGCCGGGGCTCGCCCGGGGGTGGGGGATACCCACCGCCACCGACATTGCCCTCGCCTGGCTCGCGGCGCGGCTGATCTTCGGCGCCGGCCATCCCGCCATCTCCTTTCTCCTCCTCCTCGCCATCGCCGACGATGCCGTGGGGCTCGTCATCATCGCCCTCTTCTATCCCGATCCGAGTGTCCCGGTGGAGCCGGCATGGCTCTTCCTCGTCGCCTGCGGCATGGTGGCGGCCTGGTGGCTGAGAAGCGGCCGGGTCCGCAGCTACTGGCCGTACCTCATCCTCGGCGGCGGCTTCTCCTGGAGCGGCCTCTTCCTGGCCCATCTCCACCCGGCCCTGGCCCTGGTCCCCATCGTGCCGTTTCTCCCCCACCCGCCGCGGGAGGAGAAGCACCTCTTCGAGGAAGACCCCGCCGACCGTTCCACCCTTGCCCGGTTCGAGCACGAATGGAAGATCATCGTCGACTTCGGCCTCTTCATGTTCGGACTCGCCAACGCCGGGGTCGAGTTCGCCGGAATCGGCACCGCCACCTGGCTCGTGCTCGCCTCCCTCGTCGTCGGCAAGACCGGCGGTATCTTCCTCTGCGGCCTTGTGGGGGAACGCCTCGGGTTTCCCCTCCCGGCAGGAATGGGATGGCGTGAGCTGCTGGTGGCCGGCGCCGTGGCCGGCATCGGCTTCACGGTGGCCCTCTTCGTGGCCGGCGAGGCGTTCTCCGATCCGCTTCTCCAGGGGGCCGCCAAGATGGGGGCCATGGCCAGCATCATCGCCGCGCCGTGCGCCTACCTGAGTGCCAGGCTCCTTCGTCTGAAGCGCCGGGGTAGATAGCCCATGCGCCCCCTCCTCTCGTTTCCCCCCTTGTCTGTTTCTCCTCCTATTTTTCCTGTTTAATGTCCTCGTAAAACGACGGTTTGCCAAATTGCTTTTACAACTAACCGATTCTGCGCGATTATATGTTGATAGAACGGGTTATACGGGATTTTAAAACATATTTATAAAAAGTGTTTGCGTAGGAATAAAAGTTTGTTATATTGATATCGAAAATTGTTATAAAAGGTGTTGCAGGGCTTTGCCGGTTGGTTAATGTTATTTTTTTCAAAGTGTTACATTTCCGGCAAAAATAACCGCGATTTGAAATGGGTTTTAGGTCGGCCATGGGCATGGACAGGAAACTACTCACTCTCTCGGTTGTGGCGGTTTCGTTCTTCCTCGCATTTCTGGGGATGAGGAATTCGTACCTGAATGGTGCCTCTGCGCCGAAACAGCGGCCCCGGGCCGTGGTCGAGAGCGTATCCAAGGCTTCGGACCTGCTGGTTGAGCAGACAAATGTCGTCGCGGTGCATCCAGTCCTTCCCTCCCTTCCCCTGAATGGTACAATCGGCAGCGTTGCGCCTCGTGCCTGTCGTCAAATCCTCGTCAGAATCTCTCTCCCCTCTCTGCGCTTTTCCCGGGCTCCTCCCCTGATTTCCTGATTACCCTCTCGTTGTTTCTCCAAGTTGCAGAGGCTGATGGTCCGGTCCCTTCCGGCCTTCGGTCGCACGCGATCTGTTGATTGCGGGCACGGATGCTTCTTCCGCCTGAATCTCTTCGTGCGCCGGCACGTGAATTCAGGTCATGTATGAGGCATGTTGCCGGATTGGTGCCCGTATTCAACGACCAGGCCGATTGGCACCGATCTTCCGCTATCACCTTCTACCCGTGGGAGAAGGTGGTCGAAGGCAGGTGAACGGGAGCAACTTCCCCCCTCACCATGGTCCTCTCCCCCCCGGGAAGAGGGGACCGTTTCGTCACCGTGGCGCAAGATCGATGCTTATCAAGGTGTCCAAAGAACAATGGAACAGTGAGGTGAATTACGATATGCGAGCCTGCAGAGCGGAACAAAAAGCCTATACCGTTCAGGCGGTTGCCAATGCGCTGGAGATACTTGAATTACTGGTCGACCAGCCGACGACGCCGACACTGGGATGGATAGCGGAGGCCCTAGGCCTCAGTCGTAACAAAGCCTTCCGGCTTCTGGAGACTCTTCGCGAGCGTGGTCTCGTGGAGCGGGATCGCGAGACCAGCATGTATCTCGTGGGAATGGCTGCGGTGGAACTCTCCCAGAAGCTTCTTCGCAAGGCACCGGTGGTGGCCCACGCGCACCCGATCATCGAGGAGATTGCCCGCAGGCATGACGAGACCGTCTACATGACGGTCATGCGGGGCGACAGCGTGGTGTTCGTCGACATGGCGGACAGCGACCGCCAGGTCAAGCCGGTGACGGTGCTGGGGAAACGCTTCCCCTATTTTACGAACGCGGCCGGAAAGGCCATGAAGGCGCTGGAGTCGGTCGATCCGCTGAACCTCCTCAGAAAGCCGGGTCGGCGCAGGAAGTCACTGAATGTGGAACTTTTGGCAAACGAATTGGCGGACATCAGAGAGAAGGGGGTTGCCGTTGACTTCGGCGGTCTTGGAGAGGGAATAGTCAGCGTCGCGGTGGCGGTGCGCGACTACGCCGGCAAGGTGGTTGGAGCCATCACGATTCTGGTTCCGGCGTTCAGGATTGTCGCCGACCGTCTCGAAAACGAGATCATTCCCTCTCTCCGGGAAGGTGCGGAAATCCTTTCCATGAAGTTTGGTCATGCACCGTGCTGAAGCTTGTCGAGCGGCACACGGGATGCCAATGAAGGAAAGGGGGTGGGACACGGCAGGACGTGCAGCGATGGGGGCGGGACGCCGCTTCATCACCATTAATTCATGAAAGGAGTAACTGTCATGGCTGAAAAGCAATACGACTGGGCGGCAATCGCCCGCAATCCCAAGTTTGTCGAACTCCACCGTAAAAAGACCGCCTTCCTCGTCGGCTGGTGGCTCTTCTCCACCGCCTACTACTTCTTGCTCCCGATCGGCGCAGCCTTTGCCCCGGGCCTTTTCAAGGTCAAGCTGATCGGCGTCATCAACTTCGGCTACATCTTTGCTCTCTCCCAGTTTTTCGTTTCCTGGGGGATCGCCATGTACTATGCCCGCGTTGCCAACAAGGACTTCGACCGGTTGACCCGGGAACTCGTGGACGAACTCAAATAAGGAGGACTACCGAAATGAAAAAGATTTTCGCAGCAGCAGTGCTAGCCCTCTCCCTGGGCTCGTTCGCAATTGCAGCCGAACCGGCCAAGACCGCCCCATCCCAGGCGGCTCCGGCGATGGCAGCACCCGCAGCGGCCGGCGTAGCTGCGACCACTGCGCCAGCACCGGCCTCCGCTCCGGCGCCCGCAAAGAAGGAAATCAAGGCCGATAAAACCATCACCATCAGCATGTTCGGCATCATCATCGCGCTTACCATGGGGATCGTGGTCTGGGCCGCCAAGAGGACCAAAACCGCGGCCGACTTCTACGCCGCCGGCGGCGGCATCACCGGCACCCAGAACGGATGGGCGATCGCCGGAGACTACATGTCGGCAGCATCCTTCCT
>NZ_DAHVYG010000042.1 GCF_027327745.1 Geobacter sp.
CCACAGAATGAGAGGCGTGTAGTATGGTGCTCCATCCGTTTCCTCCTGGTTTCCCAGCGTAATATACGGGAAGCCGAAGAGGATGTCCAGCATTTATTTATCGCAGGGGATCAAGCTCCGTCAAAAACGGGTAATGCTCCCGACACGATTCGCAAGGTGGTAATTGCCACAGCCGAGGTTACTACATTGACAACGAGTCATTTCTATTGGGGCGGCATTACTGTCACAGGGACATCTCTCTATGTTGCCGATGCGCCATCAATTCGCGAGGTAAGCACCGATACGGGCATTGTTTCGTCCCTGAGCATCAACACAGGAACACTCCCTCCGATAGTCAATCCGTCAGGGATGATTTCAGATGCGGTCAACATCTATTTCGCCGATCATTATGACCATACGATCAAAAAGGCAGTAATAGTCTCTGGTATTGTGACATCTCTAGCGGGGTCCGCTGGTGCAACGAGTTCCGCCGACGGCACCGGCGCAGCAGCAAGATTTAAAAGTCCATCACACATTACATCTGATGGTATGAACCTGTACGTGACCGATGACCAGTCGATCCGCAAGGTAGTAATTGCCACGGGAGAAGTGACGACGCTGGTAGCTCCACACAACCAATAACGAGCATCGGCCGTCGCTATCGCGCCAGCCGCCCCTGAAGCGTGACGTTGCAAAAATTACCCACCATCACAAGGAGACAGCAATGCAGCGACTGGACCCGCTCAACTTGATGAAGCAACTTCTCCTGCTCGTAACTTTCCTCATGGCCAATGTTTCTATCGCCGTTGCCGAGCCAGTCTCGGAAGCCGACATTCCGGTCCGCTGCACGAGCTGGCATATCGTGTATGACGTCAATGCGGACGGTTCTTTTGTTGAGAGCCAGAAATGGTCCATGGTTGTCCTCAAAGAAAGCGCCGTGGAGAGCCAGAAGACGGCATCGGTCACCTTCAGTACCAGTGTGGCCAAGGGCGAGATTCTTGAGGCATACACCCTGAAGAAGTCGGGACAGCGGCTCGACGCGCCGAAAAGCAGCTATCAGGTCACGATCAATGACGGTTACAACAGCGCCTCTCCTCTCTATTCCGACGAGACAACGATCAGCGTAGTCTTCCCGGACCTGGCTGTTGGAGACAGCATCGTATTTTCCTCCCGGGTGACCAATACGGAGGGGATGTTCCCCAACCAGTTCTCCGTTGCCCACAGTTTTTCGCGCTACCAGGCCTATGATGACGTCAGCATCAAGATCATCGCCCCCAAAGCGATGAAGCTGCGCCACGAGGCGTATTTCCTCGAACCGCAAAAAACACGGGAGATGGACGGCAAGCAGGTACTGGAGTGGACCTTCCAGAACAGAAGACCCGAGAAATGGACTGCTGCTGACAGCGGCCTTTCATTCGTGGGGGACGAGCCTAGCCTCTACGTTTCCACCTTTGGCAGCTATCGAGAGATCGCCGAAGCGTACGGCGCCAGAGCCAATCCGAAGGCCGCGGTTTCCGACCGAGTGAAGTCTCTGGCCGCTCAGATCGTTGCCGACAAAGCGGCCCCCGAGGCCCAGGCGCACGCCATCTACGACTGGGTGACCAGAAACATTTCGTACGGCGGGAACTGCATCGGCATCGGTGCGGTTGTCCCGCGTGATCTGGACGTGGTTCTGGACAACAAAATGGGTGACTGCAAGGACCACGCAACCCTGCTTCAGGCGCTGCTGGCTGCCAGGAACATCGAGAGCGAGCAGGCACTGGTGAACGCCGGCAGCCGATATGACCTGCCTAAGGTCCCCGTGGTAGCGACGATAAATCACGTGATCAACTACCTTCCCGGTCTGAAGATGTATCTTGATTCCACCGCGTCAACCGTTCCCTTTGGCATGCTTCCCCTTTCGCTGGGCGAAAAGCCGGTCCTGCTGGTCTCTCATTTTCAGGATGGGGCAAAGATCCCGTCCACGGCCCAATACGGCCACGAGCAGATCATGCGCACGAGGATTCGGATCAACCCCGATGGGTCCGCCACTGGAACTGCCCACTTCAGCCTCAAGGGCATTCCGGCAATCAGTATGAGAGAAGCCATGCGGAACTTGCGGGGTGACCTGGAAGAGTATGCTGTCAGAAAGCTCTTGGGATCACAGGGGGTTCACGGCACCGGGACCCTGCAAAAGGACGACCCGAAGGAACTGCTTGATGTGTACAATTTCAGCATTTCCTTCAATCTGGAGGACCTGCTTGTCGTTGCCAGCACGACTGGAATGCCGATTAAACCTGTGGCATCCAGTCTTTTCCCCATCGCGACAATCACAGCCGGCGCGTATGAACCCACGCCCAAGAAGGCAACGGTATGCAGCGGTGGACGGAGCGTGGAGGAGTATGTTTTCGAGTTTCCCGCTTCAATGACGATAGTCGGTTTTCCCAAGGATTTCGAGTATTCCAGCCCTTCACTCGATTACCGGGCAACGTACCGGAAGTCGGGAAACGAGTTGACCGTCACCAGGGATTTGCGGGACAAGACAGCGACCAACGTCTGTTCGTCCGGATATGAGGCGGAATATCAGAAAAGCGCCCGGAGCATCCTGCGCGATCTACGGTCACAGATTTTGATAAGCGACTGAGCCGGCAGACGCATGATCTGCCCGGAGAAGTGATTATGCCTGGAGCTGCGCAAGCCGTGCGGGAAAGTACCGCATGACGTGGCGAAACCGCATCCACATCGGCACGTCGGGGTGGCACTACGACCACTGGAAGGGGCCGTTCTATCCGGAGGAGATGAGGCCGGAGGAGATGCTCGGCTACTATGCGGGGCATTTTCGTGCGGCGGAGATCAACAACTCCTTCTACCATCTGCCGAGCGCCGAGGCCCTCGACGCCTGGCGCAAGGCGGTGCCCGGGGAGTTTCTCTTTGCGGTCAAGGCGAGCCGCTACATCACCCACATGAAAAAGCTAAAGGATGCCGGGGAAGCGGTGGAGCACTTTCTCGGGCGCGTCAAAAGACTCGGAAAGCAGCTGGGGCCGGTCCTGTTCCAGCTTCCGCCCAGGTGGAGATGCAACGCCGCGCGACTCGGGGAGTTCCTTGCCCGGCTTCCCGAGGGATTTCGCTACGCCTTCGAGTTCCGCGATCCGAGCTGGTTTGCCGATGAGGTCTACGCGCTGCTGCGCCGGAGGGGTGCCGCCTTCTGCATCTATGAACTGGCCGGCACCCTTTCGCCCCGGGAGATCACGGCCGATTTCGTCTACCTGCGCCTCCACGGGCCGGGCGGGGCCTACCAGAGTTCGTACGACCAGGTCGCCCTTGCAGGATGGGCGAGTGCCCTGTCGGCCTGGGCCCGGCAGGGAAAGGAGGTCTTCTGCTTCTTCGACAACGACCAGAACGGCTACGCCGCCCTGAATGCACGCAGCCTCAAGGAGATGGTCGAGAAGGACGGGACAGGCCTTGAAGATTTGGAGGTGGAGTGATTCGCGAGAGATTCCGCACCGCAGCCCTGACCCTCCTCGCGCTCGTCGCCTTCGCCGCCAACTCGGTTCTCTGCCGTTTGGCCCTCGGGACGGGCGCCATCGATGCGGCGGGGTTTTCCGCCATCAGGCTCGTTTCCGGGGCGCTCGCGCTGCTGGTCCTCGTCCGGCTGAGGGGCCGACACCCGGTGGAAAGCCGGGGAAACTGGAGAGCGGCCGCCGCGCTCTTCGTCTACGTCGTCGCCTTTTCGTTCGCCTACCTCAGTCTGGCCGCGGGAACCGGCGCGCTGATCCTGTTCGGGGCCGTGCAGGGGACGATGATCCTGGCCGGTCTTCGCTCGGGCGAGCGTCCCCGCGCGCCGGAATGGTGCGGGTTGTTCCTGGCGCTGGCCGGGCTCGTGCTGCTCGTTTTCCCCGGTCTTTCGGCACCGACCCCGACGGGCTCTCTCCTGATGGCGGTGGCGGGGGTATCCTGGGGGATATACTCCCTTTCGGGGCGGGGCTCCACCGACCCGCTGGCGGTTACGGCGGGAAACTTCGTCCGCGCCGTCCCCCCGGTTCTCGCCCTCTCCCTTTTCGCCATGCCGACGCTCCACGCATCCCCGAAGGGGGCCCTGCTCGCCGCCGCTTCCGGTTCGCTCGCCTCGGCCGGGGGGTACGTCGTCTGGTATCGTGTCCTGCGCCACATGACGGCCACCTTCGCGGCGACCGTGCAGTTGGCCGTTCCCGTCCTGGCGGCGGCGGGGGGAGCCCTCTTTCTCTCGGAGCAGATCACGGTGCGGCTTCTCATCGCGGCCGCGGCGATCTTGGGCGGGGTCGGCCTGGCGGTGCTGGGGCGGGCTCGGCCGCTCCCCGACGGAAAGCGGCTGCGGGAGTAGGAAGCTCCCATCATCAAAAGAAAAAAGGCGCCAAAAGGCGCCTTTTTTCGTGGAACAGCTCTGCAACTGCCGCTTCGGGGTTCCTACCCGATGGCGTTCAGGTCCCGCAGGATCTCGTTCACGTCGAGACCGTGGGCGCTGCATCCCTGCTCAAGGGTCTCGTTCTGGGCCCCCATGCAGCCTATGCAGCCGAGGTTGTACTTGCGGAGCACCTTGGCCACTTCGGGGTGCTTCTGGAGGGCCTGGGCGAAGGTCATTTCCTTGGTGAACTGCTGGCTCATGTTGTTTCCTTTCTGTCGCAAAGTAGCGTTAAATTCTCTCTCACAGGTACTTGATGTCGATGATCTCGTATTCCCTGGTGAGTCCCGACGGCACCTTGATCTTGACGCTGTCGTCGAGCTTGTGGCCGATGAGGGCCTTGCCCACCGGCGAGGTGCAGGAGATCTTCCCCAGCTTGATGTCGGCCTCTTCCTCACCGACGATCTTGTAGGTGACCTCATCCTCGGAGGCGGTGTCGTAGAGGGTGACGGTGGCGCCGAAGACCACCTTGTCGGGCTTCATCCCGGTGAGGTCCACCACGTAGGCCCGGGCAAGCTTCCCCTGGAGTTCCTGGATGCGCCCCTCGATGAACGCCTGGCGGTTCTTCGCTGCGTCGTATTCGGCGTTCTCGGAGAGGTCGCCGTGGCTGCGGGCTTCGGCGATATCCTGGATCACCCGGGGCCGCTCCTCGCGGATCAGCCGTTTGAGCTCCTCCTGGAGCGCCTCGTAACTTTCCTTGGTCATCGGTACTGAATGGGACATCGCGCTAACTACTCCTCAATGAAAATCGCGGGACAACCGTTCGGCCGCCCCGTTGGTCGGTCCGGAACCGGGCCGGCTTACGCCAGGTATTCCTGAAGTGGCTTCACGTCAAGCTCGCCGTTGAGCATGGCGATGATGCCGTCCGCCGCCGCGTTTGCCCCGGCCACCGTGGTGAAGTAGGCCACGTTGTGCATGAGGGCCTCGCGCCGGATGGAGAAGGAATCGGCCACAGCCTGGGCTCCCTGGGTGGTGTTGAGCACCATGCATATCTGGCCGTTCTTGATGGCGTCCACCACATGGGGGCGCCCTTCCAGCACCTTGTTGATCACCTCCACCGCAACCCCTTTCTCCTGCAGATAGGCGGCGGTGCCGCGGGTGGCAACCAATTTAAAACCGGCATTATAGAGTTTTTTGGCAGAGTCGACAATATGTTTCTTGTCGGCGTCGTGGAGGCTGATGAAGACATTCCCCGATTTCGGGAGCTTCACGTTGGCGCCGAGCTGGGCCTTGGCAAAGGCGGTGGCAAAGTCGGGGCCGATCCCCATAACCTCTCCGGTGGACTTCATTTCCGGGCCAAGGATGGTGTCGACCCCGGGAAACTTGACGAAGGGGAAGACCGCCTCCTTGACCGATATGTGCTGCGGCACGATGTCGCCGGCGACGCCGAGCTCCTTCAGGGTCTTTCCCGCCATGACCCGGGCCGCGATCTTGGCGAGCGGCCGCCCCGTGGCCTTGGAGACGAAGGGGGCGGTGCGGGAGGCCCGGGGGTTCACCTCCAGGATGTAGATGGTGCCGTCCTTGATGGCGTACTGGACATTCATGAGCCCCTTGACGTTCAGCTCCAGGGCCATGAGCTCCGTCTGGCGGCGGATTTCGTTGACCAGCTCCTGCGAGATGGAGTACGGCGGGAGGCTGCAGGCCGAGTCCCCCGAGTGGATCCCCGCCTCCTCGATATGCTCCATGATCCCGCCGATGACCACCTCGGTCCCGTCGCAGAGGGCGTCCACGTCAATCTCGATGGCCTTGTCCAGGAACTTGTCGATGAGGATCGGGTGCTCCGGCGACGCCTGGACGGCGGTGGTCATGTAGCGGCGCAGGTTCTCCACGTCGTAGACGATCTCCATGGCCCGGCCGCCGAGAACGTAGGAGGGGCGCACCACCACCGGATAGCCGATCCGGTTGGCCACTTCTTCCGCCTCCTCGAAGGAGCGGGCGGTGCCGTTCTCGGGCTGCAGGAGCTCCAGCTTGTGAAGCATCTCCTGGAACCGCTCCCGGTCCTCGGCCCGGTCGATGGCGTCCGGCGAGGTGCCAATGATGGGAACCCCGGCCTTCTCCAGCGCCACGGCGAGTTTCAGGGGGGTCTGGCCGCCGAACTGGACAATGACCCCTTCCGGCTTCTCCAGATCAACGATGGAGAGGACATCCTCGTAGGTGAGGGGCTCGAAGTAGAGGCGGTCGGAGGTGTCGTAGTCGGTGGAGACCGTCTCCGGGTTGCAGTTGACCATGATGGTCTCGTAGCCGTCCTCGCCCAGGGCGAAGACGCCGTGGACGCAGCAGTAGTCGAACTCGATCCCCTGGCCGATCCGGTTGGGACCGCCACCGAGGATCATGATCTTCCGCCGGTCGGTCACCTCGGCCTCGCACTCCTCCTCGTAGGTGGAGTAGAGGTACGGGGTGTAGGCCACGAACTCGGCGGCGCAGGTGTCGACCCGCTTGAACACGGGCCTGACGCCGAGCGAGAGGCGCAGTTGCCGGATCTCCTCGTCGTTCTTCCCCCAGAACCGGCCGAGCATCTTGTCTGAGAAGCCGAACTGCTTCGCTTCGCGGACGATGGCCGTGAGGTTCTCCGGCGTCTCGGTCGAAACATCGATCTTCCGCAGCTCCTCCTCCTTCTCGATGATCTGCCGGATGTTATAGAGGAACCAGGGATCGATGGCGGTATGGGCGAAGACCTCCTCCACGCTCATGCCGCTGCGGAAGGCGTCGCCGAGGTACCAGAGGCGCTCCCAGTTGGGGACCCGGAGCCTGTCGTGGAGGAGCTGCTGTTCCTTTGCGGTCAGGGCCCGGCGGGTGTCGCCGTTGACGAAGAGGCGCGACTCCAGGCCGGCCGAGCCGATCTCCAGGGAGCGGAGCGCCTTCTGGAACGACTCCTTGAAGGTCCGCCCGATCGCCATCACCTCCCCCACCGATTTCATCTGGGTGGTGAGCGTCGCGTCGGCGGCCGGGAACTTCTCGAAGGTGAAGCGGGGGATCTTGGTCACCACGTAGTCGATGGTCGGCTCGAAGCAGGCCGGGGTCTCGCGGGTGATGTCGTTTCTGATCTCGTCCAGGGTGTAGCCGACGGCGAGCTTCGCCGCAATCTTGGCGATGGGGAAGCCGGTCGCCTTGGAGGCGAGGGCCGAGGAGCGCGACACCCGGGGGTTCATCTCGATCACCACGAGACGGCCGTTGCGCGGATTGATGCCGAACTGGATGTTGGAGCCGCCGGTGTCGACCCCAATCTCGCGGATGATCTTCAGGGCCGCATCCCGGAGGATCTGGTACTCCTTGTCGGTCAGGGTCTGGGCGGGGGCCACGGTGATGGAGTCGCCGGTGTGGACCCCCATGGGGTCGAAGTTCTCGATGGAGCAGATGATCACCACGTTGTCGGCGGTATCCCGCATCACCTCCAGCTCGTACTCCTTCCAGCCGATGACCGACTCCTCCACCAGGATCTCGTCGGTGGGGGAGGCGTCGATGCCGGCCATGGACATCTTCTCGTACTCCTCCATGTTGTAAGCGATGCCGCCGCCGGTCCCCCCCAGGGTAAAGGAGGGACGGATGATGGCCGGGAAGCCGACGTGCCTGACCACCTCCATCGCCTCGGTGTAGTTGTGGGCGAGCCCCGAGCGGGGAACCGACAGGCCGATCCGCTCCATCGCCTCCTTGAAGAGGGTCCGGTCCTCGGCCTTCTTGATGGCGGGAAGCTTGGCGCCGATCAGCTCCACCCCCAGCCTCTCAAGGGTTCCGTTCTCCGCCACCGCCACGGCGGTATTGAGGGCCGTCTGGCCGCCGAGGGTCGGGAGCACCGCATCGGGACGCTCCTTCTCGATGATCTTCGCCAGCACCTCGGGGGTGACCGGCTCCACGTAGGTCCGGTCGGCGAAGTCGGGGTCGGTCATGATGGTGGCCGGGTTCGAGTTCAGGAGCACCACCTCGAACCCCTCCTCCTTCAGCGCCTTGCACGCCTGGGTGCCGGAGTAGTCGAACTCGCACGCCTGGCCGATGACGATGGGGCCGGCGCCGATGATGAGGATCTTTTTGATGTCTGTTCTTTTAGGCATTGCAACTCCTTGCTGATGTATCGTCGTTAAAAAATGAATCTATCCCCGGAATATGAAGAACACCGCTCCGGCCAGGCAGCAGCCGGCCCAGAGATAGTCGAGTTTCAGCGGCTGTCCCATGTAGTAGACCGCAAAGGGAACGAAGACCGCAAGCGTGATGACTTCCTGCATGATCTTCAGCTGCCCCAGGCTGAAGGTGCCGTACCCCATCCGGTTGGCCGGCACCTGGATCAGGTACTCGAAGAAGGCGATCCCCCAGCTCACCGCCACCGCGATGTACCAGGGTGCCGCCTTCAGGTTCTTCAGGTGCGCGTACCAGGCAAAGGTCATGAAGATGTTGGACAGCGCCAGCAAAACGATTGTTCTCATGCTAATCCTGCACCCAGCCGTTCTCCAGGCCGGCTTCCTCCAGGGCCTCCACCGCCTCGTCGTACTCCTCGTCGGTGATCTTGCGGTGGATCCCCGGTGTGTCGGCGGCACGGTGAGCCGGGAAAAACTGGTTCATCAGGGCGATGTGGGTCTCGGTCCTCAGGTTCTCGGCGATCCAGCGAAGAGTCTCGCCGCTCCCGGCCGCCCCCTCCGGCAGCACCAGGTGGCGGATGATGAGGCCCCGCACCGCGCTCCCCTCTTCGTCCATCTCCAGGTGCCCCACCTGGCGAAGCATCTCGGCAACCGCCTCCCGGTTGATATCCCTGTAGCCGGGGGCCGAAGAAAACCGAACCGCCGGCTCCTCCGCCGCGTACTTCATGTCCGGCAGGTAGATGTCCACCACCCCGTCCAGGAGCCGGAGGGCATCCACCTTCTCGTAGCCGCTGGAGTTCCAGACGAGGGGAAGCCGGAACCCGCCGGGAATGGCCAGCCAGAGCGCGGCCAGGATCTGCGGCAGGAAGTGGGTCGGTGTGACGAAGTTGATGTTGTGCACCCCGCGCTTTTGCAGCCCGAGCATCCGCTGCGCCAGCTCCCGCGTTGTCAGGTCCGTGCCGTTTCCCTGCTGGCTGATGGGGAAGTTCTGGCAAAACCGGCAGTGGAGGCTGCACCAGGAGAGGAAGATCGTCCCCGATCCCTTTGTCCCGGAGATGGGAGGCTCCTCGCCATGGTGAGCGTTGGCCGAGGCGATCCGCGGCCGCCATCCCGCCCGGCAGAGACCGGTCTCGCCGGCCAGACGGTTCACCCCGCAGTAGTGGGGGCAGAGATCGCAAGAGCGCAGCCGTGCATAGGCCGCCTTGACCCGCTCCCACAATTCGCCTGATTGATAAAGATCGATGTATCGCATGGTCCTGTAGGGGCGATCCTTGTGATCGCCCTCGTCATGGGCGAATACAAGATTCGCCCCTACGCCTTGTCCTTCTCCATCATCTCCACGAACCGCCCGAAGAGGTAGTGGGAGTCGTGGGGCCCCGGCGATGCCTCGGGGTGGTGCTGGACCGAGAAAATCGGGAGGTCCTTGTGCTTCATCCCCTCCACGGTCTGGTCGTTCAGGTTCTCGTGGGCCAGGTCGCAGGCGTGACCCAGCGACACGATATCCACCGAGAAGCCGTGGTTCTGGGCGGTGATCTCCACCCGGCGGGTCTCCAGGTCCATGACCGGCAGGTTGGAGCCGTGATTGCCGAACTTGAGCTTCATGGTCTTGCCGCCAAGCGCCAACCCCAGGAGCTGGTGGCCGAGGCAGATGCCGAAAATCGGCTTCTTGCCGACGAACTTCCTGATGTTCTCGATGACGGCGGTCATCGGCTCCGGGTCGCCGGGGCCGTTGGAGAGGAAGATGCCGTCCGGGTTCATGGCCAGGGTCTCCTCGGCCGGGAAGGTGGCGGGGACCACGGTCACGTCGCATCCGGCCGAGACGAGGCAGCGGAGGATGTTGTACTTGATGCCGAAGTCGTAGGCCACCACCTTGTACTTCAGCTCCTCAGGCGCGGCGACGGTATACCCCGCCTCCAGGTCCCAGAGTTTCTCGGTCCAGTGATAGGGCCTGTCGCAGGTGACGCCGGAGGCGAGATCGAGACCGGCCATGCTCGGCACGGCCCGGGCCTTTCTCACGAGGCTTTCGTGGTCGAAGTCGACGGTGGAGATGATCCCGTTCTGGGCCCCCCTGTCCCGCAGGTGACGCGTCAAGGCTCGGGTGTCGAGCCCCTGGATCCCCACCACACCGTTCTCCTTCAGGTAGGCGTCGAGGCTCATGGTGGCCCGCCAGTTGGAGTAGCAGTCGTGGTACTCCTTGACGATGAACCCCGAGAGGTAGAGCTGCTTGCTCTCAATGTCCTCGGGGTTGATGCCGGTGTTGCCCATCTGGGTATAGGTCATGGTGACCATCTGCCCCCGGTACGAAGGGTCGGTCAGGACCTCCTGGTAGCCGGTCATGGCGGTGTTGAAGACCACCTCGCCGGTGGCCTCCCCAGTGGCGCCGAACGATTTTCCTTCGAAGATGCGCCCATCTGCGAGCGCAAGTACTGCTTTCATGAACATGCTCCTGTGTATCCGTTATCGGTAGGGGCGCCGCTTGCTGCGCCCGATGAATCGGCAAAACAGGGCGCAGCAAGCGGCGCCCCTACGGTCAACCTCGTTTATGCACAATCCGGCCGCCGACGATGGTGTACGCCGCGGCCCCCTTCAGCTCCCGCCCGAGGAAGGGGGAGTTCTTGGACTTGCTGGCGAGTTTGTCGGCCTCCACGGTCCATGAGGCATTAGGGTCGATGACGGTGATGTCGGCGACCGCCCCTTCCCTCAGGGTCCCGCGGTCAATCCCGAGAATCCTGGCCGGGTTGCGCGCCATCTTTTCCACCAGTGCCGGAAGGGTAAGCACCCCCTCCTCCACCAGTTTCAGGGAGAGCGGCAGCGAGGTCTCCAGGCCGATGATCCCGTTCAGGGCGACGTTGAACTCCACGTCCTTCTCGTCCAGATGGTGGGGAGCGTGGTCGGTGGCGATGGCGTCTATGGTGCCGTCGGCAAGTGCCGCCTTGACCGCGGCCACGTCATCGGCCGTGCGAAGCGGCGGGTTCATCTTGGCGTTGGTGTCGTAGCCCCGCACCGCGTCGTCGGTGAGGGTGAAGTAGTGGGGCGCGGTTTCGCAGGTGATCTTCACTCCCCTCGCCTTGGCGTTGCGGATGATCCGTAGCGCCCCCCTGGTGGAGACGTGGGCGATGTGGAGCGGCGAGTCAGTGAACTCGGCCAGGTAGACCTCGCGGGCGGTGGCGGCGTCCTCGGCGGCCCAGGGAATACCCTTGAGCCCCAGTTCCGTGGAGACGAACCCCTCGTTCATGACCCCCTCCCCCACCAGGGAGAGGTCCTCGGCGTGGGAGATGACCATGATCCCCATCCCCTTGGCGTACTCCAGGGCCCGGCGCATGAGCTCGGAGCTGGTCACCGGCCGGCCGTCGTCGGAGACCGCCACGCAACCGGCCTTCTTCAGGTCCCCCATCTCGGCCAGGGCTTCACCCTTGCTCCCCTGGGTGATGGAACCCACCGGAAAGACGTTTACGACCCCTTCCTCCTTCGCCTTGGCGACGATGTAGCTCGTCACCGCCTTATTGTCGTTCACCGGCTTGGTGTTGGGCATGCAGGCCACCGAGGTGAACCCGCCGGCCGCCGCGGCCCTGGTGCCGGAGACGATGTCTTCCTTGTATTCGAGCCCCGGGTCCCGCAGGTGCACGTGCATGTCGACGAGCCCCGGCGTGACGATCAGGCCGGAGGCGTCGACGATCTCCGTTTGGGCCGGAGCCTTGACCCCCTTGCCGAGCGCCTTGATAACACCGTCCTCCACGAGGATGTCGAGTGCTTCGTCTATCCCCTGCGACGGGTCGATCACCCGCCCTCCCTTTATCAAAAGATTCATTGGTCACCTCGCGATTCGTGTAGGGGCGATCCTTGTGATCGCCCTTGAATTGGGCGAATACAAGATTCGCCCCTACAATGCCCGGATTCACTCCGTCGGCAGCTCGCCACCGGAAACGTGATACAGCATCGACATCCGCACCGCCACGCCGTTCTCAACCTGGGTGAGGATTGCCGACTGATCCCCGTCGGCCACGTAGGATGAGAGCTCCACCCCGCGGTTGATGGGACCGGGGTGCATGACCATGGCGCCGGGTTTGGCCAGCTTCAGGTTCTGGGGATTGAGGCCATAGTAGCGGGAGTACTCGCGAAGCGTCGGCAGCAGGGTCTTACCCTGACGCTCCAGCTGGATCCGGAGCATCATCACCACGTCGGCCCCCGCGATCGCCTCCCGCATGTCGGTGCAGACGGTCACGTTGCCGAGCCGTTCGATACCGGGGGGCATCATGGTCGGCGGGCCGGCGAGACGGACGCTGGCCCCCATGGTCGTGAGGCCGAAGATGTCGGAGCGGGCCACGCGGCTGTGGGTGATGTCGCCGACGATGGCCACGGTGAGCCCGTCGAGGGTCCCGAACTTCTGGCGCATGGTCAGCATGTCGAGAAGCCCCTGGGAGGGGTGCTCGTGGGCGCCGTCACCGGCGTTGATGACCGAGCAGGATACCCGCTGGGCGAGGTAATGGTGTGCCCCCGAGGCGGCATGGCGCATGACGATGATGTCGGGCTTCATGGCCAGGATGTTCCGCGCGGTGTCGGAGAGGGTCTCCCCCTTGGTCACGGAACTGGTCGAGGCCGAGATATTGATCGTATCGGCGGAAAGTCGCTTGGCTGCAATCTCGAACGAGGTGCGGGTGCGGGTGGATGCCTCGAAGAAGAGATTCACCACCGTCTTGCCGCGCAGGGTCGGCACCTTCTTGATGTCGCGGCCCGAAATCTCCTTCATGTTGTCGGCCGTGTCGAGAAGGAGCTGGATCTCCTCCCGGCTCAGTCCCTGCAGTCCGATGATATCCTTGTGCTTGAACCCCATCGTTCCCCCTTTGTTCCGTAAGGGCGCCGCTTGCTGCGCCCAACGAATGA
>NZ_DAHVYG010000005.1 GCF_027327745.1 Geobacter sp.
GTTCCGCTGGGCGTTGAGGGATGCGATGTTGGTGTTGACTGTGAGTGCCATGGTGTACTTCCTCCTTGAGTTGAGTGCGGGGTTTCCTTACCCCTTCTAAGTTGTGCCGTCGGTTCATGGAGAGCACTCCCCCGTCCCGGCCGGCGACGGTTCGCACCTCATTTCACCTTCAGCGTCATGCCGTCAATTCATGTGGCGGCCAGTTAATTGTCCTATCGGCGCCTTGCCGAAAAGCTTTAGAGAAAATTTTGGTATTTGACGATTTTTCCAAAACTTTCGCCGCCAACGCCCCAAAGACTCAAAATAACTGACTACCCTCCACTATCAACCTTTCCCCCAGCTATGGCATCTTCGATGGCGCAAAGAAAATCATGATGCTTGCGAGCATTGGTCTGCCCGCAGACCAGCCGCATCACCTCGGCCGTCTCGTCGAGTTTATACGTTAAGGCCAGAGCCTGGGCGGCCCGTTCGAGGAGTTCGATCCCGCCCTCTCCCTTCTCCCAGGCATCGAGGTAACTCCTTGCCGCCAGCAGGTAATCGCCGTTCTCGAACCGGATCCGTGCGAGCATTTCCGCCACGGCCACATCATGGGGAGCCAGGGATTGGGCCATTTCGGCATAGTCAACGCCGCTGAGAGGTACCCCGCTGTAGGCAACCGAAACAAACCCCGGTCGGAAGCGGTCTTCCGTGGACTCGGCAATCCGGCCGAGCACGAGATAGAGCCCGGCGGAGGGGATCGCCTCCCCGAGCACGGCGGCCAGTTCCTCCCCGAGGGGAGCGGGAATGCCCATGTCCGCAAGCAGTCGCAGGATCGCCCGCGCCTCCTCTTCCCGTCCGAGTTCAAGGAGAGCGACTCCCCACTGGAGCGCCAGCCGGACGCTCCGCTCGCCGCTGAGCCAGCTTGCGGCATAGCTTGACGCCGCCTCTTGCCTGTCCCCCAGCGACTGATAGAGTTCTCCCCGGTCCAGCCACGCCGCGGCGGCATCACGGTCGCCCCGGCGGCAGGCCTCATCGAGCATCGCTGCGGCAAGGGGGAGATAGCGCTCCACCGGCACGACCCCCCGGCGCAGCAGAAGGACGTAACTGCGGGCAAGGGAAACGCCGTTGCGCTCCGGGCGACGTTCGACCCGCTCCAGGATCGCCGCGAGCCGGGCCGCCCGGACCGAACGGAGGTGGTGCCGGAGCAGGTGTTCCCTTCCCGCCCGGGCGATGCGGGAGCGCTCCTCCCCGTCGGCGAGATAGCGGCCAAGCTTGCGCACGAGATCGAAGGGGGTGAAGGCAACCAGATGGCGACCTTCTTCGAACAGCTCGCCGAGGCCGTTATCGACGCGCTCCGTCAGGAGCATGGCCCCTGCCCCGATGGCCTCGAACACCCTGAAATTCACCTCGCGGCAGACCGATTCGTTGATTACGATCTTCGCGCGGTTGAAGATCGCCGCTATTTCCCGGGCCGTGTACCACTTCCCGGGGAGGGGAGAAAACACCCGCAGGTCGCACTGCCTGGCCGCCAGCTCCAGCAGTAGCTTGCGCTTCGGCCGGCTGTCATCTGCCGAGCCGACGAAGACCACGTCGAGATCCCGCTCGGAACCGGTGTCGTCATACTCCGCCGGGTCGCAGCTCCAGGGAAGCCATTGGACATCGGGGCAAACGGCCGAGAAGGGAGCGACGAAGTCCCGCTGGGTCGTCAGGACGCAGTCGCAAACCCGGGCGAAGTGCTGCTGCCAGAAGAAATTGAGATGGCTGTCGATGGAGTAGAAGACGACGGGAATCGGGGAGCGTTCGAGCCCCAGCGGGAACTCGCGCGCACCGATATTCTCCACCAGGAGGCAAAGGTCGGGCCGTCGGGACGGCCCGAGGGTGGCAAGAATGGCATCGAGGGAGAACTTCCCGGGAGGGAGGACAACATCGCTGCCGGGGGCGGTCCCCGCCGAATAAACCGCGTGCCCGAGCGCCGCGAGCTCGCGCGCGAATACGGGGAACCCCACCAGCAGAATGTTCATGTCTAGAGGCTGCCGGCCACCTGTGGCGCGGCGCCCGCAGCACGGTTGTCCCGTCCCGCCTGAGCTGCCGCGGTCTCGTCCGGTTTGAAGAACGGATGTTTCGTTGAGTACTTCCCACCCTCAAGGACGATCTGCTTGGCGAGCATCCGTTCCGGGTTGAGGACGATGGGGCCCTGGAGGTTGACGGTGATCGCGAAGGGGTCGGAGGCCATGGTCACGACGGCGAGGAAGATCGCCTCGCCGTTTTCGGCCAACTGGAGCTTCTCGAACTCCTCGGCGGTGAGCCGGAGGGTGTAGTCGGCAACACAATTTTTGGTGTCGACGACGACAAAGGCCAGGTCGGGGTTGTCGACCGACTGCAGCCAGCAGAAGGGGCCGAGATTCGGCGGGGTAAGAATGAAGAACCGCTTTTCCGCGAAGCCGAGCATCCCCTCGGGCATGGTGATGATCTTGCTCTCGTCGATCTCAAGTGTGTCAAAGCGCGCGGTGTCGATTTTCACGGTGATCACTCCTTGTTGCCCGCAGCGAGGTAGGTAACGGCCGTCTCCAGATCCGTCAGGTTCCACTCGGCCGCCAGTTGGTTTTCCCGCTGCACCTTGAGGAAGATCTCCTCGCGGTAGATGCGCATCTCGCCGGGAGCCTCGATGCCGAGCCGCACCTGGTTTCCCTTCATCTCCACCACCTTGATCCGGATCTGGTCGCCAATGGTGACCACTTCGCCCATCTTTCGTGTCAATACCAACATGTTACGCCCTCCTGGCGTCCGTGATGGAAACGCTTCCCGCTGAAATGGCCCGGTTAGAGGTAGTCGAGGAGCGAGACCTGCGAAACCTTGGCCGAGGCCGCGACCGCCGCCTGATAGGCGGTCTGCTGCTTCGAGAGATCACTCACGACCTGCATGAAATCTATGTCCTGCTTGTCCGAAAGGACCTTGGTGAGACTGTACTTCATCTCTTCGAGGATCCCCTTTGCCCCGTCGAACCGGTTCATCCGGGCACCGAGATCGGTGCGGGTGGAAAGGACCTGCGCCGTGGCAGCATCGAGATTCGGCAGCTCTGCCTGAACGCCGGCCTGGTTGTTGGAGCCGAGGGCGGTGATCAGGTTGTCGAAAATGCCGATGATGTCGGTGCCGCTGGAACCGGGTGGGGTCCCGCCCCGCAGGAGATTTCCCCCCGAATAGTTGATCGCCACCTGGGCCCCGCGGTCCACCTCGACCATGATCTGGTCATCGGTGCCGGTGAAGTTGCCGGCCGCGTCGAACGGGGGGGTATCGTTCTTGAAGCCGCCGAAGATATAACGGCCGTTGAGCTGGGTATTGCCGAGCAGAACCAACTGGCTCCTCATCTGGGTAAATTCGTTCATGGCGGCCGTGCGCGCATTCTGGTCGTTGGTGCCGTTGGCCATCTGCACGGCAAGCTCCTTGGCCCGGGAGAGGACGTTCCCCATCTCGGACATGGCAGATTCGCTCATGGAGAGCCAGGCGGTGCCGTTGGAGATGTTGCGGTCGTACTGGTCCCCCTGGGCGATGAGCCCCTTGAGGTGGAGGATCTGCTGGGCGGTCACCGGGTCATCGCTCGGCTTGCTCACCTTGAGCCCGGTGGATGACTGCTGCTCCAGCTCCTCGGTCCGCTGCCGGATGACCTGGAGGTTATTGAGAACGAGGTTGGCTGTCGTATTCTGGGTCACGCGCATGGTGGTTCTCCGTACCGAACGTTTACCGGACGAGTCCGAGAATGGTATCCATCATCTCGGCACCGGTGGTGATGAGTTTTGCCGACCCCTCGAACGCCTTCTGATACTTGATCAGGTTGGCGAGTTCCTCGTCGAGGGAGACGCCGGAACTGGACTCCCTCAGGTTGTCGAGCTGCTTGATGACGCCGTCGCTCAGGGTCTGCCCCCTCTGCGCATTCTGCACCGCCACCCCCACCTTGCCGACGAGGGAGTTGTAGAACCCTTCAAGGGTGGTATTGCCGCTGGAAAAGGGGAGGGTCTTGTCGTAGAGGCTCGCGATGGTCGAGGCGTTCTTGTTGTTGCCGGTGCCGCCGGTAGTTGGGTCGGTGTCCGCCGCGGCAATATCGTTCGTGTTGGTGATGCTTACCGAAATTCCGCCGAGACCGCTGTAACCGGCCATGGCGGCGGGGGGGGCGAAAAAATCGAGCCCCGTGGAACCGGTCAGGCCGAAGCCCGCGGAGTGCGCGGCGTTCACCTGGGTGGCGAGGTTGTAGGCCAGCTCGTCCAGATCGGAGATGAACTGGTTCACCAGGGTGTCGCGCACCTGCAGGGTCCCCCCCATCTCCCCCTGGCTGTTGTTGGGGCCGCCGACGATGGAACTGATGTCAATGGCGGAGGTCCCCCCCGGCGGCGTGGTGAACACCTTGTAGAACCCGCCGTTGGACGCATCGGGCTGCAGCGAAAGGGTCGCCGCATCCTTGCCGAGGACCAGGGGCTGGCCGAGGGTAAGACTCACGTTCAGCATGCCGTCGGGCTGCTCCAGGTAGGTGATTCCCACCTTCCCGGAGAGCTGGCGTACCAGGAGGTCCCGCTTGTCGCGCAACTCGTTGGCCGTTGTCCCCTGGATCTCCACCTGGCGGATCTGGTCGTTCAGGGAGGCGATCTGGGCCAGCTGGTCGTTCACGTCGGCGGTGATCCCCTCCAGCGACTTGTTCGCCTCGGTCTTGATGTCATTCAGGTAGCCGTTGACCCGGTGGAACTGATCGGTGAGCTGCTGGGCGCGGGCGAGAACCGCCTGCCGCTCCGGCTGCCCCTGGGGGTTGGCGGTCAGATCCTGCCATGCCTTGAAGAAATCCTGCATCGACTTGCCGAGGCCGTCGGTGGTGAACTCGTTGAAGAGCTGCTCGGCCCGGTTCATGGATGAAAGGACCGTAGTTGCCTGGCCGTTCGTGGAGCTTTCCGTCTTTAGCTGCATCTGGAGGAAGTCGTCGTAGGCACGCTGGATCTTCGCCACCTGGACGCCGTTGCCGAGGGGAAAGCCCCGCTCCATGGAGACGTTGCCGCTCTCGAAAATGGTGGTCTGGCGTGAATAGCCGGGGGTGTTGACATTGGAGACGTTCTGGCTCGTCACCTCCAGGGCGAGGCGCTGGGCGGTGATGCCCGACTTCCCGATATCGAGAATGCTGAGGATGCTCATCTCACAACTCCTTGCGCAGCAGCCCCGACCCGGCGCTCCGCTCCACCATCCGCCCCGTCCCGCCGTAGGTCTCCGCCACCGTGAAGCGGCTCTGGAAGAAGGCCAGCGACCTGCCGACGGTGGCAAGCGAGCTTTCGAGGAGCCGCCGGTTGTCGGCGATCATCCCCCGGAGCTCTTCGGCGCGAGTGGCGAGGGTCTCCTGGAGGCTTGCCAGCTCCTCCTTCGCCGGTTTGGGGGTGCAGGCGATGAGGGGGGACAGGGTGACGGTGCCGGTGAGGCCGTGCCGCGCTCCCTCTTGCGCCAGAAGGGTCCGGCAGGTGCCGTCCAGCCCTTCCATCTCAGCCACCACCTCCACCTTCCGGGCAACCGCCACCCGGAGCCGCTCCGTGTCGAGGGCGAGGATGCTCTGCCGCTCCTCCTCCAGGAGCTGCCGCATCTTCTCCATGCTCGCACTCCGGGCATTCAGGACTTCGACCAGATTTGTCATGACGCCTGCCATACCTTTCTCCGAACACTAGCCCCGCAGCGCGGCAATCTTCGCCGCCACCGCCCGGGTGTCGATCTGATAGGTTCCATCCTGGATCTGCTGCTTCAGGGCCGCCACCTTTTCGGCCCGGAACTCAGGCTCGCCGACTGCCGTCTGCTTGAGGCGCTCGACCTGTGCCTTCCCGAGGGAAAGCTCCACCCGGTCGGCGCCGGCAGCCGCGGCGGCGGCAGTGGTCCTGGCGCTCCCGGCGGCCTGCCGCGGAGCCCCGGTGTTTCCGGCGGACGCCACGCTGGAGAGGGAGACGATATCACCGTTAATTGTCATCAATCACCTTTCGTACGGATCGCGGGCAACCTTCGCCGCGGCGGTAGAATGGCTTTCCGACGGAGGTGCCGGTTCCCCGACGAGCTGTTTCTCGATCAGCGGCGCCAGGCCGAGCCCTCCCCGGGCCGCGGAGGCGGTGGCATACTCCTGGTCGAGGAGCGACTGGAAGATCTCCTCCCCCTTCCCGCCGCCGGCAATGGGGTCCTTGCCGGCCGTCTCCCGCATCGACTTGAGCATCATCCCGATGAAGATCGCCTCGAACTCCCGGGCCACCTTCTTTGCCGCCGCACTTCCCCGCTCGCCGGCGCCTCCCTTGGCCTCGGCGAGCCGCCGGGCACGGGCCGCGTCATTGTCCTGGATCAGGGTATCGGTCGGGAGAGTCGTCTGCATGGTGTACCTATCGGCAAAAGCCGCATCTACTTGAGAAAAATATTGAACATCTCCATGGCTGTCGCAGCACGGAGCATGCCAACCGGCGAAAAAAGGCGCCCGGCCGGGCGCCCCTTCTCACGTCTCACGTCTCACGTCTCACGTCTCACGTCTCACGTCTCACGTCTCACGTCTCACGTCTCACGTCTCACGTCTCACGTCTCACGTCTCACTAAATAACCGACAGCTCTGCCTGCATCGCCCCGGCGGCCTTGATCGCCTGGAGGATGCCGATGAGGTCCCGGGGGGTGACGCCCAGGGCGTTCAGCGCCCGGACCACCTCGCCGATGTTGGCCCCCTCCTTCACCACCGCGAGCCCTCCCCCCTCCTCGCTCACCTTGAGCTGGGTCCGCGGCACCACTGCCGTCTCGCCGGTCTTGCTGAAGGGTGCGGGCTGGGAAACCTTGGGGGTCTCCTTGATGTAGAGGGTCAGGTTGCCGTGGGAGACCGCCACCGTGGAGATCCGGACGTTGTCGCCGATGACGATGGTGCCGGTCCGCTCGTTGAGGACCACCTTGGCCGGGTTATCGGGACGCACCTCCAGCCGCTCCATGTCGGCGACGAACTCCACGACCCGCCCCAGGTACGCCTCGGGAAGGGTGAGCATGACCGACCCGGGGTCGCCGGCGGCGGCAACCTTGGTCCCGAAGTGCGCGTTCACCGCCCGGGCAATCCTGGAGGCGGTGGTGAAATCGGGCTGGCTGAGGTCGAGCCGCAGTTCCCCCTTGCCGGCAAGCACATTGGGGAGCTCGCGCTCCACCAGCGCCCCGTTGGGGATCCTGCCGGCGGTGGGGTGGTTCTTCTGGGCACTGGCCGCCTGGCCACCGTAGGAGAAGGAGTTGGTGAGGACCCCCCCCTGGGCCACGGCGTAGACCTGGCCGTCGGCCCCCTTGAGGGGGGTCATGAGGAGGGTGCCGCCGGCGATGCTCTTGGAGTCCCCCACCGACGAGACGAGGACATCGAGCCTCGTCCCCTGCTTGGCGAAGGGGTGGAGATCGGCGGTCACCATGACGGCCGCCACGTTTTTCACCGTGATGTCCCCCCGGTTGACCGTCACCCCCATCCGCTCCAGCATGTTGACGAGGGACTGGACCGGAAACTTGGTCTGGGCGCTGTCGCCGGTACCGTTCAAGCCCACCACGAGACCGTAGCCGATGAGCTGGTTGTCCCGCACCCCGTCGAAGCTGGCGATGTCCTTGATCCGGATCGCCAGGGCGAGGTGAGGGAGGGCAATTAACAGAAGCACTGTCAAAATAATTTTTCGTATCATCGGTTTATCCGTGTTCTCTGCGTTACGCACCCGTAGGGGCGATCCTTGTGATCGCCCATCTCCCTGCACCTGCCGAAAAGGGCAAACACAAGGTTTGCCCCTACGCAATCAGAAAGGCCAGATGTAATCCAGGATATTCATCAGCCACCCCGGCCGCTGGCGGTCGCTGATCACCCCCTTGCCGGCGTAGGTGATCCGGGCGTCGGCGATGAGGGCGGAGCTGACCGTGTTGTCGGAGGAGATGTCGCGGGGCCGGACGGTTCCCTCCAGGATGATGATCTGGTCTTCGTTGTTGACCTTCACGTTGCGCCGCCCCTCGATCATGAAGTTCCCGTTGGGGAGGACGTCGACGATCTTGGCGCTCATGGTGGCGGTCAGGTTTTCCTTGCGGGTGGTGGCGCCGCTCCCCTGGTACTTGGATGCGGTGCTGGCCCCCACCAGGTTGTTCGGATCGGCCCGGGTCAGCTGCTGGAAGAGGGTGGCGCTCTTCTCCAGCCCCAGGAGGTAGGGGACGCTCGCCGAAACGTTTGCCTTGCGCTCCGTGTCGGTGGTCGCCTCCTTGCTGGCGCTGGCGTTCTCCACGATCACCACCGTGAGGATGTCCCCCTTTTTCCGGGCCTTCAGGTCCTCGGCGAGCCCCCCCGACGCCGCCTGCCAGATGGAACCGTTGGCGTAAGTCGGCTGGGGGGCGGTAAGCTGCTCGTCGAAGGCGGGGGTCCTCACCTCCGTCTTCTGCACCACGCACCCCGCCAGAATGAGCCAGATAATTGACACTACCAAACGTTTCACTGACGTACTCCAAAAAGCTAGCGGCTAGCAGCTAGCGGCTGGACTAAAAATCCACCTGCACGGTGCCGGAGGCGATGACCCGGGCGGGGAGCTCCTTCAGGGAGCCGAGGTTCTGCACCATGACGATGTCCCCCTCGGCGCCGTTTCCCCGGGCGCGGCCGGTGGCGGTGAGGCGCAGGGCGGGGCTCTCGGCGATGATGGTCACGAGCTGGCCGCTCTTGACGAGGGGGACCTTCTCCAGGTTCTCCCCCCGAAGCGGCGTGTTGGCCCGGATCGCCACCCGCGCCCGCTTGCCGATCACCTCATCGGCGCTCCGGTAGACCTTCCCCGAAAGCGACGAGATGTCGATCCGGCGGACCGCCACGTCGGCGGGCCCCACGACGTCCCCCCGCTCCAGGGAACGGACCGCCACCACCGTATCGGCCAGGGCCTCCACCTCCACGTTGACCGGAATGTTCTTCTCCACCCGGTCGTTCACCCGGACGATGAGGGCAAGGTTCGCCCGTCCCCACCCCTCCCACGACGCCGGGGCCTGGACCTCATAGGTGACGGCGCCGGCCGGGAGCTTCAGCTCGGGGATCGGCCCGATCCGGCGGATCGCCGTCTCCACCCCGAGATTCGCGGTCTTCTCCCGGACGAAGTCGGCCACTACCTCCTTCACCCGCGCCTCGGTGACGATCTGGGGCGCCGGGGCGGAGAAGGCGGCCGTGACCTGGAACAGGAGGAAAAGGATGATGCCTGTGACGTATTTCATCTGGTTACCCGTGCCGATACCCGTCAGGCGTTACCGCCTGAGGTTGTTCGCCGTCTGCAGCATCTCGTCGGCGGTCTGCACCGCCTTGGAGTTGATCTCGTAGGCCCGCTGCCCCGTGATCATGTTCACCATCTCTTCCATGACGCTCACGTTGCTCATCTCCAGGAACCCCTGGGCGGTGGTGCCGAGGCCGTTCTGCCCCGGGGTGCCGGTGGTGGCGTTCCCGGAGGAGTCGGACTGCTGGAAGAGGTTCTTGCCCAGCGCAATGAGCCCCGACGGGTTGGAGAAGGCAGCGAGCTGGATGTTGCCGACGTTGGTGGGGGTGGTCTGCCCCGCCTGCATGACCGACACGGTGCCGTCGTTGCCGACATTGATGGCGGTGACGTTGCTCGGGATGACCACCTCGGGGATCATCGGATAGCCGTCGGAGGTGACGACCCGCCCCTGGCTGTCGCGCTTGAAGGAACCGGCCCGGGAGTAGGCGGTGGAGCCGTCGGGCATCTGGACCTGGAAGAAGCCGTTCCCCTCGATGGCGACGTCCAGCTCGTTGCCGGTCTGGTTGATGTTCCCCTCGGTGAAGATCTTGGAGACCGCCGCCAGCTTGGCCCCGAGGCCGATCTGGATCCCGGCGGGGACCTGGGTGGAGTTGGTGGAGGGGGCGCCGGTGGTCTTCATGTTCTGGTACATGAGGTCCTGGAAGTCGGCCCTGCTCTTCTTGAACCCCGCGGTATTGACGTTGGCCAGGTTGTTCGCGACGACGTCGATGTTCGTCTGCTGGGCCTGCATCCCTGAGGCCGCCGTCCATAATGCGCGAATCATGCGATTGTTCCTCCTTACGTGCCGTATCACACGTTTGGTGTAGGGGCGATCCTTGTGATCGCCCGGTTCAACGGGGCGAATACGAGATTCGCCCCTACATTCCCCTTACAGCTTTCCTATGTCGTTGGCCGCCTTCCCCGCCAGGTCGTCGTACGCCTTCACCGCCTTGGAGCACATCTCGAAGTAGCGGTTGGTCTCGATGAGCTGGACCATCTCCTGGACGGTGTTGACGTTGGACTCCTCGATGAACCCCTGCATCACCTTTTCCCCCCGCACCGGCTGGGGGGTGGCCTGGGGGTCGGCCGGGACGAAGAGGGCGTTGCCGCTCTTCTGGAGGGCGTAGGGCTTGGGGAAGTCGACCACATCCAGAGTCCCCACCTGGCTCCCGTCCACGAAGAGCTCCCCCCTGGCGTTGATGTCGACCTTCCCGCCGTTGACGGTGATGGGACCGCCGCCGAGGACCTCGTAGCCGTCGACGGTCACGAGCTTCCCCCCGGCGCCCAGGTGAAAGTTCCCCTGCCGCGTATAGGCGCGCCCCTGGGGGGTGTTCACCACGAAGAAGCCGTCGCCGGCCAGGGCGAGATCGAAGGTGTTGCCGGTCTGCTTCACCGCCCCGGCGCTGTAGTCGGTGAAGAAGGTCGTCTCGGAGTAGACCGGCGCGTCGGTGCCGCCGTTGGGCCGCGGAATCGCCCCGGCGCCCTGGAGCATGCTCTCGAAGGTCATCCGGTCCTTCTTGAAACCGGCGGTGTTGGCGTTAGCCAGGTTGTTGGAGAGGACGTCGAGCCGCTTCATGGCCGCGATGTTCCCCGAGAGTGCCGAGTAGATGCCGCTGTTCATGGGTTGCTCCTCTGTGGTCCGACGGTGGTATGGAACCGTAGGGGCGATCCTTGTGATCGCCCTGTTTTGGGCAAACACAAGGTTTGCCCCTACGCGTACATCCCTACCGCATATTCTTCATCTTCGCCCGCAGCCGGACGATGGCCTGGCTGTGGAGCTGGGAGATGCGCGATTCGGAGAGCTCCAGCACCGCGCCGATCTCCTTCAGGTTCAACTCCTCATAGTAGTAGAGGGTGATGACGAGCCGCTCCTTCTCCGGCAGGGACTCAATGGCCGTGGTGAGGGATTCGAGCATCTGCCGCGCCATGAGCTGGCTCTGGGGGTTCTCGACCCCCTTGTCCTCCAGGATGTCCAGGAGGCCGAAGGGGCTGCCGTCCTCGTCCTCCCACGCATCGTCGAGGCTCACGAAGGAGAGAAGATGGATCTCCTCCAGCATGTGGTGGTACTCCTCCACGCTGATCTCCAGGGCCGCCGCCACCTCCTCGCTGGTGGGGTTGCGCCCGAAGCGGTGCTCCAGCATGACGAACTCCCGCTCCAGCCGCTTGAACTTCTCCCGCAGCGAGCGGGTGAGCCAGTCCTGGGCGCGGAGCTCGTCGATGATCGTGCCGCGGATCCGCTGCTCGGCAAAGGTCTTGAACTGGACCCCCCGGGAGGGATCGAACCGTTCGGCGGCGGTGATGAGGCCGATGATGGCGGCACTCATCAGGTCTTCCTGATCGAGATGGGGTGGAAGCTGGGAGGCGATCCTGCCCACAAGGAACTTCACCAGCGGCAGATGGGAGACGATCAGCTCGTCCCGGCTCTGGGCCGCGCCCCGCTGAGCTTCCTGCTCGTATGCCTTCACCAGACAGTTCATGCGCTCTCCATTACGGCGCCGGAGCCGAGAAATCTCCGGAAGAAAAACTGCACGTTCCCTTTCACTCTGCGCTCCCCGCCGTTCTCCAGCACGCGCCGTGCCAGCGTCGTGAAACAGGCGGAAACGGGGGAGTCGGGGAAGAGCTCGATGACCGGCTTCTGGCTCTTCACCGCCTCCACGAGAGTTTCGTCCTTGAGGACGCAGCCGAGGTAATCGAGGGAGATGTCGAGGAACCGGCTCGTCACGTTGGAGAGTTTGGCGAAGACCTGGAGCGCATCGTCGGTGTCCTTCGCCATATTGACGAGGACCTTGAAGTAGCGCTCGGAGTGGCGGGTCGCCAGGAGCTTGATCAGGGCATAGACGTCGGTGATGGAGGTCGGCTCCGGGGTGACCACCACCACGATCTCCTGGGAGGCGGTATTGAAGTAGGCGACGTTGTCCGAGATTCCCGCCTCGGTGTCGATGACGAGGATGTCGAACTCCTCCTCCAGGGCATCGAGCTCGTCCATGATCTTGACCCGCTCCTGGAGCCCCAGGGAGGTGAAGTCGGGGAGCCCCGAGCCGGCCGGGATGATCCGGATCCCCCCCGGCCCCTCGACGATGATCTCCTCCAGCCGCTTCCTCCCGGCAAAGACGTCATTCAGGGTGTAGTCCGGCGTCAGCCCCAGCAGTACGTCGATATTGCCGAGACCGAGATCGGCGTCGATGACGAGGACCTTTTTCCCCCGGCTGGCAAGGGCGAGGGAGAGATTGACGACCACGTTGCTCTTGCCGACCCCCCCCTTGCCGCTGGTCACGGAGATCACCCTGACCCCCTTTGCATTCATCCCCTCCTGGGGACGGGCCGCCGCAGCCTTTCGCTGCTTTTTCACGGAAGTGGCCAGCTGGCGGAGGCTGTCGGCCTGGTCTCCCGTTGTCACCGTGGCGTTCATTGCTTACACTCCCCCAACACGAGCCCGGCGAGCCTGCCGGCCGTGGCGATTTCAAGGTCTTCGGGCACCCGCTGCCCGGTGGTGAAGAACGAGAGCGGGAACTTGGTCCGCAGATGGGCGTTGACGATGCAGCCGTAGCTCTCGCTCTCGTCGAGCTTGGTGAAGATGACGCGGCTGATGGGGAGAACCCCGAAGCGCTCCACGATCTCCTGCAGCTCCCGGTCCCGGGTCGTGGCCGCCAGGCAGAGGTGGATCTCGATGGCGAACCTCGACTCCAGGAACCCCTTCAGCTCCCCGATCTTTTCCATGTCCTTGGGGCTTCTCCCGGCGGTGTCGATCAGGATCAGCTCCTTGTCGGAGTGGAGCTCGATGGCCGCCTCCAGCTCCATCGGCGTGGCCGCCACCTCGACGGGAACCCCCATGATCCGCGAGTAGGTCTTGAGCTGCTCCACGGCGCCGACCCGGAAGTTGTCGATGGTGACGAGCGCCGCCCGGTGCCCCTCGCGCAGCGAATAGAGCGCCGCCAGCTTGGCAACGGTGGTGGTCTTGCCGACCCCCGTGGGACCCACCAGGGCGATGATCCGCGGACCGTTCTTCTTCAGCGTCAGCGGCCCGGCGCACTTGATGACACTCTTGAACGCCTGGGGGAGGAAGGGACGGATCGTCTCCGCTGTCCCCCCACGTTTGGCCTCGGGCTGCAGCTGCTCCATGACGGCCCGGACCGCCCCCCGCTCCAGCCCCTTGCGGTGAAGCTCGTTCACCACCATCCGGAGCGCCCCCCTGAGGCCGCCAAAGCCTTTCACTTCGCCCGGATCGGCACTCTTCGCCTTCGGCTGCGCGGCTGGCGCCGGGGCCTCGGCCCTGGCCGCACCCTCCCCCGCCTCCCTGGCGGCGAGGGTCTTGAAGAGGAGCTTCTTCATCTCCTCCAGGTCCTGTTTGGCGATGGGCTTCGTCCCGGGATCCGTGGCGGGTTCCGGCACCGGCGCAACCACCGCCGGCTTCACCGCCGGCTCCTCGGCCCGGGGAGCGGCCCCCGCCCTGGCGGCGGTCTCCTTGCGGGAGAGGATCTCGACCCGCTCGCGGAGCTCCTTCAGTTCCCGGGCCAGGGGGGCGAGCATGGAGCTCTCCATCATCTCCTTGGCGGAGAGCTGGGGCTCCGGGGCCTCCCGGTAGGGGTTCTGCGCCGGCTGCCGCGGCTTCATCTCAAGGCCGGCGGTCACCTGGACGACCGGCTTGCTGAAGAACCCGAAGAGCCCCTTCTTCTTCTCCTTCCTGGAGGAGATGATCATGGCGTCGGGGCCGAGTTCGGCCTTCACCATGCGCAGGGCCTCGGACATGTCTACCGCTTCGAATGTCTTAACCAGCATTGAGCGTTACCACCCCTAAAGATTGGATTTTGATGTTGGACGGGATCTCGTTGTGCGACAGGACCGCCAGGTTCGGAACGAACCGCTCGGTCAGCTTCTTGACGTGGCGCCGGATCGACGGCGACGCGATCAGCACCGGGTTCGTCCCCACCTGGTTGAACTTCTCCATCTCCTGCCGGATGCCGGAGAGAATCACCTGGGCCGTGTTGGGCTCGATGGCGAGGTAGCTCCCCTGCTCGGAGGGCTGGATCGCCTCGGCGACGATCTCCTCCACCCGGCGGTCGAGGCTCATCATGCAGAGGGTCTCGTCCTCCCGCTTGTACTGGTCGACGATGTAGCGCCCCAGGGCCTGGCGGACGAACTCGGTGAGGGTGTCCGGGTCCTTGGTGAGCCCGCCGTAGTCGGCCAGCGTCTCCAGGATCGTCCGCAGGTCCCGGATGGAGACCCCCTCGCGCAGGAGGTTCTTGATGACCCGCAGCACCGTCCCGAGGTTCAGAAGCGACGGCACCAGCTCGTCCACCACCTTCGGGAAGCTGGCGGAGAGGTTGTCGAGGAGCTGCTGGAGCTCCTGGCGTCCCACCATCTCGTGGGCGTGCTTCTTGATGATCTCGCTGATGTGGGTGGCGATGATGGTGGTGCTGTCAACCACGGTGTAGCCGTAGATCTGGGCCTGCTCCTTCCCTTCGGCCCGGATCCAGATGGCGGGAAGCCCGAAGACCGGCTCGGTGGTCCGCACCCCCTCCACGTGGCCGCTCACCGCCCCGGAATCCATGGCCAGGTACTGGCCGGAGAGCTCGCCGCCGCCGACCTTCGCCCCCTTGATCATGATGCAGTACTCGTTGGGCTTGAGCTGCAGGTTGTCGTGGATATGGATCGGCGGCACCACGAACCCCATCTTCTGGGCGAACTGGCGCCGGATGGAGCGGATCCGCTCCAACAGTTCCCCCTCCTGGGCCGCATCCACCATCGGCACGAGACCGTAGCCCACCTCCAGCTCCAGCATGTCGAGGGGGCGGATGGCGGCCGCCGGGTCCCCCGCCTCGCCCCCTTCCTGGGGAGCGGGGAGGGCCGTAAGTTCGTCCTCCACCACCTGGGCACCTTCCTTCGCCATGCGACCGGCGAAGATCGCGGCCCCCGAGAGGAGGAAGAAGGCGAAGTGGGGAAGCCCCGGGATGAGGCCGAAGGCGAAGAGGACCCCGCCGGAGACATAGAACGCCTTGGGGTAGTTGAGGAACTGGCCGGTGATCTCGTGGCCGAAGCTCTTCTCGTCGGCGGAGCGGGTGACGATGATGCCGGCGGCGGTGGAGATGATGAGGGCCGGGATCTGGGCCACCAGCCCCTCGCCGATGGTGAGGAGGGTGTAGTTGGAGAGGGCGGCGTCCAGCGGCATGCCGTTCTGCCAGACCCCGATCACGAAGCCGCCGATGATGTTCACCAGCATGATCAGGATGCCGGCCACGGCGTCACCCCGGACGAACTTGCTGGCGCCGTCCATGGAGCCGTAGAAGTCGGCCTCCCGGGCCACCTTCGTGCGGCGGCGGCGGGCCTCCTTCTCGTTGATGAGCCCGGAGGAGAGGTCGGCGTCGATGGCCATCTGCTTCCCCGGCATGGCGTCGAGGGTGAAGCGGGCCGCCACCTCCGCCACGCGGCCGGCACCCTTGGTGATGACCACGAAGTTGATGATGACGAGGATCAGGAAGATGACGGCGCCAACCACGTAGTTTCCCCCCACCACGAACTGGCCGAAGGACTTGATCACGTGGCCGGCCGCCTCCACCCCCTCGTTGCCGTGGAGGAGAATGAGGCGCGTGGAGGCGATGTTCAGGGCCAGGCGGTAGAGGGTGGTGACGAGGAGGACCGACGGGAAGACCGAGAAGTCGAGGGGCTGCTGGGTGTAGAGGGCGACGAGGAGGATGGCGAGGGCGACGGTGATGTTCCCCGCCAGGAAGATGTCGAGGAGAAACGATGGCAGCGGGACGATCATCAGGGCCAGGACGCCGATGAGCGCCACGGCCATGTAGATGTCCGCGTTGTTCTTCGCAGGCTGAAGGCCGTATGCTTCCGCCGCCGGATGGGCCACTGAAAATTCTCCTCGTTAATTCAGGCACTTTTACCACGCACCACCATTTGTGCAACCGGTATGCCAGAGAGGAGACGATGAGGCGGAAACGCCGGCAAATCCCCCCGCCGCCCTTTTTTCAGCCGAAGGGCTCAAGAATCGGAGCCTCCTGCCGATACGAACTATTACGGGTAAAGTAGACGGCATTTTGTAACGGACCGGTCAAGGTTTTGACTTTATCCGCCCTAACTGCCCTGAATATCGAAGAAACATGAAAGCAACACCCCATGCTCTGCGTAATAAAAAAAAGCCGCACCTTCCGACGGAAGAGCGGCTTTTTTCGTACAACGACGGCTTGACGCTTTAATAGTACTCCTCGTCATACTCCGGCACAGCATCGAGGAATCCCGGCACCCGTTCCAGCCGGGCGACCGACGCGTCCACCTCGGCGATGAGCCGTTCCCGGTCCTTGGGATAGCTCCCCGCCAGCTCCAGAAAATTGGAGACGTGGTTGGAACGGAGGATGGTCCGCTGTGGCGCCAGCATCGTCAGGAGCTCCCGGACCTCCCGGAGGAGCTCTCGATGGGTGCACTGCTCCAGGGTCCGGATGAAGTCGTCGTTATGGCGGTGGAAGAGGGTGAGGAGCGAGAAATACTCGGGGTTCACCCGGTTGACCCACGCGGCCGTGGCCCGGGAGTGTTCGAGGCTCCTTCCCCTGCCGGCCAGGCCGAGAATGGCGGTAACGGAGAGCTTCATCCCCGCCTCCCGGGCCTTGCACCCCTCCCGCGCCATCTCATCGGCCGAGAACCCCTTGTTCACCGCAGCCAGCGTCCCGTCGTCCCCCGACTCCAGCCCGAAGTAAAGGATCCGGAGCCGTTTCTTCCGCAGGGTCCGCAGTTCCTCCACACTCTTGGTGGTGAGGCTTTTGGGGGAGGCATAGGAGCCGACCCGCGTCAGGTTCGGAAACGTCGCGGCAAGCCGGTCGAGGATGGCGCAGAGCCCCTCGAAGGGGTAGACCAGGGCGTCGCCGTCGGCCAGAAAGACCCGGTCCGCATGGGGACGGTACCGGGCCGGAATGCCGTCGATCTCGGCGAACACCTCCTCCACCGGCTTCAGCCTGAAGCGCTTCATCTTGTACATCCCGCAGAAGGCGCAGTGGTTCTGGGAACAGCCGATGGTGATCTGGAAGATGAGGCTGCGGGCTTCACTGGGTGGGCGGAAGACGGGCTCTACGTAGGCGGGCATGGTGGATTCCTGTTCAATTCAAGGAAGCATGAGATTATACGCCTCGGCGGTCTAATACATCGATTGGGGCAAGGGGATATTAATTCCGTCATCTAGGGCAGCGACAAACCATCCGCGCATGGCGTCCTTGATCATAGAAAGTATCAGCCCTGGTTTCGCCAACCGACATGCACCCTTCCAACTCTTTGACCTTGACGAAACAGCTCCCCTCATCAGGGATGATTTCGATGGTGTAGGGGAGAGCCATATACTCTTCCACGTTTCTTTTCATGCCACTCCTCATAAGTTTACAAGTTGACGGCCTGTTTCACGCATTTGAACACCCAGCCCCTTAATTGCAAAGGCGACCCATTGGCCGCCTTTTATCCTGAAACTCCCCCAATACACTTAACCTGCATTCCATCACGGAACACTGTTTGCCGGCAGCCAGGACTCGACTTTCAAGCTCCCAATCTCTTGCAGCCGCCTAAAATCGCTGTCGCAGGAAACCACCGTGTAACCGTACCGCTTGGCTACGGCAGCGATCCAGAGATCGTTTTCAGAAAACCCAAGTTCCTCTATCCTCGCCCTGCGGCGTTTGGCTTTTTCCTTAGGCCCAAAATAATCAATGATGGAAGCTTTCAACTCACCGTAAATATCCGCAACCTGGTCGTCGACAGGAAAAACTTCAATTTCGTCAAAGAATTCCCGGGACTCGTTGGAGATTTTCCTGTTTTTTCTCGGGCTTGTGCACCATGAAGAACAGCTCGCCACGCACGATGGCACATGTCGCCACCGGCACCTCGTCCAAAACTGACAACTTCTCAACAATGCTCGGGTGACCGGCAATAAGGTGGCTGGAATGGTTGGTGTCCAGGAGGTACATGAGAGAGATTAGAAAATGGCCTTTGCCCTGGCGTCGTAGGCTTCCTTGAGGCAGCGGTCCAGGTCATCCCCGGCCCAGGTACCGGCGAACTTCAGGAGGGATTTAGCAGTAGATCGCCGCGCCTTGGCAAGCATCTCGCCGGGGAGACGTTCCGCGCGGGAAACGGTTGTATTCTGCATGATGCCGTTGCACACCAGTGAAGTATACGCAGGGGTGACCGGCGCTGCCAATACGGACATCGCAACAAAGGGAAGCCCCTTCTTCCCAAGCCCGACAAAAAAAGATGTCGAAGTCGATTCGTTTGTATAGGTCATGAAGGCGCCCCTCCGATCGTCTCAACGGTTCTTTCAACCTGTGCAAAACCATATTCCATGACAATTTTTGCCTGGTCCAGGCTTGACCGGTAACTCTTGTCCTGATTATAGCTATATCTGTCGTTGAAATCGGCCGTTATTTCTATCCCATGGGCTATGGCATCCTTGTCGGAGAGGCTCATAACCCCTTGGACATCAGACGCGATATTCCAGGTTCGATAATTTGCGACACTCACGTTGCTGAAAAAACGGTTATCAACAACATTTGTTGTCTTTACGTTCAGATCATGAACCCCCGTCGTTGACTCATTCTTGAGGAGCAATTTCGCAAGATGAGCCAGGACTTCTTCGTCCCCCCCCGTGCAGGGAAGTTGAACCTTTGTGGAAAGCCCGCAAAAATAAGGGCTTTTTTCGCCCAGCAGGGTGATGAGGTCAAAAAGAATGGCGATTCGCTCGGCAAGATAGTTCTTACCCTTATGGCTGTCACCCTGGTAATCAGGTGAATAGGAAACATTGAGGACGATACCGACCTGCGAGACGACTATCTGGCTGAAACCGTGTACCGAGCCGAAAATCAACCTTGGCACCTCGGGGTCCAACTCGTCCGGAACCCCGATTATCTGTGGCTGGAGATAGTGCCCCTTCAAACGGTCCTCAAAGTCGTTTGCCAACCGACGAATGGTTGCATGCCGGGGAAAAACGACATTGAAGCTGTTTTGTACGTAGCGTGGCATGTCAAACACGGAAACCTCCATCCTCCATCATCCCTCTTGCAGTTCGCGCGGGACTATACCACAACTCTTTTTCACTGCCTAAGCTATTCTATCAGTCAATTGCCTTAAGGGAATACCGCGCCCCGCGCCTCTCCCCCGTCTGCACCACCGCTCCCTCCTCCTTCAGCTGGCGGATCGCCCAGGCCCACTCCGTGTCGGAAAGGCTGAGGGCGGCGGCGATCTCTGCCCTGGAGTAGTCGCGGCCGGGGAACATGTGGGAGAGAATGCGCCGGGGGACGGTGTCGGCGGCGTAGGGTACGGGCGGTTCGGCCACGAGGGGAAGGTCGTGCTCCCCCTCTCCCGCCGGAAGAGGCTTTTCTTTGGCACCCCCCTTCCGCGGGGAGAGGGGGAGGGGTGAGGGGGCCTTCGTGTCGCAGGGGGCGGCGTCGCCGGTTCCGGTTTCGCCGAAATAGCGGGCCATGAGCGAGTGCATGAGGGCCTCGGCCTGGCCGAGGGAGCGTTCCTGCTGGATGATGAGGGCGCCGATATCAACTGCGCGGGTTGAAAATGCTTCCTGAATCTCAAGAGGCGGAACCGGAATAGGCAAACACTTCAGCTTCCCCTGAGAAATATTTCTCATGCTGTCACTGGTACCGGTTGCAAGCTTACCCATCATGTACTTGAGAAAGAGGATCTCGGTGGCGGTGGTGGTGCCGATCTTGACGTCGTCCACGATCCGGTCCCGGTCCACCCGGCCGGAAAAGGGCGGGTTGGCGAGGATGACGGCATACCCCTCCGGGGGTATCCCCAGGTCGGCCTTCTGCTGGGGGTCGAGGGTGGTGGTGAGGACGTTGCGGCGGCGGATGGATACGGCGGGAAGGCCCCGCAGGGTGAGGTTCATGGTGGCGAGGCGCACCATCTTGGGGTCCACGTCGCTGCCGTAGAAGGTGCGGTGGGCCAGGATGTCCCACTTGGCTGCGGAGAGCATGTCGCCGGCGCCGCGCCGCAAGGGCTTGCCGTCCAGCTCCACCTCATCCACGGCGCCCGGCGAGGAGTTTTCGAGGCGGATGTGGTCGTAGGCGGCAACAAGGAAGCCGGCGGTGCCGGCGGCGGGGTCGTAGACCGTCTCGCCGATCCGCGGGTCAATCATTCGCACCATGGCCCGGATGATGTGGCGCGGGGTGCGGAACTGTCCCAGCTCCCCCGCCTGGCTGATCTGCCGGAGGACGTGCTCGAAGAGGTCACCCTTGGTGTCGGCGTCGGCCCGGTCCAGGCGCAGGCCGTCCACGAGCCCCACCACTTGGGTCAGGACCGTGGGATCGTCGATGCCGAGACGGGCACCCTCCATGAAGTTGACCGCCGAGCGCTGGGCCGCCTCGGCGAAGAAGGGGAAGACCTCGTCGCGCACGAAGCGGACGAGGTTCTCGCCGGAAACCCCCTGAGCCCAGACCGACCAGCGGAAGCGTTCCCGGGGAATGGTCTTCTCTCCCTCACGGGGGGCGTTGAGGGGGTTTTTCAGGGTCCAGTCGCCGGCAAAGGTTCTTGTGTAGGGGCGCTTCGCCAGGCGCGCCCGGGCGACGCTGAGCCTCGGCGCGGTAGTCCCAGAAGAGGATTTCGTTTCCGTTGGCGAGGAACACGTACGGCACGTTGTCCAGTTGCCCGGCATAGGCGCGCCCCTGGCGTTCGCCGGCCCGGGCGCTTGTGCTAGTCCGTTTCGCTTCGACCACCGCCAGTGCCCGACCGTGGCGGTCGCACAGTACGTAATCGGCATAGGTGCCGTCGGGGAGCCGGTACTCGTAGCGGACACTCGTGCCGTCAGGCCCGCGTCACGCAGCTGTTCGTCGATGACGACCCTGCTGAAAGCTTCTTTCCTGTTTTTTGGTCCCGCCATAATGGCCCCGCCCCTGAACGTCGGTCAATTCCCCATGTATTTACAAATACGCCTCTGCAAAGTCAATCACCATATCCGGACAATCCGTCAGAGCACGCCTCAGCAAACGCCCGCCGGTACTCACGCACGAGCCGCCCTTCGTCCACGCTCTCGATGAACCCCCAGGGGAGCGGCTCGTCCAGGGGGATGTCGCGGTGGACGAGGAGATCGGGAGAGGGGTCGAATTCCCGCGCGGCCCGCTTCCAGCTGCCGAGCTCGGCGGCGCGCAGGAGAAACGCGGATAGACGCCGGTCGCCGCGGGAGAGGAGCGCCTGGAGCCAGGCATCCTTGGGACTTTCGGCTTGGAGGCGGACGTTGGAGAGCTTGCCTACCGCCTGCTGAAGGTATTTGAGCTTCCTTTCCAGAGACGCCGTCTCTTCCATGCCGCACCACTGAAACGGGGTGAACGGCTTGGGGACGAAGGGGTTCACCGAGAGGATGATCTCACCGAGCCGTTTGTTCTTCTTCGCCGCGGCGATCACCCGCTCGCGGATCTTTCCGACCAGCGCCACCAGCTCCTCCAGGTCGGTCATGGTCTCGGTGGGAAGCCCGATGATGAAGTAGAGTTTCAGGTTCAGGATGTCGTGACCGATGAGGAGGTCGCAGGCGGCAAGGATCTGCTCTTCCGTCAGGTTCTTGTTGATGAGGTCCCGCATCCGCTGGCTTCCCCCCTCGGGGGCAAGGGCAACGGTCTTGTGGCCGCTCGCTTTGAGCACTTCGATCATTTCCGCGTCGAGCCGGTCGATCCGCAGCGAGGAGACCGAGACCTTCCCCCCCTGCTCAAGGATGTGCCTGCAGAGTTCTCCGATCTCCCGGTAGTCGGAGACCGCCGCCCCCACGAGGCCGATCTTGTGCCGCGCCTTCAGCCCCTCGGCCACCGCGGCTTTCACCGTCTCCAGGGACCGCTGCCGGTAGGGGAGATAGATGAACCCGGCCGCGCAGAACCGGCACCCCCGCGGGCACCCCCGGGAGACCTCGATGAGGTACATGTCGGAGAACTCCGTCCCCGGGGTCAGGATCTCGGAGACAGTCGACCGCCCGTCCGGTTCCGCCATCCAGAGCCGCCGCACCCGTTCGGGCGCCCCGCCGAGCGCCCGCCGGGACAGGAGACGGACACCGTCGTAGACAACTTCATAGAGGGACGGTACGTAGATGCCTGGGAGCCGGGCGGCATCAGTCAGAAATTCCCGGCGATCAGCAATCCCCCTGGCACGGACCAGCCCGAGAAGTAGCGGCAGGAGCGGTTCCCCCTCGCCGATGCAGATCAGGTCCATGAAATCTGCCACCGGCTCGGGGTTGAGGAAGAGGGCGGCCCCCCCTCCCATGACGAGGGGATGGGCGGCGCCCCGCTCGGCGCTCCGCGCCGGGATGCCGGCCAGATCGAAGATGGCGGGGATGTTCAGGTAGTCGCTCTCGAAGGAGACGGAAAAGGCGACGAGGTCGAAGGAGGAGAGCGGCTGTTGCGATTCGAGGGAGAGGAGCGGCCCCCCGCTCTTGCGGTACTCGCGCAGCTCTTCGGCATCGGGTAGGAAGGCCCGTTCGCAGAGAACGTCGGGCTCCCCGTTCAGGAGGGCATGGACCGCCTGGAAACCGAGGTTGCTCATGCCGACGGCGTAACGGTTCGGATAGACGAGGCAGACGGTCAGCTTGCCGCCCCGCCGCTTCGGCGCCGCGCCTTCCTCACCGGCAAGGATGCGGCGGTGTTTCTCGATGATTTTCCATGACATGGGTAAAAACGTACCACGAAGGGGGGTGGTGCCGGAAGGGGGAAAAAGACCCGGTCCCCCTGGAGGGGGTAAGCGGGGGACCGGGGAATGAAAGCATCAAGAGGTTATTGCGCAAGAGGCGCGTTTCTTAGTCCACCGATTTCCTCAGGAACGTCGGGATATCGTACTGATCGTCGTCTTCGGAGAAGATGTTACGCTGCCTGCTGTAGGTCTCGCGCTGCTGCTTCTCGCGGATGAAGGTCGGGATCTCGCGGTTCGGCTCCTGACGACCGGTGAGCGGGGTGACGTTCTTCATCTCCTGGCGTCCCTTCTCCAGGTCGAAGCGGTCGCCGAAGCCGGTGACGACGGCGGTGACCTTGATCTGCTCGCCGAGGGACTCGTCGATCGCCATGCCGACGATGATGATGGCGTCCTCGTGGACCTTCTCGTGGATCGCGCGGCTCACGGTCTGGAACTCGTCCATGGTCATGGAGGAGGAGCCGGTGATGTTGACCAGGACCCCCTTGGCGCCGGAGACATCGATATCTTCGAGGAGGGGGCTGGAGATCGCCCGGTTGGCGGCGTCGGCCGCCCGGTTCTCGCCTGAGGCGATGCCGATACCCATCATTGCCATGCCGCGCTCGCTCATGACCGTCCGCACGTCGGCGAAGTCGACGTTGATGAGGCCGTGTCCGGTGATGATCTCGGAAATCCCCTGGACCGCCTGGCGGAGCACGTCGTCGGAGGGACGGAAGGCGTCGAGGATCGACATCGACTTGCCGGCGAGGCTGATGAGACGGTCGTTGGGGATCACCACCAGGGAGTCGACATGTTTCTTGAGGTCGCGGATCCCTTCGTCGGCCTTGTTGATCCGGTTGCGCCCCTCGTAGGTGAACGGCTTGGTGACCACCCCGACGGTGAGGGCGCCCACTTCCCGCGCCACCTCGGCGATGATCGGCGCCGCCCCGGTCCCGGTCCCCCCACCCATGCCACAGGCGATGAAGATCATGTCGGCCCCCTTGAGGGTCTCGGCAAGCTGCTCCCGGTCCTCCAGGGCCGCCTCGCGCCCCTTGTTCGGGTCGGCACCGGCCCCGAGCCCCTTGGTCAGCTGCCGGCCGATCTGGATCTTGGCCGGCGCCCGGTTGGAGCGCAGCGCCTGGACATCGGTGTTGGCGACGATGAACTCCACCCCCTGGATCTTGTTCTCGATCATGGTGTTGACCGCGTTCCCGCCGCCACCGCCAACGCCAACCACCTTGATCTTCGCGCACTGGTCAATGCTTTCATCGAACTCGAACATACCCTACCCCCTTGTCCTTTCATGTTGTTTTGTCTGAACTCTCATCGCATTCGAAAACAGTATCAAGGAACTCCGTTCCTAGAAAAATTCTCCGAACCACTCCTTCATCCGCCGCGACACCCGCCGGAAGAGATTCTCGTCGGTCTGGGCCGTCGGGAACTCGCGGATGCCGACGTTCTTGCTCCCGTAGACCACGAGCCCCACGCCGGTGGCGTAGACCGGGGAGTTGACGACGTCCACGAGGCCGCCGATCTGCTGCGGCAGCCCCCGGCGCACCGGGAGGTTGAAGACCTGCTCGGCCAGCTCCGGCATCCCGTCGAGGATGGTGCTCCCGCCGGTGATGACGACCCCGGAGGCGATCAGGTCCTCAAACCCCGACTTGACGAGCTCCCGGTTGACGAGGGTGAAGATCTCCTCCACCCGGGGTTCCAGGATCTCGGTGAGGAGCTGCCGGGAAAGGACCCGCGGCTTGCGGCCGCCGACGCTCGGCACCTCAATGGTCTCTTCCTTGCCCACCAGGGAGGACATGCAGCAGCCGTACTTCTTCTTGATCTTCTCCGCCTCGGCCATGGGGGTGCGGAGCCCCACGGCGATGTCGTTGGTCAGGTGGTTGCCCCCCAGCGACAGGACCGAGGTGTGCTTGATGGCGCCGTCGCAGAAGATGGCGATGTCGGTGGTGCCGCCGCCGATGTCCACCAGCGCCACCCCCAGCTCCTTCTCGTCAGCGGAGAGGACCGACTCAGAGGAGGCGAGCTGCTCCAGCACGATATCGGCCACGTCGAGCCCGGCCCGGTTGCACGCCTTGATGATGTTCTGGGCGCTGGCCACGGCACCGGTGACGATGTGGACCTTCGCCTCCAGCCGCACGCCGCTCATGCCGAGGGGCTCGCGGATCCCGTCCTGATCGTCGATGATGAACTCCTGGGGAAGGATGTGGATCACCTCGCGGTCCATGGGGATGGCGATCGCCTTGGCGGCGTCGATGACCCGCTTCACGTCCTCGGAGGTCACCTCGCGGTTCTTGATGGCGATCACCCCCTGGGAGTTGAACCCCTTGATGTGGCCGCCGGCGATGCCGGCGTAGACCGAGCGGATCTCGCATCCCGCCATCAGCTCCGCCTCGGAAACCGCCTTCTTGATCGACTCGACGGTGCTCTCGATGTTGATCACCACCCCCTTGCGCATCCCGCGCGACGGGCTGGTGCCGATGCCGACGATGTCGATGCCGTCCTCGGTGACGTTGCCGACGATGGCGCAGATCTTCGTCGTGCCGATATCGAGGCCGACGATCAGGTTATCCCTTCTTCCCGACATAGTTTCCCCCTCCTGATTCTCTCTATCCCTTTTTCACGATGATCTTGTCATGGTAGTCGAGGTCGATGTATTGCACCGCCAGCAGCTCCCCCTTCAGCTCGCCATAGATCCGGGCGAGCCGGGAAAGCTTCACGTCGAAACCGTCGTTGCCGAGCCTGACCGGCACCCCGCCGGCGGCGGTGAAGAGCGTGAAGCCGAACCCCTTGTCGATGTGAATCTCGGAGACATCGGCCAGGGAAAAGGTCTGCCCCTTCTGCAGAAGCCCCATCAGCCCCACCGCGGCCGTAAGCGACCGCTTGGTGCCGTCCGGGTCCCGGGCGAGGTCGTCCTCGGTGACGCCGGTGATGACCGGGTAATTGAGGCTGTCGCCATGGGTCAGGGGCTTGAAGACCTCACCCTTGGCGTCGAGGTAGTAGAGGAACCCCATGTTCACCACCGCCACCGGCTCCCGCTCCGTCACCTCGATGGCGAGGGTGTGGGGGAAGTAGCGCCGGACCTGCACCTTCTCGATCCAGGGATCCTTGGCTAGCTGCTCGCCGATGCGGCGAAGCCGAAGCCCCAGCATCGAGTCGCCGGCCTTGACCCCGGACTCGGCAATCACCTCGTCCCGCGTCAGGTGCCGGAGTTTCGAGACCTCGATCGTTTCGAGCCGAAGGACATTGATCCGCACCCGGGACGCAAGCCGGTACCCCTCGTAACAGAGAATGCCGGCAACTGCAACGAGGAGCGCACCGCAGACAACCCGGCTCCCCCATGTGACGAGGGGGCGCCAGTTGATCTGCTTGCGCTCCCGCTTCACGCGGTTGGCGTTGTTCGCCGGTTTGATCCGTGTCTTTACGTGCAGGTCGCGCATGAGATTCCGTAATTCGGGATTCGGTAATCGAAAAAATCCAGTCCCGAGTCTCTAGTCTCCAGCCCCGATTTTCAGCGATGCCGACAACAAAATCCGCTCCACCAGCTCTTCGAAGCCGATCCCCGCCTCCTTCTGGGCGATCTCGGGGAGCAGACTCAGAGAGGTCATCCCCGGCAGGGTGTTGACCTCCAGGAGGAAGCACTCCCCGGCCTCGGTCACGAGGAAATCGACCCGGCTGTGGCCGGAGCAGCCGAGGGCACGATGGGCCTTCTCCCCCTCGGCGAGGAGCCTGCGGTACAGCTCGGGCGCAAGGACCGGCGGGCAGATATGCTCGGCCATGCCGTCGGTGTACTTGGCCTCGTAATCGTAGAATTCGTTCTTCGGCACGATCTCGATGGCCCCCATGGCCCGGTCGTCGAGGATTCCCACCTGGATTTCCCGCCCCTTGACGAAGCGCTCCACGAGGATCTCCCGATCGTACCGGAATGCCGTCTCCAAGGCGGCGGGAAATACGTCGGCCGACTTCACGATGCTCACCCCCACCGACGACCCCTCCTGGGAAGGCTTCACCACCAGGGGGTAGGAGAAGCCGAGGGTCCCGGTCTCCAGCGCCTCTCCCCGGCGAAGCACGCGGTAGGGGGTCACGGTCAGGCCGCTGGCCGCAAAGACCTGCTTGGCGAAGATCTTATTCATGGCAAGGGCGCTCGCCAGCACCCCGGAACCGGTGTACGGAATCCCCATGAGCTCCAGCGTCCCCTGGACCGCGCCATCCTCGCCGTAGCGGCCGTGGAGCGCGATGAAGGCGACCTCGACCCCCTCTCGGGCGAGAACCTGCGGGAGATCACGGTCCACGTCGATGGCGACGGCGTCATATCCCCGGGCCAAGAGCGCCTGAAGGACCGCGGCGCCGCTGGCAAGCGACACCTCCCGCTCTGCGGAAAGCCCCCCCATGAGTACGCCTGTTTTTCCGATTTTCAATTCGTCTCGTGTCATCGTTCCCGCTTCGTGCCTTCGGTGAAGGTCGATTCTTTAATCACTGTTCACCGACAATCCGCACCTCTTCTTCAAGAGACGTGCCGGTTTTCCGCTTGACTTCATCTTTTATCCTGGCCGTCAGGGCCAGGAAATCGGCGGCGGTTGCTCCTCCCCGGTTCACGAGGAAGTTGGCATGGATCTCCGACACCTGCGCCCCTCCCACCATTACCCCCCGAAGCCCGGCATCGGCGATCAACCGCCAAGCCGCCACTCCTTCGGGATTTCTGAAGAACGAGCCGGCGTTGGGATAGCCAACTTTTTGACTCGCCGCCCGGTGGGCCCGGAACTCCTCGATCCGTGATTCGATCTTCCGTGCCGTGCCGGCCTCCAGCCGGAAGGTCGCCTCAACGATGATCTCTCCCGCAGCCAGGCGCAGAAACCGGTATCCGTATTCGAGCTCATCCCGCCGACGCTGCAACAAACTGCCATTGTGCAGCGTCACCAGCTCTTCGACCCGGTCGAGGGTCGCGCCGCCGTGGGCCCCGGCATTCATGGCAAGGGCGCCGCCGACGGTTCCGGGGATGGCATCGAGGAACTCCAGCCCGGCGAGTCCTTCGTTGACGAGGAACCGGCCAAGCTCCCGGTTCGTCACCCCCGCGCCGACCCGAATCCGCTCCCCACCGAGTGGCTCCAGCTCCGCCAGCCGTGCCAGCGAAATCACCACTCCCCGGATCCCTCGGTCCCGGACGAGGAGGTTATACCCTCCCCCCACCACGAAAAACGGTGTGCCGGTCCCGGTCACGACCGCCATGAGCTCCCGCAGATCCTCCCGATCGGCCGGCGTGACGAAGAAATCGGCCGGCCCGCCGACCTTGAGGGAGGTGTGGCGCGCCATAGGCTCGTTCCGGAGGATTTCCCCCCGCACCCGAAGGCGGAGCGCCGCAAAGAGATCGTCGGTCAAAGAGCTTCCTCAAGCTTCGGGAGAAGCGCCTCTCCCGCCTGCCAGATGTTTCCCGCGCCCAGGGTAAGGACGATGTCCCCCGGCTTCACGATCTTCACGAGATGCTCCGGCAGCTCCTCCCGATCGGCGACATAGGTCACGTCGCGCTGGCCGTGGCGGCGGATCTCATCGGCGAGCCGCTCGGCGGAGACCCCCTCGATCGGCGCCTCGCCGGCGGCATAGATGTCGGTCAGCACCAGGACGTCGGCGTCGTAGAAGCATTTCACGAACTCATCGAAGAGCTCCTTCGTCCGGGTGAACCGGTGGGGCTGGAACGCCACCACGAGTCGCCGCTCGGGCCAGCCGCTCTTTCCCGCGGCGAGGGTGGCCCGGATCTCGGCCGGGTGGTGGCCGTAATCGTCGACGACGGTGATGCCGTTCACCTCCCCCTTCACCTGGAAGCGCCGCCCCACACCGCCGAACGTGGCAAACCCCTCCTGAATCTGGGCGAAGGGGACGTCGAGCTCCATCGCCACGGCGATGCAGGCGAGGGCGTTCAGGACGTTGTGGGCGCCGGGCATGGCGAACGTGACCTCCCCCATCCGGTATCCCTTGTAGTGGGCGACGAAGGAGGTGGTCCCCCCTTCCAGGCGGATGTGGGTCGCCCGGATGTCGGCCTGGGAGGAGAGGCCGTAGGTAACGAAACGCTTCTTCACCCGGGGGAGGATGTCGGCGACGTTGCGGTCCTCCAGGCAGAGGACCGCCAGGCCGTAGAACGGGATCTTGTTGATGAAGTCGACGAAGGTCGTCTTGATCTGGTCGATGCCGCCGGTATAGAAGTCGAGGTGGTCGGCATCGATGTTGGTCACCACGGCAATGGTCGGCGAGAGTTTCAGGAACGAGCCGTCGGACTCGTCGGCCTCCGCCACGAGAAACTTCCCCTGGCCGAGCTTGGCGTTGGTGCCGAGGGTGTTGAGCTTGCCGCCGATGACGATGGTCGGGTCGATCCCGCCGTGGGTCAGGACCGTCGCCACCATGGAGGTGGTGGTGGTCTTGCCGTGGGTGCCGGCGATGGCGATCCCGTACTTCATCCGCATCAGCTCCGCCAGCATCTCGGCCCGGGGGATGACCGGGATCATCCGCCGCTTTGCCTCCACCACCTCGGGGTTGTCGTCGTGGACCGCCGTGGAGGTGACCACGACATCGACGGCGGTGAGGTTCTCCCGGGCGTGCCCGTAGTAGATCTCCCCGCCGAGGGCGGCTAGCCGGTCGGTGGTGTCAGACTTTCTCAGGTCGGAACCGGAGACCTTGTACCCCAAGTTTAGGAGCACCTCGGCGATGCCGCTCATCCCGATGCCGCCGATCCCTACGAAGTGAATTTTTTCGAT
>NZ_DAHVYG010000006.1 GCF_027327745.1 Geobacter sp.
CATTCATGATAACCGGAGTCACCACTGATACCGCAGCAGCGACAGCGGCCATGAAGCAGTCCACCGGGCTGAGCAAGGATGACTTTCTTCAGCTGTTCATAACCCAGCTGCAGAATCAGGATCCGCTGAACCCCCAGGACAGTTCGGAGTTCATCGGCCAGATGGCGCAACTGACCCAGGTGGAGCAGGCCTACAACACCAACAGCAACCTGCAGAGCATCCTCACCGCCATGAACGGTGCCTCTAATCTCACGGCGGTTTCGTTCATCGGGAAGGATATCAAGGCCGACGGCGACCAGGTGAATCTCACCGAGGGGACCCCGTCGACCCTGGGCTACCGGCTCTCGGCCAATGCCAGCCAGGTCCTGGTCGGTATTGCCGATGCCACCGGCAAGACGGTCCGGACCATCACCCTCGGCGCCACGGCGGCGGGCGACGGCACCGTCTCCTGGGATGGAAAGGACGGTGCGGGGAATGCGCTTCCCTCCGGCAGCTACACCTTCACCGTCACCGGCGTCAACGGTGACGGCACGCAGTTCTCGGGGAGCCCGCTGCTTCTCGGGAAGGTGGACGGGGTGACCCTGGAAGGGTCGGAACCCTCGGTGATGGTAAGCGGCATCTCGGTGCCGATCTCGAAGATACTCTCGGTGAAGGGGGTGACGTAAGGGATGATCGACAAGATCTATTTTCCCGAACCAATTCCCATCAACCCGGGACAGAAACCGGCGCAGCCCCGGACCCCGAAGCCGGGCGAGAAGAAGGGCGACTTTGCCCGGATCCTCGACGGGAAGCTCCCGACGCAGGGGGTCAAATTTTCCAGCCACGCCCAGGAACGGCTCAGGGCACGGGGAATCAGCCTCAGCGAGAATGATCTCAGGAAGCTGGAAGGGGCGGTCGACAGCGTGGCCCAGAAGGGTGGGCGGGAATCGCTCATCATGATGGGGGACGCCGCGCTGGTGGTGAGCGTCACGAACCGGACAGTCATCACCGCCATGGACCGGGCGAGCATGCAAGGGAATGTGTTCACGAACATCGATTCAGCAGTGGTTTTTTAGAGGCAGGGACTGGGGGCTAGGGACTGGTAATAGTCCTTATACGAGCCCCGAATCACAAAATTAAAACGGGCCGGACCTTCCGAGGGGGCCCGGGGACGCCGACCGATTGACGCGTCCCGCACAACCCCGGCGGCAGTCGCGCGACTGCCGCCCTCAAGGAGGCATATCAATGAGCGTTACGTCCGCAATGTATACGGGCATCAGCGGCCTTGCGGCCAACGGCGAGGCGATGTCCGTCATCGGCAACAACATCTCCAACGTCAACACCACCGGTTTCAAGTCGGGGAGGATGCTCTTCTCCGACGTCCTCTCCAGCACCATCAGCGGGGGCTCCCAGATCGGGCGCGGCGTCCAGATCCAGGGGGTGCAGAACGATTTCAGCCAGGGCTCCTTCGAGAGCACCCAGAGTTCCACCGACCTCGCCATCCAGGGGGACTCCTTCTTCGTGGTGCAAAACGACAGCGGCCGCTACTACACCCGGGCCGGCACCTTCAACTTCGACAAGGACAAGATTCTCGTGAACCCCGACGGCTACCAGGTGCAGGGGTACGGGATCATCCCGGCCTCCGGCCTTGCCGACGGCGTCCTGAAGCCGATTGACCTGACCGCCTTCGCCGCCACCCCCCCGAAGCAGACCGCCAACGTGAAGATGGTGGTGAACCTCGACTCCACCCAGGCGACGCCGGCCCTTCCCTGGGACCCGACCAACCCGGTGGCGACCTCCAACTTCTCCACCAGCCTGTCGCTCTACGACTCCCAGGGGAACGCCCACACGGCCACGGTCTTCTTCCGCAAGACCGCCGCCAACAGCTGGGACTGGCACGCCATCATCCCCGACGCCACCGCCGGCAGCCCGGTGGACGGCACCCTCACCTTCGATGCCACCGGTGCCCTCACCGCCCAGACCCCGGCGGCCGGCGCGGGCCAGAACATCACCTTTGCCGGCGGCGTCACCGCCCCCCAGCCGATCATGTTCGACCTCGGCGTCGGCGCCACTACCCAGTACGCCAGCTCCTCCATCGTCTCCTCCCAGACCCAGGACGGCTACTACCAGGGGACCCTCACCAAGGTGACCATCGACGACAAGGGGTACGTGAACGGCGTCTACTCCAACGGCCAGCTCCAGAAGCTCTACCAGGTGGCCCTCGCCAAGTTCTCCTCCAACAACGGCCTCTCCAAGGCGGGGGGGAGCCTCTTCGAAGAGACCCTCGCCTCGGGGCAGCCGATGTTCTCCAACGCCAGCACCCCCGGAGTCGGCAAGGTCCTCTCCAACTCCCTGGAGCAGTCCAACGTCGACATGGCATCGCAGTTCGTCAAGATGATCACCACCCAGCGGGGCTACTCCGCCAACTCCAAGACGATCACCACCGCCGACTAGATGCTGCAGGAAGTTCTCAACCTCAAGCGTTAGCCGATGTGACGGGGGGGCCGGCAACGGCCCCCCCGTTCCACTCTTTTGGGACGAGGGAGGTGACGGATAGTTGACAAGAGCCTTTACCGGCCAGGTTCCCTTAGCCCGCAGTTCGACCGAGCCGGCCCGGTTTCCTGGTTTTGTGCGGGGCGCCGGGAGGAGATCCTTGCGTCAATTATTTGATCCGCACCCTCCATTCATCCCTCCCGCTGCCGGGGTGCCGACACCGCCGTCGATGCCCTCTTTCCGCACAACCTCTCCCAGCTCCCCGTCATTACTCCGTTTTTTGAGTTGCCGTCATCGGCAGGCCCTGTCTCCCCATTCTGGCACTTCGGTTGCAAGAATGGCTTCGGTGCACGAAACCGCAAACTTCCATACTCACCATGAATAGAAGGAGGAGCTGATGGCTTCCGACGAGAAGGCGCCGGCAGAAGGCGCGCCCAAGGACAAAAAGAAACTCTTCATCATCATCGGGGCCGCGGCCGTGGTGGTGATCGCCCTGGCCGTGGTCTTCATGGGTGGGGGCAAAAAGGATAAGGGGAAGGAAGGGGAGGCCGAGGCCAAGGTCGAGCAGAAGGCCGAGGCGGGCAAGGAAGGCGGCAAGGAAGGCGAAAAGGGTGGTGCGGCCTCCAATGTCTTCGCCATGGAGCCGTTCATCGTTAACATCTATGACGGCCAGGAGATCCGCTACCTTCGGACGAAGATCGAGTTCGAGACCGCCGGCCCCGCCGCCAAGGCCGACATCGAGGCCCGCCAGGCGCCGCTGCGCGACGCGATCCTGGTCCTCCTCACCACCAAGACCCTCCAGGACGTGCAGGACCTCCAGGGGAAAAACCAGTTGCGCGACGAGATCATGACGGCGGTCAACAAGATCCTCCCGCCCGGCAAGGTAACCAAGGTATATTTCACCGATTTCGTGGTGCAGTAGGGGCGGCGCTTGCTGCGCCCTTCCTGACACGTGGACCGTACGCTGAACCGTTATCCGCTGTAACACCCAAGGACCGTCCATGGAGAAGATCCTCACCAAACAGGAGATCGAGGCGCTGCTCGCAGCCGTCTTCGAGGGACAGATCGAGCCCGAGAAGGAGCTGGCGAAGACGGAGGGGACCGTCCACGCCTACGATCTCTTCAACAGTGAGGCCAAGGGGAACATCCCCAACCTCGACATCATCTACGACGGCTTCATCCGCTACCAGCGGGGGACCCTGTCGAACCGCCTGGGGCGCATCGTCGAGATCAAGAAGATGGGGGCCGGCTCCTACAAGTTCGACGACTTCATCCAGACCCTCCCGTCGCCGGTCTGCATGGCGATCTACAAGGCCGACCCCCTGAAGGGGGCGGCGCTCATCGCCTTCGACAGCACCCTGGTCTTCACCATCGTCGACTGCATCCTCGGCGGCACCGGCACCTCGGCGGTGCCGAGCATGAACCGGATGTTCACCTCCATCGAGCTGAAGCTCGTTTCGAAAATCGTGAAGGACGCCCTCGTCGACCTGGAAAAGGCGTGGGCTCCCCTCTACGCGACGAAGATGAGCCTGCTGCGGATGGAGATGAACCCGCGGCTGGTCAACATCGTTCCCCCCGAGTACCAGGTGGTGACGATGGAGATGCAGATCCAGATCGACGAGATCGTGGGGAAGATGGTCTTCGCCGTCCCCTACATGACCATCGAGCCGATCCGGGAGAAGCTCAAGTCCGGCACCCAGTTCGACATGATGGCCATCGACCCCCAGTGGTCGTACCGGCTGTCAAAGGAGCTCCTGGAGGCCCCCCTTGATGTCTCGGTGGAGGTGGGAGGGGCGGTCATCAGCCTCAACGACCTCCTCAACCTGGCCCCCGGCGACACCATCATGCTCGACACCCCCTGCACCAGTGACCTTCGGGTGAAGGTGGGGGGGGTCGACAAATTCTCCGGCACGCCGGGCCTGCGGCACGGCAACAAGGCGATCCGGATCGCCACTATCATCGGTAAAGGGAGAGAGCAGTGAGCGACCTCGAAAAGGAAGAAGTGAAGGACGGGGCGAGCGCCGGCGACCTCGACCGGAAGAGCCTGGAATTCATTCTCGACATCCCGCTGCAGCTCACCGTCGAGCTCGGCCGGACCAAGATGCTCGTGAAGGACGTCCTGCAGCTCAACCAGGGGGCGGTGGTGGAGCTGACCAAGCTGGCCGGGGAACCCCTCGACGTCTTCGTCAACTCCAAGCTCGTGGCCCGCGGCGAGGCGGTGGTGGTGAACGAGAAGTTCGGCGTCCGTCTCGTCGACATCGTGAGCCCCAACGAACGGGTGGAGAAGGTGCTGTGAGACCCCTGACGGCCCTTGTCGCCACGGCGTTCTTCCCCGCTGCTTCGACCCTGGCGGCGGAGCAGCCACTGGCGGGAGGGGGATTCAGCATGGCCGGGGCCTTCCTCCAGATGCTTGCCTCCCTGGCGCTGGTCCTCGGCATCATCTACCTCTTCTACTACCTCTCCAGCCGCTTCTTCCGGACCGGCGGGGGGCAGCGCGCCGCCGAGCGGCACATCCGCGTCGTGGAGACCCGCTACCTGGCGCCGAAGAAGTCCCTGGTCCTGGTGGAGGTGGGGGGGGAGTTTCTCCTCCTCGGCTCCAGCGGCGACCGGCTCAATTTCATCAAGCAGATCGATATCCTGGAAGAGATCGAGGTGGTGAGCGAGGAGCCGGCGCGCTTGCCGCTCGCCACGGTCTTCCAGGGGAAGCTCGACGCCGTGGCCGCCCGGCTTGCGGCGCTGAAGCAGGGGAGGGCCGATGCGCCCGGCACCCCCTTGCGGCAATCCTAACACCACGGACGGTGTCCCGATGTCGAAACGCGTGTTCCTCTTCTCCGCACTCCTGATTCTCGTCTGCGCCCCCCTGGCCCTGGCGGTGGAACCCGCCGGCATCCCCACCCTCAGCATCGGCGTGGGAAAGGCCTCCAAGCCGGGGGATGTCTCCACCGTCCTCCAGATCTTCTTCCTCATGACGGTGCTCTCCCTGGCGCCGGGGCTCATCATGATGACCACCTCCTTCACCCGGATCGTGGTGGTCCTCTCGTTCCTGCGCCAGGCCATCGGCACCCAGCAGGCCCCCCCAAACCAGATCATCATCGCCCTGTCGCTCTTTCTCACCTTCTTCGTCATGAGCCCGGTCTGGCAGCAGGTGAACACCCAGGCGATCCAGCCGTACCGGGCCGCCCGAATCAGCCAGGACGAGGCGATGAAGCGGGCCGTGGCGCCGATGCGCAAGTTCATGCTCTCCCAGACCAGGGAGAAGGACCTGGCGCTTTTCCTCAACCTCTCCAAGATGCCCCGGCCTCGCAACGCCGACGACATCCCGACCCTCACCCTCATCCCGGCCTTCATGATCTCGGAGCTGCGGACCGCCTTCCAGATCGGCTTCCTGGTCTTCATCCCGTTCCTCGTTATCGACATGGTGGTGGCCTCGGTCCTCATGTCCATGGGGATGATGATGCTCCCGCCGGTCATGATCGCGCTGCCGTTCAAGATCCTGCTCTTCGTCCTCGTGGACGGCTGGGGGCTGGTGATCGGCTCCCTCGTAAAGAGTTTCGGGTAAAAGTCGGGACTGGGGGCTCGGGGCTGGCAAAAGCCTTTACGAGCCCCGAGTCCCGAGTCCCGAGCCCCGGAGGTTAACCAATGACTCCCGACCTTGTCGTCCAGCTCACCCGCCGCAGCTTCGAGGTGACCCTCATGCTCTCGGCGCCGCTTCTCATCGCCGGCCTGGTGGTGGGGCTCCTCATAAGCATCTTCCAGGCGGTCACCTCCATCCAGGAGGCGACCCTCGCCTTCGCCCCGAAGATCCTCGCCGTCATGGTGACGCTGGTCATCTTCTTCCCCTGGATGATGAGCTACATGACCGATTTCACGAGGGAGGTATACGCCCTCATCGCCACCATGAGACAGTGAGAATCGGGGGCAGGGGACTCGGGGCTGACAAGCCTCTGACCAATCACGAGCCCCCAGCCCCGAGCCCCGAGCCCCTTATCAATGTTCCCCCTGACCACGCCATTTCCGACGCCGAACGACGTCGCCTTCTTCGCCCTCGTCATGGGGCGGATGGCGGGAATCTTCTCGTCGATCCCCCTCTTCGGGGGGCGCCGGGTGCCGATGAACATCCGGGCACTGGTCATCGTCGCCATGACCTTCGTCTGCTACCCTATCGTCCGGATGAAGGCCCCGGAGCTGCCGGGGGACATGCTAGGCCTCGGCATCCTCGTCGTCCGGGAGACCCTGGTGGGGATCTGCCTCGGGCTCCTCTCCCTCATCATCTTCGCAGCGGTGGAGTTCTGCGGCCAGATCGTGGGGGTCCAGATCGGCCTCTCCATGGTGACGGAGTTCGATCCGAGCCAGGGGGGGCAGCAGTCGATCATCTCCATCTTCCAGGAGATGATGGCGACGCTTCTCTTTATCACCCTCGGCGTGCACCACGTCTTCATCGCGGCCCTGATCGAAAGCTTCAGCGTCCTTCCCCTCGGCTCCTGGCACATGAGCGACGGGCTCATGAAATTTCTTGTCGTCACCCTGGGGCAGGTCTTCATTCTGGCGGTGAAGCTGGCGGCGCCGGTGATGGTGGCCCTCCTTGCCACGAGCGTCGTCCTCGGCATCATGGCCCGCTCCTTCCCCCAGATGAACGTCTTCTTCGTCAGCATGCCGCTCAACATCGGGATCGGCTTCATCATCCTGGGGCTCTCCCTCTACTTCTTCCTCCATACCGTCCAGGGTGCCTTCGACGGCCTCGGCGTCCAGCTCAAGACCATCATGAAACTGATGGGAGGGGGGTAGATGTCCGACGAAGACAAGCATTCAAAGACAGAACAGCCGACAGCGAAGAAGCTGGACGAGGCGAAGAAGAAGGGGGTCCCCCACAGCCGGGATCTCACCTCCACCGTCACCCTCATCGCCGCCATGGTCGCCCTCTACTCCACCGGCGGCTTCATGGTCTCCACCCTCAAGCAGACCAGCGTCGACCTCCTCGGCTCCATGGGGACCTACCAGCTCACCGAGGCGAGCACCCAGCACCTTCTCATCAGGCTCTTCCTCGTCATCCTGAGGGTCCTCGCCCCGTTCATGCTGGTCGTCATCGTCGCCGGCATCTGCACCACCCTGGTCCAGGTCGGCTTTTCCATGAACTCCGAGCGGCTGGAGTTCAAGTTCGACAAGCTGAACCCCGTGGAGAACTTCGGCAAGCTCTTCAACAAGGATTCCCTCGTGGAGATGCTCAAGGCGGTGCTGAAGATCATCATCGTCGGCTACATGGCCTACCGGATCCTGCGGGACGAAATGGACGGGATCATCTACCTGACCGAGAGCGACATCGCCGGCACCCTGGAGCTCGTGAAGCACCTCGCCTTCAAGATCGTGCTCCACACCTGCGGCGTGCTCCTGGTCCTCGGGGCCCTGGACCTGGCCTTCATCAAGTGGCGCTTCGTCCAGAACCTCAAGATGACCAAGCAGGAGGTGAAAGACGAGCACAAGGAGTCGGAAGGGGATCCCCAGGTCAAGGGAAAGATCCGGCAGATGCAGGTGGAAACCGCCCGCCGCCGGCTGCGGCAGGTGATCCCCACCGCCGATGTCGTCGTTACCAACCCGACCCACTTCGCCGTCGCCCTCAAGTACGACCGCGAGACCATGGCGGCGCCGGTGGTCCTCGCCAAGGGGGTCGATCACATGGCCCAGACCATCAAGGCCATGGCCCGGGAACACAGCGTGATGCTCGTGGAGAACCGCTTCCTCGCCCGGGAGCTCTACGCCCAGGTCAAGGAGGGGGAGCCGATCCCCGAGAGCCTCTATGCGGCGGTGGCGGAGGTGTTGGCCTACGTCTACAGCCTCAAAGGCAAAATTTAGTGGCTCGCGTCCGTCTGCACGCCATCTTCGGCTGCTCCTCAGTCGCGCAATCCTCGACGTAGCTTGGGCTACGCCTGCGGTTGCGCTCGGTCGTCGCCGCCAAATCTGACGCACATACGAACGCGATGACGCTTCGATGTTTTCCTTCTCCTGGGGGAGAAGGTGGCCGAAGGCCGGATGAGGGGGACGGAAGCATCAAAGATCAGTCGAGTGGTATGGAAAAAGCCGGAGCAAACATGCTCCGGCTTTTTGTCGTTAGGTCGGAGCACAGACACCGGCCTTACCCCTGGTTGATTTTTCGGGAAAAAGATGTGTACTTAACTGCATCGGCCACCTATCCGGGATGGGGCACATCCGGGCAGCAAGGCACATTTTTTCCGGAGGCACTCTTGGCGATCATTCTCGGCGGGTATCGAAGGTGTCTGCAAGCGTCAGTGAACGGGGCTATCTGACCAACGCCGACAAGGGGAGAGATGGAGCAAGGGAGATGAGACTGTTCGCGGGCTGCGTATCGATCTTTTGCATTTCCATCGCGATACTCATCAGTCGGCCGGAGGCCATCCATGCCGGCACGGGAGGATCACCGGGCGGCCCGCCGCCGTATGCCCTGAACCGCGCCGACGAGGATTACCGCTACCTGCACGACCCGTCCCGACGCGCCGACTTCTGGGATCCCATCAAGTACCTGCCGATCAACGAGACCGGAAGCTGGTTCTTCTCCCTCGGCGGGGAGGCACGGGAACGATACGAGTATTTCAACCACCCCAACTGGGGAAAGGACCCGCAGGACCACGGCTATTTCCTGCAGCGCTACTTCCTCCACGGCGACCTGCAGATGGGGGGTCACGTCCGTCTCTTCAGCCAGCTCCAGAGCAGCATGGAAGACGGCCGCAGAGGCGGGCCGCGGCCGACCGACCTGGATGAGCTGGACGTTCACCAACTGTTCCTCGATCTGAGGTTCGGTCTTCGTGGCGAGGATTCGCTAACCTTCCGCTCGGGACGCCAGGAACTGGCCTACGGCTCCCAGCGGATCATTTCGGTGCGGGAAGGGCCGAACGTGCGCCAGAGTTTCGACGGCTTCCGGGTCATCTATCAAAGAGGGAACGTTCGGATAGACGGCTTTGCCACCAAGCCGGCCCAGACCAACCGCCATGTCTTCGACGACGGGCCGGACAACACCAGGGCGCTCTGGGGGACATACGCCGTGCTCCCATTTCCGCTCCTCCCCAAGGGAAACATCGACCTCTACTACATCGGGCTGTATCGCCGCACGGCGAGTTTCGACCAGGGAGCTGCCCGTGAGACGCGGCATTCGGTGGGGGGAAGGCTTTGGCGCACTGCAGTCCCCCTCGACTACAACTTCGAGTTCCTCTACCAGTGGGGGAGCTTCGGCAACGGCGACATCCGGGCCTGGACGGTTGCTTCCGACACCGGCTACACGTTCACATCGCTGCCGCTTCGCCCGCGCGCAGGCCTCAGGGCGGACATCGCCAGCGGCGACGAGGACCCGGCCAACCCGGACCTGGAGACCTTCAACCCCCTCTTCCCGAAGGCGGCCTATTTCAGCGAGGCGGGCCTGATCGGTCCGGTCAACTTCATCGACCTGCACCCCTGTCTCGACCTCCACCTCGCTGACCACGCCACCCTCATCTTCGACTGGGATTTTTTCTGGCGGGAGAGCACCCGGGACGGGCTGTACAACAACGCCGTCGCCCTGGTCCGTTCCGGCAAGACGAGCGATGCCCGGTATATCGGCAGCATGCCCCAGGTACAACTTCTTTGGGATATCGACCGGCATCTGACATTCGTCGCGATTTACGGTCATTTCTTCGCAGGACGGTTTCTAAAAGAATCGGGGCCGGGAAAGGATGTAGATTACGTGACCAGCTGGTTGACTTACAAATTTTGAGTATCGTGCCGATGCCCCACCTGATGAGCACTCCCGTTTTCCCGAAAGCTTCATACACATTTTTCCAACTGAAAATCAATTTATATATCGCCATGTTACGCAACAGGATTGAGCATGGACGCCGCTCTTCCCCTTGGTTGATTTTTCGGAAAAGCGATGTGTACTTAACTGTATTGCGTTTCCTCTAAACTTACGAAAAACAGGTCAGTCCCTGGCAAAGGAGGAGCACTTTATGGCTACCCAGACGATTCACGGCATGTTGGCCCCAATGGACTGCGCAGTAGCGTTGATCGACTTCCAGCCGGCGATGTTCGCCGGGGTTCATTCCCACGACCGGACGACCATTGTCCAGAACGTCCAGGTCCTGGCCAAGGCCGCCAGACTTTTCAGGATCCCGACGATTCTGTCGACGGTGGCGGCCCAGAGTTTCAGCGGCGCCATGATCCCCGAAGTCACCGGCATCTTTCCCGATCAGAAGCCGATCGACCGGACCTCCATCAACTCCTGGCTCGACCGGAACTTCAAGGCCGCCATCGAGCGGACCGGCCGGCGAAAGATCGTGGTTGCCGGGCTCTGGACGGAGGCGTGCGTGATGTTTCCGGCGCTCGACATGCTCCGGGCCGGTTACGAGGTCTATGTGCCCACCGATGCCTGCGGGGACATCACCGCAGAGGCCCACGAGCGGGCGGTGCAGCGGCTGGTCCAAGCCGGCGCGGTCCCCATGAACTCCCTGCAGTTTCTCTTCGAGCTCCAGCAGGACTGGGCCCGCTCCGAGACCTACGAAGGGTGCATGGAGATCATGAAGGCCCATACGCCGTACGGCATCGAAATCCGCTTCGTGAAGGAGTTTCTCGGCGGGCACGGCGGCTAAAGGTATCGGGCAGGTCAGGGCCGAAGGGGGAACTATGAAGAGTCCGCAGATAAAATCAGAGATTAACGGGCGCGCCGAACCGAATGTGCCAGCCGGCGGACGCATGAGCCATATGGAGTAAACTATTGGCTAAGGAGGAATAGTGTTGCAAAAGATCACCCCACATTTATGGTTTGACAAAGAAGCACGCCGGGGACCTACCAGCCGCCGCAGCAGCGGTGATGGACCGCAACGGTACTCCCGCCGCAACGACATACGAACAGCAGGCCTCGCTCGAAAAGCGATGTCCTCACCGGAGATCGACCATGAAAGCGCAACTAATTGATGGTGGCATGATCGACCTGAAGCAGGAGACGATCGATGCATTGCGGAAGCGCCTGACGGGGCCGCTGCTCTTGCCCGGTGATATCGGCTACGACGAGGCACGCCGGATCTGGAACGCCATGATCGACCGCAGGCCGGCGCTGATCTCCCGCTGCGAGTCGGCTGACGATGTCGTCCAGGCCATCGCGTTCGCGCGCGAGCACAGCCTTCTCGTCTCGGTCCGCGGAGGGGGACACAACATCGCGGGCAATGCGGTCTGCGATGACGGCCTCATGATCGACCTCTCGCCGATGAGGGGCGTCCAGGTGGACCCGACCGCCCGCCGGGCAACCGTCGGACCCGGCTGCACCCTTGCCGGCTTCGACGCGGTCGCGCAGGCCCACGGTTTAGCCACGCCGCTCGGGATCAACTCGACCACGGGGGTGGCAGGCCTGACGCTCGGCGGGGGCTTCGGCTGGCTAAGTCGGAAGTACGGCATGACCATCGACAACCTTCTTGCCGTGGATGTCGTCCTGGCGGACGGGAGGCGGGTGCGGGCGAGCGAGACGGAAAACCCGGACCTCTTCTGGGGGGTGCGTGGTGGTGGCGGGAATTTCGGCATCGTCACGAGCTTCGAGTTCCTGCTCCATCCGGTCGGGCCGGAGGTGCTCTGCGGTCTCATCGTCTTCCCGTTCGACCAGGCGAAGGCCGTGCTCACCCGGTTTGCCCGGTTCACCGAGACCATGCCCGACGAGCTCGCCGTCTGGATGATCACCCGGAAGGCGCCGCCGCTCCCCTTCCTCCCCGCGGAGGTGCACGGCACAGAGATCGTCGCCCTCGCCCTGTTCTACACGGGGGACCCTGCCGAGGGAGAGAAGCTGATCGAGCCGCTGCGCGGTTTCGGCACGGCGCTCGGCGAGCACGTTGGCGTGCAGCCGTACACAGCCTGGCAGCAGGCCTTCGATCCGCTTCTGGCGCCCGGGGCGCGCAACTACTGGAAGTCGCACAACCTCACCCGGCTCAGCGACGGCCTGATCGACGCCATCATCGAATACACCGGCACGCTTCCGTCGCCGCAGACCGAAATCTTCGTAGGCACGATCGGAGGCCAGACGGCCCGCGTGACGCCCGAAGCGATGGCCTATTCGAGCCGGGACGCCCGGTACGTGATGAATGTGCACTGCCGGTGGGAATTGGCAGGAGATGATGAGCGCTGCATCGCCTGGGCGCGCGCGTTCTTCGCCAAGTCAAAGCCGTTTGCCAGCAGCGGCGCGTACGTCAACTTCCTCACCAGGGACGAGACCGACCGCGTCGCGTTCGCTTACGGCGCGACGTACGACCGGCTGGTGGAGCTCAAGAGTAAGTACGACCCGTCGAACCTTTTCCGGATGAACCAGAACATCAAACCGGCACCTGATCAACGCTAATGGCCAGAACGAAACGCACCGCTGCCAAGGGAACCCGGTATTACCGGCACACACTCCCCGTGCGTCTCATGCACTGGATCAACGTCATCGTGCTCGTTATCCTCCTGATGAGCGGCCTCAACATCTTCAATGCGCACTCGGCGCTGTACTGGGGCGAGCAGTCGTACCGCGGCGTCCCCCCCTTTCTGGTGCTGGGGAGCAAGGTAGACGAAGAGGGCGAGGTCTCCGGCATCACCCGGATTTTCGGGCACGATTTCGATACCACCGGATTCCTCGGGGTCTCCCGCGACGCCGAGGGTGACATGGGCGAACGGGGGTTCCCCTCCTGGCTCACGATACCCGCCACCCGATGGCTCGCGATGGCGCGCCGCTGGCACTTCTTTTTCGCCTGGCTCCTTGTGCTCAATGGGGTCTGTTTCGTGGGCTACTCCCTGGCAAGCCGGCATCTGCACCGGGATATCCTCCCCACGAGAAAGGATCTGCATTCCATCGGCGCGTCGGTCGTCGATCACCTCCGCTTCCGGCGACCGAAAGGCGAGGCGGCGAGGCACTACAACGTCCTTCAGAAACTGGCCTACCTGTCGGTGGTCTTTCTGCTCCTCCCCCTGGTCATCCTGATGGGGTTCGGCATGTCCCCAGCGCTGGACGCGCTCGTCCCCGGATGGGTCGGCATCTTCGGCGGAAGGCAATCGGTGCGGACGATCCATTTCATCGTCGCATGGGCGCTGGTGCTCTTCACGATCATCCATGTCTTCCAGGTCATCGTGAACGGCTTCTGGAACAATCTTCGCTCCATGATTACCGGTTACTTCAGGGTCGAACCGGAGGTGGATGATGAGTGAGAAAAGCAGGCTCACCCGGCGGAATTTCCTGACGCGCCTGTTCGTGGCGGCAAGCGCAACGGCTCTCGGCGGCTGCCAAAAGCTTTCGGAATCCCCGTGGTTCGTGAAGATCCTGGGTTTCGGCGAAAAGGCGACGCGGCGGGTCCAGAGGCTGGTTCTCCCCCGCAAGGCGGTGGCCCAGGAGTTCACCGAGGCCGAGCTGTCACCGCAGTTCAGGAGCAACGGGACGTTCATGCCGCGCAATCCGGCATATCTGGCCATGGCGGAGGGGGGCTTTGCGGGCTATCGCCTCGAAGTCGGGGGCCTGGTCGAACATCCCGGAACGTTTTCCCTCGCCGACATCCGCGCCCTCCCGAGTCGCGAGCAGATAACCCGCCACGACTGCGTGGAGGGGTGGAGCGCCATTGGGAAGTGGAAAGGGGCACGCCTGAGCGCGCTCCTCGAAGCCGTGCAGCTCAAACCGACTGCCCGGTACGTCGTCTTCCACTGCGCGGACCCCATGGGAGAGGATGGAAGCTCCCCCTACTATGAGAGCATCGACCTTGAAGACGCCTTCCACCCCCAGACGATCCTTGCCTATGAGCTCAACGGCGAGACCCTGCCGGTCAAGAACGGAGCACCGCTCAGGCTGCGACTGGAGCGGCAGCTCGGCTATAAGATGGCGAAGTATGTCATGCGCCTCGAAGTCGTCGAAGATTTTTCCCACATAGCCGGCGGTAAAGGAGGGTACTGGGAAGACCGGGGGTATGAGTGGTATGCGGGGATCTAATGTCTGTTCGCTTCGTGAAAGACGTTGGAGGAGGAAAGGATATGAACGCACCCGAACTCATCGTGCATAACGGCAAGATTACCACCCTCGATGCTGCCCGGCCGGAGGTTTCGGCCCTTGCCATGGCCGGGGGCCGCATCACTGCCACCGGCGGCGAGGAACTCCTCGCCTCCGCCGACGGTAAAACCAAGCGGATCGACCTGAAGGGCCGCCGGACCATCCCCGGCCTCAACGACTCCCACATCCACGTGATCCGGGGTGGCCTCAACTTCAATATGGAGCTTCGCTGGGACGGCGTCCCGTCCCTGGCGGACGCCCTGGCGATGCTAAGGGCACAGGCCCGGCGCACCCCGCCCCCCCAGTGGGTGCGGGTGATCGGCGGCTGGACCGAGTTCCAGTTCCAGGAGCGGCGGATGCCGACCCTGGCGGAGGTGAATGCGGTTTCCCCCGAGACCCCGGTCTTCATCCTCCATCTCTACGACCGCGCCATCGTCAACGGCGCGGCCCTGCGGGCGCTGGGTTACACCCGCGACACCCCCGATCCGCCGGGAGGGGAGATCCAGCGCGACAGGCCCGGCAATCCGACCGGGCTCCTCATTGCCAAACCGAACGCCATGCTCCTCTACGCAAGTCTCGCCAAGGGGCCGCGGCTCTCCTACGCGGACCAGGTGAACTCGACCCGTCACTTCATGCGCGAGCTGAACCGGCTGGGGCTCACCAGCGCCATCGACGCCGGCGGTGGCTTCCAGAACTACCCCGACGATTACCGGGTGATCGAGGAACTGGCGGGGAAGGGGGAGCTCACCCTGCGGATCGCCTACAACCTCTTCACCCAGCACCCGAAGGGGGAGCTGGCGGATTTTTCGAAGTGGGTGACGCAGACCTCACCGGGAAAGGGGGACGACTTCTACCGGATGAACGGCGCCGGCGAGATGCTCGTCTTCTCCGCCGCCGACTTCGAGGACTTCCTGGAGCCGCGTCCCGACCTGCCGCCGGTCATGGCGGAGGAACTTGCCCAGGTGGTACGGCTCCTGGCGGAGAACCGCTGGCCGTTCCGTCTCCACGCCACCTACGACGAGTCGATCTCCCGCTTCCTCGACGTCTTCGAGCGGGTCGACCGCGACGTGCCTTTCAATGGCCTGCGCTGGTTCTTCGATCACGCCGAGACCATCACCCCGAAAAACCTGGAGCGGGTCAGGGCGCTGGGGGGCGGGATCGCCATCCAGGACCGGATGGCCTTCCAGGGGGAATACTTCCGGGAGCGCTACGGGCAAGCTGCGACCGCGCATACTCCGCCGGTGAGAAGGATGCTGGAGATGGGGATCCCGGTCGGCGCCGGCACCGATGCGACCCGGGTGGCGAGCTACAACCCGTGGATCTCCCTCTACTGGCTCGTGAGCGGCTGGACCGTCGGCGGGATGCAGCTCTACCCCGAGGGAAACCGGCTTTCGCGCGAGGAGGCGCTTCGCCTCTACACTGCCGGGAGCAGCTGGTTCTCGGGGGAGGAGGGGAAGAAGGGGACCCTCGTTCCGGGAGAGCTCGCCGACCTGGCGGTCCTCTCGGCCGACTACTTCACCGTGCCGGAGGAGGAGATCAGGGGGATCGAAGCGCTCCTCACCATCGTCGGCGGCAAGATCGTCTACGGTGCCGGGGAGTTCGGCCCTCTCGCGCCACCGCCACTGCCGGTCAGCCCCGACTGGTCGCCGGTGGGTGTCTACGGTGGCTACCACCGCGCCACGGTGGGTGCGACGGCAATCCACAGGGGGTGCGCCTGTCACGGCCATCGGCAGGTGCGGCGGCCTGATCCTGCGCGTCTCTGGGGGCCAGGCTGCGACTGCTTTGCCTTCTGATGCCGTTCAATGGAGGTAAAAATGGAATCCGTACGCAAGATCGCCAAGGTGCCGGCCGGAGCGTGGTTGCTTCGGCCTTTGATCGTCTCAGAAACGGCATGTCACCGGCACAGCAGCTCGTAGGTCGCCTTGTTCAGGGAATTGTGCCGGAGGGGGTATTCCCTGGGGGTGTCGGGGTGTTCGTTGTCCGCGAGGTAGTTCCCGTCGGTATCGTAAGGGAGGGTTGCGATCTCGTACAGCCGGTGCTTCGAGCAGTTCGCCGTGAAGTGGATCTTGATGCCGGCCACTCCTTTCCGGGGAGTCACATAGTGCCAGCGGACCCAGACGGAGGGCTGGTGGCGGAAAGAGGCGAAGGAGAGGATGTCGAAGGAGGCGACGACGGCTTTGTCCTTGCGGTATAGCTGCCAGTCGGCGAAGGCGGTGCCGGTTGCCGCCGCCAAGAGGAAAACTGATAATCCCAGGCGTTTCATGTCGGCCTCGCGGGGGCGGTTCGGTCGTGCCGATGCCGCCCCTTCGTTCCCGTCATCTCAGTTCGTCACCGGCCGCGGCGTGGCGTCCGAGTTGGGGGGGAGGATCGGGTAGACGACCTTCGGCTGCCTGCCGGTGAGGGTGCCGAGGAAGGCGGTGATCGTGTCGGCCTCGTCGTCGGTCAGCCTTATGCCGAGCTGGGCGCTCCCCATGATCTTCACGGCGTCGTTCAGTTTCCAGACCTTCCCCGAGTGGAAGTACGGCATGGTGATCGCCGCGTTGCGCAGGCTCGGGGAGCGGAAGACGTACCGGTCGGCGGCGGTGTTGGTCACCTTGAAGCGGCCGGTGTCCGCGGGGGGGCGGACCTCGGCCCCCGGCTCCTCCCGGACGCCGAAGGGGAAGTAGCCGGTGCCGCCGACGTTGACCCCGCCGTGGCAGGCGGCGCACCCCTTGTCGATGAAGAGGCGAAGTCCCTCTTCCTGTCGGGCGGAGAGGGCCTTGCGGTTACCCTTCAGGTACCGGTCGAAGGGGGCGTCGGGGGTGAGCAGCGTCGCCTCGTACACCTCGATCGCCCTGGCCACGTTGTCGAAGGTGACCGGGTCCTGCTGGCCGGCGAACGCCTTCCGGAAGAGCGGCTGATACCCCGGGATGCTCTTCAGGGTCGCCACCAGCCGCTCCGGCTTGTTGTTCATCTCCACCGACGCCTGCACCGGCCCCTTGGCCTGGGCCTCCAGGTCTTCGGCCCGGCCGTCCCAGAACTGGGCGATGTTGAAGACCGCGTTCAGCACCGTGGGCGAGTTGCGGGGCCCCTTCTGCCAACCGTGGCCGATGGCGGTCTCCTGCAGGTCGGCGCCGCCGAGCCCGACGTTGTGGCAGGTGTTGCAGCTTATGAGCTGGGAGGCCGAGAGCCGCGGGTCGAAGAAGAGCATCTTCCCCAGCTCCACCTTTGCCGGGTTCGCCGGGTTCCCCTTCATGACGGGGGCCGTTGCGGGGACCGGCTTGAAAAGACCCCGGGCGCGCTTCATGAGGTCTTCCTTCCCCGAAGCCGCACCGGCTGACATGACCATGGCCAGGGCCAACGAGATCGTCCGTGCGTTCATTCCTCTCCTCCTGAGCTGGGATGATGGTCCTCCTCCAGTGTAATCGACAAATTCCGCTGCACAAGATGCTGAAGGTATCATTGCCTCCCGTCACCCCCCCTGTTCCGTCTCGCCGGGGAGGAGCCAGCTCCTGAAGTAGCGGTAGGGGCGGATCCGCAGGTCCTGGCCGAAATTGAAGCGGGGCGAGAGGTTGATCTGCGAATCGGTGATGTAGAGGTAGCCGTCGGGGGAGATGGCAAGGCTGTCGGGCCAGTGGATCAGGCTGTTCTGCACCACGGTGGTGAAAGCGCCGCCGGGACGATATCGCTTGATGGCGTGGTCCTCCAGGCTGGTGACGAAGAGGTTGCCGCTGCCGTCCACCAGCATCCCGTCCGCCGCGCCGGTCTCCACCAGCCGCTCGACCTGTTTTCCCACTTCCGCCGCGCCGAGGTTCGGGTCCCGGAGGGGGGCGGTCCTGATCCGGTAGAGGGTCCGGGCCGTGAGGGCGTGGTAGTAAAGATACTCCCCGGCGGGGTCGAGGGCGATGCCGTCGGCATGGATTTGGGGGACGTTGCCGGCGCTGTCCCGCAGCTCCCGGCCGTCGATCTTCGGCACGTACCCCGGCTCCGCCTTGGTCGAAGGGTGGTCGGCCAAAAGGCGCCGGCCTGCGCCGGTCGCCAGATCGACGACGACCAGGGCGCCGGTGCCCGAATCGGTCAGGTAGGCCACATTGCGGCCGGTATCGACCCGGACGTCGTTCAGATAGCTGTGGGGAAGGGCGACGGCCGGTCCGAAGGGGATGACCTGCTCCACCTTGTCGGTGCCGAGATTGACCCTGACCAGCTTGGGGCCCCCGGGAACGACCCCCCGGAAGGCGGGCGAGGCGGCATCCAGGATCCAGAGCCGGTCGCCGCTGTCCACAAAGACGCTCTGGACGCAGACGAAGTGGGCCTCCGGATGCGCCGCCTCGTCGCTTCCCCAGCGGTTCCACCCTTCGTCGGGATAGGGGCGGGTCGTGCCGTCCGGCAGAACCTCGGCCACCGAATAGAGCGGATCCCTGTCCCAGCGGGGGAAGTTGACGAAGAGCCGTCCCCTGGCGGAGATGGCGATGCCGGTTACCTGGTCGTTGAAAACCGGGTATTCGTCGAGCGCCTCGCCCGGCACCGGCGGGGCGGTGACGCGGCTTTGGGGATTGAGGACGCACCCCCCGCAGCAGAAAATGGCGATGATGGCGCCGCAGACGACGGTCCGGACGGAATGCTGTTTCATGGTTCACTCCTGGCGGTTCATCTGTTATGGATCGGGGGGCGCTACGGCGGGCAACTGGGCTGAGGGCGTCCCGTTTCGAGGATAGCGCCCTTTCCCCGTTTTGCAACCCGGGCGCCGGCACGCCCCCAAAGGGGCATGCGGCGGGAGGGCTCCTTTTTCGCCTTTTCTCCGGGGAAACGGTACGGTACTATCCGTTTCGTACAACCGCGAGGAGGTGGCGATGCAGAAGGGAAAGCCGGCGAAGAAATACTCCCAGGCGGGGCGGGTCCACGACCTGATCCGCCTCATCGAGGCGCGGCACGGGATCACCATCGAGGAGATGGCCGAGGAGACCGGGGTCGACCGGCGCACCGTCCACCGTGACCTGAACGCCATCCACGAGGCGGGATACCCCCTGGTCTCCGAGTGGCTCAACGGCCGCAAGGCCTACCGCTTCCTCACCCGCTTCAAGGACGTCCCCCCCGTCACCTTCACCCTCCAGGAGCTGGTGGCCCTCTCGTTCTTCCGCTCCCAACTCCATTTCCTGGACGGTACCCCCTTCCGGGACGATCTCGACGCCGTGTTCCGCAAGATCTCGTCGGTTCTCCCGCCGCGCTACGCGGCCCACATGGAGCGGATCGCCGAGGTGTCGCTGCCGCTGTTGCAGGGACGCCGCGACTACACCCGGGTCGCCGGAGCCCTCAGGACGATCCGCGACGCCCTCATCTACCAGTACCGGCTCCGTCTCGCGTACCGGGCGCCGGGGAAGGGGCGCGCCACCGCCTACGAGGTGGACCCCTACACCCTCATCTTCTACAAGGGGGGGCTCTATCTCCTGGGCTACGCCCACAATCGCAAGGCGCTCCGGACCTTCGCCGCCGAGCGGATCGGCGGGGCGGAGCTGCTGAAGGAGCGGTTCGAGATCCCCGACGAGTACCGCCCCGGCGACCGCCTGAAGGGGGCCTTCGGCATCGTCGACGAGGAGCCGTTGGCCGTCACGCTCCGCTTCTCGCCGGAAGTGGCCCACGCAGTCCGCGACCGGCTCTGGCACCCGAGCCAGAGCCTGCGCGAGGAGCCCGACGGGAGCGTCCTCCTCTCTTTCACCGCGGGGGGAAGGATGGAGATCGTTTCCTGGCTCCTCTCCTACGGCGCCCATGCCGAGGTGCTGGAGCCCGCAGCCCTGCGGGAGGAGGTGGGGGAGATCGCCGCGGCCATGGCCGGGCGGTACCGCGGTGTCCCCACTTTGTAATCATTCCGGGACCGGGAGCTAAAGTTTCCGTCCCCTTCGCCGATACGGGAAGAAAGAGCTTTACCCATTCCGTATCGCGCGTCGCAAAAGGGGGGTGCCGTCTCACCGGCCCCGCCGGCGCGCTGGAGCATGGCACATGTCACTGGCGCAGGCGCCCCGAAAGATTCGCCACTACCTCCCTTCCGCCCTGAAGCAGTTCTTCGTTCTGCTCCTGATCCTCTTCACCATCGAAACCCTCGTGATGATCCTTCTCCCGCTGGTGGCGGCGGGGCACGACCACATGCTGGTCACCATTCTGGACAGCTCCGCTCTCATCCTCTTCGGCGGCCCCTTCATCTGGCGTTACATCGTCAGCCCGCTGCGCGGCGTTGCCTTCACGGCGGCCTCCCATGCGGAGACCCTGCTGGAGAACCTGGCCGACGGGGTGGTGAGCTTCGGCCGGGACGGCCGGATTGTCTCGTGCAATCCGGCGGCCGAGCAGATGTTCGGCTACCGGGCCGAGGAGCTGGTCGGGATGGGAATCGACCAGCTCCTGGCCGGCCACGAGGAGAAAGGGGGGTACTTTCCGTTCACCACCCTGACGCAGTGCGAGAGAGCGTCCTGCCGGATCTCCTATGGTGTGGCGGGACTTCGCCGGGACGGCAGCCGTTTCCCGGTCGATCTCTCCGTGAGCCGGGTGCTGCTGGAGGGGAGCTGGACCTTCATCGGCATCATCCGTGACGTCACCGAGCGGGTCGAGAGCGAGGAGCGACTCCACGAGACCAACGAAAAGCTCCATGCCCTGATCCATGCGTCGCCCCACGCCATCATCGCCATGGACTGCGAAGGAAACATCTCCCTCTGGAACCGGGCGGCGGAGCGGATCTTCGGCTGGCGGGCCGAGGAGGTGCTCGGCCGCCCCTATCCCGCCATTCCCGAAGGGCGCCTCGAAGAGTACGCCGCCCTGAGGCGAAAGATCCTGGCGGGAGAGACCTCCACCGACCTGGAGGTCCAGCGGCAGTGCAAGGACGGCTCGCTCATCACGACGAGCGTCTCGGCCGCCCCCACCTTCAATGCCGCCGGCGCCGTCACCGGGATCATGACCCTCATCTCCGACATCACCGCCCGCAAGCAGGATGAGCAGAGTCTGGTCCTCCTCAAGCGGGCCATCGAGTCGACCCTGAACGGCGTCGTCATCACCGACGTGACCAGGCCCGACAACCCGATCATCTACGTCAACCCGGCGTTCGAGCGGATGAGCGGCTTCGGCGTCCACGAGGTGCTCGGGAAAAATCCCCGGTTCCTCCGGGGGGACGACCGGGACCAGGTGGAGCTCAAGAAGCTCGCCCTGGCGTTCCAGGAACAGCGCGACGGCTATTTCGTCCTCCGCAACTACCGCAAGGACGGCACCCTCTTCTGGAACGAGCTCTTCATCGCTCCGGTGCGCGACCGCGACGGCACGGTGACCAATTACATCGGGGTCATGAACGACATCACCGAGCACCGCCGCTACGAGGAGCAACTCGTCTACCAGGCGACCCACGATCCCCTCACCGGGCTCCCCAACCGCACCCTCCTCCAGGACCGGCTCGGCCAGGCCCTGGCCCTGGAGGCGTTCCGCCGCCGGACCCCGCTCTGCGTCATGTTCCTCGATCTCGACAACTTCAAGAAGGTCAACGACACCCTGGGGCATACGGTGGGGGACATGCTTCTCAAGGCGGTGGCGAACCGGCTCAGGAACTGCGTGCGGGGTGGGGACACGGTGGCGCGGCTGGGGGGCGACGAGTTCATCATCGTGCTCCCCAACGTCCGGGAGGTGCAGGACGTCGTCATCGTCGCCAGGAAGATCCTCGATGTCTTCGCCACGCCGTTTCTCCTGATGGGGAACGAGATCTACATCACCGCCAGCATCGGCATCGCCATCTTCCCCAATGACGGCGAGACGGTGGACGCCCTCCTCAAGAATGCCGACGCGGCCATGTACCACGCCAAGGAGCAGGGGAAGAACAACTACCAGTTCTACTCCGAGGATATGAACACCCGGGTCTTCGAGCGGCTCGCCCTGGAGACGAGCCTCCACCGGGCGGTGAAGCAGCGGGAGTTTCTCATCCACTACCAGCCCCGGGTCGATCTGCGGACCGGGAGGATTTCGGGGGTGGAGGCGCTGGTGCGGTGGAACCACCCCGAGATGGGGTTGGTATCGCCGGCCCGCTTCATCCCCCTGGCCGAGGAGACGGGGCTCATCGTGCCGCTCGGGGAGTGGGTGCTCAGGACCGCCTGCGCCCAGAACCGTCTCTGGCAGGAGGCGGGGCTCCCCCCCCTTCGGGTGGCGGTGAACCTCTCGGCCCGGCAGTTCCGGCAGGAGAACCTGATCGAGATGGTCGGGGCGGTGCTGAAGGAGACCGGCCTCGACCCCCGGTGGCTGGAGCTGGAACTGACCGAGAGCCTCGTCATGCAGCAGGCGGAGAAGTCCGCCGACGTCCTGCGCCAGCTGGCGGCGATGGGGATCGAGGTCGCCATCGACGACTTCGGTACCGGCTACTCTTCACTCAGTTACCTGAAGCGCTTCCCCATCGGCAACCTGAAGATCGACCAGTCGTTTGTCCGCGACCTTTGCCGCGACGCCGACGACGCGACCCTGGTGCGGACCATCATCACCATGGCCCACGGCCTCGGCATGAAGACCATCGCCGAGGGGGTGGAGACGCTGGAGCAGCTGGATTTCCTCTGCCGCCACGGCTGCGAGGAGATGCAGGGGTACTACTTCAGCCGGCCGGTCTCCGCCGAAGAGTTTGCGCTCCTCCTGCGGGAGGGGAAGGAACTCGACCTGGGCCGCTTCGGCGGTGGTGCCCTGCAGGCGACCGCTCCCTGTCTCATGGGGAAAGCGGGGCGGTGCTGCGTGGCGTCGGAAGCGAGCGCGTAACAGGCCATCGTCGTCATCTCTGCCGTTCACGGATTTCCCGGGGCGCCCTTCGCCATCGGTTTCGAATCCGCCTGCCGCTCCGCCTCCTTTCGCTCCCGCGCCGCGTTGACAAACGACCGTCCATGCACTATAAGTGAAATTTTTTCGGGAGGTTTTCGTGGAACAGGTGGACGACGCGGCGCTGCGCAACATCATCCTCGGCCGGATCCGGGAACGGGGGCCGATTCCTTTTGTCGACTTCATGGCCTCCTGCCTCTACGAGCCGGGGCTCGGCTACTACACCTCCCCCGGCCGCAAGGTGGGGGCCGAGGGGGATTTCTACACGAGCATCAACGTCCACCGGGTCTTCGGGCGGCTCGTCGCCCGGGAGATCTGCCGGATGTGGGAGGTGATGGGATGCCCCGCCCCCTTCGAGGTGGTGGAGGTGGGGGCGGGCCACGGCCAGCTGGCGAAGGACGTGCTCGACACGATCCGCGAGTTGAACGGCGAGCTTTACGACATCCTCTCCTTCCGCCTGGTGGAGGCGGAGCCCTCCCTGGCGGAGGTCCAGCGGCAGCTCCTGGGCGCCCATCTCCCCAAGCTCTTCTGGAGCACCCCCGCCGACCTGGCGGAGGGGCGCCTCCGCTTCACCGGCTGCCTCTATTCCAACGAGCTCATCGACTCCTTCCCGGTCCACCTGGTGGAGATGACGCCGGAGGGGCTGCGGGAGGTTTTTGTCGCCGCTGCCGGCGACCGCTTCGCCGAGACCCTGGATCTTCCCTCCACCCCCGAACTGGAGGCGTATCTCGCCCGCCTCGGCGTCACCCTCGACCCCGGGCAGCGGGGGGAGATCAACCTGAACGCGGTCCGCTGGCTCGCCTCGGTGGCGACGGCCCTCCAGCGGGGCTTCGTCCTCACCATCGACTACGGCTATCTCGCCCCCGAGCTCTACGGCCCCATGCGCCGCAACGGAACGCTTCTCTGCTACTGGCGCCACACCGTCGAGGAAGACCCCTATGTCCGGGTCGGGAAGCAGGACATGACGACCCATGTCGACTTCACCACGCTGATGGCACAGGGGGAATCCCTCGGCCTGAAGAAGGCGTGGTACGGCGAGCAGTACCGCTTCCTCGTGGCGGCGGGGATGCTGGAGGAGATGATGGCGCTGGAGGCGGCCGCGGCCACCGAGGAGGAGCGCCTCAAGATCCGCCTCACCCTCAAGAAGCTCGTCCTCCCCGAGGGGGGGATGGGGGACACCTTCAAGGTGCTCGTGCAGGCGAAGGGGGTCGAAAACCCGCGTCTGCTCTGTATGCGCGACTGGGGTAAGCTCTTTTGACAGGTGATGCGCGGATGATAGACTTAAGCCATGGCCGCGAGAGGAGTACGATGGGCGCCATCAAGGCCATCGTCTTCGATCTGGACGGCACCCTCTACGTCAGCAGGGAGCTGGGGGAGGGGATCGCCGCCGCTGCGGCCCGGTACGTGGCCGGGCTGCGCGGCATCACCCCGGAGGAGGCGGACCGGCTCATCCGGGAGACGAAGGACGAGCTTACCGCCCGCACCGGCTTCCGCTCGACCCTGAGCCACGCCGTCGCCGAGCTGAGGGGGGACCTGCGGGAGCTGCACCGCCGCTTCGCCGCCGAGATCGATCCCGCGCCGTTTCTGGAGCGCGACGAGCGGGTGATCCGGCTCCTCCGGGAGCTGGCGGGGCGGGCCGAGCTCATCCTCTACACGAACAACAACCGCTCCCTTGCGGGGCGGATCCTCGAAGGGCTGGGCCTCACGGAGGCGTTCCGGCGCGTGGTCACCATCGAGGAGAGCTGGCGCCCCAAGCCGGACCGGGAGGTCCTCGAAGGGATCATCCGTGAAACCGGCGTGCGCCCCGCGGAGTGCCTCTTCGTCGGGGACCGCTACGACATCGACCTGCGGCTCCCGGCGGAGCTCGGCTGCCGGGTCTATCTTTCACGCAGCGTCGACGAGCTGCTTGCATTGCATTCCATCATGAGTGAGGACCCCCGATGAACGAAAACAGGAAAGAGATTCTCGACGCCATCATGCGCGCCATGGAGATCGAGAAGGAGACCTTCGACTTCTACACCAGGGCCGAGCACAAGACCTTCAATCCCGAAGGGAAGCGGATCTTTCGCTGGCTCGCCAAGACCGAGGAGCAGCACTACCTGAAACTCACCGAACTCTACGAGTCGCTCCACGAGGGGGGGCGCTGGGTCTTCTACGGCGGCTCCACCATCGTCCTCGACCCTGCGGCGCCGGGGGAGAAGCAGGTCGGTTTCGATACCGACGATCTCCAGGCCCTGGAGATCGCCATGGAGATCGAAAAGAAGGGGATCGCCTACTTCGAGACCCTTATGGAAAAGACCGGTGATCAGGACGGCAGGAGCATGCTCAAGGCCCTGCGGGACGAGGAGGAGGAGCACCTGCGGGTGGTCACCGGGAAATACCGGGCGCTCAAGGGGGAGTAGCATCTCCTCGGCCCGGCGACGTATGGCAGGATAACCCACAAGGAGGAGACAACGATGGTTGAAGAGGTCAAGAAGGTTCTCGACATGGTGCGCCCCGCGCTCCAGGCGGACGGCGGCGATGTGGAGCTCGTGGAGGTTACCGACGACGGGGTGGTGAAGGTGAAGCTCGTGGGGGCCTGCGGTCACTGCCCCATGTCGACCATGACCCTCAAGATGGGGATCGAGCGGACCCTCAAGGAGAAGGTGCCGGGGGTCAGGGAAGTGGTGGCGGTGTAGAGTCTCTCCCGGCCGACGTGCCGGCTCGGGGAAACAGGAGGTGACCCGTGGCGTACAAGGTCAAGACGTTTGGTATGGAGATCCGGCCCATGAAGACCATGCACGAGCTCGCGGAGCTCGATGCCCAGGTCAACAGGTTCGTGGCCGAAAACGGGGTGAAACGGCTCATTTCCGTTTCCGACACCCCCACAACCGATGACACGGGCGAGACCATCGGGCTCGTCAGGGTCATCTCCTACGAGGATTGAGCTTCAGGCGAAGGCGCGGGTTACCCCCCGCGCCTTCGTCGTTTGTGGAGGACGCACAGAGCGCTTTTCCTCCACCTCTTTTCCTCCTTGCCGCCATGCCTTCGCTTGCGCTACCCTGAAACGAGAGCGTAATTCCCATGTCAGTCATTCGCCGCAAGAATATCCGTGCAGCCGGCCGCCCTCCGCGGTTCCTCCGGTTTTTCCGCAGAAGCGGCGAGGCGTCCCACTCCCGCGGCAACCGGGTGGAACTCTACCGCAGCGGCGGGGAGTTCTTTCCGGCCCTGCTGGCGGCGTGCGCCGAGGCGCGACACCATATCCACGCCGAGTTCTACATCGTGCGCGACGACGCCACCGGCGGCGCCTTCGCCGATGCGCTCCTCGACGCCGCCGACCGGGGTGTGGATGTTTCCCTGATCTACGACTACATCGGCTCCTTCGAGACCCCCGCCGCCTACTTCCGGCGCCTTGAGCGGGGGGGGGTGCGCTGCCTCGCCTTCAATCCGCCGCCGTTTCGCCGCGGCCTCGCCTGGTTCGACAAACGCGACCACCGCAAGATGGCGCTGGTGGACGGGGAGACCGCGTTTGTCTGCGGCGCCAACATCGGCGACGAGTACTCGGGATTCGGTCGTGCCGCCGAGCGGTGGCGTGACGTGGGGGTGCGGATCGACGGCCCGGCGGTGGCGGCGCTCGTGCATCTGTTCCGGGAGTTCTGGCAGGAGGAGGGGGGGCGGGTCCCTTCCTGCTGGCTCGCCGAGGAGGTTCCCGTGGCCGGGATGGGGGACGCCGAAGTGATGGTCGTGGCGGGCGGTCCCCACCGCAGCCGCTCGTTCATCCGCAACGCCTTCCTGGCCGCCATGGCCGGGGCCACCGAGTCGATCCGGATCATGAACCCGTACTTCGTGCCCGGTCCGCGGGTGGTCCGCTCGCTCCTGCGGGCGGTCCGGCGTGGGGTCAGGGTCCAGCTCGTCCTCCCCGCCAAGAACGACGTCCCCCTCGTGGGGCTCGTGAGCCGGAGCTACTACGCCCCCCTTCTGCGGGGGGGGATCGAGATCCATGAGCGGCAGGGGCCGGTTCTCCACGCCAAGGTGATGCTGATCGACGACTGGTGGGGGGTGGTCGGCTCCGCCAACCTCGACAACCGGAGCTTCCATCGCAACTTCGAGGTGAACGCCATCGTCGTGAGCCGCGACTTCGGCTGCCAGGTGGCCGACATGTTCGCCGCCGACCTGGCCGGTTCCCGCGCCGTGGTGCTCGAAGAGCACGAGCGCCGCGGCTGGCGTGTCCGTCTCCTGGAACGGCTCTGCGGCTCGGTGAGCTGGTTTCTGTAGTTGTCTCCCCTTTTCCCATGAGGTAGGATGGAGTCCGAACGAACACAAAGGGCGCGAAAAGTGCGCGCCGGGGGGATCCATGTCGAAAAAAGCCGTCGTCCTCTACAGCGGGGGACTCGATTCCACCACCTGTCTCGCCATGGCCCGGGCCGAAGGGTTTGAACCCTACGCCATGAGCTTCTCCTACGGCCAGCGGCACCGGCACGAGCTGGAGGTGGCGAAGGCCAACGCCCGGCATTTCGGGGCGGTGGACCACATGGTGGTGGAGTTCGACCTCCGCAAGGTGGGGGGGAGCGCCCTGACCGCCGACATCGCCGTGCCGAAGGAGGGGGTGGGGGCGGACATCCCGGTCACCTATGTCCCGGCCCGCAACACCATCTTCCTCTCCTTCGCCCTCGGCTGGGCCGAGGTCCTGGGGGCCTTCGACATCTTCATCGGGGTGAACGCCCTCGACTACTCGGGGTATCCCGACTGCCGCCCCGAGTACATCGCCGCCTACGAGACGATGGCGAACCTGGCCACCAGGGCCGGTGTCGAGGGGACGGGGCGGTTCCGCATCCACACCCCCCTCATCCACCTCACCAAGGCGGAGATCATCCGCAAAGGGCTTGAGCTCGGCGTCGATTACGGCCGCACCCACTCCTGCTACGACCCGACCCCCGAGGGACTCGCCTGCGGCCTCTGCGACTCCTGCCGCCTGCGGCTGAAAGGGTTTGCCGAGGCGGGGGTGGCGGACCCGGTGAAATACGTCAAACGGTGAACGGTGATATGGATAACCCGAAACTCAAAACTCAAAACTCAAAACTCCTGCGCGACGTCCAGAAGACCCCCGACACCCGCAAGATCCCCATCAGCAAGGTGGGGGTGAAGGATATCTCCTACCCGATCGTGGTGATGGACAAGAACCGGAAGTTCCAGCAGACCGTGGCTCGGGTGAACATGTACGTGGATCTCCCCCACCACTTCAAGGGGACCCACATGAGCCGCTTCATCGAGATCCTCAACGCCTACCGGGAGGAGATCGCCCTCGACAAGATGGAGTCGATCCTCCAGAGGATGAAGGAGAAGCTCGGCGCCTCCTCGGCCCACCTGGAGATCGAGTTTCCCTACTTCATCGAGAAGCGCGCCCCGGTCTCCGGCGCCCGCAGCCTCATGGAGTATACCTGTTCCTTCGTCGGCACCCTGGGGGAGGAGTTCGACTTCGTTCTCGGGGTGACGGTGCCGGTCACCTCCCTCTGTCCCTGCAGTAAGGAGCTTTCGCGCTACGGTGCCCATAACCAGCGCAGCGCCATCACGGTGCGGGTCCGGTACAGCGATTTCATCTGGATCGAGGATCTGGTGGCGATGATCGAGGAGTGCGGTTCGAGCCCGGTCTGGTCGCTCCTGAAGCGGGAGGACGAGAAGTTCGTCACCGAGCGGGCCTACGAGAATCCGAAGTTCGTCGAGGATATCGTCCGGGAGGCAACCCAGCGGCTCCTGTCGCTGGAGGCCATCACCTGGTTCTCGGTGGAGGCGGAGAATTACGAGTCGATCCACAAGCATTCGGCCTACGCGGCCATCGAGCGGGACCGGCGAAAAAAATGATGATCATTTTTTCATTTGCGCACGTTGTTTGCTTTGCCGCAACCTTCGCTCTGTTGACAACGGTTGTGGATAACTGTGTGGAAAAGGTCCAAAGTTGTGGATAAGGCTAGCTGTTATCCCCGCCGCAACTCCCCCCGGACCCCTCTTTTGCCATGTCAAAAACACTGTTGATCTTCGCCAAAAAACCGACTCCGGGGCGTGTAAAGACCAGGCTCGTGCCGCCGCTTTCGGCGGATGACGCCGCAGAGCTCTACCGTTGCATGCTGTTTGACGTTCTCAGGAAGGTTGGCCAAATGACGGGTGTCGATCGCCAGCTCTGCTACGAGGAGGGGGAGGGGGCATATTTCAGGGATGCCCTTCCGGAGTGGGAGCTCTTCCCCCAGGAGGGGAATGATCTGGGGGAGCGGATGGGGGGGGCGTTTCGCCGGGCGTTCGACCGGGGGTACGGCCGGGTAGCCATTATCGGCACCGATTCCCCCGACCTGCCGGTTGCCTTCATCGGGCGGGCCTACGAGCTGCTGGCGGATCCGGCCGTCGATGCGGTGTTCGGACCGAGCGAGGACGGGGGATATTACCTCCTCGCCCTGAAGCGCTTTCATCCGGCGCTCTTTGCCGCCATTCCCTGGTCGACGGGGGAGGTGCTGGAGCGCTCCCTCGCCCGGGCGGCGGAGGCGGGACTGGCGACGACGCTTCTTCCCCCCTGGTACGACGTGGATACGGCCGACGACCTGCGGCGGCCGGCTCTGGTGGCGCCGGAGAGCACCGCTCCCCTGACCCGGGAATTCCTCCTGGGGCTTGCGCGCCTCACTTCACCACATCCACCTCGTACCCCCGCCGCAGGTGGTCGATGACCTCCTCTATGTGCTCGTAGCCCCGGGTCTCCAGCTCCAGCAGGACTTCGGTCTTGCCGAGGGGGAGATCCTTGGAGCGGCGCTCGTGGGTGATGAGTGAGATGTTGGCGCGGGTGGCGGCGATGTCGGTGGCAAGCCCCGCCAGGGAGCCGGGGATGTCGTCGAGGATCACCTTGAGCTTCAGATAGCGTCCCGCGGCGAGGAGCCCCCGTTCGACCACCGTGGCGATGGTCTTCACGTCGATGTTTCCCCCCGACAAGACGCAGACGGTCTTACCGGCCGGCTTCCCCGCCTTGCCGTTCAGAAGGGCCGCCAGGGTTACCGCCCCGGCCCCCTCCACGAGAAGCTTGGTCCGCTCCAGCAACGCCACGATGGCGAGGGCGATCTCCTCCTCGTCCACCAGCACCACCTCGTCCACCAGCTCCCGCACGATGGGGAAGGTGTTCTTCCCCACCTTCTTCACGGCGATGCCGTCGGCCAGCGTCACCGTGAGGGGGGCCTCCAGGATCTTTCCCCTTTTTACCGAATAGTGCATGGAGGGGGCGGCCTTCGACTCCACGCCGACGATCCGGACGCGGGGGTGGGTCTCCTTCACCGCCGTGGCGATCCCCGCGATGAGACCGCCCCCACCGATGGGGACGAGGATCGTCCCGACGTCGGGGAGCTCTTCGAGGATCTCCAGCCCGATGGTCCCCTGGCCCGCCATGACGAGGTGGTCGTCGAAGGGGTGAACGAAGAGCGCCCCGCTCTCCTTCTGGGTCTGGATGGCGGCGGCATAGGCCTCGTCAAAGTTCTTTCCCGCCAGCACCACGTCGGCCCCGTACTCCCTGGTCGCCTGCACCTTCTGGGGAGGGGTGCTCTCCGGCATGAAGACCGTGGCCCTTACCCCCAGGAGGTCGGCGGAGAAGGCGACCCCCTGGGCGTGGTTTCCCGCCGAGGCGGTGATGACCCCGCGGGTCAGCTTCTCCCGGGGCTGGGCGAGCATGAAGTTGAGGGCGCCGCGGATCTTGAAGGAGCCGGTCCGCTGCAGGTTCTCGCACTTGAAGTGGACCGGAATCCCGAGCCGTTCGCTGAAGTGGTGGGAGTGGATCAACTCGGTGCGCCGCACCCGCTTCTTGAGGCGATCGGCGGCTTCGTGGATCAGGGAGTAGGGGAGCATGGCGTCGGGGTACTCCTGGACGGTCAGTGGGTGTGGCCGTGATCGTGGGGGTGGTCGTGGCCGCAGGCGTGGCCGTGGGTATGGTGATGGTCGTGGCCGTGATGGTCATGGGTCTGGCCGTGGCGGGGACGGTGGCGCAGCTCCTTGATGACCGGAGCCTCGACGCACATGGTGCACTCGGCCTGGAGGGTAGTGTGGGAGATGTGGTAGCGCTCGAAGAGAAACTCCTCGATCCGCCGCAGCACCTCCGCCTGCTGCGCCTTGTACTCCGGCCTGACGTCCACGTGGGCTGAGAGCGCCAGGATGTGGGAGCAGATGGTCCAGATGTTCAGGTGGTGGACGGTGTTCACCCCTTCCAGGTCTACGATGGCGTCGGCGACCCCCTGGGTGGTCATCCCCCGGGGGACCCCTTCGAGGAGGATGTGGGTCGACTCCCGGATCACGCGCCACGACCCGGCGAAGATGACGCAGCCGATGGCGATGGAGATGATGGCGTCCAGAAGGTACCAGTTGGTGTAGTAGATGATGGCGCCGCCGATGATGACCCCCAGCGATGCGGCGGCGTCGCCGATCACGTGGAGAAAGGCGCTGCGGACGTTGAGGTCGTCGTGGGAGTGGCCGTGAAGGGCCGAGGCGGCCACGAGGTTCATCGCCAGGCCGATGGCGGCGATGACGAGCATCGGGACGCTCTTCACCTCCTGGGGGCTGAAGAGGCGTCCCCACGCCTCGTAGAAGATGCCGAGCGCCATGAGGAAGACCGTGGCGCCGTTGATGAAGGAGGCAAAGACCTCGGTCCGGTGCCAGCCGAAAGTGCGGGTGTCGGAGGCGGGAAACGACGAGAGTTTGATGGCCGCCAGGGAGAGGATGAGGGCGAAGAGGTCGAGGAAGACGTGGGCCGCGTCGGAAAGGAGCGCCAGGGAGTTGGTCCAGATGCCGCCGGCGATCTCGGCCAGCAGCGTCAGGGTCGTCAGGGCTATGGCGTACTTGAACCTTCCGGTGATACTCTGGTCAAGGTGTGTCTCGGCGTGCATCGGATACCTCGCAAAGCGGCCGGGACCGGGGCCCCGGTGATCCCTTCATGAGAAAAAGTGTAGCAGAGCACTCCCCACCGGTCAATCGGAATGAACCGCTCCCCCTTGCAATTTCGCGCCGTAGCTGGTATTGTAGCGCCACCGTTTTTTGGAGGTTTTTAATATGGATGTCGTCCACCACCGGCTTCTGATCCTCGGTTCCGGTCCCGCCGGCTACACTGCCGCCGTCTACGCGGCCCGGGCCAACCTGAGCCCCGCACTCATCACCGGCCTCCAGCAAGGGGGGCAGCTCATGACCACCACCGACGTGGACAACTGGCCCGGCGACGCCGATGGCGTCCTCGGCCCCGACCTGATGGAGCGGATGCGTCTGCACGCCGAGCGGTTCAACACCACCTTCATTCATGACCATATCAACAAGGCGAATCTCCTGGAGCGCCCCTTCCGCCTGGAGGGAGACAACGGAGTCTATACCTGCGACGCCCTCATCATCGCCACCGGGGCGTCGGCCCGCTATCTCGGGCTGCCGTCGGAGGAGAGGTTCAAGGGGAAGGGAGTTTCCGCCTGCGCCACCTGCGACGGTTTCTTCTACCGCGGCAAGGAAGTGGCGGTCATCGGTGGCGGCAACACCGCCGTGGAAGAGGCCCTCTACCTCTCCCACATCGCGAGCCACGTCACCGTCATCCACCGCCGCGACCGGCTCCGCGCCGAGAAGATTCTCGCCGACAAGCTGATCGAGAAGACCAAGGGGGGGAACGTCACCATCGAGTGGAACCACGTCCTCGACGAGGTCCTGGGGGACGAGTCGGGGGTGACCGGCATCAGGGTCTGCCACCGCAGCGGCTCCACCAAGGAAATTCCGGTGCACGGCGTCTTCATCGCCATCGGGCACACCCCCAATACCGAGCTCTTTACCGACCAACTCGACATGGAGAACGGCTACATCCGGACCCTCTGCGGCAACGAGGGGAACGTGACCGCCACGAGCATCCCCGGGGTCTTCGCCGCCGGCGACGTCCAGGACACGATCTACCGCCAGGCGATCACCTCCGCCGGCACCGGCTGCATGGCCGCGCTTGATGCCGAGCGCTACCTGGATATGCAAAAATCGTGAGACGTAAGACGTGAATAGCCTATTCAGTCTTTAGTCTCTTGCTTCCTGCGTCTCACTTCTCACATCTCACGGGGTTCATATGTTAGCCAAGGCCCTTTCCAGCGCCCTGCTCGGGATCGACGCCGTGATCGTCGACGTGGAAGTCGATATCGCCCAGGGGCTGCCCCAGTTCGCCACCGTAGGGCTCCCCGACGGCGCCGTGAAGGAGAGTAAGGACCGGGTCAAGTCGGCCCTGAAGAACAGCGGCTACGAGTTCCCTCCCCGCAGGATCACCGTCAACCTGGCCCCCGCCGACCTGAAGAAGGAAGGGGCCGCCTTCGATCTCCCCATCTCCGTCGGCATCCTTGCCGCCACCGGCGTGGTGAAGGGGGAGCGACTCAGGGAGTATCTCCTCCTCGGCGAACTCTCCCTCGACGGGGGGGTCAAGCCGGTGCGGGGATGCCTCCCGGTGGCGGTCGCCGCCCGCGACGCGGGGATTCGCGGCATCATCGTCCCGCAGGAAAACGCCCCCGAGGGGGCCGTTGTCGAGGGGATCGACGTGGTCGGCGTCTCGGAGCTCGCCGAGGTGGTGGAGGTTCTGAACGGCAGCCGGGAAATCGCCCCCCACCGGGTCGATGTGGCGGCCCTCTTCGAGCAGGGGACCGATGCGGGCGACGACTTCTCCGAGGTGAAGGGGCAGGAACACGCCAAGCGGGCACTGGAGGTGGCGGCGGCCGGCTCTCACAACATCATCATGATCGGGCCCCCGGGCTCGGGGAAGACCATGCTGTCGCGCCGCATCCCGACCATCCTCCCCCGCATGTCGTTCGAGGAGGCGATCGAGACCACCAAGGTCTATAGCGTCATGGGCCTTCTGGACCGGGAAAACGCCCTGGTCGCCCAGAGGCCCTTCAGAAGCCCTCATCATACAATTTCGGATATTGGACTTATTGGCGGCGGCAACACCCCCCGCCCCGGCGAGGTGAGTCTCTCGCACCACGGCGTCCTCTTCCTCGACGAGCTCCCGGAGTTCAAGAAGCACGTCCTCGAAGTCCTCCGCCAGCCGCTGGAGGACGGTCGGGTCTCCATCTCCCGGGCCCTCATGTCACTTACCTATCCCTCCCGCTTCATGCTCGTTGCGGCTATGAACCCCTGCCCCTGCGGCTACCTCGGCGACCCCCTCCACCCCTGCTCCTGCACCCCGCTCATGGTCCAGCGCTATCGCTCCCGCATCTCGGGGCCGCTGCTCGACCGGATCGACATCCACATCGAAGTGCCGGCCGTCAAGTACCGCGAGCTGGCCGACGGCCGCGAAGGAGAGAGTTCCGGCGCCATCGGCAGCCGCGTGGAGCAGGCCCGCGAAGTCCAGCGGGAACGCTTCCGGGGCTCCCGTGTCCACAGCAACGCCCAGATGACCCCCCGCTTCATCAAGAAGTACTGCGAGCCCGAGGCCGCCGGCAGCCGGCTGCTGGAACTCGTCACCGACCGCCTGGGGCTCTCGGCCCGCTCCTACAGCCGCATCCTCAAGGTGGCCCGCACCATCGCCGACCTGGAGGGGAGCGAGGGAATCAGGGAGAACCACATCTCCGAGGCGATCCAGTACCGCAGTCTGGACCGCAAGACTTCCTGAAAGGACCGGCTTGTGCGGGGGAGCTTCTCTTGTGTCAACCGTATCTGAGTTTCGATGCATGAAAGCGATGATTTTGAGGGGCTTTTCGGTATAATTTTTTTGCCGGCAGACGCAGTCTGATGGAGGAGAGTCTTTCAATGACCCGCAACGAAATAATGGCACGGATCCGCCAGCATGACGATTTCCTCATCGCGCACGGGGTGAGACGGATTGGCCTCTTTGGTTCGTACGCGCGAGGGGAGGAGCGCGAGGAAAGCGACATCGACCTGATCGTAGAGTTCGACGTCGGGAAGAAAAACTACGACAACTTCATCGAGCTCTGCTTCTTTCTCGAAGACCTGCTCGGCCACAAGGTTGACCTCCTTACCCCTGAATCCCTCAGCCCATTTATCCGCCCCTACATCGAAAAAGATGTCCACTATGAAACCATCCATTAGCTACTGTGAGCATATCCTGGCAGAAGCGGAGTATCTCACGAAGGCTTCCGCGGGAACTTCGCGCGCGGCCTTCCTTGCTGATGAGACGCTGAAAAGGGCGTTTGTCAGGAGTCTGGAGATCATCGGCGAGGCGGTGAAGCAGATCCCCGATGACTTCCGCGCCGTGTATCCGCAGGTCGAGTGGCGGAAGATGGCCGGGACGCGGGATAAGCTCATCCACGACTATCTGGGAGTCGACTACGAGCTTGTCTGGGATATCGTCCAGAGCAAGATACCGGACCTCAGGAGAGCGATGGAGGGGATAATTGCAGAAGAAAAGCGGCAGGAAGGTTGAGAGGGTGGAGAGTTCGGGGCCAGCGCTCCATCTCCCGGGCGCTCATGTCCCTTACCTATCCCTCCCGCTTCATGCTCGTTGCGGCTATGAACCCCTGCAAGTGCGGCCAAAGTGGCGAAAATTCAGCTAGTTGTACCTGCACGCCGCGTGAGATCCACCAGTACCGTTCGAGAATTTCCGGGCCGCTTCTCGACCGGATCGACATCCACATCGAGGTGCCGGCGGTGAAGTACCGTGACCTGGCGGACCGGGCCGAGGGGGAGAGCTCGGCTGAGATCGTCAAGAGGGTGGAACGGGCGCGGGAGATCCAGCTGGAGCGCTTCAGGGGGACCAAGGTCCACTGCAACGCCCACATGGGGTCACGGCAGATTCGGAAGTTCTGCGAACCGGATGCCGGCGGACATCGGCTGCTGGAGGTTGTGACTGAAAAGCTCGGTTTCTTGGCCCGGGCCTACACACGGATTCTCAAGGTGGCAAGAACGATTGCAGACCTTGAAGGGACTGAGTCGATTCGTGAGCAGCATATCGCCGAGGCGATTCAGTACCGGAGTCTGGACAGGAAAAATCTGTAAAGCTCATTCGCAACGTAATCATACATCCTTCAAAAATAGGAATCCTATCCCTGTTTTCTAACGCGTATTCTCTCTGCGTAGTTCGTCTCACCTGCTATACCTATTTTTTGATTACATGATTGACAGGGTGGAGGATTTCAGAGCGATATGCATGAGTTTGAACTGATCCTGACAATAACGGGCAGCCTTGCTGCCGCGCTGCTCCTTGGCTACGTGACACAACGTCTGGGTCTGTCACCGATTGTCGGCTATCTTTTGGCTGGAATCGCCGTTGGACCATTTACACCCGGTTTCATTGCCAACCAAGAGATGGCGCAGCAGTTCGCCGAAATCGGCGTCATACTCCTGATGTTCGGCATCGGGTTGCAGTTTCATTTCAAGGAACTTCTGGATGTTCGACGCGTAGCCATTCCCGGAGCCATATGTCAAAGTGCCGTAGCGACCGTTCTCGGATACCTGGTTGCCCGAGGACTCGGTTGGAGTTGGTCGGCTGGGCTTGTTTTCGGCCTCGCAATTTCTGTAGCGAGCACGGTCGTTCTACTCCGCGTACTGGTGGACAATAACGACCTGCACACCCCGACCGGTCACATCGCAGTCGGCTGGCTCGTGGTCGAGGACATATTCACCGTCTTCCTGCTGGTCCTGCTCCCCATGTTCTTCGGGGCCGGAAAGTCTGACACGGGAAGCGTTCCCATCGTCCTCGGACTCTCCCTGCTAAAGATCGCCCTTCTTGCCACTCTCACCTTCTTCGTTGGCGGACGACTCATTCCTTGGCTCCTTGGTCACGTGGCTGCCACGCGTTCGCGGGAGCTCTTCACCCTGACAGTCCTGGTTCTTGCCTTGGGGATCGCTGTCGGGTCCGCCAAGCTGTTCGGCGTCTCGATGGCCTTGGGGGCATTCCTCGCGGGGATGGTGGTTAGACAGTCGGAATTCAGCCTTCGAGCCGCCTCAGAGGCGCTGCCGATGCGGGACGCATTTGCCGTCCTCTTTTTTGTCTCGGTGGGGATGCTCTTCAACCCTGCCCACCTGGTGGAGGCGCCGGGGCTCGTGGCTGCCACCCTCGCCATTATTCTGCTGGGAAAGCCGCTGGCGGCATTGGGGATTGTGCTGGCCCTGGGCTACGCCCCACATGTCGCCCTGTCCGTTGCCGTAGCCCTTGCGCAGATCGGGGAATTCTCGTTCATCCTGGCTACAGTCGGTCGAGGTCTGGGTATTCTGGAGGAGAGCGCCTCCAATACGCTTGTTGCCGCGTCGATCGTCTCTATCAGCCTGAATCCTCTCCTTTACCGGCTCATCCACCCCATGGAGAAATGGGCAAGAGGTAGCGGCCTGTGGCGCATGCTCGAAGCAAGGGCAAGACATGTAATCCATAAAGTAGCCGAAGGAATGATCGGTCATGTGCCGCTTTCACAGGACCGGGCTGTCGTGGTGGGCCATGGACCGACGGGGAGGACGGTTGCCCGCCTGCTCAAGGAAAACGGAATCGCCCCGATAATTATCGAGTTGAACCTGGACACCGTGCGTGAGCTCCGCGCCGCGGGTTTGCCATCCATCTACGGCGACGCTTCGCACCGGGAAACATTACAGGAGGCGGGGGTGGAATATGCGGTAGCCCTCATCCTCACCTCCGCCGGAATGCACGGCAGTGAAGAGGTGATCAGTCTGGCGCGCGAACTCAATCCCCGTCTCCGCGTAATCGCCCGGGCGAATTACCTCCGGGACATTCCCGCCTTGCGCCGGGCCGGCGCCGACGCCGTCTTCTCGGGCGAAGGAGAAGTGGCGCTCAACATGACCGAGCTTATCCTCCGCCAGCTCGGCGCCACCTCCGAGCAGATCGACCGTGAGCGGGAACGGATGAGGTCCGAGCTGTTCGGCGGCCCTGTGGCCATGGGACCACTTGTATCGATACCGGATGGACCCGGTGCTGATGAGCTTGATCGGACGCACGGTGATAGCAAGCCTGGGCAAAACTCGTCAGATGATGATGCCAAGCTTGACAGATGACACGGCTGTCGACAATGTGCAGCCTATGATACTGCTCGTTTGATTCAATAAGATGGCTGAAGGGAGATCGTTATGCGGGATAGTGGCGTTTTCCGGTTATCCGTACTCGTTGCGTTGTTCTGTCTTACTTTTGGGGCGGTCCCAACGCCCGGTTGGCCGGCATCATCCGAAGTCAGGCTGTCTAAGGGGCAGACCGTCTATGTGCCGGTCTACTCCAACGTCTTCAGCGGGCCGAGGAGCCGCCCCTTCCATCTGGCGACGACGCTGAGCATCAGAAGCACCGACCTCTCGGCCTCTTTCCGGGTTACCTCAATTGACTACTACGACACGAACGGTAAACTGGTCCGCCGCTATCTCGAAAAGCCCATTGTCCTGGGGCCTCTGGCATCCTCCTACATCCACATCGAGGAAAAAGACGTGAGCGGAGGGTTCGGCGCCAACTTCATCGTCAAATGGGAAGCCGACAGGGTTATCAACGCCCCGATAATTGAGTGCGTCATGATCGGAGCCACTGGGGGGCAAGGGATATCGTTCGTGAGCCCCGGTCAAGAGATCAAGGAATGAGTACCGTCCCTTTTGTCCAGTAACCGGACTCGATTCCGAGCAATGATGGCAAGCTGCTGAATTTTATTTCTTGCAACCTGTAACAGATTGATATATGTATGGTTTTATGAAATTGTTCGGGACCTGTCTCATACACAGGAAATATCTGCTGCCGTTGCTCCTGACGGTATCAGTATTTTTCATTTCCCAAGGGATATGCGTCCCCAACTTTTCCAGTCTTCAGGAAGCAAGACTTTCCAAACTGCAGGAGGCCAAACCGCGGTCCCTGGTCGTTGTCAAAGACCAGATAAAATCTCCTCAATCAAGAGTCTTAAAAACTGCCCCGTTTCTTGATCTATGCAACAAAGTTGACGTAATCGATCGACCAAGCTTTCGTTTCTCTGCCTTCAACCATGAGTCCCATGCCGCTGTCTCTGTTTTAGATTCGACTGTTCCCGCCAGAGCACCTCCCGCTTAACTCTACAAATCCATAGCTCCACCTGAAACTCGATATTTTTGCCATCGCTATTCTGAGCGGTGCAAAGATGTCCGATCGTCCCGTCATTCGCTTGTCAGTTGACGAAATGATGACAAGAGTCCGCGTCAGCGTGCAGATTCTTTATCCTCATTCCGCAATATGGTGATGTCAGTCTGTGCCGTAATCCGAGCCTGCTGATTTGCCCGAGGGAATCCCTTGCCGTCTTGTTGACGGCGCAGGGAGAGGTTTCCCTGGACGCGCTATTTCTGGCCCATCATCTAATTGTCTGACATGAGTTGGCCATCCTGTCACAGAGGGCCGACATAAAATAAGGAGCATAACCATGACCAAGAGTCTTACATGGCGCGTGAGCCTGATTGCGGTATTCATGCTGCTATCTTTTCTTTATCTTACGCCGACGTTGATCACCAAACTTCCTTCATGGTGGACCGGAATCCTCCCCAAGGACAAAATCCATCTTGGTCTTGATCTTCAGGGTGGCACCCATCTCGTTATGGAGGTCGAAACGCAAAAGGCGGTAGAAGGCACCCTCGACCTGATCGCTTCAGACCTTGAAGATACGCTGAATGCCCGGAACATCAGGTACAAGCGGGTTGCCAGGGTTGGCGCAGACCTCCTCCAGGTGACGCTCTACGACAAGGCGACCGCCGAAGATGTGCAGCAGCAGATAAAGAAAAAATATCCCGAGTTGGAACAGCTTCCTCCGTTCGATGAGGGGGGATTTGTGAGTCTCCAGCTCCGCATGGACAAGAATGCGGTGCAGGACAGAAAGGATAAGGCGGTTGCGCAGGCTCTTGAAACCATCCGCAACAGGATCGACCAGTTTGGGGTAACTGAGCCGGTTATCCAGCGGGAAGGGATCAACCATATCGTCGTCCAGCTTCCCGGCATCAAAGACCCGAAACGGGCCATCGAGCTGATCGGCAAGACTGCCCGCCTCGAATTCAAACTGGTTGACGAGAACATCAGCGCGGCTACCGCCACTCCCGGAACCATACCCGAGGACGATGAAGTCCTCCTGGAGAAGAGGCCTGACCCGTCTACCGGTGCAGTTTCGGACACGCCGCTGGTCGTGAAGAAAAAGGCGATGATCACCGGGGATCTCCTGACCGATGCCCAGGTGCGGATCGATTCGCAGTTCAACCAGCCCTATGTGGCAATCGAATTCAACTCGACCGGCGCCAGGCTGTTCGATCAGGTGACCGCCGCCAACGTCGGAAAGCGGTTTGCCATCGTGCTCGACAACAATATTTATTCGGCACCGGTAATTCGAGAGCGGATTTCCGGCGGCAGCGCCCAGATATCCGGTTCCTTCAGCGAGAAAGAAGCTGCCGATCTGGCCATCGTGCTGCGTGCCGGCTCGCTTCCCGCCCCGGTCAAGATCGTTCAGAATGTCACGGTAGGACCTTCTATAGGCCAGGATTCGATCAACAAGGGCCTGCTTGCCGGACTGGTCGGGGTGGCACTTGTCGTCGTTTTCATGGCGGTTTACTACCGGATGGCGGGAATGGTGGCGAATCTCGGCATGGTGCTGAACGTCCTCTATCTGATGGGGGCGCTGGCGGCCCTCGGCGCAACCCTGACCTTGCCCGGCATCGCCGCCATCGTCCTGTTGGTCGGGATGTCGGTTGATTCGAACGTCCTCATTTTTGAGCGGATCAAGGAGGAAATCAGGCTGGGCAGGACACCCAGGATGAGTCTCGATGCGGGTTATGACAAGGCGTTCCTGACCATCATGGACTCTCACGTCACGACACTGATCACAGCTGCGGTACTCTTCCAGTTCGGCACCGGACCGGTCAAAGGCTTTGCGGTCTCGTTAAGCCTTGGCATTATCATAAACCTCTTCACATCGCTGGTGGCAACAAGGGTGACCTTTGACGCCGTCCTTCGCCGTTTCGATGTGAAAAAGCTCAGCATTTAGGAGGCAATAATGCAGCTAATAAAAAAAACCAATATAGACTTTATCGGTAAAAGAAAGATTTCCTTCGTTATTTCAGCGATATTGGCAATCGTGGGCATCGTCGGCATCGTCCAGATTGCCAGAAATGCCGCCAACATGGGCATTGACTTTTCGGGTGGGACTTCCGTTCAGTTCAGCTTCAGTCAGCCGGTCTCCATCGAAAAAGCAAGGAATGTCCTGGCCCAAAACAATCTAAAGGAAGCCAACCTGCAGGAGGTCAAGGAGGGAAACAAGTTGCTGATCAAGGTCGGCAAGACCACTCTGGCCACGGGAAAAGTTGCGGAAACAATCACGGAGGTTTTCAAGAAAGAGTTTCCGGAGAATGCCTTCGTTGTGGAAAGCTCCTCCGAAATTGGACCGTCAATTGGCGACAAGTTGAAGAAGGACACCCTCGTCGCTGTGGGACTCTCGCTGCTTGGCATCATCATCTATATCGCCTGGCGCTTCGATCTCAAGTTCGGCATCGGCGCCACAATCGCCACGCTTCATGACGTGCTGGCGATGTTTGCCGTGTTCTACGTGATGAACAAGGAGATCAACCTCCTCTTCATTACCGCGGTTCTGACGATTGCCGGATATTCTCTGACCGACACGGTGGTAGTTTTCGACCGGATCAGGGAAAACCTGCATAAGAGCTTGAGCGAACCGATGGCGGATGTGTTCAACAGAAGTATTAACGAGGTACTGTCACGGACGGTAATCACCTCTCTGACCACATTTCTGGCCGCCGTCTCCCTGTTCCTGTTCGGCGGCGAGGTGATTCACGATTTCGCCTTTGCGCTGGTCGTCGGTGTGGTTGTGGCCACGTATTCATCTATTTTCATTGCCAGTCCAATCGTTGCGGGATTGGAAAGCAGGCCCGGCAAGATCAAGGTTCAAGAAGAGAAATAGAGTGATAAAGCCACTGTCCAATAGAATTGTCTCTATCTTAAATTCCCTGATACGAAGGCATTTGGAGTGGATCTGGTAGGGCTCGGAGTTATCTTTTCCCTGTACGCGACGTACTTTTTCCTGCCGCCGCTGCTGGCCTGAAGTATGGGCTTCTATCCCCGGAGGCCTACCAGATGTTTCTTGCTGCCTCTATTGCGACAATGGGATTACCCGACGTCACGGTCTTACAGCAATGTCACAGAGGGCAAGCGCGGAACCGGAGCAACGCTGCCGACGTGTGCGCATGAACTAAGTACAGGACGTACCGATATTTGAGTAATGTCGTCCGAACCTTTGCAGGGCGAACCCGGAACTTTGTCGGAGAAAGCTTTTGGGCACGCGGCTATTATGTATCGACAGTAGGCCGAGACGAGCAGGTGATTCGGGAGTATCGGAGTCTGGATAGGAAGTCGTTTTGACTCCTGAAATTTCTGCGTTAACCAAATAAGGCTTGCTTCCCCTAGATGAGCACAATACGCAAAAATCTTCTTGACTTTCTCACCCAAGATGTCTTAATTTAACGTAACTTTAAAGGGGAGTAGTTATCGGCCACCGACAAGGCCGACCCGGATTCCGTCAAGACGGTCGCAAGACCCGGGACCGGGGCAGATACCTGCCAACAAGACCTTTATCCAGGCTCACGTGCCGGGGGTAAAGGTCTTTTTTATTACCCCCGGCGATAACCCACATCGTCGGAGGTAACAGCGATGAACAGACTCAAGACAACCCTTCTCCTCTCCCTCCTCACCGTGCTGATGGTCCTGATGGGCAGCGCCATCGGCGGCAAGACCGGTATGGTCTTCGCCTTCCTTATGGCAGCAGCCATGAACTTCTTCTCCTATTGGTTTTCTGACAAGATCGTCCTCAAGATGTACGGCGCCCAGGAGATCGGCGAGCAAGACCACCCCAGCTTCTACGGCATGGTCCGGCAGCTGGCGCTCCAGGCGGGCCTCCCCATTCCTTGTCCTGCACTTTCACCTGCTGCCCGCGGTGTTCGCCGGACTTGCCGTCTACGTACTGACGTTGAAGCTCGCCCGCCACCTGCCCAAGAACATGAACCGCTTTGCGCACAAGGCGGCCCTGGGAGTCGTTGCGGTGTGCGTCATGGCCTTCCTGACAAGCGCCGGTGCCGCCATCTGGTCGTTCGTCGGCAGCAGCCATGGCATCGCTGCCCTGTTGACCACGGTGGTTGATACGCTCGGGAGCCTGCGGCGGACGCTCCCCGCCTCGGTTGCCGATCTGCTGCCAACGACGATTGAGGGGCTCCGCCAGCAGCTTGTGGAAATGCTGGGTGACCATGTCCAGAAATTATCAGTGGTCGGAATGGAAGGGGTCAAGGTGTTTGCCCACGTCCTGCTGGGGATGGTAGTCGGCGGCATGGCCGCCGTCCATCATTTCAGGGAACACGACCAAGCGCCGCCACTTGTCGGCGCGTTGCGCTCCAGGCTTCGAGCCCTTGCCACGGCCTTCGACAAGGTGGTTTTTGCCCAGGTCAAAATATCCGGCCTCAATGCCGCCTTTACCGCCGTCTACCTGCTGGTTGCGCTGCCGCTCTTCGGTGTTCATCTTCCGATGGCAACGCTTTTGGTTCTTCTCACATTTGCCGTCGGTATGCTTCCGATGGTGGGAAACCTTGTCTCGAACACGGTGATTTTCCTGATAAGCCTCGGCGTGTCCCTGGGCGTCGGTATTGCTTCTCTGTTGTTTCTGGTGCTGATCCATAAGGCTGAATATTTCATGAACGCAAGGATCGTCGGGCATGAAGTTCAGGCAACCGCATGGGAGTTGTTGAGCGCCATGCTCCTCCTGGAGGCCACCTTCGGCATTGCCGGACTGGTGGCGGCGCCCGTGGTGTACGCCTGGCTCAAGGCAGAGGTCAAGGAACAGGGGATGATCTGAACCATTGCTACCGTTCACAAATTTGGATGGAACCATCACAGGCCGCCTCATCGGCGGACAAGAAATAGAAGGAGGGCAGAAATATGCCTATCAACTACTGCAAAATATTGCCTTGCGTTGCCTTTGCCGGCGTCATGTCGCTGGCTGTTTCGTGGAGCAGCGCCCTGGCGGCTGGCGCTCAGCCGGCCTCAACCCTGTACAGCCAACTGGAGACTTTCCATGGCCATGTCTGTGCAGGGTCGATCTTTGGCGCCCGGCTCGGCCTGGCAGCAAAGGAGGCACTCAAAGAGGCAGGTGGCACAGGCAAGTTCACCGCCCGTTACTATGATCTCTCCTGTCCGGTGGACGGCATCCAGGTAGGAGCCGGCACGACCTATGGCAATGCCGCGCTCGTGGTCGAAGACCGGGATGAGCACCGCCTGATTCTGACCGCCGACGGCAACAAGCGCCAGGTGGAGGCCCGCCTCACCAAGAAGGCGGAGGAACTGGGGCTCCGTTCCCGCGACCTGGGGAAGAAGGCCCGCGCTCTTCCGGAAGGCTCTCCGGAACGGAGGCGCCTGGAGCAGGAGATCGAGGAGATATACGGCTGGCTCCGCACGGCTCCCACAGCCGAGGTCGTCACCGTCGTGCACGTCTCAAGGCGGTGAGAGCTGCGCTTCGGCAAAACCGGCGCGAACAGGCGCTTGAAAGTATTTGATCACCAGGAAAGGAGCATCAAAGATGCAGCACCGTCAGAAACAGAGTTGTGTAGTGCCAAAGAAGAAACAGAGAAGAAGAGACGAAACCGCCCTTACAAATGTGGTTTCATTGCGCGTCAGCGACCAAGAGAAGCGAGCGCTCGAAAGGATCACCAAATCCAGCTCCAGGTCTGTTTCGGAAGTTGTCAGGGAGGCCATTGAATTCTGGCTTACGAAGCGAAAGGGTTTTGTCTTGAGTCTCGAAAAGGATTTACAGGGAAAGCCAACGGATTGTCAGTGCAAACCAAATAGGATAATCAACCAAGGAGCCCCAATATGAAAAAACATCTCGTCAAGGTATTTGCGGTAGTAGCGGCTGTCATGATGCTGTCAGTCACGGCGCTGGAGCTGAATGCCGAAGCTCGGGCCGGCGGGGGCCGCACATCCGGCAGCCGCGGGTCGCGCAGCTATTCCAGGCCAGTCTCTCCCTATTCCCAGCCGAGCCCCTCACGACAGCAGGTTGCGCCTGCTCCCACACCCTACCAGCAGCAGGCCGGCGGCGGGTTCATGAGAAGCCTGGCCGGCGGGCTGATGGGAGGACTGCTTGGGGGGATTCTGTTCAGGAGCCTCGGCTTTGCCGGCCCCGGCGGCATGGGAGGCGGCATCGGCCTCTTTGAAATCCTCCTGCTGGCCGGAATCGGCTACCTCATCTACCGATTCGTCAGAAAACAGAGGGCCTCCAGCCCGGCCACCCCCTATGGGCAGGGAGGGCATCAGGGAGATACCGTGACCCCGGTCTCCTATGGATACCAAGCCAATGAACCGGCATCGGACGGCGTGGATGTGGGCCTGGCCCATGTCCGCCAAATGGATGCGTCCTTCGACGAAAACCGCTTCACCGACACGGCGATGGATATCTTCTTCAATATCCAAGGGGGGTGGATGAACCGGAACCTGTCGCCGGTATCCGGGCTTCTGACCGATGAGATGAAGCGGATATTGCAGGAAGATGTGGACCGGCTGCTGCGGGACCGGCAGGTCAACAGACTGGAGAACATTGCCGTCAGGAAGGTGGAGGTGGCGGAGGTGTGGCAGGAGTCGGGCCAGGATTACGTCACCGCCCTGATCTATGCGAACCTGCTCGATTATACTACCGACGACGCAACCGGGGCTGTGGTGTCCGGCAGCAAGACGGAACCGGTGAAATTCGAGGAGTACTGGACCTTTACCAGGCCGGTGGGCAACAACCCTTGGCGGCTGTCGGCGATTCACCAGAAATAGCCGGCTCACAGGACAAGGACAATAAGGCAGGACGGGGCGCCCTGAAAGGCGCCTCGTTTATTTTCGGCAGGATCGCTTGCGGAAGCTGACCGCCGCTGCGCAGGGGAAGCCCTTGTATGTTTATATAATGGACGTACAATAAATATATTATCCGCCTTCAATAAAGATGGACTTGCAGATGGCCGTGACAATTTTCTCATGCCGATACAGCCAATTGTGCGACATGGTTTGAGAAACGTTGTGCTCCTTTTAATCATAATAGCGCCAATACTACAGTTGGATGCCGTCTTATCCTTTGGGTGAAGAAAATAAAACCATGCTTGGGAGGTCACGGATGTTCAAGAGAATCGCTCTTTTCATCATCACCAACCTGGCGATCGTCCTGGTTCTCGGCATAGTGCTCAACCTGCTGGGGGTCGGCCATATTCTGGACGAAAAAGGTGTCGGCCTCGACCTCGCAAATTTGCTTGTCTTCGCCGCAGTCTTCGGCTTCGGCGGGTCGCTGATATCGCTGGCCATATCCAAGTGGACTGCAAAGCGGCTCACCGGCGCCCAGGTCATCACGCACCCTTTCAACGAAATGGAGGACTGGCTTCTGCAGACCGTGGGGAGACTGGCGAAAGCGCCGGCATCGGCAGGCCCGAGGTAGCGATTTATGAGGCTCCGGATGCCAATGCCTTCGCCACCGGCATGCGCCGCGACAACGCCCTGGTGGCGGTGAGCACCGGCCTTCTGCGCGCAATGAACCGGGACGAGGCCGAAGCGGTCCTGGGGCACGAGATAAGCCATGTCGCCAACGGCGACATGGTCACCCTGGCGCTGATCCAGGGAGTGGTCAACACCTTCGTCATCGTCGCCTCCCGGGTGGTAGGGCACCTGGTGGACCGGGTGGTGTTCAGGACCGAACGGGGCCACGGCCCGGCTTTCTTTATCACCTCAATCGCGGCCCAGATGGTGTTCGGCATTCTTGCCAGCATCATCGTTTTCTGGTTCAGCCGGCGGCGCGAATTCCGCGCCGATGCCGGCGGGAGTTCCCTGGCCGGACGCGAGAAGATGGTGGCGGCCCTGGAGAGACTGCAAAAAAGTACGACTTTACCCCATCTCCCCGACCAAATGGCCGCCTTCGGTATCTCCGGCAACGCCGGTCAGGGTCTCAGACGCCTGTTCATGACCCACCCTCCGCTGGAAGAGCGGATCGAGGCTCTCAGGCGCGGCAGGTGATCGACCCGGGCGGTTGCCCTCTCCCACGCAGCGGACGGGACGACCTGGCAGTATTTGTATCTGGGCAGAGTGAAACCGGAGTTGTTTATTTCGTGCAAGGAGGACTTGCCATGACGCACCCGTTCCCATGGTCCTGGCTCTGGCGGCTCCTGGGCACGGTTGCGGGGCTCTGGGTCCTGATCTACACTTGGCAACTCTGGCTCCTGGTGCTCAGCGCTCTCATCCTTACGGCCTCCCTTCTCCCCGCGGCCCAGTGGGGTGAGCGGTGGCGAATCCCGCCATTACTCACAGTAATCGCCATCTATCTCGCCGCAGCACTGATCATCTCGGTATTGGGCCGGTTTCTGGTGCCGGTGCTGGTGAAGGAGGGTGGCGAGTTGGCCCGTCAACTCCCCGCCTTGGTGGCCAACCTCAGGGACTGGCTCGGCGATCAGACCGCCATTGGCGTCCCGCAGTTTGATGTCGAGAGTCTGGCGCAGATCGGCCCGGCCTTGATAGAGCAAACCTTTCGGGCCGCTGGCGGCGTTTTGGGTGGAGTGCTCGGTCTCCTGCTAATCCTCTTCCTGACCGCCTACATGGTGGCTGACGCAGAACGGATCGGCCATGGGCTCTTGGCCTTGGTTCCAACCGATACTCGTCCGAAGGTAAAAGCGATCGCGGGGCTCACACTCCAACGGATGGGAGGCTACGTGCGCGGCCAGATATTGGCGAGTTGCTGTGTCGGACTCATCCTGGCACTGGGGCTCTGGTTTCTCGGAGTCCCCTACGCCCTCCTCATCGGCGGTCTGGGCGCAGCGCTCAACGTGATTCCGTTCCTCGGCTCGACGCTTGCTTCCGTCATTGGCATTCTGGTTGCCCTGAACATCTCCTTTTTGCTGGCAATCTGGACCAGCCTGCTCTTCTGTGGAACCTACTTTGTCGAAGGGAAGCTACTGGTCCCCCAACTGGTCGGTCGGGCCACAGGGCTTCACCCACTGGCCGTCATGCTCGTGATCCTGGCCGGGGCCAAACTGGGTGGGCTTCTGGGCGCCCTGGTAGCGGTCCCGCTATTGGCCGGCGCATGGGAGATTATCAAGGCGCTTTGGGTGGTTCCGATGAACACCACGGTGTCTGAGTAAGGCTTCTACCCTCGGGGCAATTATCGGTGAAGCGATAGAGGGGGTACGGAACAAAGGATGAATTCCCATGCCTGTTGAAGATATGGCCCTCTGGGCTGGCTTTACCCTGTTTGTCGTCGCCATGCTCGCAATCGACCTGGGCTTTTTCCAGCGCCGTCCGCATGTAATTGGCATGAGGGAAGCGCTCGTATGGTTCGGCGTCTGGGTCGGCTTGGCCCTCTTGTTCAACGTCGGCGTGGTTCTTTTCCATGAACGCGGCCTTGAGGCGGGGCTGGAATTCTTCACCGGGTTCCTGGTCGAGAAGTCCCTGAGCATCGACAACATCTTCGTTTTCATCCTGCTCTTCAACTACTTCCGGGTCCCGCCGGCATACCAGCACAAGGTGCTCTTTTGGGGGATCGTGGGGGCCATCATCCTGCGCGTTGCCTTCATCATCGGCGGCGTTGCGCTGATGGCGCGCTTTCACTGGACGATCTACGTGTTCGGCGCGTTCCTGGTCGCAACCGGCATCGGCATGATGCGGAAGAAGGAAACCCAGTATGACCCGCAGATGAACTGGGTGATCCGCACTTTCCGGCGGTTCTTCCCGGTGACCGACCGCTACGAGGGAAGCCGCTTCTTCGCTCGGATAAACGGCGGACTCATGGCCACGCCGCTCTTCATCGTCCTCTTGGCCATCGAGTCCTCGGACATCATCTTCGCCGTCGATTCGATTCCCGCCATCCTGGCGATCACCCCCGATCCCTTCATCGTGTACACTTCCAACATCTTCGCCATGCTGGGCCTGCGGGCGCTCTACTTCGCGGTCGCGGGGTTCATGCAGATGTTCCACTTCCTGCACTACGGGTTCGCCTCGATCATCCTGATCCTGGGCGTGAAAATGCTGTTGAGCGACGTCTACGACCTGCCGGTCGGCGTGTCGCTGGCGCTCATCGTCAACATCCTCCTGGTTTGCGTGATCGTCTCACTGCTCCGTCCGAGAAGCGCGGACCTGAAAATGATGCTCGGGCGGACCGAGCGGCTAGGTCTCATCCCGTTCAGGCGGTTGCTGCTCATCGAGAACATCATCGACCTGGGGGACCTGAAGGTGCGCGACGCCATGTGTCGCGAGTGCGTTCTCCAGGTGCTCCGGCTCGATCTCCCCTGGGAGGAGAACCTGCAAAGGATCCACACGACGCGCTTTTCCCGTTATCCACTCGTCGAACGCCAAGGTGTCAAGCCGGTCGGAATTGTTCACGTTAAGGATCTCTTCGTCGAGTGCCGGGCCCCGAAGTTCGGCTCCGACGATCTCAGGAGGCTTGCCCGGCCGTTCCCTGAATTGCGCGAGGATCTCCCCTTGGAGGAGGCCCTGGCCCGGTTCCAGGGCCTCTGTCGGCATATGGCGATCGTAACCGACGCCAGGGGGCAATGGACCGGCATCCTCACCATCGAAGACGTGCTTGAAGAGCTGGTCGGCCGGATCGGCGACGAATTCGACCTGGAGCGCGCCGGGCGGGAGGTCTCGTTGGCCGACGCCCTTACCCCCACCCGGGTCTTCTTCGAATTGCGTGCGGATTCGATGCCCGACGCTGTCCGGCAAATCATCGCCCGTATTCCGCCTGGGGAACTTCTGGTTGACCGGCGCACCGTCACGCGCTTCTTACTCGACAGGGCCCGGGCCGGAACCTCCTATCTGGGCCGGGGTCTGGTCGTCCTGTACGCACGTCTGGAAGGGATTGCCGAACCTGTGCTCGCATTCGCGCGTTCCGACGAAGGTGTGCCGCTTGAAACCACCAACGAACGCGCCGAGCTGATCTTCCTGCTGCTGACCCCGGCCGGAATGGCCCGCATCCATCCCCGGGTGCTCACCGAGGTTGCCGACCTCATGGAAAGCGATTACGTGACCGAGCGCCTGCGTAAAGCCCGGACTCCGGAGGAAGTCATCGGGGCCATTCGCGCGGGCCAGCAGGTTGCGGTCGACTGACGGATTTCAGGGCAGGACGGGGCGCCCCTGAAGGGCGCCCCGCTTTTTTTCGTTAAGCCCCCTTGCGGAGGCTGAACAGGTCAGTCATGGGGAAGACTTTCCTCGGGGGCTCCAGTTGATTCGACGATCCTCACCTTGACAATCGAAGTCGGCGAAACCTCTTCGCAAACCAGAGAGTAGTTTCTCCATCTGATGCTCTCTCCCACCTCCGGAAACCTTCCCAGTTTCGCCAGGATCAAGCCGGCCAGCGTATCGTAGGGCAGTCCCTCTTCGAACTTCACGTCGAGCAGTTCTTCCAGGTCGTTGAGCGATATGAGGCCATCGACCAGAAGACTCCCGTCCGGGAGCCGTTCAGCCCGGCGCATTTCTCCTACGTCGTGCTCATCCTCGATCTCTCCAACCAGCTCCTCCAGCAGATCTTCAGTGGTCACCAGGCCGTTGATCCCGCCGTACTCGTCAACGACGAACGCCATGTGGATTCTCTTGCGCTGCATCTCCCGAAGCAGCTCACTGGCCCGTTTGCTTTCCGGCACGTACAGAGGCGGTCTCACGATCTTTCCAAGGTCGAATTCCGGCGAATCGATAAGAGGATGCAGAAACAGATCCTTGCTGTGGATGAATCCGACGATGTTTTCCCGGTCTTTCCGGTACACGGGGTAGCGGGTGTACATGTTTTCCCTGACCACCTGCAAAAGCGAATCTTTTGGTGACTCTATGTCAAGGGCGACCATCCTCGTTCGCGGCACCATCACTTCACCGACCAGCGTATGGCTGAAGTCCAGCATGTTCTCGATCACTTTGTGCTCGAGCTCGGTCAAGGCGCCTGCTTCGCCTCCTTCGGCGACGGTATGAAGCACTTCTTCCCTAGTGATGAACTCCTGGCCGACCGAATGCTTGACACCGAACAAGGCGAGGACCGCCCTGTTCGATAGGGTGAGGAATTTCACCGCCACTCCGCCAATTGTTGCCAGGACGTTGATCGGTTTTGCGACCAGAAGCGACATCCGGTCTGCATGCTGCAGCCCGATGGTCTTGGGTGCGAGCTCACCGAGGATCAGGGCAGCGCCATCACTGCAGGCATGTTCAATTTTTCTGTATGTTCAAAAATTTTGAACATACAATTCTTTTGAACATAGGCGGCTTGTGCCTGACTTATCTATGACCGCTGGAAAGTCCATGAATAGCCAGTGAAAGAAACTGCTCAATCCTCTCCAGGCTTTTGTTAAACGGTTTCCTCTCCCCACTCAGCCAATCCTGCAGCTGATCGGGATGCCGGCCCATCTGCTTGCCCAGCTCGATCAGGGTAAGGCCACTCACCTTCTTGTACCAAGCAAGCCAACCGATGGTATCGTCCGGGCAATCAAAAGGAATATATCCTAGAAAATTAATGATTTTCGGGTTATATTGCAGTACCGGTTCGACGCCATGCTCCCAGTTCCAGATTGAGGACTCGGTGACCCCGATGATCTCGGCGACCTCACGCTGGAGCAGGCCGAGATCCATCCTTTTCTTGCGGATGTGCTCGCCAAGGGTGAGGGGATATTCGGGATACCCGATAAGTGGCTGTTTTTGCAGGGGGATGGCGATTGAAAACGTATGCCGGCGGGAGAGCGAAAAGTAGGAAAAGGTGCACACACCCCTGCAAGTGCGGCAAGGCGGGGGATGCGGAGAGCTGCACCTGCACGCCGCGTGAGATCCAACAGTACCGCTCCCGCATCTCCGGCCCGCTGCTGGACCGGATCGACATCCACATCGAGGTGCCGGCGGTCAAATACCGGGACTTGGCGGACCGGGCGGAAAGCTCGGCGGAGATCACGCGGCGCGTGGAAAGGGCGCGCGGCATCCAGCTGGAGCGCTTCAAGGGGGCACCGGCTACTGGAGGTGGTGACGGAGAAGCTCGGCTTCTCGGCTCGGGCCTATACCCGCATCCTCAAGGTGGCCAGGACCATTGCAGACCTTGAGGGGGCGGAGAACATCCGCGAGCAACATATCGCCGAGGCGATCCAGTATCGCAGTTTGGACAGGAAAAGCTCCTAAAAGCGATGACTGCTGACGCTTCTCGAATGCCAGCACTATCTGGCCCCAACATAAGCGGAGAGAAGCAAAACCACTAGCCCCGATCCAAAATTCAGCCAGACCAGATTGAGAGACAGTTTCTGAAGTCTCGCCTTCTCGCCATCCGATTGGGTCTTGGCAATCCGGGGCGCCAGTACCCTGCCTCGGAAGAAATGCACCCCCGCCATGAGCAGGAACAAAAGGAACTTGAGCAGCATCCCCGTTCCACGACCCCCTTGAAAAACCTCACCGGATATATTGCCGTCAATCGCCATAAGGAATATGCCGGTGAGGAGCAAGAACATTATCGAAAGATTCGCCATGGGAGTAAACTTTTTGGTAACTTCTCCCATCAGTTTACCGGCTTCTCCACCAAGTACCTTCCTCGCGGATGGTATGGCAACCAGCAGGATGAAGGCGATTCCCCCCAGCCAAATGATGGTCGCCGTCAGATGAACCCACATGACCGCAGCCGTCAGCAGTTCTCTCATTTGCTACCTCCGTAAAGACTCGATAGAGGGGAGGCGGAAAAATCCGCCTCCCGAGCTGTCCTGCCTACTTCTTGACCGGCGGCGTGCAGCCGCAGCCGCACTTGCCTTCTTGCTTCTTCACTTCCTGCTTCTCGTTCATCTCTTTCTTGTTTTCGGCCATCGTTTATCACCTCCTTTCTATATAAGTTAGTGCAAATATACTTAAATATAAGGCAAAGAAAAAAGGCCATGATTCATTGGCACTTTTTCTCTCCGCCGCCGCAGCCGCAGGTACAGACCCGGTTCAGGCGCTGCCTGCATCTTTCCAGGGCCTCGCGATTCAGGGAATAGTATATCCAGTACCCCTGCCGCTCGTCCCTTACCAGCCCTGCCGATTTCAGCACCCGCAGGTGCTGGGAGACCGCCGACTGCGTCACGCCGAGAGCTTCGGCAATGGCGTTGACGCTCATCGGCTCCTTCTTGAGCAACTCGATGATCTCGATCCGTTTGTCCACGGAAAGGATCTTGAACAGTTCCGCTGCTTCCTTCATCCTTAAAACACCTTTTAAGTAATTGCTTATAAGCTTATTTACTTCAGTTCGAGTCATCTGTCAAGGGGTAATTCCAGAAACAAGTCCCTTTGCTTTTTTGAACGGAAGCCGCCACGCATTTACTGGATTTGAAGTGAGCAAAAAGGATTGCATTACATTCCAAGAAACTTTAGAATGTGCGAATATGAAAACACGAAAATCAAATGACCTCTTATTCGAACAGGTGGCGAGGGTTGGGAAGGCGGTTGCGAGCCCGAAGCGCCTGGAGTTGCTCGATCTCCTGTCTCAAGGCGAGAAGACGGTGGAAACGCTGGCGAGTGACTCAGCCATCGATGTCAAGCTGGCCAGTGCGCATCTGAAGGTGCTCAAAGAGGCGCGGCTCGTCGAGGCGCGGCGAGAGGGGCGTTTTATCATCTACCGTCTGAGCGGCAGTGACATTGTCAGCCTCTGGCTCAACCTCCGGTCCGTGGCGGAGAAACACCTCGCGGAACTCCGGGTAGCCCTGGACCTGATGTCATCGGCCCCGGAACGGCTGACTGCTGAATCCAGGGCGAGCCTGCTGGAGAAGGCTCGGCAGGGTGAGGTCATCGTCATTGACGTGCGCCCCGAGGTGGAATACCTCGCAGGCCACCTCCCTTACGCCCGCTCCATGCCGCTTTCCGAGATCGAGCGGCGGCTGGCCGAACTCCCGGCCGACAAGGAAATCGTCGCTTACTGCCGGGGCCCCTTCTGTCTCATGTCGGAGGAGGCGGTTGGGCTGTTGCGCGAGAAGGGATTCCGGGCGCGGAAGATTACGGACGGCGTCCCCGAATGGGCGGCTGAGGGGTTACCCATCGAGGCATAGACGGATTACGCATTCCGAGCATAATGTTCCGCGAGTCCTTGTCCACCCCTGAAGGAGGTACTGACATGAAACTGCCTGTTTATCTCGACTTCAACGCCACCACACCGGTTGCGCCGGAGGTGGCGGATGCCATGATCCCGTATCTGCGGGAGCACTTTGGCAACCCATCGTCGTCCCACGTCTTCGGCCAGCGGGCCAAGATTGCCGTGGCGCAGGCCCGCGCCCATGTGGCCGCCCTGATCAATGCAAAGGCGGAAAACATCGTCTTCACCGGCAGCGCCACCGAGGCCAACAACCTGGCGCTCCTCGGCGTGGCCCACGCCTTGGGACGGCCGGGCCATCTGATCGTGAGCGCGGTGGAGCACCCGGCGGTCGCGGAACCTGCCAGGCGGCTGGAGGAGGCCGGCTGGTCGGTCACCGTAGCGCCGGTCAACGAATACGGCCGGCTAGCGCCTGAGGCCGTACGGGAGGCACTGCGCCCCGACACCCTCCTGGTGTCGGTCATGCACGCCAACAACGAAATAGGAACCCTCCAGCCGGTGGCCGAGATCGCCGCCATCGTCAAGGCCCACGGGGCGCTGATGCACACCGACGCCGCCCAGTCCGCCGGCAAGGTCCCCCTCGACGTCGAGGCACTCGGCGTTGACCTCCTGACCCTGGCGGGCCACAAGTTTTACTCCACCAAGGGGGTCGGCGCGCTCTATGTGCGGGAGGGAACGCCGATTGCCTCGGTTCTGGCGGGAGCAGAACAGGAACGCGGTCTGCGGCCGGGCACCGAGAACGTGCCGGCCGTCGTCGGGCTGGGGGAGGCGGCGCGGCTGGCGCGGGAGCGACTCCCCGCGGCTGAGCTGCGCCTTAAGACCCTGCGCGACCTCCTGCACGACAAGCTCTGCAAGGCCGTTCCGGGACTTCAACTCAACGGCCATCCGGAGTATCGCCTGCCAAATACCCTGAACGTGTCGTTCCCAGGCGTTCCGGGGCGGCGGCTCCTCGACCGCGCCGCAGAAGATGTCGCCGCCTCTCTCGGCTCTGCCTGCCATGACTACGGCGACGCGGTGAGCGGCGTGCTGGCGGCCATGGGGTTCGACGCGGACCGCGCCATGGGCGCGGTCCGGCTCTCGGTGGGATGGATGAACACCAAGGAGGAGATCGACCGGGCGGCGGCCGCGCTGGCGGCGGCCTTCGCGGGCGCCCGCGGGTGATAAAAGGAGTCTTGTGAAGGAAGGGAAAATACCGGAGGAGGAGAAGTGACCATGAAGTTTACGCCGTTGAAGTTCCAGATACCCCTGGCAGCGGGGGGAGTCGCCCTGATGGCCTTCAATTATCTCCAGTTCGCAGTGCCACACGGGAAGGGGTTGATAAAGCTGTCGGACATCCCTTGGGCCGGATTGACGACCGGCCAAGCTGGCCCGTATCTCCTTCTGATCTCGATAATGCTGGCATTCAGCGTGATAAACCTGGGTTCCACGGCTGTTTACCTGAAACAGCTCTTCCAATGGCTTGCCGACAAGGCCGAATACCGGGAATTCATCAATAGTCCGCCGACAAAGAGCATCGCCATATTTGTGCCGGTCGCTTCCCTCTCCATGTCCGCGAATGTTGTTCTCGCTCCCCTGGCCTTTTTCGTCCCCCAGTTGTCGTCCAACCTGCAGTCGCTGATGCTGCCCGGCCTGATCTTTTTCGGGGTCCTCTGGCTGATAATTTTCCGGCTCGAATTCAGGGTCCTAAAAACCTGGTTGAGCCATCCCCTGGACGTAACCCAATTGAACTTCATCTGGCTCCTCGACGTTTTTGCCTTCGGCCTGGTGAGCCTGACCGGGACCGGCATAGCCGCCCTCGCCGGCAGCGAGGAGATCGCATCTACAGCCGCCTTCGCCTCGCTCTTCACCCTGAGTCTCGGCTCCTTTCTGCTGGTCACCAAGCTCGCCTGGCTGATCTACCTCCAGATAAAGGCCCACGAGCTGCCGGGAAAAGCGATACTCCCCGCGTTTTTTCTGGTGATCCCCATCACCTGTCTGTATGGGTACAGTTTCTACCGGATCACCCTCTATGCACAAAAGTATTTTTCCTATGACATAAGGATCCTGTCGTTCCTCTTCATCAACTTCTCGTATGTCATCACGATCGGCTGGGGTATCTTCTGCCTGTATCTGCTCAACAATTACTTCAGAAGGGAATTCCTGAAGAGCGACTTTTATCCGACTCAGTGGGGAGTAGTTTGAGCGCTGGTCGGCTCCCAAGTTTTGGGAGCGAATGTTTACGGGAACTACTACCCCAGCCCGGTACTATCGGTTGTGAACTATGCGAGTACGGTGCTCGCAGCGGTCATCTATCTCATTGTCTCCTCCAAATACTATCAGGCGGCAAGGAAAGACAGATTGCCCAAACAAGTGACGCCGGTTGTCGAGACAGGCATGTAAGCAATGAACCGTCCATGGGAAGAAGGAGTGGAGGGAGAAACCGGGCTAGGGGATTTCGCCGGATGAGGACGGAGACGGGAGGAAGGTGGCGATGCGGGAAACGCTGGTTGTCGGAGCGGTCATCGGAGGGCTTGCCTCGCTCCTTTTCCTGGTGGAGCGGTTCATCCCCCTGAGGCGGGCCAGGCACCCCCTGGCCGGGAGGCTTATCGTCAATCTCGCCTTCGCCCTCATCGCCTTCGCCACGGTCACTCTCGCCGTGCGTCCCGCCGCCGTGGCGACGCTCGCCTGGACCGGCCGGGCCTCCTTCGGCCTGCTCCATCTCCTGGCGCTCCCTGAGGCGGCACGGCCGCTCCTTGCCTTCCTGCTGATGGACCTCACCTTCTACTGGTGGCACCGGGCAAACCATCGGATTCGCCTACTCTGGCGCTTCCACAACGTCCACCACATCGACCCTGACCTGGACGTCACTACCGCCTTCCGCTTCCACTTCGGCGAGCTCGTCTTCTCCTCCGCCTTCCGGGTGGTGCAGATCGGCCTGATCGGCCCCTCCCTCTGGGCCTACGCGGCCTATGAACTCGTCTTCCAGGCGGGCACTCTTTTCCACCACAGCAACGTGCGGCTCCCGATCCGCTTAGAGCGCCTCCTCAACCGCGTCCTCGTCACCCCCCGCATGCACGGCATCCATCATTCCCAGGTGATGACCGAAACCAACTCGAACTACTCCACGGTTTTACCTTGGTGGGACCGGCTACACAGCACCCTGGGGCTCAATGTCCCCCAAGCCGGGATCGAGATCGGCATCCCGGCCTACGCCCGGGTGGAGGACAACCGCCTCTGGAACGCCATTGCCATCCCTTTTCGCAGACAGCGCTCCTACTGGCGTCGGGAGGACGGAGCAACAGATAAAAGGGAAAAGGGCGGAACGGAGGGGGATACCACCTTTCTGGCGGAATGAATGGTTGCTCTTTTCGCCTTTTCAGGCAGGATGATACTTGCAGGCCTTACCGTTGCAAAGCTTGTTTTTGCGCGTGAACGGACAGCGGATACTTTCCTGCGGTGCTTCCAGGGAAGATCCCAGCACCCGGTTGAAGTAGTTGGTCGCCAGCTCCAGCACGCCGTAGACGCTCCTCTTGCAGCAGCGGTTGCCGGAGTTGTTGGCAATGTTCAGCATCGCCTCGCCGGTGAGGGCGTGGGCCTGGGCGCGTCCCGTGGCGTGTTCGGCATTGATGGTGTTGCCGTTGATGAGGCTCACCGCGATGCCGCAGGCGATGGCGGCGGCGTCGGCCCCGAACCCGGCGCAGAAGCCGCCGGGGATGCTGTTTCCCCGCTTGATCGCCTCGTCCAGTTTTTCGGGAGAAACTTCCCCGCCGGCGTTGCGGTAGGCGGCAACAAGGACGGCGGCCACCAGGGCGTGGTGGAGATGGCCGGCCACCGGGAACCCGGGATGATTCATGATTGCCTGCGACATTTGCAAGGGGTTCTTCGAGGCGGAGTTGAGGCAGTAGGTCCTGATGGCCTCCTGAGGCTCAAGCCCTGCGCAGTTTTGACAAATTGCGCTTTCAGCAGAGTTTCCACAGATAATGCAGTTCATTTTACCTCCAACCTGTATTAATGAGGGGCTTTCCGCCCCCTGACGACTACGAATGAGCCTTCCCCGTACCCCTCTCTGACCGGTTCTTCCGAGTTTATTTCCTCCAACGGACGAAAGAGTGTCTGGCGGAAGGCAAGGTCGGCAAAACCCGCCGCTCGAAACCAGGAAATTGTCTCGGCGGATGTGTGAAAGTGCGCTTCCCGGTAAAAGGGGCTCGCCCCCTTTTTCTCCTGATACTCTCTACCCAACGGGCTGTCCGCGTCGATAAAGCCCACGACGAGCGAACCTCCATCCCTGAGAACCCGCCAAGCCTCACGGAATGCGGCGATTGGGTCGTCAAGAAAGCAGACCACGTTCACCATCAGGAGAAAATCGAAACTTTGGTCAGGAAAAGGGAGCCTTTCCGCGACCCCCTCCACGACCTGGATCCCTCTTTCCGCAGCCACCTTCCCCATGGAAGGGGATGGCTCCACCCCGATACCGATGCCGAGGGGGGAGGCGAAGCGCCCTGTCCCAACCCCTATTTCGACACCGTTCCCCTTCTCAGGCAAAAGTTCCCGTACAGCAGCCAGTTCCGCCCTGTAGGCATGGGAATGGCGCTCGTACCATGCCTCATGACGCTCAATGCACTTTTCGAAGGGGAGAACCTGCGGCATCTTTGGCTCCTGAGCCTATTCGGTGAACTTCCTTCTCACCGCCTCCTCGCGGGAGATTCGCTCGAAGAGGATCTCGCGAAGGATGTCGAACGCCTCCAAATATGGTGTTTGAGTCAAGGCTTTGCTTCCGTTCTCAAAAGATATACTAATCGCGCTGCCCCATGCAGCAGTTGGGGCAAGAAGGGCGTGGGCGAAAATATGGACGTGTTAATGCCTGTGCCGGTGATGGATGTCTGGCCAGTGGACGTGTGAATGCGTCATTGGTTCGTGCACGTGAAGATGCTCATGCGACCCTTCGCACTCGCCCTCTTCGTGCAGGTGCTGGTGATGTTCGTCATGGACGTGCGGATGAGCGTGGACGAATCGTTCGTGCTGGTGGAGGTGCCGGTGTCTTTCCCCATAGAGAAAGAACATTCCCGAAAGCATGACCAGCGCCGCCACCCAGTACTCACCGGGAGGGCGCTCTCCGAGCACGATTACTGAAAGGAGGGTGCCGATGAACGGCCCTGAAGCGAACCAGGTGCTGGTTCTAGCCGACCCTATATCCCGCAGGGCATGGATGAAGAGGACGAGACTTGCGCCATAACTGAGGGCGCCGATGACCAGCGTTCCCGTGACCTGAAGCCCCGTGACCGGGTTCCTGAACAGGAACAGGGAAAGGAGGACGTTGAATAACCCGGCGCTCAGACCCTTCATGCACGCCAGAAGTGAGGCAGGAAGCGACTCCAGCTCACGGGTCAGGTTGTTGTCGATCCCCCAGAGGAGGCAGGCGGCGAGGACAGCAAGCCCGGGAACCGACAGTTGCACCCCGTCAGTACCGGTGAGAACGATGCCGATTGAAGCCCCGATGATAAGAACCTTGCCGATCCAGACCCGGTACCCGATGTGCTCGTGAAAAATCAACCAGGCCAGGACGGTCGTTGCCACCGTCTCGAAATTAAGTAAAAGAGACACTTCGGTAGCAGTTCCGTACCGGATGCCGAACGCAAGGAAAAGAGGGGCAGCCACCCCGCCCGCCGCAATCGCAACTGCAAGATATACCCATTGCCGTCGTGAAAGTGAACTCACGATGTCGAAAATTGGGAGCTTATGATGCAGGACGGCCCCGGTGAGGCCCAGTCCCGACCCGAGGTAGAGAAGTCCTGCGAGGAGGGATGCCGGCATCTGTCCCACAATAGCCTTGCAGGCGACCGGTGACATGCCGAACAGGATTGCGGATAGAAGTGCCGCATGTAGACCTTTTATTGCCATTCTCCAAAAGTAGCACTTTTTATGAGGTAATTCAGGACTTTTTTGAATGTAGTGTCACGTATTCATATTATTCGTCTTCTCCCGGCCAGCGATGCATGCAGTAGATGCATTCTTCAACATCGTGTGGAATAGTGTCCCGTAGCGGCTCATTCTCAGGGAGCACCCCACAGCGCTTTGATGCGGGAAAACGGTGCAGTCTGTTGTCTTTCACGAAATAGAGCATGGTTCGTTCTCCTTTCATGGTTATCCGGAAGCGACTTCCTTGCGCCTGCCCGCCAGTACCCGTAACAAGCATACCCAATTCCGGAGATGGACCAAAGGGGAACAAACATGGGAGAATCGGAAGCCGAGGGGAGCCAGAGTGTATGCAGTATCCTTGGTAAGACCAGTATTTATCGTGGGTTAGGCATGTATTTTTAAGCTTGACTAAATATTCCCGCTTCAGTAGAATCCGGTTCTAATTTCCCCTTTCGCCGATTTGCTTTGGCCGCGCCGAGCGGCCCTAAATGTTTCAGTTTACGGCACGAGAAGGGCTTTTTTTACAGCTCGATCTGTAAACATCAAAAACAAACGGAGGTAAGAGATGTCTGAGTACGGCACCCTGCAAGACCGCGTACGCTGCAAGTCGCTCCTGGGCAAGGTCATGTCGGCCGAGGAGACGATCCAGTTCTTCAAGCCCGGCATGAATCTCGGCTGGTCCGGTTTTACCCCGGCCGGCTACCCCAAGGCAGTGCCCATCGCCCTGGCCGATCACGTTGAGAAGAACAACCTGCAGGGGAAGATGAAGTTCAACCTCTTCATCGGCGCCTCCGTCGGGGCCGAGACCGAAGACCGCTGGGCCACCCTTGACATGATCGACCGCCGCTGGCCGTACCAGACCGGCAAGAACATCGCCGCCGGGATCAACGAAGGGCGCATCCGGATGGGCGACAAGCACCTCTCCCTCTTTGCCCAGGACCTTGGCTACGGCTTCTATACCAAGGACAGCGAGAGCGGCAAGCTCGACCTCGCCATCATCGAAGTCTCCGCCATCACCGAGGACGGCGGCCTGGTCCCCACCACCTCCTGCGGCGTCATCCCCGAGATCCTCATGATCTGCGACCGGATCATCGTCGAGGTGAACACCGGCGAGCCCTCCTTCGAAGGGATGCATGACATCGTCGTCTGCAACCATCCCCCCAAGCGCCAGATTCTCGGCATCACCCATGCCGGCGAGCGGATCGGCACCCCCTACGTGCCGTGCGACCCGAGCAAGATCATTGCCGTGGTCGAGTCCAAGTACCGCGACAAGGGGCGGGCGTTCTCCGAGCAGGACGACACCTCCGAGGCCATTGCCAACAACATCATCGACTTCTTCAGCCATGAAGTGAAGATGGGCCGCCTGCCGAAGAACCTCCTGCCGCTCCAGTCGGGGGTCGGCTCCATCGCCAACGCCGTCATCGGCGGCCTCGCCAAGGGCCCGTTCACCAACCTGACCGTCTATACCGAGGTGCTTCAGGACACCATGCTGGACCTCTTCGACTCGGGCAAGCTGGACGCTGCCTCCTCTTGCTCCCTCTCCCTCTCCGAGACCCCGGGCTTCCCCCGCTTCTTCGAGAACTGGGGTAAGTACTTCGACAAGATCACCCTGCGGCCGCTCTCCATCTCCAACGCCCCGGAGCCGATCCGCCGCTTGGGGTGCATCGCCATGAACACCCCGGTCGAGATCGACATTTACGCCCACGCCAACTCCACGCTGGTCGGCGGGACCCGGATGATCAACGGCCTCGGCGGTTCCGGCGACTTCCTCCGCAACGGCTTCCTGAAGATCATGCACACCCCGTCGAGCCGCCCCTCCAAGACCGATCCGACCGGTATCTCCTGCGTGGTGCCGCACTGCTCCCACATCGACCACACCGAGCACGATCTGGACTGCGTCGTCACCGAGCAGGGGCTTGCGGACCTCCGTGGCATGGCGCCGAAGGATCGCGCCAAGCGGATCATCGAGAAGTGCGCCCACCCGGACTACAAGCCGATCCTCAGCGAGTACCTGGAGATCGCCACCAAGGACTGCCTCGCCAAGAAGGTTGGTCACGAGCCGCAGATGTGGGACCGCGCCTTCAAGATGCACCTCAACCTGGCTCAGAACGGCACCATGAAGATCAAGAACTGGGATGTGAAGATCGACCTCTGCGAGTAAGATCGGCAGTCAGTTCGAAGAACGAAAAAGCCCCGTCGGGAAACCGGCGGGGCTTTTTTCATGGTGAACCGTTACCGGTCGAACTGGGACTTCCGGGGGGGCTTGCCGGCACCCGATCCGGCAGGTTTCGAACCTTGCCACGGGGCACGGGAAGAGGAAGAGGATTTCCCCCGGGTGGCGTGTGCGTTTTCACGCCGGGGACCGCGGGGCGGAAAACCCTTGCCCCCGCGCTTCTGCCCAGGCGCCCCCGACCTCCCTTTGCCGAGGCGCACGAGGGGCCGGGCCGGCTCCAGCCCCGGAATCGCGTGCTCGGGGAGCTGCTGGCCGATGTAGCGTTCGATCCGGTCGAGGTAGCTCAGTTCGTTGAGGGAGGCGAAGGAGATGGCTATCCCCGACGCCCCGGCACGGCCGGTGCGGCCGATGCGGTGGACGTAATCCTCGGCGAATCTCGGCAGGTCGAAGTTGATGACGTGGCTGATGCCGGAGACGTCGAGCCCCCGGGCCGCCACGTCGGTCGCCACCAGAAGCCGGATCCGTCCCTGTTTCATGGCGGTGATGGTGCGGTTGCGGGCTCCCTGCGGCATGTCGCCGTGAAGGGCGGCGGCGGCATGGCCCTGGGCCTTGAGCTCCACGGCGAGATTCTCGGCGTCGCGCTTCGTGGCGGAGAAGATGATCGCCCGGCGCAGTTCGCCGTCCGCAATCAGGTGGTGGAGCAGGCGGTTCTTGTGTCTGAGGTCGTCGGCCACATGGAGGCGTTGCTCGATATGGTCGTGGGTGGTCCTGGGGCCGACGATCTCGATCCGCTCGGGGGCGTTCAGGAGCTCTTCGGCCAGCCGGACCGTTGCCTTGTCGAGGGTGGCCGTGAAGAGGAGGGTCTGGCGGCCGGCGGGGGTGGCGCCGGCGATCCGGTTCACGTCTTCGCTGAACCCCATGTCGAGCATCCGGTCGGCCTCGTCGAGAACGAGGATTTCAAGGCGCGAGAGGTCGAGCTTCCCCCGCTCCAGGAGGTCGACGAGGCGCCCGGGGGTCGCCACGAGGAGGTCCACCGGGCCGGAGAGGAGGCGAAGCTGGTCGCGGTACGGCATCCCGCCGAGGATGGAGCCGCTCCGCACGCGCATGAACCTGCCGTAGGTGCGGACCGCGTCGGTGACCTGGGTCGCCAGTTCGCGGGTCGGGGTCAGCACCAGCACCCGGGGGCCGCGGCCCGGCTTCGGCGAGGGAGAGCCGAGACGCTGGAGGGCGGGGAGGACGAAGGCCGCGGTTTTGCCGGTGCCGGTCTTGGCGGTGGCCATGAGGTCGACGCCGGAGAGCGCCTTCGGGATCGCCTCGGCCTGAATCGGGGTCGGTTCGGTGTAGCCGCAGGCGGCAATGGCTTTGAGGATGGGGGGGGCGAGTTGCAGTTCGGTAAACGTCATGCGATGGTTCCTTGTCGATTTCCGCACGAAAACTCCACACCCGGGGGCTGCGGGCGTGCAACGCACCGCGCCGTGCCGCGCGCACCTGATCAGGGGCGTCGGAGAGCTGTCGCCGAAACGATGGTTAGAAGTGGACGTGCGTGCCGCAGGGCATCCACATGCCCTGGAAAGGGACGGCAACGGCACAATACTGACTGGCGTGAGACATCGTCGCCAACCGGTTGTGCTGCTGCGCTGTCGAGCGTGTCGAAAGCGGGGGGGGTTAGTGAGCGATGAAGGGCTGAGGGCGGGTGACTACGGAAGAAGGGCTGTGATGCGGTTTCCGCCTGAGCGTTGATCAGTCAAGAAATAAGTGTAAGGGATAAGCGATGAAATGACAAGGATTTATTTGCGGGCCTTGGGATGTGCCCTGTCGTAGACCTCCATGAGCCGGTCGATGCCGACATGGGTGTACTTCTGGGTGGTGGAGAGGGAGGCATGGCCGAGGAGCTCCTGGATGGCCCGCAGGTCCGCTCCCCCTTCCAGCATGTGGGTGGCGAAGGTGTGGCGCAGGGTGTGGGGGGAGATCCGGCGCATGGTGGCGAGCCGGAGGATATGGTTGTCCACCACCCGCCGGACGCTCCGGGAGGTGAGGCGCCCTCCCCGGGCGTTCAGGAAGAGGGGGGCATCCACGGGGGGGTGGCTGCGGGCGGCGAGGTAGGCGCCAAGTGCCGTGCGGGCGTGGCTTCCCACCGGCACGACCCGCTCCTTCCCCCCTTTGCCGAGGACCCGCACGGTGGCGTCGGCGAGGTCGAGGCCGCCGACGTCGAGGCCGGTCAGCTCCGAGACCCGCAGGCCGCAGGAATAGAGGGTCTCCAGGATCGCCCGGTCGCGCAGGCTCAGAAGGCCAGGGGCCCGGGGGGCCTCCACGAGGGTGGTCGCCTCGTCGATGTTGAGGTGGTAGGGGACCTTCTTCTCCCTCTTCGGGGTGCTGACCAGTTCCGCCGGGTTCCTGGCGAGGCTCCCGGTGCGGACGAGGTACTTGAAGAGGGCGCGGACCGCGGCCAGTTTCCGGCCGATGGAGCTCTTCTGGTGGCTGCGGTGGAGCCGGGCGAGCCAGCGGCGGATGAGGAGGTGGGTGACCGCGCCGGGCGCGGCAGCCGGGCCGAGTTCTTCGCCGACGAACTGCCGGAACTGTTCGAGGTCCGAGCGGTAGGCCTCCCGCGTATGGTGCGAGGCGTTGCGCTCGGTTTCGAGATGGCGGAGAAACGAGGCGATGGCGGTTTCCATGGCGGCATCCTTTCGTGAGGGCCATCATAGCAGATAATTCATGTAAACCGAACAGCCGGTTGTGCCGAGGGGCAATTCGGGATATCCTTCCACCATCGCCGCCGCTCTTGACCCAGGTCAAGGCGTGGGTGGACGCCGGGGCTAAGCTGGAGAAAGAAACCGGAGAGGAGATGTTATCGTGAAGCGGGTTGTCATCATCGGCATGGGGTTCGGCGGGATCAGGGCGACGCGGGAGCTGGCCGGGAAGGGGCTCGACGTCACCCTGGTGGACCGGAACAACTACCACCTCTTCCAGCCGCTCCTCTATCAGGTGGCGACGGCCGGGCTCGAACAGGAGTCCATCGCCTATCCGGTGCGCGCCATGGCCCGGGGGTGGGCCGGGACCCGTTTCCATCTGGCCGAGGTGACAGGGATCGATTTCGGGGCGCGGGAGGTCCGGACCGACAACGGTGACATCCCCTACGACTACCTCGTGGTGGGGGCCGGAAGCGTCACCAACTACTTCGGCCTGGAATCGGTGGAGCGGCACGCCTTCGACCTGAAGGAGCTGGTCGACGGCGAACGGCTCCGCAACCATATCCTCACCGCCTTCGAGCGGGCGGTGGTCGAGCCCGATCCGGCCAGGCGCCGGGCGCTCATGACCTTCGTCATCGTCGGGGGCGGCCCCACCGGCGTCGAGTTCGCCGGTGCCCTCATCGAGCTGGTCCGCTTCGTCCTCGCCAAGGATTACCCGGAGCTGAGCGTCCAGGCGGCGCGGGTTGTCCTGGTGGAGGCGTTCGACCGGCTCCTGGCGGCCATGGAACCCCCTCTGCAGCTCTATACCCTGGAGAAACTCCGGCGCATGGGGGTGGAGGTCCTCTTCAACGCCCGGGTGGTGGATGCCGGCCCGGAGCGGGTGGTCCTCCACGACGGCGCCGTCATCCCGGCCCACACCCTCTTCTGGTCGGCGGGGGTGAAGGCCGCTCCCCTCGCCGCCGCGCTTGGCGCCGCAGCGGGGCCGGGGGGGAGGATCCGGGTGGAGCCCGACCTGACGCTCCCGGGACAGCCCGAGGTCTATGTCATCGGCGACATGGCGTATCTCGAACAGGATGGCGCTCCCCTCCCGATGGTGGCCCCGGTGGCGATGCAGATGGGGATCTGCGCGGGGCGGTCGATCCTGGCCCGGGAGCGGGGGGAAAGCGCGCCGCCGTTTCGCTACCGCGACAAGGGGAGCATGGCGACCATCGGCCGAAGCGCCGCGGTGGCAAGCGCATTCGGGATGAAGTTCCGGGGGTATCTGGCCTGGCTGGTCTGGCTTCTGCTCCACCTCTATTACCTGATCGGCTTCCGCAACCGGATCGTTGTGATGCTGAACTGGATCTGGTACTACTGGTTCCATGAGCGGCAGGTGCGTCTCATCACCGAGCGCGAACGGGCGGGGGCGCAATGAACGTCGTTGTCGTCGAGGGGTCCGAAAGCTATCGCCCCGAGGTGCTCGGGCCGGCCATCCGGCGCCTGCTGGACCCCTTCGGGGGGATGGGGGCCTTCGTCCGCCCCGGGGAGCGGGTCCTGCTCAAACCGAACATGCTCGCCGCCAGGGAGCCGGAGCGGGCGGTGACCACCCATCCGGCGGTGCTCCGGGAGGTAATCGGACAGGTCAAGGAGGCGGGGGGGATCCCGCTCGTGGGGGATTCCCCCGGCGTCGGCGGCATCCGGCGGGTGGCGGAGAAGAGCGGCCTGCTGGCGGTCATCGAGGAGACCGGCGCCGAGCTCGTCCCCTTCGACGAAACCGTAACGGTGCGCGGCGGGGGGATGTTCCGGGAGTTCGCCGTCGCCCGCCCCTACCTGGAGGCGGACCGGCTCGTCAACCTCCCCAAGCTCAAGACCCACGAGATGATGACCATGACCTGCGCCGTGAAGAACCTCTTCGGCGCGGTGGTCGGGGCCGCCAAGGCGGGGTGGCACTTGAAGGCGGGGGCCGACCGGGAGCTTTTCGCCCGGATGCTCCTGGAGATCTATCTCCTGCGCCGCCCCGATCTCACCATCGTCGATGCGGTCCTCGCCATGGAGGGAAATGGTCCGGGGAGCGGCGACCCGCGCCACGCGGGGCTCCTTCTGGCCGGGACCAACCCGGTGGCGGTGGATGTCATTGCCGCCGAGCTGGCCGGCATCCCGAAGAAGCTCCTCTGGGTGGAGCGGGCCGCGGAGCGCCTCGGCCTCGACGGCTGGGACCGGGCCGCCATCGAGACCCGGGGAAAGGGGGTCGAAGAGGCGAAGCTTCCTCCCTTCCGGCTGCCGCACCTCTCCGATGTCCAGTTCGGCCTCCCGCCCTTCCTCAAGAACCGGCTCCGCCACTACCTCACTTCCCGCCCCTGCGAGATCCCCGGCGCCTGCAGGCTCTGCGGCATCTGCCGCGACGCCTGCCCCCCGGGAGCCATCGCGATCCGGGACGGCCGGCTCCACTTCGACTACCATGCCTGCATCCGCTGCTTCTGCTGCCGCGAGCTCTGCCCCGAAGGGGCGCTCGGCGTGCGGGACGGGGCGCTGCTGGGGATTATCAAGAAATTTGCATAAGATTATTTAATCTTTTCCTAAGGTTGACTTTCCCGGGGGCGACCATTACCATATGACTATCCGGACCCGAATCGGGCGGGAAAGAACGCTTGCGAAAGGAGACCCAGGCCATGTGGACCACCATTTATATGCTTCGCCCGGTGACCCGTTGCAAGGAGGGTTGCCGACGCAAGCCCGCCGCCTGACGGTGGCGGGCTGAAAACCACGGGCCCCCTGGTTATTACGACCAGGGGGCTTTTTCATGTCAACGCGGTTGTGTCCTGCTGCGTTTTTGAATCACAGCAGAGCCTCAGTAAAAACGCCATTTCCCTCGTCGAGGTCCCCCGCATGAAGAAATTCCTCATCCCTGCCGCCGCCATTTTCGTGGTGGCGGGCGTCGCCGCGTACTTCACCCTGAACAGGAAGCCGGAAACGGTGTACAGGACCGCCAGGGTCGAGCGTGGCGACATCGTCTCTTCCGTCTCCGCCACCGGCAACCTTGCCGCCGTGGTGACGGTGCAGGTCGGCACCCAGGTCTCGGGCACCATCCAGAAGCTCTTCGTCGACTACAACTCGCCGGTCAGGAAGGGGCAGGTCATCGCCCAGATCGACCCCTCCCTCTTCTCGGCCCAGGTGGAGCAGACCGGGGGGAACTACCTGAACGCCCAGGCCACCCTCCTGAAGGCGAAGGCCGATCTCACCGATGCCCGGCGCAACCTGGAGCGCAACCGCCAGCTCCTCAAGGACGGCGTCGTCTCCCAGAGCGATTTCGACACCGCCGACAACCGGTACCAGCAGGCGCTGGCCACCGTGAAGGCGGCCGAAGGGACCGTGGCCCAGACCCGCGGCTCCTTCAGCCAGGCCGGGACCAACCTCCGCTACGCCACCATCCGCTCGCCGGTGGACGGCATCGTCGTCTCCCGCAACGTGGACGTGGGACAGACCGTGGCCGCCTCGTTCCAGACCCCGACCCTCTTCACCATCGCCCAGGACCTGACCCGGATGGAGATCGACACCAGCGTGGATGAGGCCGACATCAGCCGGGTGCAGGTGGGCCAGCCGGTCAGCTTCACCGTAGACGCTTACCCCGAGAACCGCTTCACCGGCACCGTCCGCCAGGTCCGCAACGCCCCGGTCGTCACCCAGAACGTCGTGACCTACGTGGTGGTGATCGACGTCGACAACAAGGACCTGAAGCTCAAGCCGGGGATGACCGCCAACGTCAGCATCGAGACTGCCCGCAGAGAGAACGTCCTGAAGCTCCCCGCCGCCGACCTCCGCTTCCGGCCGAAGAAGGAAGGGAAGGAGGCGAAGGCGGAGCAGACCGGCCCGGAGCAGCGCCGCAGGAAGAAGGAAGGGGGGCAGCAGGTCTACATCCCCGGCCCCGGGAACAGGCCGCTGTCGGTGCCGGTCAAGACCGGCATCAGCAACGACGGGCAGGTGGAGCTTATCTCGGGGAATCTCAAGGAAAACGATGAGGTGATCGTGGGGCAGGCGACTTCCCAGGAGAAAAAGTCGGGTGGCATGGGCCCGATGGGGCCGAGGTTCTAGATGGGCGAGGTGGTAAGACTTACGGACGTCACCAAGGTCTACACCATGGGGGATCAGCGAGTGGAGGCCCTGAAGGGGGTCTCCTTCACGGTGCGGCAGGGGGAGTTCGTCGCCATCATGGGGGCGTCGGGGAGCGGCAAGTCCACCTGCATGAACATGCTCGGCTGTCTCGACGTATCTACCGCCGGCGAGTATCTCCTGGAGGAGGTGAACGTCGGGAAGCTCTCCCGCAACGAGCTGGCCGAGATCCGCAACCGCAAGATCGGCTTCGTCTTCCAGGGGTTCAATCTCCTGGCCCGGACCACGGCCCGGGAGAACGTGGAGCTGCCGCTGGTCTATGCCCGGGTGCCGGCGGCCCTTCGGCGGGAGCGGGCCTTGGCGGCCCTGGAGCGGGTGGGGCTAGCCGGCCGGGCCGACCACTACTCGAACCAGCTCTCCGGCGGCCAGCAACAGCGGGTCGCCATCGCCCGGGCGCTGGTGAACGAGCCGGCCATCATCATGGCCGACGAGCCGACCGGCAACCTCGATTCCCGGACCACCGTGGAGATCATGGCGATCTTCCAGGGGCTGAACCGCCAGGGGATCACGATCATCATGGTAACCCACGAGCCGGACGTGGCGGCCTTCACCGGCCGGCACCTCATCTTCCGCGACGGCACCATCATCGCCGATACGCCGAACGCCTCCCCCGCCGTGGCGGTGCTGGTCTCCGGGGAGGCCCCATGACGACCCTCTGGCAGAGCCTCCTGATCGCCCTCCGGGCGCTGCGGGTGAACAAGATGCGGGCGCTTCTGACCATGCTCGGCATCATCATCGGCATCGCCGCCGTCATTGCCATGGTCGCCATCGGCGCGGGGGCCAGCAAGATGATCTCCGACCAGATCTCCAGCATCGGGAGCAACCTCCTCCTGGTCCTCCCCGGCTCCACCACCAGCGGGGGGCTTCGCACCGGCGCCGGCGGCACGCCGACCCTCACCTACGACGACGCCCGGGCCATCAAGGCGGAGTGCCCCTCGGTGGGGGAGGTGGCCCCCACGGTCCGGGGGTCGGCCCAGGTCGTCTACGGGAACCAGAACTGGTCCACCATCGTCATGGGGTGCACGCCGGAGATGCTCACCGTCCGGGACTGGCCCCTTGCCGCCGGCAGAGACATCTCCCAGTCCGACGTGGACGGCGCCACCAAGGTCTGTCTCATCGGCCAGACCGTGGCCGACAACCTCTTCGGGGATGCCGACCCCATCGGCAAGATCATCCGGATCAAGAAGATCCCCTTCACCGTCGTCGGGCTCCTCGGGAAGAAGGGACAGTCCCCCCAGGGGACCGACCAGGATGACGTGATCTTCGTGCCGCTGCGCACCGCCCAGCGCAAGCTCTTCGGGAGCCAGTTCCCCAACTCCATCGGCGCCATGATGGTCCAGGCCCGGAGCGCCGACGTCCTGAATAAGGCCGAGGAGGAGGTGATCGCGCTCCTCGACCAGCGCCACCGGATAGGCCCGAGCCGCGAGCGGGACTTCACGGTGCGCAACCTGTCGGAGATCCTCGCCGTCGCGCAGCAGTCGTCCCAGGTCATGTCGATCCTTCTGGGGGCGGTCGCCTCCATCTCCCTCATCGTGGGGGGAATCGGGATCATGAACATCATGTTGGTTTCGGTGACGGAGCGGACCCGGGAGATCGGGATCCGGATGGCCATCGGCGCCAAGCAGCGGGACATCCTGCTGCAGTTTCTGACCGAGGCGGTGCTCCTCACCACAGTGGGGGGGATCATCGGCATGGGGATGGGGGTGCTGGGGGCCATGGTGGTCTCGAAAATCATGCAGTGGCCGACCCTGGTCTCGATCCAGTCGATCGTCATCGCCTTCGTCTTTTCCGCCGGGGTCGGCGTCTTCTTCGGCTTTTACCCGGCCCGCAAGGCGGCGAACCTGAACCCCATCGACGCGCTACGCTACGAGTGAGCCGACAGGATAAACAGAGTCAACGAGGATATTCAGGATAATCAGGAGATGCTCATGCAATAGTCCCCAATAGTTCCCTCCCTCCTGGCGGGGGAGGCTTTTGCTTAGGATAATAAACAATAACAAAATCTGTTTTTTCGGATGGTTACAACAATGAAAAAGGGGAAAGCAACCGATGCTTTCCCCTTTTGCCATTATTCCTTGTTTGATTACTCGCCTTTTTCCCCCGCCGGCTTCTTCTTCCGGGGGCGGCGCCGGCGTTTCTTCGCTTCTCCTTCGGCGGCCCCTTCCTTCTTTTCCCCTTCCGGGTGTTTCCTGCCGTGGTGGACCGGTCCCTTGGCCCGCGTTTCGTGGTGCTTGGCCTTCGGCTTCACCCGCTTGAAGTCGTGGACGAAGAGGTCGTCATCGGCCCACTCCACCGGGATCTTGTCCTTGATGTACTCGTGGATCGCCTCCAGGTGGAAGGCGCCGTCCTCGTCGGCCAGGGAGATCGCCTTCCCCTCGGCCCCGGCCCGGGCGGTGCGGCCGATGCGGTGGACGTAGTCCTCGGCGTCCTGGGGGAGGTCGTAGTTGATGACGTGGGAGACCCCGTCGATGTGGAGACCCCGGGAGGCGACGTCGGTGGCGATCATGATCGGGAGCTTGCCGCTCTTGAAATCTTCCAGGATCCTGAGCCGCTTGCGTTGTTCCACGTCGCCGGAGATGACCCGACAGGGGAAGTCGTTGGCGTTGAGCCGCTCATCCAGGAACTCCGCCTCCCGCTTGGTGTTGACGAAGATCATGGTCCGCTCCATCCCCTCCCTGCGCAGAAGGCCCAGAAGGAGCGGAAACTTCTCCTTCCGCCCTACGTGGTAGAGGACCTGCTCCACCCGCTCGGCGGTCATCTGCTCGGGGGTGACCGCCACCTTCTCGGGGACGTTCATGAACTCGTAGGCCAGCTCCATCACCCGCTGGTTGAGGGTGGCGGAGAACATGAGGTTCTGGCGCGCATCAAAGGGGGGGAGCCGCCGGAGGATGAAGCGGAGGTCGGCGATGAACCCCATGTCGAACATCCGGTCTGCCTCGTCGATGACGAGGACCTCGATCTCCTTCAGGGAGTAGACCTTCTGCTTGAGATAGTCGATGAGCCTCCCCGGGGTGCCGACCACCACGTCGGCCCCTTCCTTCAGGGCGTTGCGCTGCTTCATGTAGTCGACGCCGCCGTAGATCGCCTGGATGGAGAGGCCGCAGTGGGCGCCGAGCACCTGGGCGTCCTTCTCGATCTGGACCACCAGCTCGCGGGTGGGTGCCAGGATCAGCGCCCGGGGATGGCGGCTCACCCCCTGTTTTTCACTCGTGAGCAGTCTGGTGAAGAGGGAGATGAGGAAGGCGGCGGTCTTGCCGGTGCCGGTCTGGGCCTGGCCGGCCACGTCGCGGCCCGCGAGGGAGAGGGGGAGGGTCTTTTCCTGGATCGGGGTGCAGTCGGCAAACCCCGCATCGGCGACCCCCCGCAAGACCGGCTCGGGGAGGTTCAAGTCACTGAATTTCATCTGGTGTTCCTTTTTTACGTTATTTCAATCGGATAGCTATAGCACAGAGGCGGCGAAATGGCAAGAAAAGCGCTTCCGCGTTTCCGCCGTTTTGTGCTATGGTACGCGCACTTTCACGCAATCGGGAACCATCCATGCAGCGAATGATCGAGATCCAATCCCCCTTTTTCCTCAACCCCGACGAACTGGCCACGCCGGTGGAGTGGGCCGCCCTCTTCGGCAACGCCAACCCCCTGGCCCTGGAGATCGGCTGCGGCATCGGCGACTTCATCGCCAAGACCGCCGCCGACAATCCCGGCACCAACTATATCGCCATCGACTTCTACAACAAGGGGTGCTACAAGACCTGCCACCGGATCGAGAAGCACGGTCTCGCCAATGTCCGGGTCGTCCGCGACGAGGCGCGCAAATTCATCGCCGAGCGGATCCCGAAGGGGTCGCTGGCGGCGGTCCACATCAACTGTCCCGACCCGTGGCCCAAGAAGCGCCACCGCAAGCGCCGCCTCGTGAACCGGGAGTTTGCAGCGTTCATCCGCGATTACCTAGCGCCGGGGGGAGATTTCTACTTCGCCACCGACTTCGACGACTACGGGCTCGATGTGGCGGAAATGATGGCCGGCGTGCCGGGGTTCGAGAACCGCCTCGCCCCCGACCGCTACCGCCACGAGCTGGAGGGGTACCATCTCTCCAAGTACATGCAGAAGTTCATGGCCGAGGGGAAGCGGATCTACTTTGTCCACTACCGCAGGGCGAGCGAGGGGTGAGGCGTGAGGGGTGAGGAGCCGATACATAGTTACCTGACCGCCGGCCTTCCCGGCACCGGCGGAACCATCAAGGAAAGCCCCGAGGATTTTCTGGTGGAGGAGCTTCCACTCTATCCGCCGTGCGGCGAGGGGGAGCACACCTACGCCCTCATCGAGAAGCGCGGCATCACGACCCTGGAGGCGATCCGGCGGCTGGCACGGGCTTTGAAAGTGCCGGAACGGGAGGTCGGGTACGCCGGAATGAAGGACAGCCGGGGGGTGACCCGCCAGACCGTGTCGCTTCCCCGGGTGGCGCCAGAAGAGCTCCGCGCCCTGGAGCTTTCCGGCGTCGTAGTCCTCTCGGCCGTGCGCCACCGCAACAAATTGCGGCTCGGGCACCTGGCGGGAAACCGCTTCCGGATCCGGATCCGCGGCGTAGTGCCGGAGGCCCTGCCCCGGGCCGAGGCGGTCCTGGCCGTGCTCGCGCGGCGCGGGGTGCCGAACCGCTTCGGGGAGCAGCGCTACGGCGTCCAGGGGAACAGTCATCTCATCGGCCGGGCCATGCTCGCCGGCGACTGGCGCACCGCGGTGGATCTCCTGATCGGCGATCCGGCGCGGGTCGAGGGGGAGGGGTGGCGGGGCGCCATCGAGGCGTACCGGCGGGGGGCGATCGAGGAGAGCCTCCACCTCTTTCCGGGGCACTGCCGGACCGAGCGGGAGGTGCTCCAGCGCCTCGTGAAGCGTCCCGGCGATTTCGAGCGGGCCTTCCAGGCCGTCCATCCCCGGCTCAGGAAGCTCTACCTCTCGGCCTGCCAGTCCCACCTCTTCGACCGGGTAGTGACGGAGCGGCTCGATTCCCTCGATACGGTCATGGCGGGGGATCTCGCCTGTAAGCACGAAAACGGCGCCTGCTTCCTGGTGGAGGATGCCGCCGTCGAGGCCCCCCGGGCCGCCCGGTTCGAGATTTCCCCCACCGGCCCGCTTTTCGGCTGCCGCATGACCCAGGCCGGCGGGGAGGAGGGGGAGCGGGAACGGGCGCTTCTCGCCGCCGCGGGGCTCACCCCGGCGAGCTTCGATCTTCCCGGAGGCCTCAGGATGGAGGGGGAGCGCCGTCCCCTGCGGGTGCCGATCGGGGGGGCGCGGGCGGAAGTCGACGCCGGGGGGCTTCTCCTGGAATTTTCGCTCCCGAAGGGGAGCTACGCCACGGCGGTGCTCAGGGAGATCATGAAGTCGGAGTGAGGCGTGGGCGCATGTCGCCATTTTACGGTACAATACTCGACGTGGAGGGGTGTTCATGCAGGAGCGCGAGCGGTACGACGTCAATCTCTTTCGCCCCCGCCAGGGATACATGACCGGCGAGGTGGCGATCATCCTCGCCGTTCTTCTCGGCTGGGGGGTGGTGAACTTCGGCTTTCAGGCCGTGCTGCGGCTTCTGGCCGAGACTCCCGACGGCGAGGGGATCTTCACCCGCCTGACGTTTCTCTCCTTCCCCTGGCACTTCTGGTTCACCGCCCAGTTCCTCCCCCTCTGGTTCATCATCCTCTGCATCCTCTTCAACGTCTACATCGACCGTCACACCGAGCGCCACAGCCGCAGAAGGGACCGCAGTCATGACTGACGCCGGCTTCAACCTGATTCCGCTCCTCATCGTGGCCGCGACCCTCGGTTCCTTCATCCTGACGGGGCTGCGGGCCAGGAGCCGCGAGATGAGCGACTACGGCCTGGGGGGCCGCTACATCGGCCGGATCGGGGGAGGGGCGGCCATCGCCAGCAACTGGATGAGCGCGGCGAGTTTCCTCGGCATGGGGGGGCTCCTCTACCTCCAGGGGTACTACGCCCTCGCCTACGTCATCGGCTGGACCGGCGGCTACGTCCTGCTCCTCGTCCTCATGGCGGGGCAGATCCGGCGCTTCGGCAAGTACACCGCCCCCGACTTCGTGGGGGCCCGCTACGACTCGCCCGCGGCGCGGCTCATCTCGGCCGGCATCTCCATCACCATCTCGGTCATCTACTGCACCGCCCAGTTCAAGGGGATCGGGATGCTCTTCGCCTGGCTCTTCGGCACCGACTACCGCAGCGGCCTCCTCCTCGGCGGCACCGTGGCGGTGGGCTACGTGATCCTCTCCGGGGTGCTCGGGGTCGCCCGCAACCAGCAGCTCCAGTACACGGTACTGATCGTCTCCTTCATCCTCCCCCTCATGGCCCTGGCGTACAAGCTCGGCTACTTCTGGGTGCTCCCTCAGTTCGGCTACGGGGTTGCGATCCAGGATCTCAAACGGGAGTTCGGGGTGAATTTCGCCGCTCCCTTCGCCGCGGGGAGCCTCTTCCAGTGGGTTGCCCTCTGCTTTACCCTCATGGTGGGGACTGCCGGGCTCCCCCACGTCCTGTCGCGCTTCTACGTGGTTCCCAATATCCGCGACGCCCGCTGGAGCCTGGTCTGGGGGCTCTTCTTCATCGCCCTCATCTACTGGTCGGCCCCGGCCTACGCGGTCTTCGCCCGGCTCCTGGAGGCCCGGGCGGGGATGGTTCCACCCCCCGTGGCGGCGGAAAAGATGGCCGACATCGTGGTGCTCAAGACGGCGGTTCTCGGGGGGCTTCCCGAGTGGATGATCGGGATTCTCGCGGCGGGGGGAACGAGCGCCGCCTTCTTCACCGTGGCGGGGCTCCTCATCACCGGCGCCGCCTCCTTCTCCCACGACATCTACTACCGCCTCATCAACCCCCGGGCATCGGAGGCGACCAAGATGGCGCTCGCCAAGGGGACGGTCGTCGCCCTTTCCGCCCTGGTGCTTCTCATCGCCCTCCATCCGCCGGGGCTCATCGCCGAGATTACCGCCGTGGCCTTCGCCCTGGCCGGCAACACCATCTTCCCTGCCTTTCTCCTCGGCATCTGGTGGGGGCGGGCGAACCGCCACGGCGTCATCGCCGGGATGCTGACCGGTGTCGTCGTCACCTTCGCCACCCCCCTCTTCGGCCGGTTCGTCCCGGCGGTGGCCGACATCTTCCCCCTCACCTCGTCCGCCCTTTTCGGAGCCCCCCTCGTGGTGGCGGTGATGATCGCGGTCTCGCTCCTCACGCCACCCCCCTCCGACGAGATGCGCCGCTTCCTGGCCGACCAGGTCCACGGCCACATGGAGTGATCAGGAGAAACCATGCCGATCTTCATGGGAGCGAAAGGCGAGGATGTCCTCTCCCGGCGGGGGACGGCCGATTTTCTGGCCCGTCTCCGCCAGGAGCTCTACGGCCGGCTGGCGCACCTCCCGCCGGGGGAGGACCTGGCGCTCCTGGCTGGGCTGGAGGAGAAGCTTCGCGAGGAGATCGCCTCCGAGGAGCGGTTCTCGGGCGAGTTTTCGCGCGAACTGGCGGAGCTCGACGAGGCGGGCGACTCCGCAAGCCTGACAACGCTCCTCCAGCGGCTGCGCGCCATGGCCGCCGAACATTTCCGCCGGCACGGGTCGGTGCCGGCGTTCCATCTCCTCTGTACGGCGGCCGTCGACCGGGCCGTGGCGGCGGCGGTCCGTCTTACCCTGCGCTGGATGGAGGAGATCGGTCCCGGCGCTCCGTCGTCGCCCTGGTGCCTGATGGCCATCGGAGAGGTGGGGCGGGGTGAGGCGTCCCTCTTCTCTTTGTGCGATCTCCTGCAGATCCATGGTTCGGATGGGGCTGAGGAGGCCCCCATCTTTGCCGGCTTTGCCGGAAGGATCTCGGCTCTTTGCGAGGAGATCGGCCTCGCGAGCCGCACGGGTATCGGTCCCTCTCTTCCCGCCTGGCGCGGGAGCATGGCGGATTGGCGGAGCCGGATCACGGCGCGCTGCACCGAAGGGGGCGAAGATATGGAAGGTGTCGTCCGGATGGCGGACCTGCGCCTGGTGGCGGGTAACCCTTCGCTTGCCGCCGCGGCGGTCAATCTTGTCCGGGCGATGCTCGACTACCACCGGGAGCCGTTGCGGGAGGCGGCCCGGAGAACGGCGATGATGCCATCGGGGTTCGACTTTTTTGGTCGCCTCCGGGTGGAGCGGGGCGGGGCTCACCGGGGGGAGTTCAACCTGGGGCTCTACGGCATCGAACCGCTGGTGGCTCTGGTGCGGGTGCTGACGGTGCGGTTCGACGTTTCGGAAACCGGGACCGTGGAGCGGATCAGGGGGCTGCTGCAGGGGGGACGGATCGACGTGGAACTGGCCGAGCGGCTCCTGTTCGCCTGGCATGCCCTGGGGGGGCTTGCCGTGGCCGAAGAGATCGGACGGGGGGAGCGCGCCGGCGGGCTTTTCGTCTCCCCCGGGACCCTGTCGGAGCATGCGCTGGAAGAGTTGAAGAGGAGTCTGGAGGCGGTGGGGACCCTCCAGAAGATGGTTTACAGCAGCGTCTCCGGGCAGTGGTGAGCGGGATGCGGATCTCACTCTCCCACGGCACCATCTTCACCTTCCCCCTTGGCAGGGTGATGGGGATGGCGCGCAAGGCAGGCTTTGACGGGGTCGAGCTGGTAATCAATCACGACTTCCAGAAGGTTAACTGCAAAAAGCTCATCCGGGAGCTGGCCGAGATCCTGCCGATCAATTCCCTCCATGCCCCCTTCATGCTGCTCGACGACTGGGGAAACCCGGTCGACTCTCTCAAGCGGAGCGTGGAGCTTGCCGCCGAATGCGGCGTACCCCTCGTCAACTTCCATCCCCCCTCGTGGGTGGGGGTCGAGTTCGGATTCTGGCGCTGGATGTACCGCATCACGGACTTTCAGAAGGAGGTAGGGCAGGGGGGGGTGATCGTGACCCTGGAAAACATGCCGTGGGTGGGGCGCTTCAAGATAAATCCCCACATCCTCTCCCAGACCGGCAAGCTGATCGACTTCATCCAGGAGCGGAACCTCTTCATGACCTTCGACTGCACCCACATGGGGTCGGGGAAGGCCAACTTCATCAACGACTTCTACCTCTGCTACAACACCGGGCGCATCAGGAACATCCACTTCTCCGACTATGGCCACGGCCGGGAGCACCTCCTCCCCGGCCGCGGCATCCTTCCGCTCACCCGTTTTTTGAACCACCTGCGCAATACCGGCTACAACGACACCCTCACCCTTGAGCTCTCCCCCGCGGAGTTCCCCCGGGACGAGCGGATCATCGTGGAGAGCCTCAAGGAGATCCTCATCTATCTCCGGAAAGAGACCGAGCATCCTTCTTCTTGAATAAAATTAATCAGAAGGAGATGTAGTCGAGCAGGTAGTAGTCGCGGAATATCCACAGGAAAGTGCTGACCCCATTGAGGGCTTGCCGGAATTGCTCCCGCTCTCTGGCGGACAGGGCCAGCGGGTCGACGTAATTGGTGGGGGTGTTTCCTGCGGCCAGCGACTGAAGCTGCAACTGCAGCCGAAGCTGAACAAGGAAGGTGTATGCTTCTTCGATGGTTGCAAGGTCGCCGCCGGCGAGAACTCTCCGCTTCCCGAGGAGTTCGAGCTTTTCCCAGGTATTGCCGCCGATGATGCCGGCTTCGAGGGCCAACAGGCTTGCGCCTGCGGTAATGGCGAAGATGCCGGCCTTCTTGAGGTCGACCTTGCCCTTGTGTTCTCCGCTCTGCTCGACCCGGATGCGTCCGAGCATGGTGAACGGCGACGGGAAGCGCACAACATGGCCCGCCATGTTGGGGAGGAAGAAGGGGGAGAGCCGGACGGCGGCGCGGATATGGTCGCGCAATTGCGTGCCCAGGGCCATGTCGCCATGGAGGGGCCGAAGGTCCTGAAACATGCCGAAGTTGAGCATGTGCTCCGGGGTGGGAACGGTTATCCACTGTTCGAGAAGCTGCTTCCACTCGGTGAGGCTGTGGCGCCACTGGGGGTTACTGGCCATCATGTTGCCGGGACAGCGGGGGACGCCGATTTCTTCGAGGGCATCGACGAGCCGGGCGGCGAAGCGTTCGACGTCGCGAAGTTTCTCGGGCGGGAGGTCGTCGACGTAGACGATGGCGCTGTCCTGGTCGGTGCGCAGGGTCTGTTCGCCCCGTCCTTCGCTGCCAAGGACGAGGTAGGCGGCCCCTTCGGGGAGGTGGATACCTTCGGTGCTTTCCAGCAGGGCAATGAGGCGCAGGTTGATGGCATCGTTGAATCGGGAGATGAGTTGCACAATGCTTTTTATGTCGGCGTGCTCGTGGGTGGCGAACCTCACGATGCCGAGCATCTTCACGCCGAGTTCCCGCAGTTCGTCGATGGACCGGGCTGCCTCGATCTCCTGGTGGAGGTAGAAATTCTCTTCACTGATTACCCTGTTCGGCATGACACCCTCGTGGATTCGCCATTCAAAAAAGCATTTGAAACACGGAGCAACTGAGCAACTGAGGTAAATCTGAGAAGAATCGTTTTATCGGGTGCCGGGATTATTATTGGCTGACCTGGAATTTCCCGGCGAGGGGAACGGTGAAGGAGAACACCGCGCCGGCTCCCAGCTCGCTTTCGACCCAGATCTTTCCTCCCATCCTCTCCACGATCTCCCGGGAGATCGTCAGCCCCAGCCCGGTGCCGAGGGCGTGGGATTTCTGGGGGTCCCGCACCTGCTGAAAGCGCTCGAAAACCTGCTCCAGGCGGTCGGGGGGAATACCGGGGCCTTCGTCCGCCACGCTGATCATGGCAAAACCGTCTTTCTCCCGCCCGCTGAGCCGGATCGTCCCTCCCTCCGGGGAGAACTTCGCGGAGTTGCCGAGGAGGTTCGTCAGCACCTGGTGGAGCCGATCCGCGTCGGCATAGACCGGCGGGAGGCCGGCTTCGACAAGGCTTTCCACCTTGATCCCCTTTTCGGCGAAGAGCGGGTGTGTGGTGCCGAGGGCCATGGAAAAGACCGGCTCCAGTTCCAGCGGTTCGGGCTGTAGCTCCAGGCGGCCCGCCTCGATCCTTGAGAGATCGAGCAGGTCGTTTATCATGCGGGTGAGCCGCTCCGCCTCGTTATGGATGATACCCACGAACTTCCTGCGCTTTTCCTCGTCGTCCACGCCGTAGCGCAGCAGAATCTCGGAGAAGGAGCGGATCGAAGTAAGGGGGGTCCGCAACTCGTGGCTCGCCGTGGAGAGGAAATCGCTCTTGAGGCGGTCCAGCTCCCGCAGCCGGGCGTTGGCCTGCTCGAGCTCGGCCGTGCGCCGGGCCACTTTCTCCTCCATGGCATGGCTGTATGCCTGAACCTCGGAATAGAGGCGGGCATTGACCGCAGCCATGGCGAGCTGGTTGGCAAGGGCTGCGAAGAGCTCGACGAACTCATCGGTGAAGTGCATGGGGCCGCGGGTTGCATAGGCGGTGAGTACTCCGATCACCCGCCCCTCGTAGGTCATCGGCGCGTGGATGAAGGCGCTCACCGGTATTTCCTTGGCCAGCTTGGAGATGAGCAGGGGCTTGTCGATCTCCCGGGTGTCTCCCACCACGGCCGGCCGGGCGTCCAGGAACGAGGTGCCGAAATAGGTCTCCCGCGTGGGGGCCATGGCGGCCGCCACCACGTAAGCTTCGCTGAGACCCACGTGGCTGCGGATCCTCAATATGCCGTCCTCCTCCAGGAGTCGGACCGCCATGTGCTCGAAGCCGAACTCCCGCTTGATCAGGAGGAGCACCTCCTGCAGAAGCGTGTCGATGTCCAGGCTCCTTGAGAGGGCGCGGGAGGCCTCGTGGAGGACCATCAGCTCCCGGAGCCGCCGTTCCAGGGCATCCTTGCTCTCTGCCAGAGTCTTGGAGACGCCGCCGAAGACGTCCAGTATCTCCACGGCCCGCTCCCGGGGCCACGCAAGGGTGCTGCTGATAATCATGCGGGCCGACTGGGTTCCGAGGGCACTGGCCAGGCAGCGCTCGGTAGCTTCCAGGAGCACCTGCGGGGAGGAGCGCTCGGGTAGGACCCCCAGCACATCCTGGGCCGTCCGGAAACCCACAAAGCGCGTCAGAAGCATTTCCAGGTCGGCCCTCGTGGCCCATGCGGCCGGCAGCCTCGAACGCTGGGCCTCCTCCTCGGGCTGGGGGGTGAGGAAACTGAAGATGAAATAGGTCCCCAGGTTGAACACCAGGCTCCAGATCAGGGCGTGGGTCCAGGTGTCGAATCCCTGCAGCCCGAACAGGGCCCGGGGCCGCAGCAGTTCGATCCCCCAGGGGCCTTGCGTCAGGATGGACGGGCTCACCCACCCGGAGTCAGCGAAGCTGGGGAGAAGCAGTGTGTAGATCCATATCCCGAACCCGGCGGCAAGCCCGGCGAGGGCCCCGGTTCGGGTTCCCCCTTTCCAGTACAGGCCGAGCAGGACCGCGGGCGCAAACTGGAGCACGGCGGAGAAGGACAAAAGCCCCGTGGCAACGAGGGTATGGGACTCGCCGATCCACCGTTTGAAGGCGTACCCAAGGAGCACTATGCCGAATATGACGGCCCGCTTGGTGTACAGGAGGGGACGGGAAAGGTCCACTCCGCCCAGTCCGCGAAATGTCGGGGAAATGCGCCCCAGGAGCGCGACCCCGGGATGGTGGAGGATCATCGTTGACAAAGCGACCGAGGCGACGATGACCATGCTGGTCGCGGCGGAGAATCCTCCCAGGTAGGCAAGAAACGCCAGCCCCGTATGACCGCGGGAGAGCGGCAGGGAAATCATGAAGAAATCCTGGTTCAGATTTCCTCCATACAGGCGCCCGACCAGGGCCACGGGGAGCACGAGCAGATTGATGAGAAACAGGTAGGCGGGAAATGCCCAGGACGCCGTCCGCAGGTGCTCCTCCCGCACGTTCTCCACGATCAGCATGTGAAACTGGCGGGGCAATAGGATCACGGCCGACGCGGAGAGCACGCTCAGGGTGACCCAGGTGGGTAGCGATGTCCCCGACCCCTCCCCGAGCAGAAACAGGCGCGAGAGGTTCGGGTCCGCGGCGGCTTTCTCGAAAACCTGCGTCAGCCCGCCGCCGATGCCGAAGGTGATGTAGGACCCGATCGCCAGAAAGGCCCCGAGCTTCACCGCGCTCTCGAAGGCCACCGCAGCGACCATCCCCTCGTGCCGCTCGGTGGCGACCAGGCTCCTCGCCCCGAAGAGCCCGGCGAAGATCGACAGGCCGAGGGCAGCCCAGAAGGAAGCGTCGTAGAATATTCCCGAGGTCTCGGCGCGCCCCGTGAGGAGGTCGAAGGTGTACCCCACCGCCTTGAGCTGGAGCCCGATATACGGGGTGATCCCGATCACCATTATGGCGGTGGCAAGGGCGCCCAGGGTCCACCCCTTCCCGTACAGGACCTCCAGCAGGTCCGGCAGGTTCGTGACCCCTTCCGCCCGGCAGAAGGAAACGAGCCGCTTGAGCAGGGACGGCCCCAGGAGAAAGATCAGGGTGGGACCCAGGTAAACCGGCAGGAATCCCAGGCCGGTGGACGCGGCCTGCCCCACACTGCCGTAGTACGTCCAGGAGGTACAGTAGACCGCCAGGGAGAAGCTGTAGACCCAGGGGTTGTCGACCAGACTGCGCCCCCTCTCCCGGGCCTTGTCCGTGGCGTAGGCGATGGCAAACAGGCCGAGGACATATCCAATGCCGAGGAAGGCAATCCAGAAGGTCTGGTTCACGGTTCATCTCCCCGGGTCAGCACCCAGCCCGCCAGCACCAACGCGCCCCAGGCCGTGAACAGGTACAGGGGCAGAATCGGGATCCCCAGGAATGTGCCCGGCCGGTTGAACATCCCCAGCAGTGGGGGGAACAGGGCAACGAGCCCCACGGCAAACAGGGCGGCGAGTCGGCGCGAGGTCACATTCATTTTGACTACCTCCAAAATCGAAGTTCAACGTTCAATGTTAAAAAAGAACTTTGAACTTCGAACCTTGAACTTTGAACTTGAACCTTGAACGCCTAGAACCTCGACGACTGCCAGCGCAGCAGCAAGTGCCGGTCGCAGAAGGCCTTGGCGTCCGCAAGGGTTCTTACTCCGCGCGCCGGCAAAAGCGAAAGGAGTCCGAGGAACACGTGGGCGGTGGCACGGGCGTCCCCCAGGGAGGAGTGCCGCCCCTCGACCGTGATCCCCATCCGTTCAGCCATGGCGTCGAGGCTGTGTCCTTCGGTCCCCTCGTGAATGCCGTAGGAGAGGAAAAGGGTGTCGAGGATCGGGTTGTCGATCTGGGGGAGCCCCGCTTCGGCCGCGGCCATGTCGAGGCACTTCTTGTCGAATGCCGCGTTGTGGGCCACCAGGACCGAGTCCCCCACGTACTCGACGAATTTCGGGTAGACTTCGTTCATGGAGGGAGCGCCTGCCACCATGTGGTCCTCGATATGGTGAATTTTCACCGATTCGGGAGGGATCGGCCGACCAGGGTTGACCAGGGTGTTAAAGATGTCGGCGCCCTGGACCTTCCCCCGGCGAATGCGCACCCCGCTGATGCTGATGATCTTGTCCCCCTGGGAAAGGTTCAGCCCCGTGGTCTCGGTGTCGACCACCACGTAGTCGAGATCCGCCAGATCTGCCAGGAGCAGATCTTCCCGCTCGAAAACCGGCCGCGGCAGGAATAGGTCGAAATTGTAAAACTCCGGCTCCCCCTCGATCAGCCCGTCTGCACTCCGTACTTTGGAAACGGCGGTTGCCTGCAGCAGGGCCAGCCGCACCTCGAAGGATTCACCGGCGGAGCGGGTCCACAACTCGCCGCGATTTCTTCGCACCGCCTCTCCCAAGGGGAGGGGATCCTCGCCGGCAGGGCTCACCTGGAGGACTTCCAGCTCGGCCGGGTCCCCCTTGAAGGGGCCCTCGACCCGAAAGGTCGTAACCACGGTCCCGTCTTCCACCCGGAGGTTCGCGCCGACCCGCGGCTCTCCGGAACTCCTCTGTCCGATCCACCGGAGGACGCACCGCAAGGAGGCCACCCAGGAGAACGGCTCCACCATCACAGGGGGAATTGAGGAGTCGCCGGCCTCGATCTCAACGGAGAGCCCGGGGACCGAAGCCGGTGATTCCTCCACGAGCTCCCGGGGATCCGAAGGGATGGCCGGCCAGCGCGACGTCCGGGAAGCGCCGGCGGCCTCCTCCATGGCCGTCACCCGTTCGCTCAAACGATCCATCTCCTCCGCCAACGCCGCGAGAAACGCCTGTTGTTTCTCCGCGGGCATCTCCCGGTGTCGCTGGAGCGTCTCGACCAGGGAACGGGAAGTGGCCACCGGACCCTTGAGGAGCCGGGGCATTTCCCGCAGGGTCTCCTCGAACTGCTTCCCCTCCTCGGTGGGAGCGCTCAGGTCTCGAAACACCAGGAGGAACCCAGCCCGTTCCCCTCCGGGACCGGGGACGACCGACAGGGAACCTTTGAGAAGCTTCCCGTCCCTGAGTGGAAAGACCACCTCTTCCACGGTCTCCCTGCCCGGGCTCCACCCCTGGCGAAGTCGTTTCAAGTGAAAGCTGAGCCGGTCGCTGGGGAAGATCCGTGACAGAGGAGCTCCAATGCCCGAGCTGAACCCCCGCTCCAGGATGATCCGGGCCCGGGGGTTCATCAGGATGGTCTCTGCGGCCTCGTTGGCCACTACCACACCGTCGACCATGGTGCGAAGCACGGTCGCCAGACGATTCCGCTCCTCCTGCACCGTCCGGGTCGCCTCCCGCACGCGCCCTTCGAGTTCGTCGTAGGCCTTGGCCAGGTTCTCGGCCATGAGGTTGAACTCGTGGGCCAGATCCGCGATCTCGTCCCCTCCTTCGATCTTGATCCGGTGGCTCAGGTTGATGCGGGAAACGATCTCGGCGCCGCGCCGAATCTCCAGGATGGGGCGCATGTACTGGTCGGCCATCCACCACGCCAGGGTGGCGACGAGAATGATGTACAGAGCCAGGAATAACGCTATCTGGCGGCTCACCGAATGTAGATTGCCGAACACCTGGGACGCCGGCTGGACCACGCCGAGGAACCAGTCGCGGGGGAGGGTGCCCGCGGGTATCTGCACTGCCGCCACGCCGGCGAAATAGCCCTCGCCGCCGGCATCAAAGGTCACCCAACCGGTTCCCCCTTCTTCGACGGGGGGGAGGGGGATCGTGTGGCTTCCCGCCAGGCGCTGCCCTCCGCCGGAGAACAGCACCGCCCCCCCTGTTCCCCCCTTTTGGTGCAGATCGAGGGACTGTTGCACCCCTTCCAGAGCGAAGGAGACCTCAAGCACGCCGAGGGGGTTCCCTGCCGTGTCCGTTACCGCAACCCGGTAGTCCAGGGTTTTCCCGGAGACCGAGGCGAGGGATTGTCCCTGGCCCGGTTCCGGCAGGCGACCCCCTGGCACCGGATTGATCCGCCGGATCCATGGCTGGGATTTTCGGGCCGACGACAAGATCTTTTCCGGCAGGGGGGCCGCGCCCGCAAGGGAGGCTCTGACCTCAGGCAAAGCCGCCAGGGCAGCCGCGGTCTGCTGGTAACCGTGCAGCTCACCCCGCAGATGCTCTGCCAACTGTCCCGCCTCCTGGGCGAGCTGGCGCCCCTGGATCTTTCCCACTTCGTCGCGAGCCGCGAAGAACAGGGCTGCCATGGCTACTATCAGAGGGAGCACCGCCAGGCCCGTGAGGGACACGATCAAACGGTAGCGCAGGCTTTTTTTCCAGTGGTGGGGCCGGGTCTCCTGATCAGTCGTCATGGCTCTATCATCGCACGGATCTTCTCGAGCAGATCCTCGGTACTGAACGGCTTTGTCACGTACTCGTCCGCCCCCACCTCGAGCCCCTTCTTCTTTTCAAGGGTCTGCCCCTTGGCCGTGAGCATGATCACTCTTGTCCCGGCCATATCCTCCCGCTCCCGAAGGATCCGGCATACCTCGTAGCCATCTTTCCGGGGCATGTTGACGTCCAGGAGGATCAAATCCGGCCGCACGCGCCCGGCCACTTCTAGGGCCTCCTCCCCATCCCGCGCCGTGTGGACCTCATACCCCTCCATCTCTAGGATGAATTCAATGGACATGAGGATGTTGGGCTCGTCATCCACAGCAAGAATCTTTTTCTTTCCCATTTTTCGTTTCCTTGAGCCTCTCTCGATCTGTCCTTTACTGAGTTTCAATTCATATGTTTGAAGGCACTCTTCCCTCAGATTTTACTCCGTTGCTCCGTTGCTCTGTGTTTCAAATGCTTTTTTCAAGATTAATTGTAACAGAAATTACCTCCGTAGAAGACCGGAGGAACAGGGGGCCGGGGCGCCCCAGGGAATAATTGAACGGATAGAAGGAAGAAGGAGGTCCACGAGTGAGGAATTATCTCAAGAGTCCGCCGGATTTCCTACCCCCTGACAATGTAGATCGAGCACGGGGCGTTTTTCGCCACCTTGTGGGAGACGCTGCCGAGGAGTTTTCGCTTGATGAACCTCTTGCCGGAACTCCCGATGACGATGACGTCGATCTGTTCCTGCTCGGCAAAGGCGATCAGCTGGTCGGCGGGGTCGCCGTACACGGCCTTGATCTCCAGGGGGATTCCCGCCTCCCGGGCGTCTTTCTCGATTACGTAGAAGACCCGTTCGCGCAGCTCGTCCCACTCCTTCGTCTCCGTAATGGGCGGGGGGGGGACGAAGTCGGTGAAGGTGCTCCGCGGCGCGTTGGGAAGGACCAGCATGGCGTAGATTTTGCTTTTGAACTGGCTCGGGTTCCCCGCCGCCATCCGGACCGCCTCTTCGGCTGCCTTGTCGGAGAGGGGGGAGCCATCGATGGCCACCAGGATTTTTTTTGGCAGGTTCAGCATGTGCTCCTCCGGGAATAAAACAGGCGAGATGATAGTCGGCGTTACGTGCCGCGCTGGAGGGAGAATTCGCAACATTACGGCCGGGCTGCATTTTTGTCGTGCGGCGGTCGAAGGCGCCGATTTTGCCGTTTCGGTGCCGACTGTAAAGCAAATATTCACCCTTGACAATTATAAAACGATATTCTATCGTTTTTTGAATCACCTGCCGCAGCGTGGGAGGGAGCTGTGGCCGGGGATGGTGCAGCCATCCAGGCTGGAGGGAGAATTTGAGGGGTCTTTCCGCGGTTTCGCGTCCCCGATGTTTAACTTGACTTATTTTCCCTGAAGAAGTATCAAACCAAATTCATCTTTTTCCTGAGAAAAAGGGGCACCAATGGCCAAAAAGGACAAATCGGAATATATCATCCAGGCGGTCGATCACGCCCTTGACCTTCTGGAGCAGTTCCACGACGACGTGGACGAGCTCGGGGTGACCGAGCTCTCCAAGCGGCTCAAGCTGCACAAGAACAACGTTTTTCGCCTCCTCGCCACCCTCGAGTCCCGGGGGTACATCGAGCAGAACCGGGTGACCGAGAACTACCGGCTTGGCCTGAAGACCCTGGAGCTGGGTCAGACCTTCATCCGCCAGATGGGGATCCTGCGCCAGTCGCGGCCGGTTCTCGAAGCGCTCGTCGCCGAATGCAACGAGACCGCATATGTGGCGATCCTCAAGGAGCAGAGCATCGTGTATCTGGACGTCGTGGAGACCGACATGACGGTGCGGGTCGTTCCGCGCGTCGGCTCGCGTCTTCCCGCCTACGCCACGGCGGCCGGCAAGGTGCAGATTGCATCGCTGACCGACGAGGAGCTCGACAGTTTCTTCCCCCACAAGGAGCTGAAGGGGTTCACGCCCAATACCATCACCGACAAGGATACGCTGAAGAAAGAGCTGAAGCGGGTGGTGGAGATGGGGTATGCCATCGACAACGAAGAGCTCGATATCGGGGTCCGCTGCGTCGCGGCACCGATTCGCGACTATACCCGCCGGATCATCGGTGCCGTCAGCCTCTCGGGCCCCTCCATGCGGTTTACCGACGAGCGGATGGAGAAGGAACTCATTCCCCTGGTCCGGAAGGCGGCCGACGAGATATCGATGAAGCTCGGCTACCACAAGTGACAGAGCGCCCCCGACGATTCACCGGGGGCGTTTTAGCGCGGTGACCTGCAACGGGTAACCATCCGGCGTGATGGTTACCCGTTTTTTGCATGCCCGGATCCACAGTGTCGCTCCCAGAGCGTTACGACCTGCCGTTCCAGGTTCCCCGGTTCCCCCCGGTTGTCGATGACCACCGTCCCCCGGGCCGCCTTCTCCTCCATCGGCATCTGCGCCGCAAGTCGCTGTTCGGCCTCTTCCCGGGTGATTCCGTCGCGGGCGATGAGGCGCGCCAGTTGCGTCTCCCGGTCGACGTAGACCACCCAGATTTCATCAACCCGCCCCGAGACTCCCGCTTCGATGAGAAGCGGCGCCACGTAGAACACTACCCCCTCGCCGCGTTCCCGGAGCGCCGCCAGTCTCTGCTCCGCGAGGGACGCGATGGCCGGATGGGTTATCGCCTCCAGCTTCCTGCGGGCGGCGGGGTCGGCAAAGATGAGCCGGCCCAGCGCCTTGCGGTCGATGGCGCCGTCGGGAAGGAGGATTCCCGCACCGAATGTCCCGACGATGGCGCGATGGCAGGCAGTGCCGGGCATGACCGCCTCCCGCGCAAGCTGGTCCGCGTCGACGACCGCCGCGCCGAGCCGTGTCAGTATCCGTGTCACGGTTGTTTTTCCCGACGCAATGCCGCCGGTCAGTCCGATAATGCGCATGGGGCCTCCGTTTGCTCGGTATACGTTCCCATACTCGGCGGACCGTGTCAACCGCGGGGATGAATGGTGAGAGGGTTTGGGGAAGGCGACGGGAGCGGGTCAGGACGAGGCGACAAGCTCGCCTTCTTCGAGCCTGAAGGTGGTGGGGCCGAGGTCTTCGTCGATCTGGAGCGCCTTGGTTCCGATGGAGACGATGACGCCGCCAAGCACCGCCCGTTCCGCGTGGATCCGGGCGTTGGCGACGCGTTCAAGACGTTTCTGGAGGCGTTTCTTCTCGCCGGCAAGTTCCGCCACGTCGGTGGCGAGCCGGTCCCGGCTTTGCCAGGCCTTCCCGAGCTGTTCGGGAGTTGCTTTCGAGGGGGCGTCGGCAAAGTATGAGAGCCTCTTCGTCACTTCGTCGAGTTCCCGTTCTTTTTCCTGGAGCTTCAGCTTTACGGTGGAGAGTTTCTCCCGCACGGAGGGGTCCACCCCGACGCTGACCAGGGTATGGACCCCCGCGTGGGAGCCGAGGGTGACCGCCTGGATCTCGTTCACCGCCTGGCAGCTGCCGCCGATGATATGACCCTTCTGGCTCCCTTCCTGGCCGACGGCAATCCGGTTGCCCGCCGAAAGCTCGCTCTGCATGGCAAATCCCTGGATGGTGATGTCGGCGCCGGCCGCAACCACGGCGTTTTCCACGAATAGGGCGGTCACCGAACCCTTGGCGCTGACATGGGCTGTCTCCTCACCCAGTTCTCCCCGGGCGCTGCGCACCTCCCCCTGGCCGATGATGCCGCCGCTCACGCCGATGTTTCCCCCTGCCTCCACCTTTGCCGCCTCTATCACCCCGCCGACGGAGATGTCGCCCGAGGCCTGCACCGTCATCCCCGCCGTGATGTCACCGGTGACGGCGATGGAGCCGATGAAAGAGAGGTTGCCGCTGGAGAGATCGACGTTCTTCACCTTGATGATCGGTTCGACGGTCACGCAATCTTTTGCAAGGATCGGCTGCCCCGCAACGGCGGCCACGAGGAGATTGGGGTCGTCGGGGGAAACCTCGGCGCCGCTCGGATTCTGGGCGAACTGCACGTCGGCAACCGGCGGCGGGGGGATTTCCTTCCCGAAAACACTCTCACCAGCCGTTCCCGGGACGGGGGGGATGCGGCGCATGAGGGGGGTCCCGACGGCGACGCTGACAATCTCTCCACGGTTTCGGTAGTCAATGATGCTGTCGTCATCATCGCCGCCGGGCTTCCGTTCCTTTACCGCCGGGAGGAGGCTGACGAGCTCCCCGTCGGTGCCCGCTTCAGGTGCCAGTCCGCAGGCGGCGAGGATTTCCCGGGGCCGTCCCGAGGCAACCGTCGCCTCGATCTCGGCGTAACGGATGCCGGTGACGATATTTTTTGCCTTGAGCCCCTGAAGCACCTGCTGGAGGGTGACCGGTGCACCCCCAAAAGGAGGGGTGATGGCGAGATAGGCCTCGACCCCGTCGTGGGAGCATTGGATGGTGAACGTGCCGTCACGACGTTCGCCAACGGCGACGGTAAAGGGTTGCGTGTCCGTGTTGCAGCGCGAGAGAAGCTCTTCGAGGGCGTTGTCGTAAACGAAGTGATTGGCGTAGCCGCTCGCCAGGAGTGCCTGATTGATCGCACCGCGGGTGAGCGGCGTCTTCTCGCCGTCCGCGGGAGGGGTAAAGCACGCCTGGAGCTTTTGCCCTTCCCTGGTGAGCGTGAAGGTGAGATCTGCCCGGTTCTGCTGCCCGACGTCAGCCATGTCCCGATCCCTGGTGAATGTGATGGGTGTCTCCGTCCGGCTTCCGGGGACACCGGAAGAAGAGAGCTGCATACTAGGTCTTCTTCTTTCGGTTATACGTATCGGTAGAGATGGGGGGAGACTTTATCGGATTTTTCCTGATCAGCCGGGGAGAAGAAGTTTGCCGTCCCGCAGAAGCACCGTGGCTGTCCCCTCGGCGGTCCGGGCGGTGAGGGTGGGGCGGTAGAAGACGTAATCCTCGTGGAACGGGGTTTGGACCGTGCCGCCAAAACCGGAATTATCGCCGAGGGCGATATGGATCGTGCCGAGGATCTTCTCCGCTTCCAGGATGTTGTCGGGACGGCTTGCCCGGTCGTTGGTGCCGATGCCAAGCTCGGCAATGTTGCGGTTCAGCTCGCTCTCGGCGAATTTCTGCTCCAGGGTTCCCCGGTGGGGTTCGTCGCCCCGGATTTCCACTACCCTTCCCTCCCGCACGACCAGCTCAAGGGGGGCAGCCAGTTTGTGGGTCGGACCGTATTCCAGGACCATGACCCCCTCGCTGGTCCCTTCCACGGGGGCAAGGTACACCTCCCCGGCAGGAAGGTTCCCGAAGCTTCCCGGTTCGGTGAGAAGACCGTCGTCTCCCTCGGCTGCCCGACCCCCCTTGCCGAACACCATCCGGGTTCCGTTCGGGGTTTCGACGGCGATTTCCACGGCGGAGTTGATGGCCTCCGCGAGCTTCGCCGTTCTCGCGGCAAGGCGGTGCCAGTCGACTCGCATGGAGGTGAAAAACATATCGGGGTCAAAATGGGGAAGGCTTGCAAATCGGCTCCCCGCGGCGTTTGCCAGGGCACGGAACCGGGTGTGGCTCGTGGAGTTGTTGGAGAGGGCGATGATCACCTCCGCGACCTCCTCCCGGCGGGCGACGACGATCTCCCGCGCCCGCTCCACATTCGCCGCCGTTGCCTGCTTGGTCAGAAGCCGCGCCAGCAGTCCCTCCCGGGCCAGCATTGCGACTATTTCAGCGCCGAAGACCGCCCGCCAGAGAGTTTCCGGCGGCTCCGCACCCGATGCCGCAGTGGCGGGGAAGGAGATGAACGTGGTGGCGCCGTAGACCTTTTCGGCGAAACGCGCCGCCTCCCCGGCAACCTGCAGGAGCCGGAGCCGGCGCTCCCGGTCTGCCGCGGAGGGGGTCTCGTCGGGGCGGACCGTATCGCCGAAGACGATGATCCGCTCCCCCTGCCGTACCCCCATGTTGACTTCGAAGAGCGATTTGAACGGTTCCCGGAACATGGTCATCTCCTCCGTTGATTATGAATGGGTTGCGGAAACGGGCAGGCGGCATCCGTCTGCCGCGCGGGATGATTCCCCGCCGACTATAGCAGAGGTCGTGGCGGGCTTCAATCCTGAGAAGAACCAATGCCCCGATTGATTTTTCCCTTGATTTGTGAGGGGGGATTGTGGTAGATACTGCATACTGTATACACTTTGTCGATGCAGTTTTTGATAATAAATGCAAATAGTTAAGAGTTTCTGACCAGCTCTGTGAAGGTCTGAACGGAGGCGTGCGTGGCACAGGTGGTTTTTTCCAGTTGGGGGAGAACGATCGTCGATAACCGCAAGGGAGGCGCTGCCCAGGAGGCGAGCTTCAGGCTCCCGACCACCTTTGACAGTGAGCGGTCGCTGTCCGCTTTCATGGGGTGGGACGGAATAATCCTTTTCGACGGCAGCGTCGACGTGCCGGCCATGGCCGCCGAGTACATGAAACGGGTCCAGACCCAGTACTGCTGCGGTAAGTGCACACCTGGCAAGAAGGGGACGCGGGTCCTCATGGACGTGCTCACCGCCATCGTCGAGGGACGGGCCAGCGAAGGGGACCTGGATACCATCGAGGACCTGGCGGATCTGCTCACAAACTGCAAGTGCACCCTCTGTCAGAGCTCCACCGTGCCGGTCCTCGATGCGGTGAAGCACTTCCGCGAGGATTTTCTCGCCTACATAATGGGGATTCGCAAGCCGGCAGCCGCCCACCGTTTCATCGACAAGTACACCGCCCCCTGCATGGACCGCTGTCCTGCCCATATCGACATCCCCGCCTACATCGAGGCGATCAAGGAGTACCGGTTCGACGAGTCGCTTTCGGTTGTCCGCGACAACATGCCGCTTCCCTCGGTCTGCGGCCGCGTCTGTCCGCACCCCTGCGAGACCCACTGCCGCCGCAAGAATGTGGATGAGGCCATCAGCATCATGGTCCTCAAGCGCTCCGCTTCCGACTACGAGTGGATGCACGGCATGCGGCCCCCCATGCAGCCCAAGGCCCGCAAGAGCAAGACCATTGCCGTGGTGGGGGCCGGGCCCGCCGGTCTTGCCTGCGCTTACTACCTGGCGCTGGAGGGGTATCCGGTCACTATCTACGAGGCGCTCCCCGAAGGGTTCGGCGGCGGGATGATCGCCGTCGGCATCCCCCCCTACCGCCAGCCGCGGCACCTGCTGCAGCGGGACATCGACATCATCGCCAGCATGGGGGTCGAGATCGTCTACGATACCCGGATCGGCAAGGATATCTCCCTCGAAGAGCTGAAGCAGAAGTTCGACGCGATCTTCCTGGCTCCCGGCGCCCACCGCTCGAAGCCGATGGGGGTCGAGGGGGAGGACAAGGGGTACAAGGGGTTCCTCAAAGGGGGGATCGATTTTCTCCGGGAGGCCTACATGGGGCGTCCTACCGGCATGGGAAAGAAGGTGGTCGTCGTCGGCGGCGGGAACACAGCCATCGACTGCGTCCGCGTCGCCCTGCGGGAGGGGGCCGAGGAGTCGACGCTCCTCTACCGCCGCTCCCGCAAGGAGATGCCTGCCGACGTCTGGGAAGTCGACGGTGCCGATGAGGAAGGGGTCCGATTCGAATTCCAGGTCCTTCCGACCAGGACCATCGTTGACGACAAAGAGCAGGTGACCGGCGTCGAGTGCGTCCGGATGGCCCTTGGGGAGCCCGATGCCTCCGGCCGCCGTCGTCCGGAGCCGGTACCCGGCAGTGAGTTCGTGGTCGAGTGCGACACGGTCATCCCGGCCATCGGCCAGGACCCGGACCTGTCGTTCATCCCGGAGAATCTGGGGATCGACATCACCAAGTGGAACACCGTCGTCACCAAGTACCTGCCGCTCAAGGACGCTGCCGGGAAGGATCTCAAGGACGGCATGGGGAACCCCCTCTCCCGGACGCTCATCACCGATCTGGACGGGGTCTTCGCCGGCGGCGACGCCGAGATCGGCCCCCTCACCGTCGTTGCCTGCATCGGTAGCGGTCACCGGGCGGCGAAGGTGATCCAGCGCTGGCTGGAAGAGGGGAAGGCCTCCCTCACCGAAGACGAGCTCTTCGAGGACATCCTGACCAATCTCCCCGTTTACGACAAGGGAGAGAAAGTCCCCTGGCTCGACTCGGTGGAGCGCGCGCACCAGGCCGAGGTCCACGGGCGGGAGCGGGCCAGCTACAAGAACTACCAGGAAGTCGAACTCGGCTTTACGGACAGCCAGGCGGTGCGTGAAGCCGAGCGGTGCCTGCGCTGCTACCGCGTTGCCATGGCGGCGGTCTAGCCCGCGCACCACCAGCTTCACGAAAGCAACAAGACCAGCACAAGGCTTAAGACCAGGGCCGGAACGGGGCGAACCCTTCGGGCTTTCGGGTCTAGGCCTTTTGCCTTACTATCCGAGGTGATTACGATATGGTCAGTCTCACGATCGACGGGAAGGATATTACGGTAGCGAAGGGGGCAACGATCCTCGAGGCGGCGGAGCTCCTCGGTATCACGATCCCGACTCTCTGCTGGCTGAAGAAGGTCTCCCCCACCGGAGCCTGCCGCGTCTGTGCGGTGGAGGTTGAAGGGGTCGACCGTCCCATGACCGCATGCAATACGCCGGTGAAGGACGGCATCGCGGTTACGACCCAATCGGAGAAGCTTTCGCGGATCCGCCAGAAGATCGTGGAGCTTCTTCTCGTCAATCACCCCCTCGACTGCCCGGTCTGCGATGCTGGTGGCGAGTGCGACCTTCAGAATTCCTGCTATGGCCTCGGAGCCTCCCGGCAAGAGTACGGGGCTGTCCTTGAGCGGCGCCAGATTCGTTACGACTGGCCCCTTATCGAGAGCGATCCCAACCGCTGCATCCTCTGCGAGAAATGCGTCAAGGTGGACCACGAGGTGGTCGGCTGCGACGCCATTGCCGTCGTTAACCGCGGGGAGGCGACGGTCATCGATACCGTGGACGGCAAGCCGCTCAACTGTGAGTTCTGCGGCAACTGCGTCGGCGTCTGCCCCACCGGCACCCTCATCAGCAAGCCGTTCAAGTTCCGGGGACGCCCCTGGGCCTTCGCGGTAACCAAGAGCGTCTGCGCCTTCTGCGCGGCCGGGTGCCAGGTCGAGTACCACACCCGCAACGGCCGGGTGGAGCGGGTAACGAGCGACGACGGGAACTACAACAGCGGCAACCTCTGCATCAACGGCCGCTTTGGCTACAGTTACGTGAATTCGGCCGACCGGCTCACCGAACCGATGGTCCGGGGGGCGAAGTCCGACTGGAATGCCGCCATGGGCGCCGCCGTGTCCGGCCTGAAGGAGATCGTCGAGAAGCACGGGGCCGGTGCCGTGGCGGGGATCGGCTCTCCGCGGGTGACAAACGAGGAGAACTACCTCTTCCAGAAGCTTTTCCGGGCCGGCATCGGGAGCGCCAACATCGATTCCGAGGCGCGGCTCGGCTTCGCCCAGGCCCAGGACGCGTTGCGCGGAATGCTTGGCCTGAACGGGGCCAGTGCCACCATCGATGCCATCGACCGGGCCGCTGCAGTGCTTGTCTTCGGTTGCGATCTGAATGCCGAGGCGACCGGGATGGAGTACCGGGTCATCAAGGCGGTCACCAAGAACAACGCCAAGCTGGTACTGGCGAACATGCGCGGCGTGAAACTCAGGAAGTTTGCCAACAGCCATCTGGCGTACCGGCCGGGAAGCGAGCTGGCGGTCATCGCCGCCCTCACCAAGCTTGTGCTTGAGGAAGGTCTGGAGGATGCGGATTTCATCGCCAAGAGGGTGACCAACATCGCCGAGCTGAAGGCGTCGCTGGCGGGGGTCTCCCTTGCCGAGGCCGTCGCCGCATCCGGCGTCTCCGAAACCGACCTCCGGGGAGCGGCGAAGCTGCTGGGCGGGAAGAAGAGTGTTGCCGTCATCTTCGGCGCCGACCTCATACGGAGCGGCGCCACCGACGAGAAGGTGAAGGCCCTCGCCAACCTCTCCCTCGTGCTCGGTGCCCTTGGCAAGGATGCGGGCGGACTGTTCCCCGTTTATGAAAAGACTAACATCCGGGGTCTCCTCGACATGGGTGTTGCCCCCAGCCATCTCCCGGGCTACAGGGGAGGAGCCGCTGCCGCCGCCTTCGAGAAGGCGTGGGGACGACCGGTAGCGGCCGAACAGGGCAAAGATCTCTGGCAGATCGTCGAGGGGATCGAGCAGGGAAGCATCAAGGCGCTCTATCTCCTGGGGTGCGACCCGATCGTGTCCTTCCCCGAGGGGGGGAGAATCCGGGCGGCGCTGGAAAAGCTCGACCTTCTCATCGTCCAGGATCCGTTCCCCGGCGAGGCGGCGAAGCTTGCCCATGTGCTCTTCCCTTCCTCCGTGGCGGCCGAGAAGAGCGGCACCTTCACCACCATCGACGGCCGTGTCCAGTCCCTGGCAAAGGCGGCCAACCCTCCGGGCGACGCCCGGGAGGACTGGGATATCCTGATGGAGCTTTACAACCGGCTGACCGGGGCGGGACGCCCCGCCACTCCCGCCGCCATCATGGCCGAGATTGCCTCCCTCGTCCCCGGCTACGGGGCAGGGGTCACCCTCCCGGCCGGGCTGCCGGCGGGGCCCGTCACCTTTGCCGCCATCGGCAGCACCGCTGCCGGGCCGCAGCCGCCGTACACGCTCCTGACCGGTGCCATCCTCTACCATAGCGGCAGCACCACCACTTGGTCGGCGAACAACCTGGAGGTGGCTCCCGAGGGGTATGTGGAGATCCACCCGGGCGACGCAGCAAAGCTCGGGATCGGCGACGGCGCTCCGCTGAAACTCGGTACCGCCGGGGGGAGCGTCACCGGAAAGGCGCGGCTCTCCGCACGGGTACAGCCGGGGCTTCTCTTTGCACCGTATCATTTCCGCAGCATGAATGTGACTGCGCTCCTCTCGCGAGGGGCGAACTGGACGGGAGTCTCGGTGGAAAAGGGATAGCCGCTCAAGCAAAAATGGAGTCAAACGAAAAGCCCCGCCGTGCTGGCGGGGCTTTTCGTTTTCTATGGGTCTGTTCAGCGGCTGCCGGTGATCGAAGGGTGCTCGGTGCGCAGTTCCGCACCCCCTCTGAGGTAGGTGCGGACGGCGGCGTTATGCTCGTCGAGGGTGGTGGAAAAGAGGTGGGTTCCATCCCCCTTTGCGACGAAGTAGAGGTAGGGGGTCTGCGCGGGATGGAGGGCCGCCTCCATCGCCCCTTCGCTCGGGTTGCCGATGGGACCGGGGGGAAGGCCGGAGATGATATAGGTGTTGTACGGCGTCGCCCGCTCGATGTCCCGTTTGGTCACGTTCCCGCCGAAGGCGCGGATGCCGTAGAGGGCGGTGGGGTCGCTTTGGAGGCGCATTCCCTTCCGCAGGCGGTTATGAAAGACCGAGGAAATGAGGGGACGCTCGGCCGGGGAGACGGCCTCCTTTTCGATCAGGGAAGCGAGAATGGTGATCTCCCGGCGAGAGACGCCGAGACGCCGGGCCTCGGCGGCGAACCGCTCCGCATAGACCTTGTCGCCATGGGCCACCATGGTCCGGATGAGGGCCGCCTCGTCCATCTTCTTCGTGACGTTGTAGGTGCTCGGGAAAAGGTACCCCTCCACGCTTTTTCCGTCGATGCCGAGCTCTGCCAGAAGTTTCGGGTCGCCGGCGGCCCTGAGAAAGGCATCCCTGCGAAAGATCCGGCGCTCTTCGAGGAGCTCCGCCACCTGATAGATGGAGTACCCCTCGGGAACCGCAAAACGCTCGGCATAGACCTCGCCGTTCACCATCTTGCGCAGGATCTCGGAGGGGCGCATGGCATCGCTGAGCTGATACTCTCCCGCCTTGAGCCGTCCGGCATCCCCGGAGAGCCGGGTAAAGATGACGAAGAGCCGGGCGCTGGAAATGATGCCGGCCCGCTCCAGTTCGTCGGCGATGCGACGGGGGGTATATCCTTTCTCGAAATCGAGGACCCGGACGTTTTTCCCGGTGCCGGCCGGCAGGGAGAGGAACAGGGCGAAGCGGAGAAGCGGCGCCAGAAGCAGGACGAGGAGGAGCGCGACGGCCGTCAGGGTGCGGCGATCCCTCGGGTCGAAACGCCGAGGACGCGGTTTCGCCCCATCTGCCGGCGGTACCGTTGCGGTTTCGGTTGGAGAAGAGACTGCCTCAGCGGGGGTATCGGCTGGTTCGGGGGTGGTCATGCCTTGAACTTGTTTTCGGTCCCTTCCCGGAGCCGCCGGATGTTCTCCCGGTGCTTCCAGATGACGAGAACGGAGACGGCGAGGGTGAGGGCGACGACAAGGGGTTTGCCTTCGACGACTGCCACGGCGACGGGCATCACGGCGGCGGCCGTGATGGAGCCGAGGGAAATGTAGCGCCATTTGGCGACCACCCCGAAGAAGACCCCGAGGGCGGCCAGCACGGCGAGGGGAGAGATGCCGAGGAAGACCCCGAGGGCGGTGGCAACCCCCTTACCCCCCTTGAACCGGAGAAACACAGTATAGACGTGGCCGAGAAACGCCGCCAGTCCGGCGGCTGCCACCCATGCCTCATCGAAGCCGAGGCGCCGTGCGACGAGAACCGGAACCAGTCCCTTCAGACAGTCTCCCACGAGGGTCATGATCCCGACCGTGCGGCCGAGGGTCCGGTAGACGTTGGTGGCGCCGATGTTGCCGCTGCCGGTGGCCCTGATGTCGACGCCTAGGGCACGGGCGAGGAGAAGCCCCGTGGGGATCGATCCGAGGAGATACGCTCCGGCGACGAGAAAGATCTGCTTCAAATCAGCTGCTCCGATACTTAATGAAAACGACCGGCATACTACACCATTTCGGCCGGGGGGGCAAGGGAGCCGTCGCGGTCAGCGCTTCCCCTGCCGGTAAACGAAACCAGCCGCCGCGACCATCATGAAATCACGAAAGATTGCGGTCCCGGCGGAGGTCTTATCCCCCTGTCCGAAACAGCCGCAGTCGATGTCGAGCCCCCTCGCCACGGTGGAGACGAGGAGGGCGATGAAGACGAGGTTCAGCACCACCGCCAGCGCGGCGGCGGTGCGGGTTCGCCACCCGGTCACGAGAAGTGCCCCGCAGATCACCTCCACCCACGGAAGGATGGCCGCCACGAGATAGGTGCCGAAGTAGCCGACGATCCGGTAGTTGGCGACGCTTCCGGCGAAGGCGGCGGGATTGGCGATCTTGAGCACCCCCGCGTAGAGAAAGAGGGCGCCAAGCGCCACCCGAAGGACGGCGGTGAGATGTCTGGCGACCGGATGCATCACGATCCTCCCTGGGCGACGGGGTAGCCGGCATCGCGCCATTCTGGGAACCCACCCTCGAAGACGAAGACCTGGGTGAAGCCGGCGGCCAGGAGACGCCGGCCCAGGGTCTTGCTGTCGTGGCAGTCGTAGCCGTTGCAATAGACGATCAGAAGCTTATCCTTCGGGGTCTTCGCCGCGAATCCGGGGAGCAGTCGGTCGGCCTCGCCAAGGGGGAGGGAAACCGCCCCGCTGATGTGCCCCTTGCGGAAGGCGTCCCGGTCCCGGGCATCGATGACGAGGGCCTCCTTCGTGGCGGAGAGTTCCTTGACCTGCATGAGGCCGAGGGGGAGGGGCTCCTGTGGTGCCCCGGTCCCCTGCCTCGGCGCCGGGGGGGGGGCGGTGGGGTTCCCGTGCCAGACGTCGCGAAGAAGGCGGAAGTTCCAGACGACGCCGATGGCCGCCGCCACGAGCACAATGACGGCTATCTCCGTCACGAGACGTCGGAGATCGGCCTTCACGGCGTGTCCGCTCCTTTGGTTTTCGCCTCGTAGCGGATGACGGTCGCCTTCTCCAGGGTGATCATACCGCCGTTCATCATGGCGTCGATCCGCGGCATCAGCGCGTCGATCCGCTCCTGCTCCTCCACCACCTCCACCACGATGGGGAGATCGGTGGAGAGTTCCAGGAGCTTGTCGGTGTGGTAGACGCTGGAGGCGCCGAACCCGGCCACGGCACGGAGCACCGTGGCCCCGGCGAATCCCTCCTGGCGAAAGAGTTCCACCAGGGCCTCGTAGAGGGGTTTGTGGCCGTGCCGGTCGCCTTCGCCGATGAAGATCCGCATCAGAACCTTTTCGCCGCTGAATCTGGTCATGGAGCGCTCCTTACAGGTGGCGGGCCGCCATGATGCCGGCCCAGGTGCAGGCAAGGCAGACCAGCACGCTCGCCAGGATGTTCACCGAGGCGGTGAGGAACTCGCCGTCCTCGAGAAGCTTGAAGGTCTCGAAACTGAAGGTGGAGAAGGTGGTGAGCCCGCCGAGGAAGCCGATGGTGAGGGCGCTGCGGAGCTCGCTCGGAAGGAGGGTGCTGCGGACCCCGAATTCCATGATCAGCCCGATCAGAAACGCCCCGATGATGTTCACCGCAAAGGTCCCGTAGGGGAGTCCCCGCCCCAGGATACCGTAGACCCACCCAGAGAGGAGATAGCGGCTTACGCAGCCGAGGGCGCCGAAAAGGGCTATGAGGAGGATGGTCTGCATCTCGCGTTTCCTGTCTCAGAGGCCGCCGACGATCTTCCAGCCGCCCGCCTCGCGGCGGAGCCGGAGGGTCTCCTCTCCTGCCAGCTCCAGGGGACGTCCCCGGAAGGTCACCTTCATGGCGTAGCGGCCGGTGACGATGGCGTCGGCCCCCTTCACCTCGACGGTGCGGCCGAGGGAGCGGTAGGAGACCGGGCCGAACCCCCTGATCATCCGTTCCAGCTCGCCCCGCTCGGCAGCGAAGTCCTTCCCCCTGTCGCGGTAGGCGGGGGAGAGGAGCGACGCGTAGAGGGGGGCGTCCGCCGTGGCGAGGGCCTTTTCCCGCAGCCTCATCACCTCCTCCACGGCACGCTGCTGCGGACTACAGGCGGTGAGGTAGATAAGCGCGATGAGCGGCAGGGGGAGTTTCATCAGTAGTTCTTGTCGAGGAACTCCCGCGCCTCGTCCACGTACTTGCTGGTGCGGTACTCGTTGAAGAGCCGCTGGAACGCCTCGCGCCCCTTGGCCCGGTCGCCGGCGAGAACGTAGGATTTTCCCAGGAAGTAGAGGGTCTCGTCGTGGAGCGGGGAGCGGGGGTATTTCGTGAGGGCCTCTTCGAGGCGCTTGATGGCGGAGGCGTATTTTTCGGTCCGGTAATAGAACCGGCCGACGTAGATCTCGTATTCCACCTGCTTCATCCGGCAGACTTCGAGCTTGTTGCGGACCTCCTGGGCGTACTCGGAGGTCGGATAGAGCTTCAGGAACGACTCGAAGAAGGCGACGGCGTTGGTGACCGGGGTCTGGTCCGTATCGATGCCGGTGATCTGGTTGTAGTAGCTCAGGGCCTGGCGGTAGAGGGCGTAGGCCGACTTCTCGTTGTTGGGGTGGAGCTTGCGGAACTCCTCGTAGGAGGCGGCCGCTTCGATGAAGTTGCCGTTGTCGAACTGGGCGTCGGCGATCTTGATCTCGGCCAGGGCGGTCATCTCGGGCGAGGCGTAGCTATCCTTCACCTTCTTCCACTGGGCGATGGCGTCCTCGTAACGTCGGGAGCTCTGGAACGCCTCGGCCTCCTTGGCCATCATCTCGGGGTTGCGGCTCACAGGCTCCGAGGTGGTGGCGCAACCGGCGGCGCCAAGCAGGGAGAGGGCGCACAGGGAATAATACAATGTCCAGCGTATGGAGAGCTTCATATCGCCTCACCTTACAGGGGGATTCAGGAAAAGGTAGAGAAAATGCCCGGCAAAGTCAATGCAAACGTGTCACTGTCGGGGATCCGCGTTCGTGCCGCCGGCAGGTCGATGACGAACCTGCCGGCGGCACTTGGGAGAGGGTGCCGTTACCCCTTGCGTTTGCGCCGGTTCGGATCGAGCTCCTTCTTGCGGAGCCGGATCGACTGGGGGGTCACCTCCACCAGCTCGTCGTCGTCGATGAACTCCAGGGCCTGCTCCAGGGTGAGGATGCGGGGCGGGGTGAGCTTGATGGCGTCGTCGGAGCCGGAGGCCCGGACGTTGGTGAGCTTCTTCCCCTTGCAGGGGTTCACGTCGAGATCGTTGTCCTTGGCGTGCTGGCCGATGATCATCCCGCCGTAAACCTCGACCCCCGGCCCGAGGAAGAGGATCCCCCGGGGCTGGAGGGCGTCCAGGGAGTAGGCGGTGGTCTCGCCGTTCTCCATGGCGATCAGGACCCCGTTCTTGCGCCCCGGGATGTCACCCTTGTAGGGGGCGTAGTCGTGGAAGGTGTGGGTCATGACTGCGGTGCCGCGGGTCTCGGTGAGGAGTTCGCCCCGCAGCCCGATGAGCCCCCGGGCCGGCACGATGAACTCCAGCCGCACCGTCTCCCCCATGGGCTGCATGGAGGTCATCTCCCCCTTGCGGGGCCCCATCTTCTCGATGATCGACCCCTGGAATTCGGCGGGGACGTCCACCACCAGGTACTCCATCGGCTCCATCTTCTTGCCGTCGATCTCCCGCATGATGACCTCGGGCTTGGAGACCGCCATCTCGAACCCCTCCCGGCGCATGTTCTCGATGAGGATGGAGAGGTGGAGCTCGCCGCGCCCCGAGACCTTGAAGGTGTCGGCGTTGCCGGTCTCCTCCACCCGCAGCGACACGTTGGTCCGCAGCTCCCGGTCGAGGCGGTCGCGGATGTTGCGGGAGGTGACGAACTTCCCTTCCTTGCCGGCGAAGGGGGAGGAGTTGACGATGAAGTTCATGGCGATGGTCGGCTCGTCGATGGAGACGTAGGGGAGTGCCACCGGGTTGTCGGCGGCGGCCAGGGTCTCGCCGATCCCCACCTCGTCGAAGCCGGCCACGGTGACGATGTCGCCGGTGCACGCCTCGGGGACCTCCACCTGCTTGAGCCCCTCGTAGCCGAGGAGCTTGGTGATGCGCCCCTTCACGATGCTGCCGTCGCGGCGCACCAGCGCCACGGTCTCGCCGCTTCTGACGCTGCCGTTGAAGACCTTGCCGGTGGCGATGCGGCCGATATAGTCGTTGTAGTCGATGTTGGTGACCAGGAGCTGGAACGGCGCCCTGGCGTCGCCGACCGGCGGGTGGACGTTACTTTCGATCACTGCGAAGAGCGGCTCCATGCTGTTGGACTCGGTGTCGAGGTCCAGCTTGGCGAACCCCAGCTTGGCGCTGGTGTAGACGATGGGGAAATCGAGCTGCTCGTCGTTGGCGTTCAGCTCGCAGAAGAGGTCGAAGACCATGTCCACCACCTCGTCGGCCCGGGAGCCGGGGCGGTCGATCTTGTTGATGACAACGATCGGCTTCAGCCCCAGGTCCAGGGACTTCTTGAGCACGAAGCGGGTCTGGGGCATGGGGCCGTCCAGGGCGTCCACCAGCAGCAGCACCGAGTCCACCATCTTCAGGACCCGCTCCACCTCGCCGCCGAAGTCGGCGTGGCCCGGGGTGTCGACGATGTTGATCTTGTAGCGGCCGTGGTGGACCGAGAGGTTCTTGGCCAGGATGGTGATGCCGCGCTCCTTCTCCAGGTCGTTGGAATCCATGACCCGCTCGGTGATGGCCTCGTTTTCCCGGAAGACCCCGGCGTGCTTCAGCATGGCGTCCACGAGGGTGGTCTTCCCGTGGTCGACGTGGGCGATGATGGCGATGTTTCTGATTCTCTCCTGCATGAAACGATACTCCTCGCGGTGAAATTGATGATGACGGAAAAAAGAAAAGACGAGCGGCCGCCCGTCTTCGGAAACAACTTACTATGGCAATTTTTTTGAGAAATGACAAGCATTTTTCGGCTGGCTTGGGGTTGCGTTATTCTGTCGAAACGTGGCATATAGATTGCTGAGACAATCGCGGCCCGAAAAGCTCACAGGGAGGTTTCGATGACAACCATCCGCGATTTTTTCCATATTCTCAAGAAAGGCGCCCTTCAGGACGACAGGCCGCTTTTTTCATTCATCCTCGGCCTCATCGTCCTGGCGTTCACCCTGATCGTTTACGGTGTGGCGAAGTAGCGGGAGATCCCGGTCATGAAACGTCTCATTGCCCTTTCGACGGCTCTGCTGTTGGCCATGCCGGCCGCGGCGGCGGCGCGCCGCCTTCCGGTGGACGGGGGAACAGTCACCTCCGGCATCGGCTGGCGTCCCGATCCCTTCGGCAGCGGCCGGAAGGTATATCACCACGGCGTCGACATCGCGGTCCCCGAGGGGACCCCCGTCTACCCCACCCAGGTCGGCAGGATCATTTATGCCGGGATCTACAAGGGTTACGGGAACCTGGTGGCCATCGACCACGGCAACGGCTACATCACCCTCTACGGCCACAATGCGTCCCTCCTCGTGAAGCCGGGGGACCTCGTCGACGACAGGACCGTCATCGCCCTCTCGGGGAACACCGGCCGCTCCACCGGCCCCCACGTCCATTACGAGGTGAGGCAGATCCCGGTCTCCGACCGGCAGCGCCGTGAGGTCCGGGCACGGCTCGAAGAGCGGCTGAAGGAGGTCGTTACGCAGAATGTCGAATCGTGGGTGACTGGCTACGAGCAGGGAAAGGGGGGAGAGCCGGCGCCGATCGAGCTGGCGCTCCCGGCGGGGGATGAGCCGTGAGGTGACGTCCGGCAGCGGCGGCGGACATGAAAAAGGCGGGGCACCATGCCCCGCCTTTTTGCGATCTTCCGCCATGACGTTTACTGGAGAGTGCCGGCGATGACCGCCGGGGCGCCGGTGATCTGTGGCTCGGTCCCGAGGGCCGGGTCGGTCCACCCCTCGATGGTACCGTCCTGGCCGATGACCGGCAGGGTGTAGGCGGTGAAGGGAAGCCCCGCGCAGAAGGCGTTGTCGAGCTTCACCATCCGCTGCTCCATCTGGAGCGGCTTTACGAAATACGTGATCGCGCCGTTCACCGGATCGTTTTCGGTGACGGCTCTGCCGGCCGGAATGGTGAACTCCGGCACCCAGCGGACGTTCTGACCGCTGCAGTCGAGGACGGTGAGCCCGCTGTTCATGTCGACGCACTTGCCGGGGATGCCGTTGAGCTGGCCGAAGCCGTTGTAGTCGAGGGAGAAGGTGACCCCGTCGTATTTGGCGTCGGGCTTGGTGGCATCGGTCTGGCTGTGAACGTAGGCGACCCGCTTGGGCTGCTCGAACTTGAGGGCGCCATTAGCATCGGTCAGGACCGCCAGTTGGTTCCAGTTGTTCGGGCCGGTTTCCCAGGTATAGAATTCGTTGAGGGCGCTCCAGGCCTTCCAGCCGCAGGTCTGGTTCGGATCCCAGTCGCAGGCGAGCCGCGTCATGTTGGCCGAGGTCGGATCGAAGAGGGGGCCGCTGTTGAAGCCCCACTGCTGGTTCTGGGGGGCGGAGGTAAGGATTGCCGGGTTGCTCAGATCACCCTGGAGACCTTTGTCCTTCAGGGTCATGTCGGCGCCGAAGGCGTAGTCGTGGCGGTTGTTTCCGTTCGGATCGGTGCTCATGAGGTAGGTGAGGCTTCCCATGGGGTCCATACCGCTGGAGCCGGCCTGGGGACAGTTGTCGTAGCAGGCGAGGGTTGCCGGCACCGGATCGCCGGGGAGGATGGTGCTCTCCACGTAGTAGGCAACCGGCGTGGCGCCGGTCGGCGCGTCGCAGCTGGTGACACCGGGACCCGTCTGCCCCATTGGCGGCGGCGTGAACAGGCAGTTGGCGAGCGGGATCCGGACCTGTCCGCCGAGGGCCTGGGACCAGAAGTTGAGCTCACCCCACTGGAGGTTGGTGAAATTGATATCCACCGGCGGGTTGAGCTCGGTCCAGACAGGCGCCCCCATGGTGTTCTGCGGCGCCGAGGCGACCTTCTGGAGCTTCGTGCCGTTCCAGACTACCCGGTAGTTAAGGGTCTGCATCGTGTTTGGATTGGTCTCCCAGTACCCTTCGAGGGGGAGGTTCTTGATGGCGTCAAGGGTGGTGTCGTTCCTGACGTGCTTCTTCAGTTTCCCCTGGACCTTCATGACGGTGTAGGGGGTTTCGGTGGCGTTGGGACCGAAGGCCTGCTTGTAGACGGTGGCGCCGCTGGGGATGTCGACGTTGTTCGGAAGCCAGAGCCCCCAGTAGCCGATCCAGCCGAAGGAGGTGGTGCCGTTGGCGGTGTACTTGATCGGGAAGCCCGAGTCGACGTTGATCCGGTTCCCGGTGGTGGAGTCATAGAGGCCGTAGCTCCACGCCGAGGTCTCGAACGTGTTCCGGTCGAGACAGGCCTCGCTGCCGACTACCCCCTGGTCCTGGCGGTGGAAGAGGGTGGACGCGTAGGAGAAGTCGATGGTCCCCTCCTTCGTCTGCTGGTCGAAACTCTCGTACTGGTAGGCCGTTCCGCCGCCGGTACCGTCGAGGTTCTTCTCCAGGGTCACCGCCTCCTTGTGCGATTGGTTTATGTCGGCGTCGGCGAACTTGAGGAGCACCTTGCCGGTTGTCGGGTCCTTTTCGGCATTCAGGATCCCCTTGAAGACCGGCGTTGATGCCGGCTGACCGTTGATGACCGGATAGGCGATGAAGTCCATGCTGAAGATGCCGTAGGGGTTCGTGTCGGAGCTTGATTCGGTAATGGTGATTTTGGCCTGGATCACCTTCTCCGGCTCGGTGAACCCGCCGCCATCGGTTCTGGCCGGTTCGTGCACCCATGCCGTGACGATCTGCGGCGCCGTATTGGAGTCGCGGACCGCCTTGACGGTCCAGTTCTGGTAATCGGGGGCATTGGTGGCGGAGGTCCCCGCCTGCTGGCTCTGTCCCGCGTTTGCCGCGCTGTCGTTGCCGCTGCAGAGGTTCGAGTCGATGAGAACCTTGTACGGCCCCTTGTTGAGCATGGCGTCGTAGCGGGTCTGGGAGGTCATGCAGAGGATCTCGTTGACGGTCTTGAAGGCGTCGGTGGAGCGGTCCTCGACGTAGGAGAAGGTCGGATCGAGCTTGTAATCGGAGCCGGCGGGAAGCTGGTCGGCGGTGCCGACCGCCATGGGGGCGACCTTCAACGCCAGCTGCTGGACGCCGGTATTCTTCGCATCGACGACGCTCACCTTGCTTGCCACCTTGAGCGCCTGGTCACCGATCGGCCAGTCCAGGATGCCGACCGCCTTCTTGAGGATGACGATGACGTCCTCGAGCTTGATCTGGTTGTCCGGGTTGGGGTAGCCCATGTTGAGGGGGGCCACGTCGCCGTGGGCCAGGATGTCCGCCGTGGAAGTGTCGAGGCCGATGGCGACCCGCAGGGCCTTGATGACGTCGAGGATGCCGACCGTGCCCCCCCCGGTCGTCAGTTTGCCGTCCGGCACCGCCAGCGATTGCATCGGCAGAGCCAGGAGCGCCCCGGCGGCAACCGCCGCGGCCAGCCGCTTCGCTGAGATTCGCTTTTTCTTTTTCATTGGTTCCTCCTGTATCGTATGGCTACCCTGGTCAGTGGGGGTATCAGCAGAACCGTCGTTCGACGGAAGGGGAGGCGGGAGGTTCTGGCAGTGGGGAGATGGGTATCTAATCGGAACTGCGCAACAAAACTTTAGGAGAAAATGTAGACGACCGTCGAAATCTGACGGTCGGAGGGGGGGCGGGATGGAAGAGGGAGAAGGGTTTTCAGGGGGACGTGGTCTTGAAGAGGGCCGAGAAGTCCTCGTCGCCGAGACCGGCGGCCCTGGCCCGTATGAAGAGTTCGTTCGTCGTGGCCGCGGCGAAGAGGGGCTGGCCGATCCGGTCGCCGAGGGCAACGGCCAGGCGCAGGTCCTTCTGCATGTGCTTCAGCGGGAAGGCCGGCGCGAAGTTCCCTTCCCCCATGAGCTTCCCCTTGAGGGCGAACATCGGGTTGGCCATGGCGCCGGCGGCGACGACGTCGAGGATGTCGTCATGGGCCAGTCCCGCTTTCTCCCCCAGGGCCAGCCCCTCGCAGAAGATCGCCATCATCCCCCCCATCATCATGTTCACCACGAGCTTCATCTCGGCCCCTTTCCCCACGTCGCCGAGGTGGAGAACCTTCTTCCCCATCCGCTCGAAGCCGGACATCGCCTCGGCGTAGAGGGTCCGGTCGCCGGCGGCAAGGATGATGAGGGTGCCGTCCTCCGCCGGCTTTTTGCTCCCCGAGACCGGCGCCTCCAGGAAGCGTCCCCCCCTGGCCACGACGGCCACGCCGATCCGCTGGGAGGTGGCCGGGTCCACCGTCGACATGTCGACGTACCCCCGCCCGTCGCCGATCCCCTCCAGGACCCCGTTCTTGCCGAAGCAGACCTCCTCGGCGGCCGCCGGGTCGGCGAGCATGGCGAAGGTGAGGGGACACGCCTCCGCCACCTCCCGCGGCGTCGCCGCCCGCTGCGCCCCCAGCGCCACCAGTTCGTCGCATTTGCGGGGCGAGCGGTTCCAGACCGTCACTTCGGATCCCGCCCTGACGAGATTCTTCGCCATGGCGCTTCCCATGATCCCGAGACCGATGAAGCCGAATTTCTGCATGGTTTCTCTCCTTGAACGTCTGAATAGGATCAGAGCAGCCGCGCCCAGCGCCACTGCCTGACCGAGTTGACGAGAAAGATCTCCTCCGCCCCCTCCAGCTCCCCCCGGGTGATGACCCGCTCCCGCACCTGCCCCAGGGCGAGGATCTCCTCGCGGAAGGTGCCGGGAAGAAGCCCGCATTCGAGGGGAGGAGTCAGAAGTTCTCCCCCGATCCGGGCCACCACGTTGGCGTTGGCCGCCTCGGTCACCTCCCCCGCGCCGTTGGTGAAGATGACGTCGGCGCACTCCGGGCGGGCCGCCAGCTCCCGGCGGTAGAGGGGGCGGTGGGTCGTCTTGTGGTAGAGGAACGGGTCGGCGGGGTCGATGGTGGCGGCGGCGAGGCAGACCGGCACCGGTTCCCGGTCCGGTGCGGCGGGAAGGGGCTCGGTCTCGATGCTGAACCCCCCACGGCGGTTCAGGAGGAGCCGCACCTTGTGCCGGCCGGAGAGGGGGCCGGTGCGCTGTTCGAGCACCGTGGCGATGGTCCCCAGCCGGATCGGGAAACCGAAGTAGGCGGCCGAGCGGTAAAGCCGCGCCAGGTGCCGCTCCAGCAGGAAACACCCCTTATCCTCGTCGTAGAGCATCGTCTCCACGAGCTGGAAGTCGGGAAGGCGTTCCCGGGCGAAGCGGGACTTGGCGAGGCATTCCGCGTACTCGGCCTTAGCGCCGGAACCGATGGTGACGCCGCTGCCGACCCCGAGCTCTCCCGCGCCCGTCTCCACGTCGATGACCGCCGTCCGGATGGCGACGCTGAAGACCGCCTCCCTTCCCGGCGAGACGTAGCCGATGCACCCCGTGTAGACCCCGCGGGGGGAATCCTCCAGCTCCCGGATGATCTCCATGCTCCGCTTCTTCGGCGCCCCGGTCACCGAGCCGCAGGGGAAGAGGGCCTGGAAGAGCTCCGGAAGGCCCACCTCCTCCCGGAGCCGGGCAGTGATGGTGGAGGTCATCTGGTGGACCGTCTCCAGCGTCTCCACGCGGAAGAGCTCCTCCACGCTCACCGACCCCGTCTCGGCCACCATCCCCATGTCGTTGCGCAAGAGATCCACGATCATCAGGTTCTCGGCCCTCTCCTTCTCGCTCGCCGCCAATTGCTGCCGGAACAGCTTATCCTCGGCGTGCCAGCGTCCCCGCCGGGCGGTCCCCTTCATGGGGCGGCAGGTGAGGGCGCCGTGGCGCAGGGCGAAAAAGAGCTCGGGGGAGGCCGACAGCAGCCGGAAGCGGCCGGTGTCGATGAAGGCGCAGAAGGGGGCCCGCTGGGCGCGGCAAAGGTCGTGGAAGTACGCCTCCGGGTCGCCGGCCAGGCGAAACCGCTGCAGAAAGGTGAAGTTCACCTGGTAGGAGTCGCCGGCGGCGATGTACTCCCGGATCCGCCCGACGGCCTCGCCGTAGGCGGCGGGCAAGAGGCCGGCGCTCCAGCCGGAGGTCTCGTAGGCCGGGGCACCCTCCTCTTCGCCGGGAAGGCGGGGGGCGAAGGCGATGCGTTTCGCGAAGATGGCGAACCAGACAAGGGGCAGGGGACCGGGAGGGTGGGTTGCGAGCCCCGTGCCGAGTCCCGGCGCCGCCTCGAAGGAAACGAACCCCGCCGCGTGGAGTCCCCGGGCGGCCGCCTCCTCCACCCGGCGCAGGGCCGGGAGGACCTCCTGCACCGTACGGGCCTCCACCACCTCCACGCACCCCTCGAAGCGGTACGATGCGGGATGGCGCTCCGGATCGAAGGAGGCGAGAACGACCTTCGGCGCGCCGTTCATGGCTGCTTTGCCCCGCAGAGTTCCGCCACGGGGCACTCCCGGCAGAGGGGCTTCACCGTCCCGTCGCACCCCTCCGAGATCCCCAGGTGACAGAGGGCGAAGTCGTACTTCACCGGGTCCGCCGGGTCGAGGCGCCGCAGCGCCGCCGTGATCTCCCGGGCCGTGCGCCAGTCGGCCTGGCGGCGCGCCGTGAGCCCCAGGTTTCGGCAGATGCGGTGGATGTGGGTATCCACCGGGATCACGAGCTTGGCCGGCGACACCTCCTTCCAGAGCCCGAGATCGATCCCGTCCTCCGGGCGCACCAGCCAGCGCAGGAACATGCAGAGCCGCTTGCAGGCGCTCCCGGCGGCGGGGGAGGGGAAGAAGAAGGGAAAGTACGAATCGTCCGGAATGGCCGGGGTGCCGAACACCGGAGAGTAGTCGAAGGCGAGGACGCTGGCGCTGAATTCGATGAGGGATGGGGTGATGTCGTCGGCCTGGGGATCGTAACAGCCGAGGAAAAAGTCGCCGATGGTATCGGCCTCCTCGATCATCGTCCGGGCCGCCAGCAGGAGGGCGCAGAGGTCGCGGCCGTCGTTGAAGCGGTGCCGGAAGCCCGCGAAGAGGCGAAGCCCTTCCGCCGGCTCGAAGCTCTCCACGAACCGCCGGGGAGAGTCCCCCATGAGGTCGAAGACCATCGCCAGGTTTCGCAGGATGATCTTCACGTTGCCGTAGGCCAGGGACGAGGCGATCAGCGCCGCAATCTCCCGGTCCTCGGCCGTGCGGAAGCGGTGGCAGAAGGAGAGGGGGTCGTTGGCCAGGTGGCGGGGCGACCGGGATGCGTACAGGTTGTCGAGGACGGCTTTCAGGTCCAACCGAGAGCTCCGGATCATGAAGGTAGGGATGCGGAATCGCTCAGGTATACCACAGGGGGCGGAACGGGGGGAAGGGGATTGTTACGGACTCTCCAGGATGAACGTCACCGGCCCGTCGTTCACCAGATGGACCTTCATGTCGGCCTGGAAGATGCCGGTTGCCACCGGCAGCCCGGTTTCCCGCATCAGCGCCGTGAACCGCTCGTAGAGCCGCTTTCCCTCGTCCGGCGGCGCGGCCGTGTCGAAGGAGGGGCGGCGCCCCTTGGCGCAGTTCCCCGCCAGGGTGAACTGGGAGACCACGAGGATCGCCCCCTCCACCTCCCGCACCGAGAGGTTCATCTTCCCACTCGCGTCCTCGAAGATCCGAAGCCCCGCGATCTTCTCCGCCAACCACGCCGCATCGCGCTCCGTGTCCCCCTTCTCCACCCCGAGGAGCACCAGGATTCCCTTCCCGATGGCCCCCACGGTCTCCCCGTCCACCACCACCCGGGCCTCGCTCACCCGCTGGATCACCGCCTTCATTGGCCGAACACCCTCCCGAGCGCCTCCCGGTAGGCCGCTTCCGCCGCCGCCCCGAAGGGGGTGAAGACCACCCGCTCCAGCTCCGGGTAACGCTCCAGGGCCCCCTTCGTCTCCTCCAGGGCGATCTCGCACGCCTCATCGAGGGGATAGCCGTAGACCCCGCAGCTGATGGCCGGGAAGGCGATGGAGCGGACGCCGTTTTCGTGGGCCACCTCGAACGAGCGCCGGTAGCAGCTCCGGAGCTTCTCCGGCTCCCCCCGCGTCCCCCCGTGCCAGACCGGCCCCACCGTGTGGATCACGTGCTTGGCCGGAAGTTTGTGCCCCTTCGTGATCTTCGCATCCCCCGTGGCGCAGCCGTTTAGTCCCCGGCACTCCGCCAGAAGCTCCGGCCCCGCCGCCCGGTGGATGGCGCCGTCCACCCCGCCCCCCCCGAGGAGCGACTCGTTCGCCGCGTTCACGATGGCATCCACTGCCAGCTTCGTGATATCCCCGGGTATGATTTCGATCTTTTCCCTCATGGCGTTACCTCCGTGACGATGTACGTTGCCGGATAATTCTACAGCCGATCGAGGGGACTTTCCACCCCCTTGCCACCCCTGTTCAGCACATGGGTGTAGATCATCGTCGTCTGCACATCCTTGTGCCCCAGAAGCTCCTGCACCGTGCGGATATCGTAGCCCGACTGGAGAAGATGGGTCGCGAAGGAGTGGCGCAGGGTGTGGGGAGTGGCCGGCTTGGCCAGTCCCGCGTCCCTCACCGCCTGACGGATGGCCCGCTGGATTCCCTTCTCGTCCGCATGGTGCCGCCGTGTCACGCCGGTTCGCGGGGCCGGCGACAGCTGCTTTGCAGGGAACACATACTGCCAGCCCCACTCCCTGCCGGCGTTCGGGTACTTTTTCCCGAGGGCGTGGGGGAGGTGGACCTCGCCGAAGCCGGCCCGCAGGTCTTCATCGTGGAGACGCTTGATCCCCTCCAAGTGTTCCCGCAGCGGAGCTGCAATCGTCTGGGGGAGCATGGTTATCCGGTCCTTCGCCCCTTTTCCTTCCCGGACGATTATCTCGCGCCGGTCGAAATCCACATCCTTCACCCTCAGGCGCACCGTCTCCATCAGCCGCATACCGGTCCCGTAAATGAGCCGCCCCATCAGCGCGTGGGTTCCCATCAGGCGGGAAAGGAGCGCCTGCACCTCGCCCACCGTCAGCACCACCGGCAGGCGCTGGGGACGCTTCGCCTCCTCCACGTCATCCAGCCAGGGAAGCTCGTTCCCGAGCACTTCGCGGTACAGGAAGAGGATCGCGGCCTTTGCCTGATTCTGCGTCGAAGCAGACACATTGTGCTTCACCGCCAGGTGGGACAGAAACGCCTCCACCTCCTCCTTCCCCATCTCGGTGGGGTGGCGTTTGCCGTGGAAGAGGATGTAGCGCTTCGCCCATTCGGTGTAAGTATTTTCGGTGCGGATACTGTAGTTGCTTCAGGCGGATTCTGTTGCGGAGTGTGTCGAGAAGGCGGGGTTTTTCCGGTTCGGCAGTGGAGGTGTTTTTTCGGTTCCTTAGCAGAATTTGTGGTTACATAGCGGTTCAGGCAAATCGCCAAGTGTGTGATACAAGGCAATTTTCAGGCATTCGAGAGATTTGAAGCCATACGCTTTTCTGATAGTCAGTTTTGCCTTGAGGTTTAGCCCCTCGACTGCTCCGCTGGAAAGCCGTCCTTTTGCCTTGAACCAGTTCATGATCAGCGGTTTGTGGTCACGAAGCATGCGGGCGACTTTCTTCATCGGCTCCAAGTCGGTCTGCAGGGTCCGGGTCACCCAGTTGTCGAGGAACTTTTCCGCCGCGGCGGGTATTTTGTAGTCCCAGAACCGCTGAAAGTCTTCTCTCATCAGGTACGCCTTGATCGATGAGAGGTTAAGCTTCAGTAGTTCTCCGAGCCGAGCCGTCTGCTTCTCGCTGAGATTCTCCGGTCGTTTCAGCAGCAGCCAGCGCCCCTTCTCAAGGACGTTTTCCTGCTTCTGGGCCTTGAACAGCTTGGCTTCGCCACGGCGGACCTCGTCGATCGCTTCGTTGAACTTGCGCATGATATGGAAGCGATCCAGGATGTTGAGGGCGTTAGGCGCCTTTTTTCTGATCACCTTGAGGTATGAAGAGCTAAGGGGACGTTGTTTATTTGTTGATTAACTCAGCAGTTAGTTGACTAATAAACAACGTCCCCTACCAGATTCTTAAACAACGTCCCCTACCAGATTCTACGAAGCGCCGGGGAGACAGCCTCACCGGGTCCAGGCTCGTAGCCTCTATTGCTATTGGGCTGTCAGGGAACTGGAATGCTAAGGGGACGCCCATAAGTTTATAAGTTATTCCACCAGAGGATGAAAGGTTATGCCCCGTCAGGCTCGCATTGATGGAGCGGGCGCGCTCCACCACATAATTTGCCGCGGCATCGAACGCAAGGAAATCTTCTCTGATGACCTTGACCGGGATGATTTCGTCTCCAGACTGGAGACCGTGCTCATCCAGACGTCGACACGATGCTACGCATGGGCTCTGATCCCCAATCACTTTCACCTCCTGCTTCAGACGGGAAGCGTTCCAGTCGCCACCGTCATGTGTAAATTGCTGACCGGATATGCAACGAAGTTCAATCGCCGCCATGGTCGACACGGTCACCTCTTCCAGAACCGTTACAAGTCGATTCTCTGTCAGGAGGAGCCATACCTTCTCGAATTGGTACGCTATATCCATCTAAATCCGCTTCGAGCCGGAGTTGTTTCTACGCTGGAAGAACTTAGGGGCTACCGGTATTGCGGACACAGCCGTATTATCGCCCGAAAAAGTGATCCCTGGATTGCTGCTGAACAGGTTCTCGCACGATTCGGGAACAGCATGAAAGCATCACGTAAAGCCTACGAGGCTTTTGTCGCTGACGGTGTCGCACATGGCGAGCGTAACGATTTGATCGGAGGCGGCCTCTTTCGGAGTGCCGACGGCTGGAGCGCAGTCATGTCGGCACGGTCGGCCGGAATATTCCTGAAAAGCGATGAGCGGATTCTCGGAGACAGTGACTTTGTTGACCGAATACTTGAGTCTGCCGACGAGGAAATGGAAAGACGAATGCGCTACCGCCATCAAGGGGTTGATCTGGACAAGCTGGCCAAGATCGTGGCCGAGGTTCTCGGTGTTGAACCAGCTGAGCTCGAAGCGCCGGGGAGACAGCCTCACCGGGTCCAGGCTCGTAGCCTCTATTGCTATTGGGCTGTCAGGGAACTGGGGACTACGGCAACGACACTGGCTAAACGCTTCAAACTGACTCAGCCCGCCATCAGTTTGGCTGTTGGCCGCGGAGAAAGGCTCGTCGCAGAAAATGGGTGGTGCCTTGATGGTTTCTTGGGGTGAGGAGTGTTTATTCTTTGGCAGGTGAAACTTATAAACTTATGGGCGTCCCCTTTTTGGGAATGACGTTGGTCCTCGCGATCCCACCCTTGACCCGTGATATCAATAGTGATACTTTAATTTTATGGCTACCCTTACCGACTTGATCGAAAAAATGCGTGAGAACCCCAGTGGCGTCCGCTTCGCAGACCTCTGCAAGGTTTGCGATCATTACTTCGGACAGGCACGGCAAACAAGCGGAAGCCACCGTGTCTACAAAACACCGTGGATTGGTGACCCGCGCGTAAACATCCAGAACAGTAAAGGGTACGCAAAAGCCTACCAGGTCAAACAGGTACTCAAGGCAATTGAGAGGTTGGAGATCGAACATGGCACAGAAAGATGACAAGTATACCTACCGGGTTACCTGGTCCGAAGAAGACGCTGAATACGTTGGCCTTTGCGCTGAGTTTCCAAGCATCAGCTGGCTTGCTCACTCTCCTGAATCAGCCCTCAAGGGCATTCGCAAGGTTGTCGCTGAGGTGGTAGAGGACATGGTTCGCAACGGGGAGCAAGTCCCAGAGCCACTATCTACCAAACATTTCAGCGGCAAATTTATGGTGCGTGTTCCACCGGAGGTGCATCGTCAGCTTGCGATAGAGGCCGCCGAAGCCCGCGTGAGCCTTAATCGGCTTGCAAGTGCAAAACTGAGCCACTAGCCCAACCCCAGCTTCCAGGGGACCGTCGCTATCGCGCCGGCCCCTGAAGCCTGACATTGAGTGGTGACACAATGCATTACATCAATCAAGGGAAAGGAGATGGAATGACGATCGAAGAAAAGCAAAAATGTGCCTAGGTTTTCAAAATGTTAACCGGCAAGGAAACGAAACCCCAGGATTGGAACGAATCAGCCGCTAACCTGTTGGCGGAAATGGTAGCAAAAGTTCGCGATTGCAGCAATGCAATGGACTTCGTCCCACGTCCTCCGGGCTGGAAGCCAAGTTGGACATATATAGTGAAGCAAGTTTATGAGGCTCTAAGGAATCGGTTTACGCGGTCTGGAGGCTACTACGAAGTATGTCTAAAGGCCGCTCTTCCCTACCAGCGCTTAATAGAAACCGAACTCCAGGTAGGTAACTAAGATGCGGAACATAACATTATGCGTCGTTCTTTTAGTTTTGTCAGGTTGTTCCTGTCACGAAAACTTTTCTGCTTACCGTTACAATCCGTTTCAGTTTGTTTACCCAGAGTATCAGCTTAAAGCCGAAGTTACTGAAATTCCCTCTACCAGCTTTTCTACAGTTAGCGGAACGCCAATTGATTTTTTCGGCCTAAACGCAATGTTGCCGCCTCAATGGGAAGCACTGGCAAAAGGTAAGACTGTTAAGGAAAATGAAGTTGTTTTCAAGTCTGGCAAAGACGTTGTCATAGTCTCTCGCGAAAAGGCAAACCTTCTCGGTTGCGAGTACAGCGAGTTCAGAGAGGGAAACAAAGATTTTTGTGCAGCCTTTGAATCTATCGAAGATTTTTACTGGAAGCTTTATACGCTAACGCCAGAACTCCTTTCAAAAGAAAAGTATCCAACGAGTGGTCAGCAATGGATCGTACACAAAAAAGGTTTCTTTTTCGAGCTAATAGAACGTATCAAAATATATAAAGGGCAGGGGGTTACTGTCTATAGAAGCGACTATAAGCCAAGCTTCCGACTGAGTACTAACTTGATAATTTTTCACAATAAACTACAGCCAGACTACCTCGTAATTTCGACCACAATTAAGGATGAGGCAACAATAAATGCTCTTGTTGGATGCAATGAGAAAACCCAACGGTAACTTCCAGGGGACCGTCGCTACGCGCCGGCCCCTGAAGCCTGACGTTGGAGTATCAATTTCAGAAGGAGACAATGGATGGCATCCCACTCAGAAGACCCTTCGTCGACGGCATCATGGTATTTTGACAACCGACCGGGCTCAGACTTCTTGAATACTTGCGAAGCGCTGCAAAATCTATAGAGTTTCCAGCAAAACCAAAACAAAGTAACTGGAATGGCCCATATAACGATCGAAGTGAGAGTATCGTCCCAGTGGAGGTTATTTATTTGTGGCAGGTTAACCATAACTTTTCCTTTGTCCAGTTCCGACTCTAAAACTATTTTGATGAAATCGAATTGAAATGCAAGACCAAAAAAGACGATGGCTTCAAATTTTTTTGTTTTCGTGTCTGTTCCTGACTGTCACCGCTTTATCGTACGCTGTCCAACCAGTACCCTTTGGGCAGGTCACGTCAGTTCCCGGCTGGCGTAAAGATCCATTCGGATCGGGCAGGCTGCTTCACCACAACGGATATGACATTGCGGTCCCGATCGGGACTCCTGTCAACCCGACCCAGGCTGGCACCGTCAGCTATGCTTCGAAACATCGCGGCTATGGCTACCTGGTGGCTGTGGACCACGGCAATGGGTATGTCACCCTCTACGGACACCTGTCCCGTATCATGGTAAATGTAGGTACGCCGGTTACCACGGAGACAGTCATTGCTCTTTCCGGGAATACTGGTCATAGTACGGGTCCCCACCTTCATTATGAAATCCGTCAGTGGCCAGGCGCCCGGTCTGATCAAGCTCCGCCGAAGATGGATGAAAGCACGCCTCCCCCGGTCGAGCTGGGACCCTCCGGGGACGTTGTCATTTTGTCGATTCTAGCGGCCTAACTTGTTGAAAAAGCGACTATGCCACGATCAGCTCGTCTCGACATACCGCATCTGCTGCAACACGTCATTGTCCGAGGGATCGAACGCCGTGACATCTTTCTCGGCGACGACGACCGTGCCGACTTCCTTGACCGCTTCAAGGTCCTTTTGGATGAAGATGGAGGTCGAATGTCTGGCATGGTCGCTGATGACGAACCACTTCCATCTCCTGCTGCGTCCCACCAAGACTACCCTTGCTGCCTTCATGCGGAGGCTTCTGACAGGCTATGCAGTTTCCTTCAATCTCCGTCATAACCGGTCAGGGCACCTCTTCCAGAACCGTTACAAATCCCTGGTGTGCGACGAGGACGCATACCTTCTTGAGCTTGTGCGGTACATCCATCTAAACCCGCTCCGCGCAGGACTCGTGCCCGACATGAATCGCCTGGATTGTTTTCCTTGGTGTGGTCATGCCGTCATAATGGGGAAGTCCTCGTTGGAAGGGCAGGCAACCGGCGAAGTTTTACGGTTCTTCGGGACAAAACAGGCGATCGCGAGACGACGATAACGAGATTTCGTCGCTGACGGTATAGCGCAGGGAAAACGGCGGGAACTGGTGGGTCAACGTCCTTCGGCGGACGCCACCGCTTTTACCCCCGTAGACTCCAGGATTTTGGGCGACTCTGATTTTGTTGAGCGGATCAGGCTGGAAGAGGATTTACGGATGAGAGTTTCCCTCGTGAAACCCATTGAGAAGATCATCGGCAGGATTGCCGAGGAGTTCGATGTGTCGCCAGGTGCGATAGCCTCCAGCTCACGACTGCCGCGTAGGGGAAACCCTGCTCTCTACTCTACCTGTCGTTCTTCGCCTTCCCGCCGTGGACGGCTTTCATGTAGAGGGCATGGCCGAGCACGAAGTCGATCCCTTCATTGCGGCACAGATCGGCAAGCCAGTACCAGGCGAACATGCATTCGACACCCACCACCAGGTTGTCGCGAAGCCGATCGTGGCGATTCTCGCCTGTTACAGCGGAAACCCCGCCGAGGGGGAGAAGGCCGTTGTCCCCATCAAGTCGTTCGGCACTCCCGTCGGTGACATCCTGGTGCGCCGGCCGTACGCGCAGATGCAGTCGCTGCTCGATGCCACGCAGCCGAAGGGGCGGCGCTATTACTGGAAAAGCGAGTATCTCTCGCGCATCGAACCCGCACTGTGCGGGAAGGCCATGGAGCATGCGGCCAGGATCTGCTCGCCCCAGTCGGCGGTGATTCTGTTTCAGATCGGTGGCGCCCTGAACGGACTTTCGGACGACCACTCCCCCGTCGACAACCGCGGCGCGCGGTACGTGCTGAACATTGCGGGGTCGTGGGAAGGGGCGGATCAGGACGGGGCAAACGTCGCATGGGCGCGCGAGGCGTGGAACGACATGAAAGCGTTCTCCATCGGCGGGACGTACCTCAACTTCCTGGCCGAGGACGAAGGCCCCGAGCGTGTCCGGGCGGCCCTCGGGAAGGGGCTGCGGCGGCTGGTCGAGGTCAAGGCGAAATGGGATCCGGAGAACGTATTCCGCACGAACCGTAACATCAAGCCGGCCTGAGGAGCTGCCGGCACAAGAGGGGAACTACAAGGGCCGCGTCGGCAGATGGCGCGGCCCTTGATGCGTCCGGCGCCTGCCGTCCGCGTCAGAGTTGGACCAAACCCCGGAGGGTTTTGAGGTTCATCCGGTCGAACTCGTCGTCGTCCCCCTTGGGGGTTTCGAGGATCTTTGGAACTTTCACGAAGCGCGGGTCGTTCACCAGGAAGCGGAAGGCGTCGAGTCCCATGGCCCCCTGCCCGATGTGCTCGTGGCGGTCGACCCGGCAGTTGAGACCCTTCTTGGAGTCGTTCATGTGGAAGCAGTGGAGCCGGTCGATGCCGATAACCCGGTCGAATTCGGCAAAGACCCGGTCGTACCCCTCCCTTGTGGTGATGTCGTAGCCGGCGGCGAAGGTGTGGCAGGTGTCGTAGCAGATGCCGAAGCGGTCGGGGAAGGCGGAGCCATCGATGATGGCGCGCAGCTGCGCGAAGGTGTAGCCGAGGTTGGAGCCCTGGCCGGCGGTGGTCTCCAGGAGGACTTTGCCGGTGAAGTCGGGGGTGGCGGCGAAGAGCGCGTCGAAGGCCTCGCAGATCCGCCGGATGCCGGTCTCTTCCCCTTCCCCCAGGTGGGAGCCGGGGTGCATGACGATCTTGGCGATGCCGAGGCGGGCGCAGCGCTCCATCTCTTCGCGGAAGGAGACGAGGCTCTTCTCCCGGACCTCCCCCGGGGCGGCGGCCAGGTTGATGAGGTAGATGTCGTGGCAGACGATCTCGTGGAGCCCCGATCCCTCCCACTTTTCCCGGAAGAGGGCGACGTCGGAGTCGGTGGGCATCTTGCCGTGCCACTGGTTGGAGTTCTGGGTGAAGATCTGGATGACGCCGCAGCCGACCTTCACGCCGCGCCCGGGGGCGTTGTGGAGGCCGCCGGCGATGGACATGTGGGCGCCCAGGTAATCCATAAGTACCTTTCTTAAACCAGCTGTTTTCTGATCAACTCGATCCGCTCGGCGGACTCCGCGGCGGTGAGGATGACCTCTTCGTGAGGCTCGCTCCAGATGGGACGGGGCCAGAGGGGGTCGGTGGCGAAGCGCGGCACCAGATGCCAGTGCATGTGGGGCACCATGTTGCCGAGGAGTTCGTAGTTCATTTTAGCCGGCTGCAGCAGGTTGTAAAGGGCGGCGGCCACGGCGGTGACCTCCTCTATGACCCCCTGCCGGACCGCGGGGGAGAGGTGGAAGAGCTCGGTGACGTGCTCCTTCGTGAAGACGAAGGTGTAGCCGGGGAAGAACTGGTCACGGTTGAGCATCACAAGGGTGTGCTCCAGCTCCGCGATGCGCAGTGCCGGTTCGTCGTGCCATTTCGTGCACATGGGGCAGGTTTGCATAGGGGGAAATGTAGGGGCAGACCCGTGTGTCTGCCCAAAACCAGGGCGCATACGGGTTAAAGATTAATCTCGCCGGAGAAGACCTCGGTGGCGGGGCCGGTCATGTAGAGGAAGCCGTCGTCGGCCCATTCCAGCTCCAGGTCGCCGCCGGAGAGGTGGTTGAGAATCTTCTTCTCGGTGAGGCTGTTGAGGGCACCCGCCACGCAGACGGCGCTGGCGCCGGTGCCGCAGGCGAGGGTCTCGCCGGCGCCCCGCTCCCAGGTCCGCTGGCGGACCTCGGTGCGGGAGATGATCTGGACGAATTCCACGTTGGTGCGGCGGGGGAACATCTCGTGATTCTCGATCAGGGGGCCGTACTTCTCGACCTGGAAGTTCTCCACGTCGTCGACAAAAATCACGCAGTGGGGGTTCCCCATGGAGACGCAGGTGATCCGGAACGTGGTGTGGAGGATGTTGAGGGGCTGGCTGACGATCTGCCCGTCGGCCGGCTCGCCGAGCACGGGGATTTCGGTGCGGGTGAGGCGCGGTTTCCCCATGTTGACCCGCACCTTCCCGATTTTCCCGTCGGCGCCGGGAACGAGCTGAAGCGTCAGGATGCCGGCGCCGGTCTCGGCGGTGATCTCCTTCTTGTCCACGATGCCGTGGTCGTAGGCGTACTTTGCCACGCAGCGGATGCCGTTGCCGCACATCTCGGACTCGGAGCCGTCGGAGTTGAACATCCGCATCCGGACGTCGGCCTTGTCGGAGGGCATGATGAGGATGAGGCCATCGGAGCCGATGCCGAAGTTGCGGTTGGAGACCTTGATCGCCACCTGCTCGGGGTTATCGACCTGCTCCTCGAAGCAGTTTACGTAGACATAGTCGTTGCCGGCACCGTGCATCTTGGTGAACTTCATCGTATCTCCCCTCCTCGCGGGCTTTGTATTCGGGTAATGCAATCGCATACGAATATCAGAAACGCCGGCTGCCAACAAGAAAAAACCGGGTTTCCTTGACCGCCTCTTCGCCGTTTCGGTATGATGGACAAAAAAATCGCGGAGGCAATTTCCCATGATGGATATCAAGAACAGGATCTGGATGACCGGCAACCTCGACTGGTTCGCCTATATCGGCGATGAGGAGGTCTGGCTCGGCCGGCGGGAGGTGCCGGTTCCGCTGGAAGAGGGGGACCGCTGGACGAATGACCTCGGCTTCGTGTTCCAGGTGATCGACAAGGAGATCGTCGTCGTCGACAAGGTGGAGCCTCCTCAGAAATTCTGGTGACCTTCCCCGTTGCGCGGCGGCAGTTCCACGATAAACTTGATTGGCCTTGTTTAATCGTTTTCGTGGAGGTGACGCCATGGCGAGGGGACGGGTTGTGTTGGTCGCGCTGCTGACGGGGAGTCTCCTGCTGACTTGCCTACCCACCTTGGGGGCGGAGCAGGTGCCGCACCACGGCGAGGAGGTCAACCCCCGCGGCAGCATGGAAGATTGCCTGTTCTGCCACGACGGCCGCATCGCCCGGGCCGTCGACTACTGCACCGCCAACTGCTCGATCTGGTCGTCCCATCCGGTGCGCCGCCCCTATCCCCCGCAGGGGAAGGAGAGCTCCTACCGGCCCGTTGCCGAGCTCCAATCCCTGGGGATCGTGCTGGTGGACGGTGCCGTTGACTGCATTTCCTGCCATGATCTACGGAATCCCGAAAAGGGACATCTCGTCCCCGACACGGAACAGGTCGGTCTCTGCGTCGCCTGCCACGTGAACCTGCGGTAATTTCCTCTCTCGTTCCATGTCTATTCGCCGGCCCGGCGGTTAATTCTCCTGCAGATGCAACGGGAATTATCCGAAGCGTCAATTGAGTTCTTGATGTTTTAAGTAAAGGAAGGTATAGTTCTCTCAAAATTCAGAGGGAAACTCTTGCAAAACGTCATGAGGAGGCCGGGATGCACGGCGCAAGCGAGCGAGGAAGCGAGGCGTACCCGTCGGTACGTTGAGCTTTCGAGCGAGCGGCAACAAAGCAGACCGGCCCCCGCAGTAGTTTTGCAAAAGCTTCAGGGGGAACGATGAAGCTTTCCACCAAAAGCCGCTATGGTCTGCGGGCGATCTTCGACATTGCGTACAATTCCGGTAATCTCCCCGCCCAGGTGCAGGATATCTCCCGGCGGCAGGGGATTTCGCCCCGCTACCTCGAACAGATTTTCCAGGGGCTCAAGCGGGCCGGCATCCTCAAGAGCAAGAGGGGACCCCAGGGGGGGTACTTTCTGGCGAGAAAGCCGGAGGAGATCACCGTGGCCGATGTCCTTCTCGCTACGGAGCGGGACATCAACCTCGTCGAGTGTGTAAAGAAGAAAAAGAAGAAGCCCGACTGCACCTTCGACGGCAGCTGCGTGACCCAGGAACTCTGGTGCGAGGCGGGGACCAGGCTCGTCGAATACTTCTCGTCCATCACCATCAAGGACCTGTGCGACCGCGGCCAGCAGCTGGGGATCAAGCGGGAGCAGGACCATCGGTTCATGTATTTCATCTAGGGAACTAAGGAGGCGGAAATGCCGGTGCTTACCAGTTACAACGTTATCGAACAGATCGGAAACACCCCGCTGCTGCGGCTGGCGGCCCTCGAAGCGCCGGGCTCGGCGGCGGTGTACGCCAAGGCGGAGTTCTTCAACCCGGGCGGGAGCGTGAAGGACCGGATCTGCCTCTCGATGATCGAGGCCGCGGAACGCGACGGCCTCCTCAAGCAGGGGATGACGGTCGTGGAGCCCACCAGCGGCAACACCGGCATCGGCCTCTCCATGATCTGCGCGGTGAAGGGGTACAAGCTGATCCTCACCATGCCGGACACCATGACAGTCGAGCGGCGGCGGCTCCTGGCCGCCTACGGCGCCGAGCTGGTCCTCACTCCCGGGGCCCAGGGGATGCGCGGTGCCGTGCAGAAGGCGGAGGAGCTGGCGGCCCAGCCGGGCCACATCATGATGCAGCAGTTCAAGAACCCGGCGAACCCCGAGGTGCACCGCAAGACCACCGGTCCGGAGATTCTCAGCGCCCTGGACGGCCAGTCCATCGACGCCTTCGTGGCCGGCGTCGGGACCGGCGGCACCATCACCGGCGTCGGCGAGGTGCTGAAGGCGCATAATGGGGGGGTCCGCATCGCGGCGGTGGAGCCGGATGCGTCGCCGGTCCTCTCCGGGGGGCAGCCGGGTCCCCACAAGATCCAGGGGATCGGCGCCGGTTTCGTCCCTGATGTGCTCAACACAAGGGTCTACGAAGAGATCATCCGGGTAACCAACGAGGATGCCTACGAGACGGTCCGGCGCCTGGCCCGCGACGAAGGGATCCTGGTGGGGATATCCTCCGGGGCCAACGTCTTCGCCGCCCTGCAGGTGGCGAAGAAGCTCGGTCCGGGGAAGAACGTCGTCACGATCCTCTGCGACACCGGCGAGCGGTATCTGTCGACGGGAGTGTTCGACTAGCCTGGCGGTAACAAGAACCTTTCCGGATAATACCGAAGAAGCCCGTTCCCCGAACGGGCTTCTCGTTTAAGGGACCACCAATGAACGACGTGCATCAAAAATACGAAAAACTCAAAAACATTCTCCGGGAGATGGGGTCGGTGCTCGTCGCCTTCTCCGGCGGGGTCGACTCGACGTTCCTCCTGCGGGTAGCCCACGATCTCCTCGGCGACGGCGCCGTGGCGCTCACTGCCACCTCCCCCACCTACCCGGAATCGGAGTTCGACGAGGCGGTGGCCCTCGCCCGGGAGATCGGCGCGCGGCTGGTCGTGGCGGAGTCCAACGAGCTGGAGATCCCCGACTTCGCCTTCAATCCCCGCAACCGCTGCTACTACTGCAAGAAGGAGCTGTTTCAGATGGCCGGCCGCAAGGCGGCGGAACTGGGGCTCGCCTGGGTCGCCGACGGGAGCAACGTGGACGACCTCTCTGACATCCGGCCGGGGCGCCGGGCGATCCAGGAGCTGGGGGTCCGGAGTCCCCTGCTGGAGGCGGAGCTCGGCAAGGCGGAGATCCGGGAACTGAGCCGGGAGCTGGGGCTTGCCACCTGGGACAAGCAGCCCTTCGCCTGCCTGTCGAGCCGCTTTCCCTACGGGACGGAGATCACGCCGGAGCGGCTCCGGAAGGTGGGGGCCTGCGAGGAGTTTCTCCGGAAGGAGGGGTTCTCCACCTACCGCGTCCGCTACCATGGTGAGACGGCCCGGATCGAGCTCGCCGAGCGGGAGATCCCGCGGCTGCTGGAGCCGGAGCTGCGGCGGAAGGTGACGGCGCACTTCAAGAGGATCGGGTTTACCTACGTGGCGCTGGATCTGGAAGGGTACCGGACGGGGAGCATGAACGAGGGTTCGCGCTGAAAAACGCGTGAGCGTGAACAAAAAGGCCGGGTTTCCCCGGCCTTTTGCCTTACTTCACTTCCACGTTGATCTGCTTCGGCTTGGTCTCTTCCCGCTTGGGGAGGGTGATGGTGAGGACCCCCTTGTCGCAGGTCGCCTTGACCTTCTCCTGGTCGATGGTGTGGGGGAGGGAGAAGCTGCGCTGGAAGCCGCCGTAGTAGCGCTCGATCCGGTGGTAGTTCTCCTTGCGCACTTCCTCTTCGTGCTTGCGCTCGCCCCGCAGCGTCAGGGTATTGTCCTCGATCCGCACCTCGATGTCCTTCTGGTCGATGCCGGGAAGCTCGGCCTTGATGACCACGAAATTCTCGTCCTCGAAGATGTCCACGGGCGGCTGCCAAGCCCCTTCGCGGAGCTCTTCCCCCCCTTCGCGGCTCCAGGCGAGGTCGAGGAGCCGGTTCATCTGCTCCTGCAGGTTCCTGAGATCACGGAATGGGCTGTACTTGACGATTGCCATGGCTGAAAGACCTCCTCTGGGATGATTGTATAGACTTGGTGGTGAATGCATCTGAGTGAAAGATAATAACGCCAGCTCCAAAGTCAAGGGGGGGAGCCGCCACCATGACGACTCCCCCCCCCTTTTGCGTTTTCTCTTCTATGTTCCGGTCGGACTTTAGACCCGTTTCCCCTTGGGAATGCTGTGCTTGAGTTTTTTCGATCCATCGTAGAGGGTGCTCTTCAGAAGTCCCCTCCGCTCCTTCATATCCTTCTTGTCGTAGTCGGTCTCAAGGGTCATCTCAGCGTCTTCAGCCAATCTTTCGATCACTTCGGTTTCTTTTTCCATCATACCGAACACCTCGTGTCGTTGATGTGCACCCCCGCGGGGAGGTGCGGTTGCCGATCGATACTTTCTGTCACCTCCTTTGCCTGTGATGATAATCATGATACCACGTCACCCGGGCGTTGCAAACGGCGATAAAATTAATTTTTCTAATTGTATTGCTGGGTTATACTTGCCGTAAACTGTCCGGTGTCGTGATTTTTCTGCGGCTTAATCCTTGAAGCACGGGATGAGATGGGCTACTATTCCCGGAAACCGTCCGGGAGGTGATGCGTGCTGACATACAAGGTGGTCGAGCTGAGTACCGTGACGGAGGACACCCTGGAGGAGGTCCTGAACGAGTGGACGGCCAAGGGATGGCGCCTCGACGGGATGCAGTTCGCCATGCGGGAGGCGAGCCGGCGGCCGAGCATGGCCTTCGTCATCTTCACCCGCGAGCCGGAGGGGAACTGAATGGCCGCCCCTCCGACCCTCTACCTCATCGACGGCTCCTCCTACATCTACCGGGCCTACTACGCCATCCGGCACCTCTCGTCCCCCAAGGGGTTCCCCACCAACGCCCTCTACGGCTTCACCCAGATGCTCCTCAAGGTAATGAAGGAGCGCCGCCCCGACCATCTGGCCGTGGTCTTCGACGCGGGGCGCACCACCTTCCGCACCGAGCTCTACCCCGACTACAAGGCCAACCGCTCCGCCATGCCCGACGACCTGGTCCCCCAGATCGCCCCCATCAAGGAGATGGTCCGGGCCTTCAATATCCCGGTGCTGGAACTGGCGGGATACGAGGCGGACGACATCATCGGCACCATCGCCCGGGAGTGCGAGGAGCGGGGGATGGAGACGGTGGTGGTCACCGGCGACAAGGACCTGATGCAGATCGTGAGCGACCGGGTGACGCTCCTCGACACCATGAAGGAGAAGGTCTCCGGCATCCCCGAGGTGCGGGAGCGCTTCGGCGTCGGCCCCGAAGGGGTGATCGACATCCTGGGGCTTGCCGGCGACAGCTCCGACAACATCCCCGGCGTTCCGGGTATCGGCGAGAAGACCGCCATCAGGCTGATCCAGGAGTTCGGCTCCCTCGACGCGCTTCTTGAGAAGGCCGGTGAGGTGAAGGGGAAGACCGGGGAGAAGCTCCGGGAGTTTGCGGAGCAGGCCCGCCTCTCGCGGAGGCTTGCCACCATCGTGCAAGACGTGCCGGTTCCCTTCGACTTTGAAGCCTTCGCCGCCTCCCCCCCCGACAACCGGCGTCTCGCCGAGCTCTTCCGGGAGTACGGCTTCACCACCCTCATGAAGGAGCTGACCAGCGAGGCGACCCTCTCCACCGAGCAGTACCGGACCATCTTCAACGAGGAGGAGTTCCGGGCGTTGCTGGCGGAACTGGAGGCGGCCGGCACCTTCGCCGTGGACCTGGAGACCACGAGCCTGAACCCCCTGGAGGCGGAGATCGTCGGCATCTCCCTGAGCTTTCGCGACCACGAGGCGTGCTACATCCCGGTGGGGCACTTCTACCTCGGGGCGCCGGGGCAGCTCCCCCGCCAGCGGGTACTGGACGCCCTGCGGCCACTGCTCACCGACCCGAGGGTGCGCAAGGTGGGGCAGAACCTGAAATACGACTACCAGGTCTTCCGCCGCCACGGCATCGAGCTGGCGGGGGTCTGGTGCGACACCATGGTCGCCTCCTACCTCCTGAACCCGCTCCGCTCCAGCCATGGCCTCGACTCCCTCTCCGTGGAGCATCTGGACCACAAAATGATCTCCTACGAGGAGGTGGCGGGGAAGGGGAAAGAGCAGGTGAACTTCGCCCAGGTGCCGGTGGAGAAGGCGTCAGTGTACTCCTGCGAGGATTCGGACGCCGCGTGGCTCCTCCACCGCCTCTTCCTCCCCCGTGTGGCGGAGACGGGGATGGAGCGGCTCTTTTTCGAGGTGGAGATGCCCCTGGTGCCGATCCTGGCCGAGATGGAGCTGGCCGGGGTGAGGCTAGACCTCTCGCTCCTCGGTGAGCTCTCCGCCGGCTTCGGTGCGCAGCTCTCGGAGCTGGAGGGGCGGATCACGGGGCTTGCGCCGGAGCCCTTCAACCTCAACTCCCCCAGGCAGCTGGGCGAGGTCCTCTTCGAGAAGATGGGGCTTCCCACCGGCAAGAAGACCAAGACCAAGACCGGCTGGTCCACCAACGTGGAGGAACTGGAGCGCCTGGCGGAGGCGGGGCACGAGATCGCCGCCCTCATCCTCCAGTACCGGGGTCTGGCGAAACTCAAATCCACCTACACCGACGCCCTGCCGAAGCTGGTGCATCCGGCCACCGGCCGGGTCCACACCTCTTACAACCAGACCGTCACCAACACGGGGCGCCTCTCCTCGTCGGAGCCGAACCTGCAGAACATCCCGGTCCGGACCGAGGAGGGGAGGCGGATCCGGCGAGCCTTCATCGCCGAAGCGGGACATGTGCTCCTCTCCGCCGACTACTCCCAGATCGAGCTGCGGGTCCTGGCCCACCTCTCGGGGGACCGGGTCTTCTGCGACGCCTTCGCCCGGGACGAGGACATCCACACCCGTACCGCCTCCGAGGTCTTCGGCCTCTTCCCCGAGATGGTGACCCCGGAGATGCGGCGCCAGGCCAAGGCGATCAACTTCGGCGTCATCTACGGCCAGGGGGCCTTCAGCCTCGCCAGGCAGCTCGGCATCGCCACCAGGGTCGCCAGGGAGTTCATCGACAACTACTTCGCCCGCCACCCCGGCGCCCGGACCTTCCTGGACGGCTGCATGCGGGAGGCGGAGGAGAACGGGTACGTGACGACGCTGCTGGGCCGCCGGCTCCCGATCCCCGACATCAAGAGCGCCAACGGCAACATCCGGGCCTTTGCCCAGCGAAACGCCGTCAATTACCCGATCCAGGGCTCCGCCGCCGACATCATCAAGGAGGCGATGGTAAAGGTGACGCAGCGGCTGAAGCGCGACCGCATGGGGAGTCGCCTCATCATGCAGGTCCACGACGAACTGGTCTTCGAGGTGCCGGAAGAGGAGCGGACCGCCATGGAACGGCTCGTGCAGCACGAGATGGAGCATGCCGTGGAGTTGCGGGTGCCGCTGAGGGTCGAGGTGAACTGCGGGCGGAACTGGAGCGAGGCCCACTGATTGGTAAACGGTGTGGCGGGGCGTCAGCCGCCCCGATAACGGTCGGTGAGGAGGTTTACCATGGGGAGCGACATACTGCACGAGATCATCGATCAGTGCCTGAGCCTTGAACGGAAGGCGGCGCAGATCTTCGGCACCTTCGCGTCCCACGCGGAGAACGATGATGCCCGACGCTTCTGGGAGGCGGTGGCGGCCCAGACGAACCATCACACCGCCCTGTTAGTCCAGCTCCGCGCCGCGGAGAGCGGGAATCTCCTCCCCCTGGTCATCTACCGGCCGGCTGATACGCGGGAGGAGCTCGACATGATCGAGCGCAACATCGAGGAGCAGTTCGAGCGCTACCGGCGGGCCCCGAACCCGGAAGCCGCCTGCCTCCTCGCCTTCCGCCTGCAGCTCTGCCTTCTCCACCCCGCCTTCGCCAGCATCTGCCGCATGGCTAAGGACACCACCGGCGAGGATGCCAACGACCACGGCTACGGCATTTACCTGCGCCGCTTCATCGACGGCATCGGCTCCTGCGGCATGGCCACCCCCGCGTCGGAACTCCTGGGCGAGGCCCTGTTCCGTCTCTGGAACGAGGCCCGGCAGCTGGCGGCCCAGGCCCATCTCGACCCCCTCACCGGCGTCCTCACCCGAGCCGCATTCTTCCGGGAGGTAATGCCCCTCGCCCACGCCGCCCAGCGCACCGGGAGCAATGTGGGGGTGATGATGATCGATCTCGACTACTTCAAGCTGCTGGGCGAGAGCCGCGGCCACGAGGCCGGCGACCGGGTGCTCCAGGTCGTTGCCGACACCATCACGGCGCAGCTGCGGCGCTCCGACGTGGTGGGGCGCTACGACGGCGACGAGTTCATCGTATTCCTCTCGCCGGTGGAGCCGGCGGCGCTTCGGACCGTGGCCGAGAACCTCCGGGCGCGGATCGGGGAGGCGAGCGCCCGGATCGTCCCCGCCACCGTCAGTATCGGCGTGGCCCAGGGGGAACTGGGGGCCGGCGTCGAAGAGGCCCTCGGCAACCTGATCCGCACCGCCGACGAGTGCCTGATGCAGGCGAAATACACGGGGAAGAACAAGGTGGTGCTCAGGTGAGGCCGCGGAGGAGACGGTGATCCTTCCGTTTCCCTGGCCCGCCACCGTTGCGGAGGCGAAGCCGATCCAGGAGCGCCTGGCGCGGCAGGTGCGGCTGGTTCCCCTCGGGCACGAGCCGGCCACCGTGGCGGGGGTCGACGCCGCCTTCGCCGGCGACCGGATCGTCGCCGCGGCAACGCTCTTCGCCTTTCCCTCTCTGGAACCGCTGGAGACGGCCCACGCCGTGATGCCGTTCTCCTTTCCCTACGTTCCCGGCTATCTCTCCTTCCGGGAAGCCCCCGCCTTCATCGCCGCCCTCGAACGGCTCTCCCGCCGTCCCGACCTCCTCATCGTCGACGGCCAGGGGATCGCCCATCCCCGCCGGCTCGGCATCGCGTCGTTTCTCGGCGTCCTCCTCGACCTCCCCGCCATCGGGAGCGCCAAGTCGCGGCTCGTGGGCGAACATGCGGACCCCGCCCCGGAGCGGGGGGCGTGGACCCCCCTCGTAGACCGGGGAGAGACGGTGGGGGCGGTGCTCCGCACCCGTCCCGGGGTGCGTCCCCTCTTCATCTCCCCCGGCCACCTCATCACCCTTCCCGAGGCGGTCGACATCGTCCTCCGCTGCGCCGTCCGCTACCGTCTCCCCGAGCCCCAGCGGGCCGCCGACCTCCTGGCGGGAGAGGTGAAACGCTCTCTTCAGCCAAAATAGTGCGTTTCAGCGAATGAAGCATGCGGGCAACTGCCGAATTCAGATTCAGTCCAGCCCCAGGAACGGGTAGCGGGCCAGCTCGTCCCGGCTCCAGAGGGAGAGCCCTCCCCGGGGGCCGACGGTCTCCACGGCGATGACGGCGTCGGGGTCGGCGAAGGTGATCCGGCCCGGCGCGCCGGCCTTCTCCAGGAGCGCCAGCAGATGCCCGTCGAGGAAGTGCTCCTCGTCCATGCTGGAGAGCTTCCCCCGGAAGCCGCGCCGGCACATCCGGACGTGGAAACTCTTTCCCGCCAGGGGGGCGACCCAGCCGCCGACGGCCTCGACGGCCCGCGCCTCGAACTCCTCGGCACTGTGGAAGGCGAAGGTCCGGGTGAGGGGGATGAACCGGGCGAGGAAGTTTTCGATCCCCGGCTCCTCGTCGATGCGGCGCCGCAGACGCTCCAGCGCCGCCGGGATGTCGTCCACCCGCAGGACGAGCACGTTGTAGAAGTCGGTCCGGCTCACCGGACCGAACTCCTCCAGCAGTTGCACCGTGTCCCGAAACCCCTCCTCCCGTGACGTAGCCACCACGTTCCAGTCGATCATGGTTCTTCCTCCGTTGCCGCTTCAGTTCCTTTCGAAGCGCTTCCGCTGGCCAATCTTTTCCACCGCTTGCAATGTTGCGCAAAGGATCCATACTTTCCGTACCCCTCCACGACGGGGGGCGTCACGGAAAGGAGGCCGTCATGAAATGCCCGTTGTCGTTGGCTGCCGTCATCCTGCTGTTTCCCGCCGCCGGGGTGGCCGGGGTCTTCGACGATCTCACCCGGGAGCTGCTCCCCGCGGTGCAGGAAAGCTCCCTCGACGACACCACCGTCGTCAGGGGGGTGAAGGAGGCCCTTGCCACCGGCACCGAACGGGCGGTGAAGGAAGTGGCGAAACCCGACGGCTACTTCGGCAACCGGCTCATCAGGATCCTCCTCCCCGACAAGATCCAGCAGGTGGCCAACGTCATCGGCACCCTCGGCTACCAGAGCCAGGTGGACGAGCTGGTGCTCAGCATGAACCGGGCGGCGGACAAGGCGGCTCCGAAGGCGGCGGGGTTCTTCGGCGACGCCATCCGGCAGATGTCGGTGGAGGACGCGAAGGGGATCCTGGCCGGCGGCGACCGGGCAGCCACCGACTTCTTCGAGAAAAAGACTCGCGGCAGGCTCTTCGAGGCGTTCAAACCCGCGGTGACGAAGAGCATGGAGCAGGTCGGGACCGTCCGGGCCTACAAGAACTTGCTCGACCAGTACGAGGCGCTTCCCGTCTCCGCCCTGACCGGCACCCAATCCCTGAACCTCGACGACTACGTGACCAACAAGGCCCTCGATGGCCTCTTCGCGATGATTGGTGCCGAAGAGAAGAAGATCAGAACGGACCCGGCGGCCCGCACCACCGACCTGCTGCGGACGGTGTTCGGGCAGTAGGAGGAGGGGATGGCTTTCCCCCGCGTCGCTATCGTGAAGCGGTGGCACCGGAGGACGGCGCTGCTGGCGTGGGTGGCGCTCCTGGGGACGCTGCCGGCGGAGGCGGCCGTCTTTCCGGGCCCTGGCGAGGTGGTGGGCCGGAGCCTGCTCCGGGAGGTGCGGCCGGGGGAATCGCTCATCGAGGTCGCCCGGACCTACGACCTCGGTTTCAATGAAATCGCAGCGGCCAACCCCGGCCTCGACCCGTTCGTACCCCCCACCGGAACCCCCGTCACCATCCCGGGGGAGCATGTCGTGCCGGCGGCGGTGGCGCCGGGGCGCCTCGTGGTGAACCTCTCCGAACTCCGCCTCTACTTTGTTCCGGTCTCGGGTCCCCCCGTCGTGGCCACCTTTCCGGTCGGCACCGGGAGCGAGGGGACGGAGACCCCTCCCGGCAGCTACCGGGTGATGGAAAAGCGCGCCGATCCCCCCTGGCACGTTCCACTCTCCATCCGGCGCGAGCACCCCCGCCTCCCCGCCGTGGTCCCTCCCGGACCCGACAACCCCCTCGGGAGCCACACCCTGCGCCTGACCGACGACGGTCTCATGATCCATGGCACTAACAGGCCGTGGGGGGTGGGGCGCGCGGTGAGCCACGGCTGCATCCGCCTTTACCCGGAGGATATTCCCGTGCTCTTTCGCCTGGTCCCCGTCGGGACCCCGGTCGCCATAGTCCGCGAACCGGTGAAGGTGGCGGTGCAGGACGGTCGTCTCCTCATCGAGGTCCACCGCGACGACGGGGCGCAGATCGACTATGCGGCGGAGGCGACCCGTCTCATCCTGGCGCGGGATGCCCTCGGCCAAGTGAATGCGCTACGCCTGTTCCGGGCCCTGGCCGAGAAGCGCGGAGTGCCGGTCGATATCGGCCGGTGACCTGTTACTTCTTCTGCTGGAGCTCGAAGGCCTTCACCGATTTCCCCGCCGCCTTCTCCGCCTGCTGGGCTGCCCCTTCCGCCCTGGATGCGGCGGCTTCGGCCCGGGAGGCGGCCGTCTCGGCCCGGCTCGCCGCGGTGGAGGCCGCGCCCGCCGAGCTCTGGGCGCTCTGGGCCGCCTGCTGGGCCTCATTCTTCGCCGCGTCGATATCGGCGGGTGAGACTACGGGCCGCTTCGCCAGGTCGGTAACCTGGGCCTCGATGGTGCTCAGCCGCTTCTCCACTCCGCTGAGCCGGTCCGCCAGGGGAGCGGTCTGCTCTTGGACGAAGCCTTTGGTGGCGCACCCCGCCGCGAGGGCGAGGAACGGGACGACTGCCGCGGTGACGATTCGTTTCATGGGTTCCCCTTTCTGCCGCCTCCTATGACAGGCGGTAGGCTATCATCACCCCGTCCCGCAACGGGATGATGGTGGTGAAAAAATCACGTCGGCTGCAGATGAAGTCGTTGAACTCCCGGATGGTGCGGGTTCCCGGGTCGTCTTCCCCCTCCGCCACCCTGCCGTGCCAGAGGGCGTTGTCGGAGATGAGGAGGGCATTTTTCGCCAGGCGCGGGATCATTGTTTCCGCCGCCCGCAGGTACTGCTCCTTGTCGAGGTCGATGAAGAGGATGTCGATGTCGCGGTACTCCGGGCCGATCTCCAGGGCGTCCCCCTCCCGGAGCTCCACCCGGTTGATGAGGCCATTCTGCCGGAACATGGTCCGGGCGTATTCGATGTTTGCCCCGTCGCGATCGGTCATCACCACCTTGCCGGTGATGCTGACGGCCCGGGCGAACCACCACGCGGAGTAGCCAAAGCCTGAGCCGAGCTCCACCACGAGCTGGGGCTGCCGGAGCCGGGTGAGGAGGTAGAGGAGCCGCCCCACGAGGCGGTCGACGATCGGAAAAGCCAGCTCCCGGGCCCGCTTTTCCATGGCGATCAGGTCCGGGTCGTCTTCGGGAGCGAGGCGCCGCAGATACTCCTCGATACGGGGATCGGTGATCTGGATCATCATCGGTTCCTCTCTTGGGCGGCGACGTTGCATTGATGCGAGCTAACCTAACTAGTCTAGCACCCCGGGGGAGATGCGCAACGGGGGCGAGAACATCTGTTGACTTCCGGACCCCCGCCGTCTTTAATAGAAAGATGTCTTACGCACGCGAAACGGCACCGCTGCCGCAGGGAAAGGTCACGGCGATCCTCGTCCTCACCACGCTCATGTGGGGGGGGAGCTTCCTCTTCAACAAGATCGGGATGCGGGAGATCCCCCCGGTCCAGTTCTTCTTCTTCCGCTTCGCCCTGGGGGCGCTCCTCATGGGGCTCATCTGCATCCCGCGCCTGGGGCGCCTCAACCGCCAGATCGTCCGGCGGGGGGCGGTGGTGGGGGTCGCCCTGGCGGCGGTGAATCTCTCCTTCGTCCTCGGCGTCTCGGGGACCACCATCTCCCGGGCGGGTTACCTCAACAACCTCTTCGTCATCTTCATCCCGCTCCTCTCGTTTCTCCTCTGGCGCGAGCGGGTCGACCGGGTCACCTTTGGCGGGGTCCTCCTCGCCGTGGCGGGGCTCTGGTTCCTGGCCAGCGGCGGGGCGAATGGGTTCAACCGGGGGGATCTCCTCTCCACGGTCTGCGCCCTCTTCATCGCCGTCCATATCATCGCGGTGTCGCGGGTCCTGCGGGACGAGGACGTCTACCTCGTCACCTTCGTGCAGTTCACCACCGTGGCCTGCGTTGGGGCGGTCATCTCCCTGGCCCTGCCGTGGCCGGCGTTCCGGGTCGGGGTGGCGGGGGGATGGTCCCTGGCTTACTGCGCCATCTTCCCGACGGTGATCTGTTTCACGCTCCAGAACGCCTTCCAGCGCTACACCACCCCCACCAGGGCGGGGCTCATCTACACCCTCGACCCGGTCTGGAGCATGCTCGCCGGGGTCTTCATCCTCGGCGAACGCCTCACCCCGCGGGAGTTCTCCGGCTGCATGCTGATCCTTGTCGCCGTGGCCGGACCGCTCTTCGTGCGGCTCTACGTGGAGCAGAAACAGCGGATCCTCTACCGCCCCGACGCCGCCGGCGAAGCGGCGGAGGAGGGGAAATGAACGAGCACTCGCTCCTGGACAGCTTCACCCCGCGGGAGCAGGAGCTGTTCCTCATCAGCACGATGCGCGAGGGGGGTGAGAAGCTCGACGCCGCCTACCGGGCGTGGGAAAGCGGCGACGCCGCGGCCCTGGAAGAGGCAACCCTCGGCGAGTTGAAGCGTGACCCCTCCCTGGAGCCGGTCTTCGAGAAGCTCATCTTCGCCCGCAACCGCGCCATGGCCGCCGCCATCGAGCGCCGGATGCAGGGGAAGGGGCCGGTCTTCGTGGTGGTGGGAGCGGCGCACCTGGTGGGTCCCCGGGGGATCGTGGAGCTCCTGCGGCGCAAGGGATACCGGGTCGAGCAGCAGTAGCGGCGCGGCCGAAAGCGTGATGCCATGACCACGACCTTTGCCGTGAGCGAGGAGAAAAACCGCTGGCTCCGCGAGAAGATGGCGGAGCTCGGGGTGACCGAGGGAGACCTGGAGGAGAGCTTCGTCCGCTCCTCCGGCGCCGGGGGACAGCACGTCAACAAGACCTCATCCTGCGTCCAGATCCGCCACCGCCCCACCGGCATCGAGGTCAAGTGCATGAAGGACCGGAGCCAGTCAGTGAACCGCTTCCTGGCCCGGCGGGAACTGCTGGAGCGGATCGAGCGGCTGCAGAAGGGGGAAGCACCCCGGGACGCCAGGGCGGAGAAGCTGAAAAAGCAGAAGGCGCGACGGAAACGGCGCGCCAGCGGAAAGTACGAAAAGGAATAAGCACACGAAGGACTTACTTAGATGATCAGAACCGAAACCCTCCGCACCCTCGAATTCGACAAGATCCTCTCGGCCATCGCCGGCTACGCCCACAGCGACGCCACGCGGGAGGAGATCGAGCTCGTCCGTCCCCTGGGGGACGGCGGCGCCATCGCCCGGCGCTTCGGCCAGGTGGGGGAGATCCGCAGGATGGTCCAGACGGGGGTTTCCCTTCCCCTCTCCTCCTTCGAGGATATCACCCCGCTGTTGGCGGCGGTCCGTCCCGAGGGGGCGGTCCTGGATCCCATGGAGCTGGTGATCCTCTTCCCGGTGCTGCGGACCATGACCGCCATCGCCAGGCAGTTCGCCTACCGCTCGGATATCCCGCTTCTGAAGGAGCTGGTGGGGCACCTCACCGGCTTCCCCGACATCCTCGACGAGCTGGAGGTCTCCATCGACTCCGAAGGGGAGATCCTCGACTCCGCCTCGCCGCTTCTCTACGACCTGCGCCAGAAGAAGCGCTCCCTCACCGAGCGGATCCGGCGGCGGCTGGCCGAGATCGTCCGGGAGACGGGGGTCACCAATTTTCTCCAGGACGACTTCATCACCCAGCGGGGGGGGCGGTGGGTGATCCCGGTACGGATGGACTCCAAGGGGATGGTGCCGGGGGTGGTGCATGATGTCTCCAACTCCGGCGAGACCGCCTTCATGGAGCCCCTGGAGATCATCGGCCTTGCCAACGAGCTGGAGAACCTGGTGGCCGAGGAGAAGGCGGAGATGATCCGGATCGTCCGGACCATCTGCCGGATGATCCGCCGGGAGGCCGACGGGATGGAGGAGCAGTTCCGGACCCTGGTCTACCTCGATCTCCTGAACGCCGTCGCCTCCTTTGCCGATTCCCTCGGTGCCGAGACCCCCGAGATCAACGACGCCCGCTTCATCCGGGTGAACGAGGGGCGCCATCCGCTCCTGGCCCTCATGGCGCGGGAGCGGGAAGCGGGCAGGGTGGTGCCGCTCGACCTGGCGCTGGGTTCTGATTCCCCCTCTCCCCAACCCTCTCCCCCCAGGGGAGAGGGAGCGTTTCCCCCTCCCTTGATGGGAGGGGGTGAGGGGGAGGGTGTTGATTCGGTCATGGTCATTACCGGTCCCAACGCCGGCGGCAAGACCATCTCCCTCAAGACCACCGGCCTCCTCCACCTCATGGCCCTGGCGGGGATTCCGGTGCCGGCGGCCTCCACCTCGTCGTTTCCCCTCATCTCCGACCTCCTGGTGGATATTGGCGACGAGCAGTCCATCGAGCAGAGCCTCTCCACCTTCTCGGCCCACGTCTCCAACATCGCCCAGATCCTCTCGCGGGGCGACCACCGGACCGTGGTGCTGCTGGACGAGCTCGGCACCGGCACCGAGCCGGTCCAGGGGGCGGCCATCTCCTGCGCCGTCCTGGCCGACCTGCAGGAGCGGGGGGCGCTGGTCATCGCCACCACCCACCTCACCGACATCGTCGGCTTCGTCCACAAGCGCGACGGCATGGTGAACGCCTCCATGGAGTTCGACCGGGAGACCCTCACCCCCCTCTACCGCCTCAAGAAGGGGGAGCCGGGGCAGTCCCACGCCCTGGAGATCGCCCGCCGCTACGGCCTTCCCGACCGGGTGGTGGAGTTCGCCACCGGGATGCTCGGCCGGATGGAGACCGAGTTTCACGAGCTTTTGGCCGAGCTCAAAGAGCAGCGGCGGCGCCACGAGGAAGCCCTGGCCGAGGCGGAGCGCCTGCGGCGGGATGCCGAGGAGAAGGCCCGCATCGCCCGGGAGCGGCTGGCCGAAGCCGACACCAAGCGGCGCGAGGCGGTGGAGAAGGCGCTCCAGGAGGCGCGGGAGATCGTCCGCGGTGCCCGGCGCGACGTGAACGCCATCATCGAGGAGGCCCGGCGGGAGAAGAGCCGCGAAGCGCGGCGAAAGATCGACGAGGCCGAGGCCCAGGTGGAGGCGAAGCTGCAGGAGTTCCACCCCGAGGAGACCCTCTCCCTCGACGCCATCCACGAGGGGGACACGGTCTTCGTGAAGGGAATCGGCCACGACGGCACCATCACCGCCGTCGACCGCAAGGGGGGGCGCCTGCGGGTGCGGGCTGGCGCCATGGAGCTCGAAGTGGTGGTGGCCGACGTGGCCCCCCGCCGGGGAAAGGCGACGGAGGCGAAACTGCGGGCCGGTGCCGGAAAGAAGGCGGCGCCGGAACAGGAGGCCCCCCACGAGCTGAAGCTGATCGGTCTTCGGGTGGACGACGCCCTGGGGCGGCTGGAGCGGTTCCTGAACCACGCCTCCCTGGAGGGATACCGGGAGGTGCGGATCGTCCACGGCAAGGGGACCGGCGCCCTCATGCGGGCCGTGCGCGAGTACTTGGACGGCCATCCCCTGGTGCTCGAATTCCGCCCCGGCGAGCCCTTCGAAGGAGGGGAGGGGGCCACCGTGGTGACGATGCGCTAGCGCCTTTGCCGCTGATGCGATGAAAATCTGCCCAAGGAGCTGATACTCAATGGAAACCATGGAAGCCCGGCTCGCCGAGGCTGAATCCCGCAACCGGCTCAACAACCGCGTCGCCGTGGCGGTGGCGCTCATCTCCGCCTTCATGGCGGTCACCAAGATCAAGGACGACAACATCGTCCAGGCGATGCTCCAGGCCAAGTCCGACGCGGTGGACACCTGGAACGAGTACCAGGCCAAGAAGCTCAAGCTTCATCTGGCCGAGCTCGGCCTGAACCAGGCCCGGGCCCTGCGGCTGGCGGTGCCGCCCCACGGGGCGAAGGCCCTGGCGGACCAGGAAAGATCCTACGCCACCACCATCGCCCGCTACCAAGGCGAGAGCGAGTCGATCATGAAAAAGGCGAAGGGGTTCGAGAAGCAGTACGACGACCTCAACTTCCGGGACGACCAGTTCGACCTCTCCGATGCCCTCCTCTCCCTTTCACTGGCGATCCTGGCGGTGACGGCCCTCACCTCCAACCTCTGGCTCTTCCGCTTCTCGCTTATCTTCGCCGGCTTCGGCGGCGTCATGGGGGTGGCGGGACTGATGGAGCTTCCGCTCCACCCCGGCTGGCTGACGAAGCTTCTCTCCTGAGACGGGGTGCCCCATGCTCCAGGACCCGGACGATACCTACATTGCCACCATTGCCGCCCACTGTGACCTGCTGGGCAAAGAGGTCCTCGAAGTGGGGTGCGGCACCGGGCGGATCACCCGCGACCTGGCCCGGCACGCCGCCAGGGTCGTGGCCGTGGACCCCGACAAAGGCGCCCTGGCAAAGGCCCGTGCTACCGCCCCTGCCGCCACCGTCCGGTTCCTCCCCATGCCTGACGGCGTCCTCGACTTTCCCCCCGCCTCCTTCGATGTCGTCATCTACACCCTCTCCCTCCACCACGTTCCCCCCGATCAGATGGACGAAAGCCTCCGCACCGCCGCCGGCCTCCTCCGGGAAGGGGGTGTCATCGTCGTCGTGGAGCCGGACGAGGGCGGCTCCTTCACCGAGGCCAAGGAGCGTTTCGGCGCCGGCAGCGGCGACGAGCGCCCCGCCCGGGAGGCCGCCATCCGCGCCATGCACGGGCTTGAGGGTTGGAGCGTGGGGGAGACGGTCCGCTTCCGCGTCCGCTTCCTCTTCGCCGACGAAGACGACTTCATCGCCTCGAAGCTCCCCGGCTTCGGGGAGCAACCAGAGGCCCACCGGCGCACGGTGCGGGAATTCCTCGCCCGGCACCGCACGGCGGAGGGAATCGTCCTCGACGCCGGCCGGCGGCTGAATGTGCTGCGGCGGGGGAGCCTTCAGTTGATCGCCGGGAGAACCGCCCAGGAGTTCAATCAACGCAAGGTTCGGCTACATGGAAGAGAGATGCCAGCTGATCAAGAAAACAAATCCGTGCAGTTGCAGACAGTGGGTCCGATTCGGTCTGTCCCAGGGGTGGATCTCGAAAGATGCTTTATCCGATCCCCGTCCCCCGATTGCCGTTCAAGCCGTGAAGGAAGTGGTCGAGCTCAGAACGTTGCGTGATCTCTACCAGGACCTTTACCAGGAAGCGGCAGACGAATCTTTTGCGCAAAGGATCAAGGAGGGCATACAAAACAAAGAGTGGACTATTTTTTCATGAGCACATGTAACCCTTTGCCTCTGGCAGAGTCTAACTGACAGACCAAAATCAGGAGGCTGATCGATGAAAAAAAGGTGTTCAGAATTGGAAATGCAACGAGGCAGCGATTTCAAAACAGCCAACGTGCGGGCCAACGGTTTGAGCTTCAGCTGCATAGAATCGGGGGAAGGGCCGCTTGTCCTGGCTCTTCATGGCTTCCCCGACCTCCCGCGTACGTTCCGCCACCAGATGCGGTACCTGGCTGCGGCAGGGTATCGGGTCGTCGCCCCCTACATGCGGGGTTATTTTCCGACCGATGCCCCCGAGGGGCCGTACGAGACAGCCGCCCTGGTCCAGGATGCATTGGCCCTGATGGATGCCCTCTCCGCCGAGCCGGCCATACTCATTGGCCACGACTGGGGAGCGGCGGCCGTCTATGGAGCGGCCATCCTGGCCCCCCACAAGGTTTCTAAACTGATCACCATCGCTGTTCCCCCTTCTGCGGTCTTCGTCACATCGCTCATCACCAACCCGGAGCAGCAGCGCCGCTCCTGGTACATGTACTTTTTCCAGCTGCCGGTCGCCGAGATGGCCGTTGCCCACAACGATTACGCCTTCCTGGAACGGCTGTGGCTGGACTGGTCGCCAGGGTGGCACTATCCGCCGGAAGAGATGGCCGCCCTCAAGGATACCTTCCGGCAGCCGGGGGTCCTGAAGGCCGCCCTCAGCTACTACCGGCACACGCTCAATCCTGTCAATCACAGTTCTGGCCTCGCCCCTGTGCGTGAACGGCTGCGCGACCCGATCGGTGTGCCGACGCTTTACATCCATGGGAAGGACGATGGGTGCATCGGGCTGGAAACGACGGAAGGATTGGGAAAGGCCTTCAGCGCCGAGGTCCAGCGAAAGGTTCTGGACGGCGGGCACTTCATTCACCGGGAACGGCCGGATGAAGTAAACAGGTTGATAGGGGAGTTTCTGCAGGAATGAGCGAGTCTTTTCCGGATTCATTTCTTGACGGTGTTCCACAAGAGTACTTTCTTGCCTTGCCGTTTGATAATAACAAGACCCATGGAGTTGTGGTGTTTCACCAGGGTTTTTCTGCAAACGGTGAGGCGAAAAGCACTGAGTCAGAATAAAGGGGGAAAACATGAATGCAGGAACTGAGCTCAAGGTGACAGTCGGGGGGCTTCAGGGCAAAATGCAGCTGAAAGGGAAGGGGCATACCGGGCATGAGGTCCAGATAGATTACTTTCCCCCCCTCGGTGAGGATAACGGCTTGACTTCTCTGGAACTGCTTATGATCAGCCTGGCAAGCTGCAGCGGTCATACCGTCCTCTTCCTTTTGAGAAAGATGGGAAAGACGGTGGAGGATGTGGCTGTGAATGCGATCGGGAACCGTCGAATGGACGAGCATCCCACGGTAATCACCGATATCGAACTGCAGTTCGATCTGAAAGGGGACAAGCTTGATGCTCCTTCCGTCGAGAGGGCAATCAGGCTGTCCGAAGAGACTTATTGTCCCGTATGGGCAATGTTGAAGAGCAGTGTTGCATTGTCCTGGAAGTATTCAATAAGCTGAGGCTCCTGCAAAAGCAAGGTGGATTGAGTGGAAATCTACGCACATGAATCAGACGATGATAAGACCGCCTTCCGCGCTCTGGCGGAGATCATCAAGCGGAGCGGCCTTCCGTTCGTCCTCCATTCGCATGCCGCGACGCGGACAATGGAGGATGCGGAACAAAACCTGTCGTTCGAGGTGGCGCGGATAGTGAAAACCGTGGCCTTCCGCACCCGCAACGGCGGTATTGTCCTGGCGGCATTGCGGGGAACCAGGAGGGTCGATTATCCCCGCCTGGCGGCCCTCGTAGGCGTAAACCGCCGCGACCTTGCGCCACTCTCGCCGGAGGAGGTGAGAGGGTATTTGGGGGTGGAGCCGGGGAGCGTTTCGCCGCTGTCGTTCCGGGAGAACTCTGACCTTCTCATTGATGATGACGTGCTCACCATTCTGCCGACCATTTACTGCGGCATCGGCCGGCCTGACCGGACCCTGGAGATGGCGCCCGGTGATCTCGTGCGGCTTGCTGGCGGACGTGTCGGCGGGTTTTCGCGCCGCTCCTCTCGGTCATGAATTGATTAAGGTAAGGTTCGCGATGTACCCGAATCCGCTGCTGCCTGGCTGGAGTCGGATCAAGTTAACTATCTGAAATATTACAGTTAATGGGCTTATCTGCCCTTGTTTTTAGCCTTAGAGCCATGTTTTTGCCGGTAAAAAGGGGCCTGTAAGAATGGC
>NZ_DAHVYG010000010.1 GCF_027327745.1 Geobacter sp.
GAAGGTGCTTTTTTTGAACGAAAGTATCTCTCTGATTTTTGTATCAGTCACACTGAGAAGGAAGATAAGATTCTGGTAGGCGCGGCTTGGGATGACAAGATTGATGCTTGGAGATGCTTGAAACCGGGAGAATCTCCGAAACGGAGCTTCTGGCAGAAGCTGTTTGGGAAGTGAAGGTAAGTCATAACCAAGCGCAGCACCGGTCGGCAAAAACCGCCGCCGGTGTGCTCACAGCCGTTATGATATTCGGGAAAGAGCGCTACTATGCGCTTGTTCTGCTGCTGGAGAAATACTGCCAGGACTTCATCGAAGAGGGAAAGCAGTACATCGAGGCAAAGGATAAGGTAACAAGAGTTTTCAAAATTGAAGTCAGTCACATCAGCGGCAAAGCCCGAAGGTAACATCGCGATCAGAACAAGAAAGGGGTCAACTCTCGGGACAGGCTGCTTTTTGGGCATCAGAAGGTAAGAGCATGAATGTACGGTAAAATCTCGAAATACTGAGCTAAGCGAAGGAGCTCCTCAACCGGAAACCGGAAATACTCTATGCTTGACAGAGACTTCGGCAACTTCGCGGCGATATATGCGTCCCCTCAATAAATTGTTTGCTGGCTTGTTAGCATTATGTTAACATAAATTATGTTCTCCATCGAATATTCGAAAGCCGCACGCAAGACGTTGAAAGCTATGCCGCGCAATACGGCACGGCTTGTGATGGAGAAGATCGAGGCCTTGGCCGCCGATCCGATGGCGCCGAACAACAATATTAAGAAGCTCACCAATCATCCCGGCTACCGGTTGCGGGTTGGGGATTGGCGGGTCGTTTATACGATTCACGAACAGGCCCTGTTGATAGCCGTAGTGCGAATCGCGCCAAGAGGAGATGTTTATCAATGAAAGCGCAAATTATCGAGAAGAACGGCCGTCCTGAGTTTGCCGTGATTTCTTACGAAGATTACCAGTATTTTCTGGAACTGCTTGAGGATGAAGCCGATGCACGTGCTGTTGCCGAATTTCATGAAGCTTATACCGCCGGCCGGGAGTTTATGGTACCTGAGGAGATCGTCCGCCGTGAGCTCGCAGGCGAATCACCGATTAAACTCTGGCGCGAATATCGCGGCCTGACGCAGCAGGAACTCGCCAACCGGGCAGGGATAAGCAAGCCGTACCTGTCTCAGATCGAAACCGGCAAGCGGCAGGGTACGGTTGAAACACTTTCGGCCATAGCCCGTTCACTCGAAGTCCCGCTTGACGTCTTGACGGACTGAAACCGAGGGGGAAGCGCACCGTGATCAGTGAGTTTCACCAAGCCATAGACGTTCTCGAATCCGTGTGCGGGGTGGAAGGCATCGACGGGTACGCCCTTGCCGGTGGGCTCGCCGTCTCGGTATGGGCTACTCCCCGCGTGACCGAGGAAGAGAACGAAAACCATTAACCAACCAGAAAAAGGAGCACCATGAGCAGTTTACCCAAATGTCCACAATGCAGTTCGGAATACACCTACGAAGACGGGACCATGTACGTCTGCCCGGAATGCGCCCATGAATGGCCCATGGCTGGGCCGGCAGAGAGCCCGGAGCAAGCCCGCGTCGTGCGCGACGCCTTTGGGAATGTGCTCACTGACGGCGACTCCGTAACGGTGATCAAGGATCTGAAGATCAAAGGCTCGTCGGCGGTCGTTAAGGTCGGAACCAAGGTGCGGAACATCCGCCTCGTGGAGGGGGACCATGATATCGACTGCAAGATCGACGGCATCGGCGCCATGCAGTTGAAGTCGGAATATGTGAAGAAGGCGTAGCGGAGCCCGGAACTCCAAGGCGTGGTATGACCGACCTCACCCTCGACATAACCATCCACCTGGCGAAGATCGCCCTGATCTTCTTCGTGGTGCTGACCCTGGCGGCGTATCTGGTCTTCGCCGAGCGGCGGCTCCTGGCCTGGATCCAGGACCGCAAGGGGCCGAACCGGGTGGGGCCCTTCGGCCTGCTGCAGCCGCTGGCGGACCTGATCAAGCTCCTGACCAAGGAGGACTTCCGCCCGCCGCAGGCCGACAAGTGGCTCTTCTACCTGGCGCCGGCCATGGCGGCGATCCCGGCGATCCTCACCTTCGCGGTGATCCCCTTCGGGGCACCGGTGAGGCTCCTCGGCCGGGAGGTGCCGCTGCAGGTGGCGGACCTGAACGTGGGGCTTCTCTTCTTCATGGCGCTCTCCTCCATCGCGGTGTACGGGGTGGCGCTCGGGGGGTGGGCGTCCAACTCCAAGTACGCGCTCCTGGGCTCCATCCGGGGGCTGGCCCAGCTCATCTCCTACGAGCTCTCCATGGGGCTGTCGCTGGTGCCGACGGTGATGCTCGCCGGGTCGCTCCGGCTCTCGGAGATCGTGGCGGCCCAGAAGGGGGTCTGGTTCATCGTCTACCAGCCCCTCGCCTTCGCCATCTTCCTCGTCAGCATCGCGGCGGAGTGCAAGCGGATCCCCTTCGACATCCCGGAGGCGGAGGGGGAGCTGGTGGCCGGCTTCCACACCGAGTACTCGGGGATGCGCTTCGGGCTCTTCTTCGTGGGGGAGTACATCAACATCATCGTCCTGGGGGGGCTGGCGACGACCTTCTTCCTGGGGGGATGGCACGGGCCGCTCCTTCCCTCCTTCGTCTGGTTCGTCGCCAAGACCCTCGCCTTCGCCTTCTTCTTTATCTGGATGCGGGGGACTCTGCCGCGGCTCCGCTACGACCAGCTCATGCACCTGGGGTGGAAGGTCCTGACCCCCCTGGCGCTCGTCAATATCCTCGCCACCGGCTGGTGGCTCATGATCAGGGAACTACGCTGAGGGAAAGGGGGGATTCACGGGGTCTCCGAACGCAGCACGCCGGCAAGTCGTCGTAGTGAACTCTCACGCAACGAAGCAAAGGAGGACGTGTCATGGTGGAGAATGTGAATTCGAGGGACAAGGACGGGCACACGCCGCTCATCGAGGCGGCAAAGGCGGGGGATGTGGAGGCGATTCGGGGCCTGGTCTCCAGGGGGGCGGAACTGGAGGCGAAGAGCGAGAAGGGGAAGACGGCGCTGCACTACGCGGCGGCCAGCGGCCACGCCTGGGCCATCAAGGCGCTCCTGGAGGTGGGGGCGGCGGTGGATCCCCGGGACAACGAGTGGCATACCCCGCTCATGCTGGCGGCCAACTACGGCTGCGATGAATGCGTGCAGGACCTCCTCGGCGCCGGCGCCGACCCGGCCGCCAAGATGAAGCTCGGCAACACCGCCCTGACCTATGCGGAGACCAACGGACACCCCGAGACCCTCGATCTTCTGAAGAAGGCGCTGCGCGCCAAGGCGACGGCGTAACGGAGACGACGGGGGGCCGCCAATGGCCCCCTTCACGAAACCCATGCCCATTTTCAATGACCTGAAAGCGCTGGCCACCGGCCTCTTCGTCACCTGGAAGCACATCTTTCGCCGCCCGGTGACGGTGGAGTATCCCGACGCAAAGCGGACCCCCTATCCCCGCTACCGGGCGCGGATCGTCCTGACCCGCGACCCCGACGGCGGCGAGCGGTGCGTCGCCTGCTACCTCTGCTCCGCCGCCTGCCCCGTGGACTGCATCTCCATGGAGGCGGCGGAAGGGGAGGGGGGGCGCCGCTACGCCCGGTGGTTCCGGATCAACTTCTCCCGCTGCATCTTCTGCGGCCTCTGCGCCGAGGCGTGCCCGACCCTGGCGATCCAGATGACCCCCGACTACGAGATCTGCGAGCGAGACGTAATGGAGCTGGTCTACGAGAAGGAAGACCTCCTGATCGACGGCTGCGGCAAGGACCCGGAGTACAACTTCTACCGCCACGCCGGGATCGGGGTGGTGAATCCCCGCGGCGGGAACCCGGACGAGGAGCCGCCGGTGGATGTGCGGGGGCTGATGCCGTAGCCGGATAATTATGAAACATCGGTTTACAATTGCCAAGTTCTATGATATTTGAATGTTGCGACACATTGGTGACCGGGAAATACGTATGGTCTGCTTGCGGTATGGAGACAGCGGTTTGCGCCCCCGTGGGGCGCTTCATCTCAGGGAGTGAGAAAGGAGAAGCGTATGAATCGTTTCCGTCTGTTCGTTGTCGTGGCCCTCGTGATGCTTGCGGTGGCATCTCCGGCGCTGGCCGGGAATTTCGGCACCGCCGACGAGGCCAGGGCCATGCTGGAGCGGGCCGTTGCCGCCGTCAAGGCCAACAAGGCCGAGGCCCTCGCCAAGTTCACCAAGGGAGAGGACGGCTTCAAGGACCGCGACCTCTATCCGTTCTGCGGAGGGCCCGACGGCAACTTCACCGCCCATCCGACGCTGGTGGGAAAGAGCCTGAAGGGACTTAAGGACAAGGCTGGAAGGGCCCTTGGCGAGGAGATGTATGCCGTCGCCAAGGAGGGAACCATCAGCGAGGTTTCCTACATGTGGCCGCGGCCCGGAAGCACCGAACCGGTGCCCAAGGTGAGCTTCGTTACGAAGGTCGACGACCAGGTCTGTGCGGTGGGCTACTACAAGTAGCATCAGCGACTCGGACAAAGGGAAAAATCACGGGGTCTCTCCGGCAAAACTGCCCGGAGAGGCCCCTTTTTTTCTGCAATTTGCCCTCGATATGGTAGATTGTAACCCGTTATGGAACCGGCAATTTTCTACATTCTCGCCGCGGTGACCGTCATCGCCACGCTCTTCGCCATCGCGGAGAAACACGCGGTGCATGCCATCGTCTACCTCGTCACCTCGTTCTTCGCCCTTTCGGTGATCTTCTTCATGCTGGGGGCGCCGGTGGTGGCGGTTTTCGAGGTGATCATCTACGCCGGCGCCATCATGGTCCTCTTCCTCTTCGTGATCATGATGCTCGACCTGGGCCACCCGGAGCGGGCCAGACTTCCAGGCGGCCGCGACTGGTGGCCGGCCCTGGTGCTCGGCGCCGTGACCCTGGCGGCGGCCCTGACCCTCTTCGTTTCCCGCGGCCCTGCGGCTTCGGCGGCGGGGAAGGCCATCGGCGTCAAGGAATTCGCCCTGGCCCTGTTCGGCAAGTACGGCGTGGCGGTGGAGGTGATCTCCCTGCAGCTCCTCTTCGCGCTGGTCGGGGCGCTCTATCTGGGGAAACGGAGAAATGACCGGGGAGAGGGTGGCCGGCGGCTGGGTGAGGGGCAAAGCCTGTTGCGGGAGGAACGGCACCCATGATCGTCCCCTACGAGCACGTCCTGGTCCTGGCCGGCATCCTCTTCGCCCTGGGGCTCGTCTGTGTCATGGTCTGGCGGCTGAACCTGATCATGCTCCTGATCGGCATCGAGATCATGCTGAACGCCACCATGCTCGCCTTCGTCGGCGGCGCGGCCCGGTGGGGGATGGCCGACGGCCAGGTCTTCTCCCTCGTCATCATGGCCATGACCTCCGCCGAGGTGTCGCTCGCCCTGGCGATGGTGGTCTACCTCCACCGGCGGAAGAAAACGGTGGAAGCGGATGAGTTCAGTGAGTTGAAGGGATGAAACTCTACCTTACCCTCATACTTTTGTTCCCGCTCCTTGGCGGCGCCATCAACGCCCTGGTCGGCCGCAATCTCCCGCGCCGGCTTAGCGAGATCCTCGCCTGCGGGGTGATCTGGGGGGCCTTCGTCTGTGCGCTCCTGGCCTTCGGGGCGTACCGGGGGCCGGTGACGGTGGAGCTCGCCACCTGGCTGGCCGACTTCGATTTCGCGGCCCCCATCACCCTCTATCTCGACCCCCTCTCGCTGGTGATGACCCTCATGATCACCTTCGTCTGCGGCCTGATCCATGTCTACGCCGTCGGCTACATGGCGGAGGAAGGGGGCCACGCCCGTTTCTTCGCCCTGCTCAACATCTTCGTCTTCGCCATGCTGGTGCTGGTCCTGGCGGAGAACCTGCCGCTCCTCTACCTCGGGTGGGAGGGGGTCGGCTTCTGCTCCTACGCCCTCATCGGCTTCTGGTACACCGAGAAGAAGAACGCCGACGCCGGCCGCAAGGCGTTCATCACCACCCGGATCGGCGACACCGCCTTCGGCATCGGCATCGTCTGGTGCTTCCAGCTCTTCCGGACCGAGTCCATCGCCCAGATCAACCAGATGGGGAGCGTCGTGCCGGTCGGGGTCGTCACGGCGCTGGGGCTTCTCTTCCTGGCCGGGGCCATGGGGAAGTCGGCCCAGGTGCCGCTCATGGTCTGGCTTCCCGACGCCATGGCCGGTCCCACCCCGGTCTCGGCCCAGATCCACGCCGCCACCATGGTCACCGCCGGGGTCTACCTGATGGCCCGGATGTTCCCCCTCTTCGGCGCCTCGCCGGTCGTCATGGCCGCCGTGGCGGCCACCGGCGCCGCCACCGCCTTCTTCGGCGCCACTTGCGCCCTGGCCCAACGGGACCTGAAGCGGGTCCTCGCCTATTCCACCATCAGCCAGATCGGCTACATGATGCTCGGGGTCGGGTGCGGCGCCGTCACCGCCGCCACCTTCCACCTCCTGGTCCACGCCTTCTTCAAGGCGCTCCTCTTCCTCGGCGCCGGCTGCGTGATCACGGCCATGCACCACGAACAGGACATCTTCAGAATGGGCGGTCTGCGCACACGGATGCCCGTCACCTTCTGGGCTTTCCTGGCCGGTGCCGCCTGCCTCGCGGGGCTTCCCCCCACCGGCGGCTTCTTTAGCAAGGACGCCATCCTGGCCGCCGTCTGGGCCAGGGGGGGGCTCCTCTACGGCGGGCTCTTCGGCCTCGGCCTTGCGGCGGCGCTCCAGCA
>NZ_DAHVYG010000012.1 GCF_027327745.1 Geobacter sp.
TATATACGTTTAGTTAGCTCGTCTACATTTCGTGTATATATTCTATTTAAATTGCAGTTTACTTTCAGATCTTTATCAATTATGCCTAAATTTACATCTATTGTTTTGCTTCGAGCGCATGATATAATTGATACAATCACGAAAAATATAATCGCAAGATTGGCAGTAGTATTCAATGTCTTTGTCATTTTGTATTCCACACCTTCAGTTCATTAAACCAACTATTAGGCCTGATAGTACCTTTTGAATTTTGTACCTTAAGCCCAGATCCAGAATTGTTTATAACTTCACTAACTGCATCCTTACAATTGTTACTATAAAGATTATAATCTTTACCTTCATAATTGTGTAGCATCTGACTTCTGAGAGCGCTCTTTGCAATTTTGTCATCTTGTAACTTATTTGTTTTGATTACTACTGAGCCCTTTGGTGGTCCTTGTACAGGTTCTATCGACACACCAGCAGGTGCATTTGACCCCAACAAAAATCCAAGATTTCCTCCTGAAGAAGTATCCCCCGCAGCTCCTTGGTTATACGCATACCAATTACCCTTTGAGTCCTGGAAATATAGAGATGCGTGACCATTACCTCCAGCCCCATTGGGGTCGACTATAAAAGCAACGTCCTTTCCGTCTGGATCGATATACTTGTTTGGATTGTTGAGCGCATACGCATAGGTATTCAGCCGTTGCGGATTCACCAGCAGTTTCTCATTGGTCTTGCTGGTGTTGGGATCAACGGCCCTGACCGGATCGGGAGCGATGAACCGGCCAATTTTCGCATCCTCATACCTGGCTCCGAAGTAGGAGAGCCCCGTCTCCTCGTCCTTCTCTTTGCCGACAAAACGCCGGTCGTTCGTTGCTGCTCCGGTAGTCGAATTCTCCTCCCCGAACGGCTTGTAGTCAGCCTTCCAGACCACCGCCCCGCTTGAATCGGTCATGGCCAACGGCGTCCCGGCCGGGTCGGTGTGGTAGAAATACACCTGGTCTGCCATTAACGGCTGGGGCAAACCCCAGCACGTAAGAATCAGAAAAAAGACTGCCTCTAAGATTCTCTTGACGCTCATATCCTATCTCCTGAACGAGTAAATACTGATCCTGTCAAGGATGCCAAACAGTCACATTAGCCCAAGCTGCAAGTTATTTATAAAATATAATTTTTTTTCGCTAATTAACATAAGCCGCTTGCCAGGTCAAGCTATAAACGTGACATTGATGTTAAAAAAAGTTAGCCACTTCTTACCTAGTGGTCATCCCCGGAGCACGAAACCATATAGAGCCGAGCATGAAAACATCTTCGGGAGGCCCAGAGAAATCTGGCCTGCTGCCATCTCCCACAATGCCGGGAAATGCACCACGGAACAATCACCTCCTTGACACGTCCGGCTCAATCCGGTATCTTGAAATCTACTTTCATTTTTATTTTCACGGACCGGCCATGAAAAAACACTTTACGCAAGAAGACAAACTTCCCCGCCACGAAGTCTGGCGCGGACTCGGACGCCATTTTCCCGACGACCGGGAATGTATCGCCTCGTTTCTTGCCCTGGAAGCGGCGGAGGTCATCGAGGGGATCAAGCCGGGGAACCTCATCAGTATCAGCGGGCGTCCCCAGTGGTGTGGCAGGAACCTCTCCGGCCTCTGGCGGCGGTACGGCGGAGAGCTTCTCGCTGAAAGCGGGCTGGCGGCAGAGGCCCTGGCGGAAGAAGAGGGGACGATCCTTCTCTACATCTACCGTCCCGAGGCGCTCGACGGCCTCCTGGAGCGCAGGAGCGTGAAGGTCATTCTCGAAAAGGCGGGGTACCCGGGCCCGGCGCGGACCGGCGAGCTGTTCAACGAGCTGCGAAAGAGAATGAAGGGAGGGGGATTCCCCCACGAAATCGGGATCTTCCTCGGCTATCCGCTCAAAGACGTGGTGGCGTTCATGGGGTGGGTCGCGATCCCCTTCGCCTGCCAGGGTCCCTGGAAGATCTACGGCAACCCCCACGAAAGTCTCGACCTGGCGCTCCGGTTCCGCGAGTGTCGCTGCCGGATGGCCAACCGGCTCGTCTCCTGCTGCTCCCCTCTGGAATGCCTGAGGGGCGCGGCCTGACAGCGCCCCAAGGACAAGGGGACGTTGGCGTGCTGTATCTGCCGATTGTCACCAGATTTTGTGCCATGATTTTTCTCGCACAACGGGGTCCGAGCTAACCGGCCGCCCGTTTTTTGGCGGCCCGCGTCGAGCTCGTTGTTAGACGCGATGGTTTTTCGATCAGCCGGCCACTGACAAACTTATGCAGAACACTGGCAATAAGAGTTTGATATGGTACACCCTCTTCTAGCGCTCGCGCCTGAATGTCCATCAGATCGGGAGAGGAAAGTCGAATATTCACCCGTCTGTCCTTAACAAAGGTAGCCTGAGCAGCAGCTTTGAATTTGTCTTTTTCTGTCTTGGATGGTCTTTCGGAAACTAGCTCACCTTTGTCGTAAGCCCCTTCTAGTTCTTTTTCGTATTTGTCTGCTTTTTTCATTTGTTACTACCTCCGCCCAGATAATCTCTGGTTGCCTTCCGGCTTGGGATGATGGTTTTTAGGAAATAGTGCTCTGTTTCCTCGACAAACGGCACGAGATAGACATAGTCCTCGAAGCACACGACCAGAATGCGCTGGTTTGGGTATTTCGACTCGTTGGGATGTCGCAGGATGTCAAGAAGTCCGTCACCCTCTAGTGCGAGAACAATCTCCTCAAAGGATATTTCTCGATCAACCTTAAGCCGTTCATTTTTCTCATGATTCCAGCGAAAAGTTTTCATGGTGGAATTATACCTTGATGTGTGCCTTTTGTCATCAGATTGTTGGGTGGGGTTGCGTGTAACGTCGTGTGAGATCATCTGACGGCATTTTTTGTCAGGTGTATCTTCCCGGGCAAAATTCCGGACAAAAATTCCGAAAATTCCGGAAAATTCCGTGCCAGTCAGGACGGTGAAAGAGGCCAGGAGCCCCTTCGACTTTCAGCCATCAAATCCTCAGGCACTCGGGCACGGTCACTTCTCTTCCCCGTACTGCGCCGCGTGGTAGGAGCTCCGCACGTAGGGGCCGCTCTCCACATGGCCGAATCCCAGCGACAACCCCTTCTCCCGCAGCCGGTCGAAGCGCTCGGGCCGGACAAACTCGTGGACCGGATGGTGGCTGCGGCTTGGCGCCAGATACTGGCCGAGGCTCAGGTACGAGCAGCCCGCCTCCCGCAGGTCCGCCATCACCTGCAGCACCTCTTCCTGGGTCTCGCCGAGGCCGAGCATGAGCCCCGACTTGGTCCTGGCGGCGGGTTCCAACTCCTTCAGGGTCCGGAGCACTGCGAGGGAGCGGCCGTAGTCGGCCCCGGCCCGGATGAGGTAGAGACGCGGCACGGTCTCCACATTGTGGCCAATGATGTCGGGGGAGGCATCTACCACCGCCTGCAGGCTCCCGACGCTCCCCTGGAAGTCTGGGATCAGGAGCTCCACCGTGGTGGCTGGGGAGGCGTTTCGGATGGCGGCGACGGTCTCGGCATAGTGGCGCGCCCCGCCGTCGGGGAGGTCGTCGCGGGTTGGGCTCGTGATCACCACATGGGAGAGGGCGAGCCGGACCACCGCCTCGGCCACCCGCCCCGGCTCGCCGGGATCGGGGGGTAAAGGCGTCTTCTTGGTTACGTTGCAGAAGGAACAGAGGCGGGTGCAGTCGGCGCCCAGAATCAGAAAGGTCGCCTGCCGCTCCCGGAAGCACTCGGTGATGTTGGGGCAGCGGGCCTCCTGGCAGACCGTGTGGAGGCGAAGCTCGCCCAGGAGCCCCTCCATCTCGGCGTGGGCGGCGGGGTTGATCCTCTTCTGCAGCCATTCGGGCTTGCGGACGATGTTCATGGGCTCTCTCCGTGGATGTTCCAGGCGTCGGTGCCGTAGCGCTCCGCCGCAAGCCGCGCGGCGGTGGCCGCCTCGGCCGCCGTGAGGGCGGAGGGGACGAGGGTCACGCCAAGTGCCGTCGCGAAGGAGGCGGCAAGGCGCTTCCCGAGAACGGGGGCATCCTCCGTCACCCCCAGCTCGGCGAGGCTCGCCGTTCCCTCCTGAAATCCCGGCGGCACCTGCCGGAGAAACGGCAGGGCCCGCTGCAGGGCGGGGCGAAGCGGGATGGATCCGTGCTGGAAGACGACATCCTTCAGCCGCCGCTGGGCGTTGCCGCCAATCTTCCTTCCGCCGGCGAGGATATCGTACTCCTCCCTGCCGGCAAAGCAGAGGGGGGTCCGGAGCCCGAGGCGCTCCGGCGGGTGGCGTTCCCGCGCCCAGGAGGCGTCGATGCCGAGCCCGGCGTAGAAGTGGAGCAGAAAGCGGGTGAGGGTCCGAAACGACTCCTTCACCCCCCGCCCGCCTGGGATCTGGGGGGGCGCGCAGACGACGGCGTAGGTCAGCTCCTCGGCGTGGTAGATCACCCCGCCGCCGGTGATCCGGCGCACCACCGCAATCCCGGCGGCCCGGCAGCGCTCCAGGTCGAGCGCCTCCTCCCCCCTCTGGAACCTTCCCAAAGAAAAAGCCGGTGGCTCCCACCCGTAGAGGCGGAGCACCGGCAATGAATGAGCGGGATCAAAATGCCGCAGCAGCGCCTCATCCACCGCCATGTTGGCTCCCCCGTCGAGGGGGCCGGTGTCGATGAGGCGCCAGGGGCCAGGGTTCTGCAAGGGGTCAGCAGCCAAAGTAGCTGACGTTCTGCTCCCGCGCCGCCCTGGTCTCGTCGAGGCGGGTGACCGGCATGGTCTTCGGCATCTCGGCGAAGGCGGCCGGCTCCTTCTCCGCCAGCTCCGCCGCCTCGCGCATGACTGCGATGAAGGCGTCGAGAGTCTCCTTGCTCTCGGTCTCGGTCGGCTCGATCATGATCGCCTCTCTGACGATGAGCGGAAAGTAGACCGTCGGCGGGTGGTACCCCCGGTCGATGAGGAACTTGGCGATGTCGATGGCGTGGACCCCGTTCTTCGTCTGGCGCCCCGCCGAGAAGACGCACTCGTGCATGCAGGTCTGGTCGTAGGGGAGATCGTAGACGTCCTTCAGGCGGTTCATCACATAGTTGGCGTTCAGGACCGCCTGCTCGCTCACCTCGATGAGCCCCTCTCGGCCGAGCATGGTGATGTAGGCAAAAGCCCGCGCCATCACCCCGAAGTTGCCGAAGAAGCCGGCGGTGCGGCCGATGCTCGCCCGGTGCGGAGCGAAGTCCACGGCGTAACTGCCGTCGTCGTGCTTCACGATCCGCGGGTCGGGGAGAAACGGGACGAGCTGCTTCTTCACCCCCACCGGACCGCTCCCCGGCCCGCCCCCGCCGTGGGGAGTACCGAAGGTTTTGTGGAGGTTCACGTGGATCACGTCGAAGCCGACGTCGCCGGGGCGCACCTTCCCCAGGATGGCGTTCAGGTTGGCGCCGTCGTAATACATGAGGGCGTCGTGATCGTGGGCGATATCGCAGATCTCCTTGATGTGCGGGTTGAAGAGCCCCAGGGTGTTGGGGCAGGTCATCATCACCGCCGCCACCTCGTCGGTCATCACCTCCCGGAACTTGTCCAGGTCCATGTCGCCGTAGGGGGCGGTGGGGACGGTGATGATCTCGTATCCCACCATGGCGGCGGAGGCCGGGTTGGTGCCGTGGGAGGAGTCGGGGACCACCACGTACTTCTTCCTGTTCCTCTTGGCCTTGTGGTAGGCGGCGATCAGCATGATCCCGGTCATCTCGCCGTGGGCGCCGGCCAGGGGCTGGGTGGTCACCTCGTCCATGCCGGTGATCTCGGCAAGGACGCTCCCCAGCTCATGGACGAGCCCGAGGCACCCCTGGCTGAAGGAACTCCCCCCGGGGAGGAGCGGCACCATGGGGTGGAACGGCGCGAAGAGCTTCGCCGCCTCTTCGATCGCCTTGGCGTTGTACTTCATGGTGCAGGAGCCCAGCGGATAGAAGTGGGTGTCCACCGAGAAGTTTTGGCGCGACAGGTTCGTGAAGTGGCGCACCACGTCCAGCTCGCTCACCTCGGGAAGGGGGGCGGCCTCGCTCCGCGCAAGGGCGGCGGGAAGACCGGCGGCGGCAGGGACGTCGCTCGCCGGGAGCCGCACCCCGCGGCGCCCGCTCCGTGATTGTTCGTAGATCAGCTCCATAGCACCCCCTCCAGCTGCCGGGCGAAGGTGTCGATCTCCTCCTTCGTCCGCTTTTCGGTCACGGTCACCACCAGGCAGTTCCCCATGTCGGGGTAGTACGGCCCCAGGGGGACCCCCGCCACCACTCCCCGCTTGAGGAGCCCCGCCACCACCTCGTCGGCGTTTTTCCGCAGGCAGAGGGTGAACTCGTTGAAGGTGGCGGAGCCGTTCATTACCTCCACCCCGGAGAGCCCCCCGAGGACGCTCTTCGCGTACTCGGCCTTGTCGTAGTTCAGGCGGGCGAGCTCGGCGAACCCTTCCCTCCCCAGGGCCGAGAGGAAGATCAGCCCCCGCAGGGCACAGAGGCTCTGGTTGCTGCAGATGTTGGAGGTGGCCTTGTGGCGCTTGATGTGCTGCTCCCGGGCCTGCAGCGTCAGGACGAACCCCCGCCGCCCTTCCCGGTCCACGGTCTCGCCGATGATCCGGCCCGGGAGGTTGCGGATGTACCCCTTGCGGGTGGCTATGAAGCCGAAGGAGGGGCCGCCGAAGGAGAGGGGGTTGCCGAGGCTCTGGCCGTCCCCCACCACGATGTCGGCCCCCATGGCGCCGGGACTCTCCACGAGCCCCAGGGCCACCGGGTAGGCGGAGACCACGAGAAGCACACCGGCGGCGTGGGCGTCGGCGGCCAGTTTGCGGAAGTCGCTCACGCTCCCGAAGAAGTTGGGGTTCTGGACGATGACCGCCGCCGTGGCGTCGTCGATGGCGGCCCGCAGCCGCGCGTCGTCCTCCATCCCGAGTTTCGGTCCGATCTCCACCAGCTCCACGTCGAGACCCGAGAGATAGGTCCGGACGATCTCCCGGTGGAGCGGATTCACCGCGCCGTCGATCACCAGACGGCTGCGGCCGGTTATCCGCAGCGCCATCAGGGCCGCCTCGGCCAGGGCCGTCCCGCCGTCGTAGAGGGAGGCGTTGGAGACCTCCATCCCGGTCAGGCGGCAGATGGCGGTCTGGTACTCGAAGAGCGCCTGGAGGGTCCCCTGGGAACACTCGGGCTGGTAAGGGGTGTAGGCGGTGTAGAACTCCGCCCGCCCCGAGAGGTGGTCCACCACGGTCGGGATCAGGTGGTCGTAGAAGCCGCCGCCGACGAAGTGGGTGAGGTGCTGGGCGTTCTTCCCGGCCAGGGCCTCAAAGCGGCGGAGCATCTCGAACTCCGACATCCCCTCCGGCAGGTCGAAGGAGCGGGCCCGCAGTCCGGCCGGTATGGGGCGGAAGAGGTCATCGACGCTCGCGACGCCAATGGCCGCGAGCATCTCCCGGATCTCCTCCGGGGTGTTGGGACAGTAGCTGGTGCCGCTCATTATTCCAGGCCTTTCAGGTAGTCGTCGTACTGCGCGCGGGTCATGAGGTTCTTAAGTTCCGCCGGGTCGGCCATCTCGATCCAGGCGATCCACCCGGCGTCCTCGGCCGCCTCGTTCACGATCTCGGGACGGTCGTTCAGGGCCTCGTTCACCTGGGTCACCGTGCCGGAGACCGGGGCGTAGATGTCGCTTGCCGCCTTCACCGACTCAATGGCCGCCAGGACCTCGAACTGCTTCACGCTCTTGCCGATCTGCGGCAGCTCCACGAAGGTGACATCTCCCAACTGGTGGGCGGCGTACTCGGTGATCCCCACCGCGGCAACCCCTTCCTTGACCTTGACCCACTCGTGCTCCTTGGTGAAATAGGTTTCCATGGTAAATCCTCCTTATAATCGTAATGAAGAACGGTAAAAGCTGTAGGGGCGGCGCTTGCCCCGCCCTTTTTGGCATTGGGGGATTCAGGGCGCAGCAAGCAGCGCCCCTACGACCGCAGCGACCCGCCCTTGTAGAACGGCAGTTCCACCGCCGTCGCCTCCATGCTCACCTTGTCGTGGCGGATGGTGAGCGGCGCGCCGAGGACGGCGGCCTCGGGCTTCACGAAGCCGATGCCGATGCCGCAGCCGAGCATGGGGGAGAAGACGCCGCTCGTGACGGTGCCGACCCGCTCCCCTTCGAAGCAGATCTCGTAGTCGTGGCGCGGCGAGCGGCGGGAGCCGACCTGGAAGGCGACCTTGGTCCGCGTCACCCCGTCGGCCCGCTGCTTCAGGAGCGCCTCTTTCCCGACAAACGCCTTGTCGAAGTTGACGAACGCCTCCAGTCCCGCCTCGATGGGGGTGGTGGCCTCGTCGATGTCGCTGCCGTAGAGGCTGTATCCCACCTCCAGCCGCAGCACGTCCCGGGCGCCGAGGCCGGCGGGTTTCACCCGCGGGTCCTCCAGGAGCCGGTGCCAGAGCTCCACGGTCTTCGCCGCCGGAAGGAAGATCTCATAGCCGAGCTCGCCGGTGTAGCCGGTGCGGCTCACGATGGCCTCCACCCCGAGGACCTTCGTCCGGATGAACTTGAAGTAGGGGATGGCGGCGATCTCCGGTCCGACCACCCCGGCGAGTACGTCGCGGGAGAGGGGGCCCTGGAGGTCGAGCTTGCCGGTCTCCGCAGTGATGTTGCGGAACTCCCCTCCCGAGAGCCGCGCCGAGATGGCGGCGAAGTCCTTGTCGATGGTGGCGGCGTTCACCACCACCATCGCCTCGTCGGGGGCGAGGCGAAAGACGATCAGATCATCAATGATGCCGCCGGCATCGTTCAGGAGAAAGCCGTAACGGGAGCGCCCCACGGGGATCGACGCCACGGAGAAGGTGAAGACCTCTTCGAGCCCCGAGGCGACGAGGTCCCCCCTGAAGAGAAACTCCCCCATGTGGCAGATGTCGAAGAGGGCCGCCTGCTCGCGGCACCATTTGTGCTCGGCGATGATCCCCTCGTACTGGATCGGCATGTTCCAGCCGCCGAAGGGGGCCATAAGGGCTTTCAGTTTCACGTGTTCGGCTGAAAGGGGGGTGCTTTTGAGAGGTTCCATAGGGCTTTACCTCGTAGGAGAATTACCGGGGGGATCAGGCGAACAACTCTAAGATATTTGGCCTGGGTTGTAAACTTTTTTGAGGGGGTCCCGGCTACTCTTTCCGGCAATTGACTTGCGCCGTTTTGTTGCTAGAAGTTAATAATCCGACTTTCCTTCCACGACGCAACCACCTGAAAAATCGATAGAGGAGAAGAAGCCATGGTGATTAGATGCGAGAAGTGCGGACGGGACCTGGAGAACGGTCTCTGCATCGGATGCGGTGACACCCCGCAGCGCTGCACCTGCGAGGAGAAGGAAGAAGAGGCGGAATAGCCGGCGAGCCTTCGGGTAAGGAAATCGTCGTGCCCCTGAAAGGAGTCCGCAGATGAGGCATGCCCTGGTATTCGTTGGGATCCTGCTCGGCGCGGCCTTCACCGTCCTGGCCGCGGACCCGTTCCCGGCAAAACGGCAGGCCATGGTGGAGCACGACATCAAGGGCCGGGGGATCCGGGACCGGCGGGTGCTGGAGGCGATGGGGAGGGTCCCTCGGCACCTCTTTGTCGACGAGCGCCTGCGGAGCCAGGCCTACGCCGATCATCCGCTCCCCATCGGCGAGGGGCAGACGATTTCCCAGCCGTACGTGGTCGCCCTGATGACCGAGGCCCTGAGGCTCCGCCCCTCCGACCGGGTACTGGAGATCGGCACCGGCTCCGGGTACCAGGCGGCGGTGCTGTCCGAACTGGTGAAGGAGGTCTGCACCATCGAGATCCGGAAGTCCCTCGCCGAGATGGCGGAAAAGAGGCTGCGGGAGCTCGGTTATCGCAACGTCCGGGTAAGGTACGGGGACGGCTACTTCGGGTGGGGGGAGCGGGCCCCCTTCGATGCCATCATCATCACGGCGGCGGCCAACCACATCCCGCCCCCCCTCATCAGGCAGCTGAAGGATGGAGGGAGGCTGATCCTCCCCCTCGGGAGCACGGTCTACAGCCAGACCCTCACCCTGGTGACGAAACGGGGCGGCCGGCTCGCCGTGGAGGAGATGGGGCCGGTGGCCTTCGTGCCGATGACCGGCGAGGCGCAGAAAGGGAAGTGATCACCGCGGGGGCGCCCCGCCCCCCATGAAATGCCGGAGGTTGAGAAAGGCGAGGAGATAGGCCGCGGCCCCCAGGATCAGGACGACGGTGAAACCGGCCGCCGTGGCGAGCATGATGGCAAGGATCGGGGCAAGGACCGAGAAGCAGCCGTTGATCGCCCACGCCCACGGGATGAGGGACGGAGCGGCCTCCCCCAGGATGCGCATCCCCGTGGGAAAGGGGATCCCCATCAGGAGTCCCGGGAGGGAGACCATCAGGAACACCAGGCAGATCTTCGCCGGGAGCGCCAGGGGAGCCAGGGCGGCGGAGGCGGCCGGCAGGAAGGCGCCGCAGACGAGGATCAGCAGGGCGATGGCGGCCACGGTGGCGGGACTCTGCAGCAGGGCGATACGGTGCCCGAGGAGGCTTCCGGCCCCGGAGCTGACCAGCAGGCCGGCAAGGACAGTCGCCACCGCGTAGGAGGGGTTCTCCAAGGGAAGGATGCTCTTCTGGATCAGGGCGGTCTCCACGAACATGAAGCCGCAGCCGAGAAACGCCACGTACGGGAGGAGCCCCCTGCCGCCCCCCCCTTTCGGCGGGGCGCTTTTTCCGGCGGCCAGGGGAAGGAGCAGGAGCACCAGGCTCAGAAGCACCACCTGGAGGAAGACCGCCGGCACCACATACCCCTCTTCCAGGAAGAACTCCCACTTTTCCCCCATGATCCGGTAGACGTCGCCGAGTCGGCCCAGTTTCAGGAAGTAGTGGAAAAACGGCCGGTCGTCGCTGACCGGTGCTATGTCGAAGGGGTAGGCGGCCATGAACCGCTTCCGCCGCTCGGGGGAGAGGATGTTTGAGACGGCCTCGAAATAGTCGTTGGAGCGCATCTTCACATGCACATTGGCCTCGGCGGCGGTGAGCCCCGGGTAATGGACCGGGTCGAACCACCGCTCGGCCGCAAACCTCCTGATGGCTTCGATATCGGCGGCGGTCAGGGGGGAGAGTTTCGCCAGCAGGCAGAGCGCCCCCCAGCTCCTCACCACCGCCAGGTGCCGGGACGGCTCCCGGATCCCCCGTTTCTCCATGGCCGCAATCAAGGTGGCGAGGATTCTCAGCTCGGTCCGGGGCGGGGGGATGAGGTAGAGGTTCACCCCCAGCACGCCGTCGGGCCGCAGGTGCTCCAGGTACTCCCCGAACGCCTCGACGGTGAAGCGGTAGTCCTCCGCGATCCCGAAGGAGCCGTAGGGCTCCGTCCCCATGGGGGAGAGGTCGATGATGTCGAACCGCTCCCCCCTCCCCCGCAGCCACGACCTCCCGAGGCCGGTGAAGGTCCGCTCGCCGTAGATGTTGCCGGCGAACTCCCGCCAGTCGTCCCGGATGACCCGCACCAGGAGGGGATTCGATTCCACCCCGACGATCTCCCCGGCGCCGAAGCGGCGCGCCACCAGCACCTGCAGCCCACCCCTGGGGTCAAGAACGAGTACCCGCTCCCTCTTCCCGAGCACGTACGGGAGGGCGGAAGGGAGGTATTCCAGGAAATCGAGGCCCCGCCCGCTTCCGGCGGCGGTGATGGCGCTCACGTCCCCGCCGTCGACGGCGAGCCCGGCCTGCGGGGGGAGCGGCTCCAGATAGCGCAGCGATAGCCCCGGGGCGAAGCGGACCGCTGGGCTCGTGAAGGTATCCACCCGGGCGAAGGGGCTCACGTAAGTCTTCAGCGCCCTGGCGCCGGGGAAGCGGAGGGCGCTCTCCAGCCCCTTGTACGGGGAGATGCGCAGCCGCGCGAATCCGGGCTCTGCAACCAGGATGGAGAGGCTAAGGAGGGCACAGAGAAGCGCCCCGATCCGCAGCCTCGCGGTGCCAGAGACAACGGCCGCAGTTAAGGGGGCCAGGGAGAGGACGAACACCGCCCGCTCGGGGGCCAGGCTCCCCAAGAGGAGGAGAACGCCGAGGGAACCGGTGCCGGCGCCCAGGAGGTCTGCCCCGTAGAGGAGCCCCGACCGTTGGCTCTGCACGGCGAACCCGGTCGCGACGACGAGCCCGGCGCAGAAGAAGGGGATGGCGAGGATGACGTAGTACAGCAGGATGGCCAGGAGCTGCGTCCTCTCCCAGGTGAGCCGCACCGGATCGAAGGGGACCCGGTTGGCGAGGAGGTAGCTCAGGGGGATGGCGGCACCGAGGAGCAGGGCGTAGCGGCCGAGGTGCTCGATCTTCTTCAGGCGGGGATAGAGGGAGAGCGCCGTGCCGCTGGCGGCAAAACCGAGCATGGCGATGCTGATGATCATGAAGGCGAAGTGGTACCAGAGGGATATGGAGAATATCCGGGAGAGCGTCACCTCGTAGGCAAGGCTTGCCACGGAGCAGAGGAAGATGGTGATGGGGGTCTTTCGTTCGGTGGTCACGGCCTCGGAGCCCGATGCGTGGTATACTTCATTGCGTGAATTTTACTTTAAGTATACCCGAGAAATGCCATGAGACTCCATTTCACGAAAAATCTCGATGCCCGGCGCGAGACCATGATCAGGGAGCATCTCCTCGGCCGGGACATCCACGACCCGATGGTGATCCGGGCGATGCGGGAGGTCCCCCGAGAGGCGTTCGTCCCCGAGGAGATGTTCGAGCTTGCCTACGAGGATTATCCGCTCCCCATCGGCGAGGGGCAGACGATCTCCCAGCCCTACATCGTGGCGTACATGGCCCAGGCCCTGGAGCTGGCGCCCACGGACCGGGTGCTGGAGATCGGCACGGGGTCCGGCTACGCGGCCGCCGTGCTCGGCACGATTGCGGCCGCCGTCCATACCGTCGAGCGGCTCCACAGCCTGGCGGAGACCGCCCGCCTGCGGCTGGAGCTGCTCGGGTACGACAACATCCTCATCCATGAGGGGGACGGCACCCTCGGCTGGCCCGACCACGCCCCCTACGACGCCATCGTCGTCACCGCCGGCGCGCCGCAGGTGCCGAAACCGCTCCTGGAGCA
>NZ_DAHVYG010000020.1 GCF_027327745.1 Geobacter sp.
CAGGGTGGCAGTTGTCGCGTTGGTCGGGCTGGCGGGAGTACCGCTGACGGTGGCGGCCGGGGCCGTCAGATCAACTGTCCAGCTGACGGTGGTGGGGCTTGCCTGGTCCTGCCAGTTGCCGGCGCTGTCCTTGCCGATGACGGCCACGGTCTGCGGGCCTTCGGTGAGGCCCGAGAGGCTGATCGCGGTGGCCACGGGCGTCTCGGCGAAGTAAGCGCCGCCGTTAAGGCTGTACTGGTAGGCAACAACGTCGGTGCCACCCACGGTCAGGGTGGCGGTTGTCGCATTGGTCGGGCTGGCGGGAGTGCCGCTTACGGTGGCGGTTGGCGCCGCATAGCTATAAGTCGCGAAAAATAGAGTCACGAAAAACAGCACGGCGAACAAGAAGCATTCGTACACACGTTTCGAAGCCGGTAAGCCAGACATCGTTCCCTCCTCGACTAACTCGCCAAAAAACTGAATAAAAGGCCCATCGAATATCTACGCAGTTTCCTGCCTCGCTACCCATCTCCTCGTGAGTATCGGAACTGTTAATTTTTGCTTACACACAACTATAGCCGCCAACTGAAAATATGCAAATGAGTCAGGAGTAAGAATTGTAACAAAAGGTATACAAAAAAATTATGGCGACAGTGCCCGGTGTCCACGATGCAACATGCCGATATCATTGAAGGAGATTTTGTGGGGCCTGCGGGATTCAGGTTGCGTCGATCTTTTTCGGCATCCGCCCTCCATTGACAGCGCAATCATGTTGAATATATTTAATTTATCAAGGTTAAGTGCTGTGAAGGACCGGAGGGAAAAATGCCGCGATTGAGTCCCCGCATCAGGACCGCTCTTCCCGTAATGCTCAACACGGAATCGGCAACCATCGAGATGCTGATCACCGACCTCGGTGTGGGTGGTGCCTTCATCAACGCCCGTTCCTCTGCCTCAGACGGCATGCTCGGTGTTGATACGCCCGTTTCGCTGCATTATGAAGTGCTGGGGAAAGGAGCTCTTGACCATCACGGAATCATTGCCCGGAAGGAAAACGGGGGGTACGGATTAAGCTTCTGCGACCTGGATACCGGTACGAGAAACAGGCTTTGGAGATTTATCGCCGACAACCTGTCCGACATCAGCGGGTGTCCCTATTGTGGCCGGGAATTCAATGCCAGGCAGACCGTCTGCAGCAGCTGCGGCTGGGAGCTCACCTTCGCTTCGCCGGGATATTTCGATTATTACGAGAAAAAATGCATGCTTGCCGGGTTGTACGCAAAACTGTCGGGGCTGGGCCTGGAACAACTGCGCAGAATCAGCGGCTTCATCGAGGCGGATGCCGTAAACCCGAAGGATAATGAAGAGATCCAGGAGTTTGTCGGCACCAGCAAAGCGATGTTGGATGTGTTTTCCAACATCAGGAAGGTGGCCCCCACCGACCTCTGCGTGCTTATCCTGGGCGAAAGCGGCACCGGCAAGGAAATGACGGCGCAGGCGATTCACGAAAGGAGCCCCCGGAAAGACAAGCCCTTTGTGGCGATAAACTGTGGCGCGATTCCCGACACCCTGCTCGAAGCTGAGCTTTTCGGCTTCGAAAAGGGGGCCTTCACGGGGGCGTACAGCCGCAAGAAGGGAAAATTCGAGATTGCGGACGGTGGCACCATCTTCCTGGACGAGATCGGCGAGATGCCGGTCGCTCTCCAGGTCAAGCTGCTGCGGTTTCTCCAGGACAAGACCATCGAGAGGATAGGTGCCGTGGGGGGGAAGAGCATCGATGTACGGCTCATTGCCGCCACCAACCGCGACGTCAGTTCCGCAATCGCAGAGGGGAGGTTCAGAAATGACCTCTATTACCGGCTGGACGAATTTACCATCCAACTCCCACCGCTCCGGGAAAGGGGCGATGACAAGCTAATCCTGGCGAAATACTTTCTGAGCAAATTCGGCAGGGAGATGGGAGTGACAAAGACATTCACGAAAGAGGCCCTGGAAGCGATCCATGGTTACGAATGGCCGGGGAATGTCAGGGAGATCATCAACAAGGTGAGGCGGGCGCTGGTGATGGCCGGGGGCAGTGCCATAACCCCTGTGGATCTGGACCTGGACGTCCCGAGAGCAGGCAAGGCGGGGGGAAACAACATCCTGAGCCATGCGGTAGCCCAGCTTGAGGTCGAGAAGATCAAAGAAGTCCTCAACGGTTGCGGGCATAATATCTCAAAGGCAGCCGAGATCCTGGGGATAACCCGTCAGACCCTTCACCGGCGCCTGAAGACGTACGGTATTCACTAGCCCCAAAAACGGAAAAACCACCTGAGTCAGAGAACCCAGGTGGTTTTCTTGCCTGAAAAAAATCAAAATCCTGAAAAGCTATCTCTCACAGAGCACACAGAGGGCACTGAGAAAATCGAAAACATCAAACTGTTTTTGCGAACGAATCATTTGATGCTGGAAATGGATAAAGCCAGTTTCTCGGTGAATCCCCCTTCCGTAAGAGAGAAGGTTCTCGTAACGCCCCTGTTCCCCTCGTCCCACAGCTTGATCCGGGAGCCCGCCGTTTCGAACTTCCTGGGGAACAGCATGTTTCCGGGGGAGAGACCATCGAGCCCGTGCCCGACCACGTGTCTCAGCTCTTCGTCGGTTGCTTTTGTCTCCGACGGGAGTGGGACGATCCAGGATTGCGGGTCATTCGCAATCGTGGATTGCGTCTTCTCCACTCCTGCCGGAGTTGTGCCTGGTTCCTCCGCCCCCCCCAATGCTGGGGCGAGGCATATGAGCAACCAGGCGACGGCAATGACTTTGGAAGCGGTTTTCTTCATTGGGCCTCCGGTGTCGACAATTTCTGCAAGAAAAAATCAGCAAAGAAAATGCCATTACCTAACTGCTGGTCTTTGTTGAATTTTTTCAGAATGTGCCTGTGCCGGTGTAACCTGTCCGTACACGAAAACGGCCGGACGAGGAGCTCCGATTGGGCAGCAAAACCAGTTGTGTCGGCGTTTCGGGCGGAAAAATTATTCTTGTAAAGAAAATGTAACAGCTACTGCACATAGGTCCATGTGACGGCATCGGCCGCTACAGGATCTTGTTGAGAGGATACTCGATGATCCCCTGGGCGCCCAGTTTCAGCAGCTCCGGCACGATGCGCCGCACCTCCTTCTCGTGGAGGATGCTCTCGACGGAGACCCAGTCCGAGTTGTAGAGGTGGGCCACCGTCGGGTTGTTGAGGCTCGGGAGGATCCTCGTGATCGCCTCCACCCGGTCGTTGGGGGCGTTCATCTTGAGCCCCACCATCCCCTCGGCGGCCAGCGCCGATTTCAGCAGCGTGGCGATGGTCTCGATCTTCTCCCGCTTCCACGGATCGTTCCACGACTCCCTGTTGGCGATCATCACCGGCACCGACTCCATCAGGTCACAGACGATCCGCAGCCCGTTGGCCCGGATGGTGGAGCCGGTCTCCGTCACTTCAACGATGGCGTCGCAGAGGCCGTCCACCACCTTCGCCTCCGTGGCCCCCCAGGAAAACTCCACGTTCACCGGGATGTTCCGCTCGGCGAAGTAGCGCTTGGTGAAGCCGACGAGCTCCGTGGAGATGGTGGCGCCGTGCAGGTCCTCGGGCCCCCGGACCGGCGAATCCTGGGTCACCACCAGCACCCAGCGGGCCGGACGCCGCGAGACCTTGGAATAGACCATCTCGCAGACCTCCACCACGTCCGAGTCGTTCTCCCGCACCCAGTCGCGGCCGGCAATGCCGACGTCGATGGTGCCGCGCTCCACGTACTTCCCCATCTCCTGGGGACGGATCAGCTTGCAGTTGACCTCTTCGTCGTCGATGGTCGGGAAGTAGCTCCGCGACGAGACGGTGATATTCCACCCCGCCTTGCGGAAGAGCTCCACCGTGGCGTTTTCCAGGCTCCCCTTGGGGATGCCTAAGGAGAGAAGATTGCTCATTTCTTGTAGACCTCCTTCGGATCGAAGAGGGGGTTCGAGTGCTCCACCCACTGGCCGTCCTCCCATCGCACGTAGAAACAGCTCCGGTTGCCGGTATGGCAGGCGGCCGGGCCGTTCTGCTTCACCCTGATCACCACCGAGTCGGCGTCGCAGTCGGTCAGCACCTCCACCACCTCCTGGGTGTTCCCCGACTCCTCACCCTTCATCCAGTACTTGTTGCGAGTACGGCTGAAGAACCAGGTCTTCCCCGTCTCCAGGGTCAGATTCAGGGTCTTCTCGTCCATGAACGCCACCATCAGCACCTCGCCGCTGGCGTGGTCCTGGATGATCGCCGGGATCAGCCCCCCCATCTTCTCGAAATCGATCTTGATCATGGTTGTGCGTGTACGCCTCCTCTCGAATGTAGCGGTGAATAGACAGAGCCTGTTTAATACCGTGGCGGGCTGCAGGGTGTCAACACGAATTGGGGGGAGGGAAGAGCCTCAAGTGAGCGGGGCTCGGGGCTCGGAACCTGGATGCCGGGGCTCGGGACTCGGGGCTCGGGGGTGGAGCGGGAAGAGGTTGGGGTGGAGGTGGAGGAGTAAACCTCCGCACGCATAATGGAAAAACAGGAGATTCAAAAATTAATATTAAAATGTTTGACAAGCTTAATTTTACGATTTAAATTTCGGGCCATATTTTTTAAAACAAAAAGTGACTAAATTTTGACCACCGACTGTCGAGGCCAGGATGGCCTCCAATCTGCCGGGTTGTAAATATCACAATCTGTGGTCGGGATAGCTTCAGGGACGAAGCCTGCCTAACTTTTTCGGTAGGCTATTTTTGTAATTGGTTGACTTCTATGGTTATCAAATTGATCTTCTAAAGGAGGCTTACAATGAAAAAGATTCTGATTTTGCTGATGGTTGCAGGGATGTTCCTCTGCAGTGCACATGCCTTCGCGCTCTCGTCCTACTCCCAGGAAATCACTTTCGGTGAGAACGGCTACAAGGTTAATCCGTTTGACTCCGTATCGCTAAATTTCGATGGATTGAATGCCAACCTCCTTGACGCGACCCTTGTCTTTGATGTTGCCGCGGTTACGAACGGCAGTTTCAAAATCTACGGCGTGAAGAATTTCGGCGTAGTATACACCGATAACGACCTCGTAGCCGGCAGCGGATTTCATGCAGGCTTGACCTCATTTTCTTCGGCCGATGAAAGCCTCGACCTTGCCGCTCTGAATAGCTCCATTTCCGATGGCACACTGGGCCTGTATTTCACGCAAATGGTCGGCTCGACGACCATCAAGTCCGCTAAGCTTTCCGGCACCGTCGCCCCGGAGCCGGTTTCCATGGCCCTCGTTGCCGCCGGGCTGGTGGGGTTGCCGTTTGTGAGAAGATTCCGGAACAGTCTGCACTGAAATTCAATGCACTGGTGTAATGGCGAGGATTTGCGATGAACAAGATTCGTATTGTCATGCTGTTTCTGACTCTGTACCTGGCGACGACGACCGGCGCGTGGGCACTGTCGAATTACAACTACACCGACACGCTAAGGCTCGATGGTTTGACCCTCCATTCGAGAGAAACCCTTGAACTTAACTACGAGGGCGTGGATCCTTCCCAATATTTCACGAAGGCGATTCTCACCCTCAGGGGTTCGGCCACCCATCCCCTGTACTTCCCCACCGCGCTGATCGGTGTCAGTACTCTTGACCCTGATAAGGTCCTCTACGCCGGCACCCTTGTTTTCAACGAACGCAACGTAGCAAACCTGAGCCTCAACGTGGCTGCTTTGAACAGATATCTCCTCAAGAACCCGTGGGATGATATCCGGCTCAACCTGGTCGTGGGACTCGGTGACGTCACCTTGACCAAGGCAACCCTCAAAGGGACCGTGGCGCCGGAGCCCGCCTCCATGGCGCTGGTGGCTGCCGGTCTGGTGGGGCTTCCCTTTGTCCGTCGCTGCAGAAAAGCAATCGGCTCGTAAACGCTGAGGGGGGGAACAATCATGAAAGCTTTTCTTGTGGCAATCGCAGCGGTCATCGCTTTCGGGGGAGAGGCACTTGCCCTGTCGTCGTCATCGTATGAGATGACTTTGAATAATATCGGCAGCAAGATTAATAACGGAAAGGATCCAATCACCTTTTCCTTCACTGGGATCAACGTCCCGTTTATCGGCGGATCCTCATCGCCGACCATTTCCCTGGTGTTCAGCCAAGGTTCTACCGGTTTTACCGACAAACTTTCGCTGCTGTTCGGGGATACGTTTCTGAAAGACATAACAGCATCGGACACCAGCTACACGTTCAGCGGTGACAAGCTTGCCATGCTGAACGCCGATGTACTGGCTAATCACGCCGCTTCGTTCAGGCTCTCTTACAAAGAGGGTGGTGCTTCCACAATCGCGTCTGCAACCCTGAAAGGCACCGTCGCCCCCGAGCCGGTATCGATGGCGCTGGTGGGGGCGGGGCTTGCCGGGCTTCCCTTTGCCCGCCGGCTGAGAAGGTCGTTCAAGCAGGCCGCCTGACGCCGTCCGGCTGGAGCAGGAAACGGCAGTATTGTTTTGTCGAGTAAACCCCACGGAGGGGGTGATCGCCGCGATCACCCCCCTTTTTACCTTTAGCAATGAGAGGCCTTACGTCTCACATCGCACGTCTAACGTCTCATAACAAAGAGGTACGGATTTTGGCAGCGCGTAAATTTTTGTCGGCATTCCTCGCAGTAATCGCAGTAACCCTGCTGGTCCTCTCCGCCGTTCCCTCCGTCGCCCAGGATTACCTCATCGGCAGCCAGGACGTCCTGAAGATCAGCGTCTTCGAGTATCCCGACCTCACCACCGAGGTCCGGGTGAGCGAGGACGGCAAGATCACCTTTCCGCTCCTCGGCGAGATCGTGGCCAAGAACCTGACCACCAGGCAGTTGGAGAAGGGGATCGCCGAGAAGCTGGCGGCGGGGAACTTCGTCAAGGAACCGCAGGTGAGCGTCTTCATCCAGCAGTACCGCGGCCGCAAGGTGACCATCATCGGCGAGGTGGTGAAGCCGGGGCAGTACGAGATCGCCGGCCCCACCACGCTTCTCGACACCATCTCCCTTGCCCTCGGCATGAACCAGAACGCCGGCTACCTTCTCACGGTCTTCAGGAAGGAGCCCACCGCCGACGGCCGTGAGGCGACCCGGAAGATCACCGTCGACGTCGACCGGCTCCTGAACGGCGGCGACCTCTCCCAGGATATCGAGCTCCAGAACGGCGATGTCATCTACGTCCCCAAGGCGATCTTCTACATCTACGGCGAGGTGAACCGCCCCGGGGCCTACCGGCTGGAGAAGGGGATCACCGTCAAGCGCGCCATCGCCCTTGCCGGCGGCCTCACCCCCAAGGGAACCGAAAGCCGCATCGAGATCACCCGCCGCGAAGGCGAAAAGGAACGGGACCTCGGCGCCGACATCGACAACCCCGTCCGGCTCGACGACGTGGTAAGGATCAAGGAAAGCATTTTTTAAGGCTCGGGGTTCGGGGCTCGGGATTCGGGACTAGTACTTTGAAACATCTAAAACCAACCCCCCTCAATCCCCCCTTAACAGGGGGGAAGCCTTTAAGCCTCCCCTGTCAAGGGGAGGTTTGGAGGGGTTAGATACGAAAACTTAAATGTTACAATGCACTAGCCTTTACGAGCCCCGAGCCCCGGCCTCTAAGCCACGAGCCCCGAGCCCCTGAAAGGACTTACCACATGCAACTCCAGGATTTCTGGCGCATCATCACAGAGCGGAAGCGGATCGTTTTCCTTGCCTTTTTCGCCACGGTGCTGACGACCCTGGTCGGGTCGCTCCTCTGGCCGCCGCGCTACGAGAGCACCGCCACCCTCATGCTCGACTACGACAGCAGCAACCCGATGAACATGAGTGGTATCGTCGCCCAGCCGCTCACCTCGGTGGAGTACATCAACACCCAGATCGAGATCATCAAGAGCCGGCGGATCGCCGAGGGGGTGGTCGACATCCTGAAGCTCGACAAGGTCCCCGATGTGGTCGCCGGCTACCGCAAGGCGAAGGAGGGGAACCCGCTCTTCTTCTGGCGCAAGCCTATGGACCAGGACATCAGGAGCTGGCTCGCCGACAACTTCCTCTCCGACTCCCTCAAGGTCGAGCCGGCAAGGGACTCCCGCTTCCTTTACATCAAGTTCTACTCCCCCGATCCCGCCTTTTCCGCCGCGGTCGCCAACGCCTTCGCCAAGGCCTACGCCGATTACAACCTGGAGCTTAAGGTGACCCCCTACAAAGAGGCGGGGAAGTGGTTCTCCGAGAAGCTCAAGGACGCCAAGGGGTACTCGGACCAGGCCTCGGAGAAGCTTCGCGAGTACCAGCAGAAGAAGGGGATCATCGCCCAGCAGGGGGCCGTCTACGACGACGCCGTCCAGCGCCTCGACCAGCTCAACCGCGACCTGGCCGAAGCCAAGGCGAAGCTCTTCGAGACCCGGGTCGCCCTGAAGCGGGTCGAGGAGAGCAGGGGGAACTACGAGAGCCTCCCCGAGGTCCTTGCCAACTCCTTCGTCCAGAGCCTCAAGGCGGACAAGGTCAAGCTGGAGACCCAGCTCACCGAACTCTCCGCCAAGGCGGGGACCGCCCACCCGCAGTATATCCGGCTCAGGTCGATGCTCGAAACCGTCAACGGCAAGCTGAAGGCCGAGATGCAGAACATCGTCAACGCCATCCGGCAGGAGAACAGCTCCGCCGGCCAGCGGCTCGTCCAGCTGGAAGGGGCGGTGGCGGGACTCAAGCGGCAGTCGACCTCCGCCAACGTCTCGCGCTACGAGATGGACTCCCTTTCCCGGGAATCCGAGACCTCCAAGCAGGTCTACGAGGCGATGCTCAAGAAGTACAACGAGACCTCCATCCAGGGTGACATCAACCGGACCAACGTCTTCGTCGTCGACGTCGCCGTCCCCCCGGCCGACCGCTACAGCCCGAAGATCAAGCTCAACCTGGCCCTCTCCATCTTCGTCGGCCTCTTCCTCGGCGTCGGCCTCGCCTTCTTCTTCGACTACCTCGACGACACCGTCAAGGGAGCAGAAGCGATCGAGCGCCAGTTCGGCGTTCCGGTGCTGGGCACGGTCGGTAGTTCGGGGAGCTAGGGACTCGGGGCTCGGGACTAGATAAACTCAAAACTCAAAACTCTACCCACTGGCCTCCGGCCAGGAGAAAACCATGAACACGTTAAAAATTGCGGATAAAGCGCCCGAGCGCATCGAAGGCTCCTCCATCGGCAACATCCTCGTCCAGGCGGGGCGGCTCACCACCCAGGACCTGAACCGGATCGTCGCCCTCCAGGGGAAAGAGAACATCCTCTTCGGCGAGGCCGCCGTGGCCCTCGGGATCCTCACCGACGAGGACGTCCGCTGGGCCCTCGCCAGCCAGTACTCCTATCCCTGCACCGGGGGAGATGGGGAGCGGTACTCTCGGGAACTCCTCGCCCTCCACGAGCCGTTCGGTTCCTCGGTCGAGAGCTTCCGTTCCATCCGCAGCGCCCTCCTTCTCTCCGGGGCCGGCAAGCTCGTTACCTCCATCGGCGTCATGAGCCCCGGAGAAGGGGAGGGGAAGAGCTTCATCGCGGCGAACCTTGCCCTCGTCTTTGCCCAGCTCGGCTCCCGCACCCTCCTTGTGGACCTGAACTTTCGGGCACCGCGGGCCCACTCCATGTTCCAGCTGAAGAACAACTGCGGCGCCAGCAGCCTCATCATCAAGCGTGCTCTGCTCGAAGATGCCGTCCAGCGGACCTCCCTCAACACCCTCGACATCCTCCCCTCGGGACCCAAGCCTCCCAACCCCCTGGAGCTCCTGAGCTGGAACGATACCAAAGAGCTCTTCGGCACCCTCAGGGAACAGTACGAGGTGATCATCGTCGACACCCCCGCCTTCGGCAAGACCGCCGACGCCCTCGTCCTTTCCGGCCTCTGCGACGGCGCCCTTCTCGTCGCCCTCAAGGGGACGACCAAGAATGCCGCCTTCGGGCAGATGAAGAAGCAGTTGGAAGGGGCAGGCGCAAGGGTACTGGGGGCGGTGGTTAATGAGGTCGCGGCGGAACGCCGCTAGGGACTCGGGACTCGGGGCTCGCAAAGGCGTTAGGGGCTCGGGGCTCGGAGCTGGGGGCTCGTAAAGGCGAAGTCGTAAGATCGGGGGAGAGCCGTTTGGGAGACGGGGGTGTTACTTGTTATCGAGATCTGGAAGTTTGGCGTTTGGGGGTCGATCTTGTGGAGATGGTCTACCAGATCAGCCGCAGTTTTCCTCCCTCCGAGTCGTTTGGTTTGACGAGCCAGGTTCAGCGGGCAGCGGTTTCGGTGCCTGCGAATATTGCTGAAGGTCATGCCCGGAAATCGAGCAGAGAATTCTTGCAGTTCATTTCGATTGCGCTCGGATCGCTGGCAGAGGTTGAGACCCATCTCCACATCGCGCAGCGCCTGAAATACGCCGTACCGACGGAACTAGAGACTATTACCGAAACCGCCGACAAATTGGGAAGGAAACTACGAAACCTGCAGCGTTCTTTAAAGGAAAAAACCAGGAATTAAAGACAAAGTTCAAAGATCGAGGTTCAAGTCCCGAGTCCCGAGCCCCGGTTTTCCGAGCCCCGGTTTTCCAAGCCCCGAGCCCCGAGCCCCGAGCCCCGTTTTTATAAACCCTGAACCAGGAGTTTTCCAATGCACCAACACCGTCGCATCCCTGCCTTCACCCTCACCATCCTCGCCGCCCTCGCGCTCGCCGCCTGCGGCAGGGGGGACATCTCCAGGTCGAGTCAGGTCCTCGCCCGGGTGGGAGACAAGGAAATCACCACCACCTACTTCGACCGGCAGGTCGCCAACCTCCCCGAGTCGGTGCAGAAGCTCTCCACCCAGGGGGAGGGGAAGAAGGCGATCCTCGATGCCTTCGTGAACCGCGAGCTCCTCTATGCCGACGCCCTCAAGAAGAAGGTCGACAAAGGGGCGGAGCTCCAGCAGAAGATCGAGGACATGAGGAAGGAGATGGTGATCAACACCTACCTCCAGAACGAGATCGCCGGCAGGATCAAGGTGGACGACAAAGAGACCGAGAGCTTCTACAACGCCAATCCCTCCGAATTCCGCAACCGCGAAGAGATCCGGATCAGCCAGATCGTCGTCCCCGACCAGGCCACGGCCGAGGAGATGCTCCGCAAACTCGGCATCAGGCGTGAATTCGGCGACCTGGCCCAGACTTACTCCACCGACAAGGCAAGCGCCGCCCGCCGGGGCGACGTCGGCTGGTTCTCTCGCAAGCGGCTCCCGGAAAACGTCCGCGACGCCGTCTTCACCCTCCGGGTCGGTGAGGTCAGCAAGCCGTACAAGATGGCCGACGGCTACGAGATCTACAGGATCACCGACCGCCGGGTAACCTCCTATCCCTTCGAAAAGGTGAAAGACGTAATCAAGGCGCAGCTTTACAACGAAAAGCTCCAGAAAGAGTTGAAGACGCTGGTGGAGGGGTTGAAGAAGGAGACGAAGGTGCAGGTGAACGAAGCGTTGCTGAAGTGAGAAGTATGAAAAAGCGGTCTCTCACAGAGGGCACAGAGAACACAGAGGAAAACCTGAAAAGCGTTTGAAGGTGTTAACCCCATAAATAGGCCTTTCTCTGTGATCTCTGTGAGCTCTAGAGAGCGAAGCGAACGGGTGAGAGACAGGTTTTCTGAAGATTTACCGGGAGAAGTCAGGAATATATGCAGGTTACTGGTGCCGAAAATGAAAAGAACGTAGATTGTCTAAGAGATGAGACGAATTCACCCCGTCTCACGTCCAACGTCTCACGTCTCACTTACGTGGCCTTGGCCGCCCTCTTCACACCCACGTTCTACAAGCTCTTCACCTACGGCTGGAAGAACGCCGACTACAGCCACGGGCCGCTGATTCTGGCGGCGTTTCTGTGGCTTCTGTGGCGCAACCGCGATTTCATCCAGGGAGAGGCCGATTCGCGCTTTCATTTCTGCTCGTTCGGGCTCCTCCTCTTCGGGCTCTTCTGCTACACGGTCGGTTCCATCTTCAGCTCCATGGTGACCGAGTCCTTCGCGGTGATCCCGGTGTTCGTGGGCGTCACCGGCTTTCTCTTCGGCAAGCGGGGGGTACGGCGGGTACTCTTTCCGGCCGGGTTTCTCGCCTTTCTCGTGCCGCCCCCCAGTTTCGTCATCGACATGATCACCGGCCCGCTGCAGGTGCTCGTGACCCGGGCTTCCGCCTTTCTCCTCAAGAGTGCCGGGTACCTGATCACCCGGGAAGGGGTCATCCTACATATCGCCGATTACACCATCATCGTCGGCGAGGTCTGTAGCGGGCTCCGCTCCCTGATCTCCCTCATGGCGGTCGGGGCGCTCTATGCCTATCTGCAGAACATCTCCAACCTGAAGCGGAGCATACTGTTTCTCTCGATCATCCCCATATCGATCATCGCCAACATCTTTCGCCTCATCACCCTCTCGCTCATCACCTACTACTTCGGCGAGGCGGCGGGGCAGGGGTTCTTCCACAACTTCTCAGGGTTCGTGCTCTTTGCGGTGGCGATGGTCTGTCTGGTGATGGTGGATGTGGTGATGGAGAGGGGGAAGATAGTGAGACGTGAGACGTGAGACGCAAGATGTCGTGGCGGATGAATATCGGGATCATTCGTTGATCGTAGATGCAGGGGTAGTGAGATGGGACACGTTCGTTCGGCGGGTGTATGACAAGGGGACAAAAAACATCTTCATCACCGGCTCAAACGCACGCTTGCTGAGCAGCGAGATTGCCACGAGTCTGCGCGGGAGAACCATCAGCTACGAGGTCTTTCCCCTCTCCTTTCGCGAATATCTGGATTTCAAGGGAATCGAGCCGGACGTCAACAGCACAAGATCAATTGCCCAGATCAACCATCACCTCGCTGACTACTTGAGGCATGGTGGCTTCCCGGAAGTGGTCGGCTATGACGATGCTATAGTCGCTTTTCTCTGTGGCCTCTGTGGGCTCTAGTGAGCGAAGCGAACGGGTGAGAGAAACGTCTTTAAAACCGGTCTCTCACAGAGGGCACAGAGGGCACAGAGGAAAACCTGAAAACCTGGGAAGCTTTTCGGGGTAAAACCCTTAAAGAGTTTAAAAGCCTTACTCTGTGATCTCTGTGCCCTCTACCGAGGCGCATCATGAAGTGGTGGGTTAAAGAGGAGTAGTGGAAGGAAATGTGGGGAGTGTCCCGCGTTTCACCCGCGTTTCACCATTGGGATTGTTGATCAATTTCAACGAGACAAAGCTGGTTGACGGAATAACGCGGGTCGCCGTATAGTCGCTTTTCTCTGTGGCCTCTGTGGGCTCTAGTGAGCGAAGCGAACGGGTGAGAGAAACG
>NZ_DAHVYG010000047.1 GCF_027327745.1 Geobacter sp.
TTGTCACCATGCAGCTACCGGACGGCGCAGGCGACGGCACCGTGCCCGAATCGTCAGCCAAGGCGCTCAGACTGGGCGAGGACACCAAACGGACCTTCTGCATCGGCGACAAGGGAGGCTTCGAGGCGAATTTCGCGGAAAAGAATGCCCCAAGAACGAAACCCCAGGCGCAGCCCGATTTTGACGAAGGCTTTTTCGACCGGGGGCACGAGCCGATCTACAAGACCCGCAGCGCCCAGTTCATTACCTGTACCGCCATCGAGAACATATGCCGCAAGCAGATCGGGCAGATGCTCCAGCAGAAGTAAGCGGTATGGACGTCATCAACCACACCCCCTTCGCAGTCGCCCCCCTCCTCCTCACCGACCGCCACGGCGCCGAGACCCTTCTCGTCGTCGTCAAGGGGACGTGGCAGATCGGACGCGACAGAACCCTTGCGGTGGCCGAAGAGCAGGTACCGATCCAGTTCGAGCCCCGCTACCACGGCGACCCCGGCTCGTCGAGCCTGATTCTCGACACCGACGTCGTCCTGGAAAAGCCGGGGACTGACTGCGTCCTCCTCGGCCACGCCTGGGCGCCGAAGGTGGGAGTTCCCTCGGTAGACGTGACCTTCGCCGTGGGATCAGTGCGAAAGACGGTGCGGGTCTTCGGCGAGCGAATCTGGATGAAGTGCCTGGGGATCGTTTCCCTGTCGCGGCCGGCGCCGTTCGAGAAGATCCCTCTCGTCTGGGAGCGGGCTTTCGGCGGCACCGATACCAGCTTTCCCGATCCAGCCAGCCATGAGTTCTGCCTGGAAAATCCGGTGGGGCGGGGGTTCCTGGCGCGGAAGACAAAGCTTGAGTTGGACGGCATGCGGCTTCCCAACCTTGAGGACCCGCGCGACCTCATAAAGAAGCCCGGTAGTCGTCCGAAGCCGGCCGGATTCGGCATGATCCCGCCTCACTGGCATCCCCGCGCCGGTTATGCGGGCACCTACGACGACAACTGGCGAAAGTACGTGAGCCCCCTTCCCCCGCCGGACATGGACCCCCGGTTTCACGCCGCTTCCGCCCCCGGTCTCGCAACGGCAAAGCACCTTACCGGCACCGAGCAAGTGCTCGTCGAGAATGCCTCGAAAAGCGGCCGGCTCCACTTTGCCCTGCCGGGAGTTAAGCCGCAAGTGGCGGTGCGCATTGGAGCAGCGGAGGAGGAACTTGCCGTGGCTCTCGACACGGTGGTCGTCGAACCGGATGAGGAGCGGCTGGTCCTCGTGTGGCGGGGGCATTGCACCGTCCACGGACGGGTCCACGAGATCGGACGGATAAAGGTCGGGTCAAAAGAAGAAAAGAGGACAAGAGAAGAAAAGGCCGCTATGCTGTGAGCCCACTCGGAAAAGTAGCCTGTCCCGTTTTGTAACTGATCACAGGGTCTTCGCCATTACGCCTGAGCAAGGAGGGCAAAGAACGCCCATAAGTTTATAAGTTTCCAGGACAGCAGCCATGAATTCATGGGCGCCCCCTCGGACTTGTCAGTATCCTCACGCGGCGAGCAGCTCCTTCAAAACTTCCGGTTTCTTGATGGCAATAGTGATAAGGGATTTCGCCGCACCTGACGGCTTGCGCCGCCCCTGCTCCCACTCCTGAAGAGTGCGGAGCGACACACCGAGCATTTTGGCGAACTCGCTCTGTGACAGACCGATTCTCATACGGGCCGACGCGAGAGGGGACACCTCTACGGTGGAAACACGGCCGACCCTGCCGGCCTTGATATCCTTCACAGCCTGAAGCAGTTCTTCACCGATATTGCGCTTGGCATCGCGTTCGAGCAGTTCTTTTTCATCGAGTGGCATTTTCCATCTCCTCTTTGAGAGCTCTGAGAATGTGACCGGGAATGCTATCAACGGCACTTTTGGCATAAATCAGAAGCAACCAGATTTCTCCGGCCTCTGTCCGGGCGACATAGAGAACTCTGACACCGCCGCTCTTGCCGGTTCCTTGACGGCTCCAGCGCACCTTGCGAACCCCGCCGGAACCGCGCACCACGTCACCCGCATCTGGATTGGTGGCCAGGAATGCCTGGAAAACCCTGTAGTCGTCGTCGGTCAGGTAATCATGAACCTGCTTCGTAAACAGCGGCGATTCGACAAAAGTGACCATGCACCAATTATACGGCATTGACGTATAATGTCAACCCGGCAAGTCTTTATAAAGATCGGATAGGCCAAAATCACCCGCAAAGGCACAACCATGATCACCCGCTACTTCCAGCAGGAACTCTCATACCTCAAGGACCTGGGCGCCGAATTCGCCAAGGCCCACCCGGCCCTCGCCCCCATGCTCGGCGGCCCCTCGGCCGACCCGGACGTGGAGCGGCTTTTGGAGGGAGTCGCCTTCCAGACCGCGCTTCTGCGGGAAAAGCTCGACGACGATTTCCCCGAGGTGATCCACGACCTGGTGCGGCTCGTCTGCCCCCATTACCTGAGGCCTATCCCGGCCTCGACCGTGGTCGCATTCGCCCCCGCGCCGTCCCTCACCCAGCCTCAGACGATCCCTGCCGGGGCCCAGCTCGCCTCGGTGCCGGTGGAGGGGACCCGCTGCCTCTTCCGTACCTGCGGCGAGGTGCAGCTCCACCCCCTGGAGCTGCGCGACGCCTCCTTCTCCCAGCCGGCGGGGCGGGCGCCGGCCGTCACCCTCTCGCTGGGGCTCGGCGGCATATCGCTTTCCGACTGGCGCCCCCGGGCGCTGCGGCTTTTCCTCGCCGATGAGTACGCGCAGGCGGCGGACCTCTATCTGCTGCTCATGCGGCACCTGCGGCGCATCGTCATCACCCCGGAGGATGGGGGGAAGCCGGTCGAACTTCCTCCCGATTGCCTGAAGCCAGCCGGCTTCGCGGAGGAGGAGGCGCTCATCCCCTACCCCTCCCACGCCTTCCCCGGCTTCCGGCTCCTCCAGGAGTACTTCACCGCCCCAGCCCGTTTCCTCTTCGTGGAGCTTACGGGATGGGAGCGGTGGACCGGGCGCGTCAGCGGCTCCCGGTTCACGGTGAGCTTCGAGCTCGCCCCCTTCACGCTTCCCCCCCCGCGGGTCGGCAGGGAGAGCTTCGCCCTCTTCGCCGTGCCGGCGGTGAACCTCTTTTCCGCCGATGCCGACCCGATCGTTCTCGACCACCGCAGCGAACGCCATCTCGTCCGCCCGGCCGGGTTTCCTCCGGGCCATGCCCGGATCTACTCCGTCGACCGGGTGACCGGGTTTGTGCGGGGTAGCGTCGAAGAGCGGCCGTTCTTCCCCTTCGAGCAGTTCCGGCAGAGCACCCGGGCGCAGCCGGCCTATCACACGACCATAACCAGCTCCCCCGTGCGGGCGGGGTTCGACGTCCACCTGGCGGTGGCCTACCCGCAGGATGGCGGCCTCCCCGAGGTGGGAACCCTCTCGGTCGGCCTTACCTGCACCAACGGGAGCCTCCCCGAGAATCTGAGGGCGGGCGACATCCGCGAGACGACCGGATCGTCCCCTATCCATGCGAGCTTCCGAAATATCACCCAGATAACCCCCGCCGTCTTGCCGCCTCTGGGGAAAAACCTCCTGTGGCGCCTCCTCTCGCATCAGGCGCGAAACTCCCTCTTCCTCGACCGTCCCGAGGAACTGCGGGAGCTGCTTGAGCTCTACATCTTCGAGGAAAACCGGGACCGGGCGGGGGTGGCGGCCAACCGCAGGCGCGTCGAAGGGATCGAGGGACTTGCGGCGACCCCGGCGGACCGCCTGGTCCGTGGGATCTTCATGCGCGGGCTCGATATACGGCTAAGGCTCCGGGGAGACCACTTCGCCGGGGCCGGCGACCTCTTCCTGTTCGCCTCCGTTCTCGACGAATTCCTGGGAGGATACGCCTCCATCAACAACTACACCCGCCTGACCGCCGAAGAGGTCCAGCGGGGGGAGGTCTACCAGTGGCCGGCGAGACTCGGACACCAGCCGCTTCTCTAGAAACGGCCCTCCTGGAAAAGGGGCACGAGTTCTCCTTCTTCCAGGCGATGCGGCTTCTGGGGGTTCTCACCCGGAAGAGCGGCACCGGCGCTGAAGCCGGTGCCGACACCGGCGCCGTGCGGGTTCGCCCGGAACTCTCCCTCTCCTTTCCGGCCGCCGACATAGCCGGAATCGAGAAGAGGGAGGAGGGCTACCTCGTCACGGCCCGCTTCCTCGGTCTTTATGGCTCCGCATCGCCCCTTCCGACCTTTTACACCGAAGAGCTCCTCGACGAGGCGGCGGCCGATGCTTCCGCCACCCGGGAATTTCTCGACATCGTCAACCACCGGCTCTACACCCTCTTCTTCGCCTGCGCCGCCAAGTACCGCCTCTTCTTCCAGGTGGCGGAAGAGGAGAAGAAGGAAGTCGTTGAGCGCCTTTTCTGCCTCGCCGGTCTCGGCGAGCCGAAGGTGCGGCAAAGGCTCCCCGATCCCCAATCTCTTCTCCGCTACACGGGACTTCTGAGCCAAAACCCCCGCTCGGCCCTGGGGCTTCGGACGCTTCTGCGGGACGCCCTGGGGGTGCCGATCGAGGTGATCCAGTGCGTGACGCGCCGGCTCCCGATCCCGCCGGAGCAGCGGGCGCAACTGGGGATGTCCGGCTGCACCCTCGGGGTCGACGCCGTCATCGGGAGCGAGAAGGAGGACCGGATGGGGATGTTCCGCCTCCGGATCGGCCCCCTCACGCGCGAACAATTTTCGGCCTTCCTCCCCGGGGAAGCGGCCCGGCAGAGGCTGTCCCACCTCGTCCGCTCCTATCTCCCCGGATCCCTCGCCTGGGACCTGGAGCTTCTCCTCGCCCCCGGCGAGGCCCCGGCCATCTGCCTCGGCGCCCCACAGGGGGCGAGGCTCGGATGGGATATGTGGCTTGGGTCGGCAGAGACGGGCGCGTCGGTGGGGGTGGTGTTTCCGGGAGATGCTTGATTCTTCGGAACCATCCCCGAAAAAAGGCAGACGCTGGAAAAGCCTTACCCCCTTTCGTAAAGGGGGGGAAGCAAGGGAAGCATCTCTCGTTTCATAGCCGTTTTATCAAGGTGACCCCGCATCGGGAGATAACGGGAGACCAGGAACAAGCAATCTGATTTTTCCATGGAGGGAGACATGAGCACCAAATTCATCTATCCGATCTTTTCGCAGAAGTCCGGGCTGGAGATCTCGGCCGAGACAAAGGAATCCCGGGAAGGAAGCCGGGTGACCGAACGCACCGGGCGGGTCCAGCTCCGCTTCTTTCTCCTCGAGCCGCCGTCGGAGGGAAAGACCACGCAGCTGAAGTTCATCTGCGAGCCCTTCGAGGCCTACGACCTCTTCCTGAAGATCAACAAAGTCGTCCAGTCTCCGGGAAAGGAGAAGCTCACGCACAAGTTCAAAAACGGAGACGGCGCCGAGATCGTCACCACGGTGGCGGTGGAGCACTGGCAGAGGGGGGAGAAGAGCGGATTCGGGTTCTCGGCCGGACGGGGGAATGACTTCATCAGCGTCCCGGTCAGCCAGGACCAGATTGCCCGCTTCCTCCACGCCGGGGAATTCCTGCGGTTTCTCTCGACCCGCCAGCAGTGGGTCGAGACGATGGCATGATAGGGGGTAACTGATAGGGGCGCGGCGTCCCGACAAACCACGACACGAAGGCCGCCCGGAATATCCCCGGACGGCCTTCGCTTTTCCCGAGTCGCTTGAAAGAGAAGATCTACCCGTGCCGGGTGATCTCCTCCAGGTTGCCGGCGATGACGGTGGCGGTGGTGGCCTGTTCCTCGGAGGCGGTGGCGATCTGGGTGATGACGGTCTTGATCTCCTCCACCGCCTGGACGATGGTGGCGAGGGAGCTCTCCACCTGGAGGGAGTGGTTCTCGCTCACCTCGGCCTCCTGCTTGGCGTTCTCGATGGAGGCGACCGCCTCGCGGGTCTCCCGCTGGATCTCGGCCACCATGGCGTTGATCTGCTTGGTGGAGTTCATGGTCTTCACCGCCAGGTTGCGGACCTCGTCGGCGACGACGGCGAAGCCGCGCCCCTGCTCGCCGGCCCGGGCCGCCTCGATGGCGGCGTTCAACGCCAGGAGGTTGGTCTGGTCGGCGATCTCGTTGATGACCTCGATGATCTCGCCGATCTTCTCCGACTTGCTCCCGAGGGAGTCGACGATGGCAGCGGAGTCGCGCACGATCCGGGCCACCCGCTGCATCTCCTGCACCGAGCGGTTGACGATCTCCTGTCCCTCGTGGGCGGTACGGGCGACGTTGATGGCCGAGTCGGAGGCGTTGGAGGTGTTGCGCGCCACCTCGGTGACGGTCATGCTCATCTCTTCCATGGCGGCCGCGATCTGGGCCACCCGTTCCTCCAGGTAGTTCTTCCGGTCGATGTCGGCCCGGTTGCGCTCCTCGATGGATTTCTCGGCGCTGATGTCGTCCCAGCACGCCATGTAGCAGCGGACCTTCCCCGGTTCCGCCGGGTCCCAGATCGGGTAGGAGGTGGTGCGCAGCGTCACGCCGCCGATGGGGATCTCGGCCCGGTGGGGGAGCTCCCCCGGCTTGCCGAGGATCATCCGGACCTTCGCCGGGTCTCTGTGGAACTGGTGGATCGACTGCTCGAAGGCGGTGGCCACATCGGCCCCGCGCAGGCCGCTGTTGAGCTCCTGCCGGTGGCGCATCATCATCTCCCGGGCCGCCTTGTTCATGTAGAAGATCCTGTTGTCGGGGGTGGTGTCGCAGAGCATGACGATGTTCCCCAGGTTGTCGAGCATCTGCTTGAGCACATTCAGCTCGGCGTCCTTCTCTTCGAGCTGTCGTTTGAGCTTGCCGGTAAATAGCACCGCCGTTCTCCTTTCGCCTGCCGGGGTTGCCTCGCGGGATTTCATGCCAACAAGTTACATATCGACACAATCGTCGCCCTCTTCAGCTTTTTTCCGTTGCCGGATATTCTCCGCGCTCTCTTCACTCCCCGCCGAAAAACTGCAATCTGTTGACTCACGTCAAAGGGATTCGACCGAATTGTTTGCATTCTAACTATCGGCAACGCAACCGCCGCGCCACAAACTGACCGGCATCATCGCGACCCGCGGAGGCGGGGATCGCGACCCATAACGGCTGCACATTTTCTGTGAAAGGAGAACGATGGCATGAAGATGACGATGGTGAAACGGGGGGTGCTGGCGCTGCTCGTGGCGGCGACGGCAATCGGGGCGGGCTGCGCGCCGAGGAAGCCGGAGCCGGTGAAGCCGGCCGATATCGCCGACGGGACGGTGGACCCGGCCGAGTGGGGGAAGGTCTACCCGGCGGAGTACGAGCTCTGGAAGAAGACCGGCGAGCCGACCCCCGCGGGGCAGAGCAAGTACAAGCACGGCTACGATGAAGGGGAGGAGCGCCGCGACAAGCTGGACGAGTTCCCGTTCCTGGCCCTGTTGTACAACGGCTGGGGTTTCGGCGTCGAGTACCGGGAGCCGCGGGGGCACCTCTTCATGATCAAGGACCAGTTGGAGGTGGATCCGGGGCGGGTAAAGGCGGGGGGCTCCTGCCTCACCTGCAAGACCCCTTACGCACCGGTACTCCAGCGGCAGATGGGGCGCGACTACTTCGCCAAGCCGTACCATGAGGTGCTGGCGAAGATCCCGAAGGAGCACCAGACCCTGGGCGTCGCCTGCATCGACTGCCACAACAACCGCGACATGTCGCTGAAGATCTCCCGCGGTTTCACCCTCGGCAAGGCGCTGGCAAAGCTCGGCGTCGACGAGGCGAAGCTCACCCAGCAGGATATGCGGACCCTGGTCTGCGCCCAGTGCCACGTCACCTACAGCATCCCCAAGGATGAGAAGATGAAATCCACCGACGTCGTCTTCCCGTGGGACGGTAGCAAGTGGGGGCACATCACCATCGAGGACGTCATCCGGAAGCTCCGCAACAATCCGCCGTGCGGCGAGTGGACCCAGAGCGTCACCGGCTTCAAGCTCGCCTTCATCCGCCACCCCGAATTCGAGCTCTTCTCCAACAACAGCGTCCACTGGCAGGCAGGCGTTACCTGCAGCGACTGCCACATGCCGTACACCGGGACGGGAAGCCGGAAGGTGGCGGACCACCGGGTCATGAGCCCCCTGAAGAACGGCCTCAAGGCCTGCCAGCAGTGCCACGCCGAGAGCCCCGAGGAGCTCCGCGGCAAGGTCTACGCCATCCAGGACCGGACCATGTCCCGGTTCATCCGGGCCGGTTACGCCACCGCCACCGTGGCGAAGCTCTTCGAGATGGCCAACCGGGAGCATGCCGCCGGGAAGGCGATCGACAAGGCCCTCTACGAGCAGGCGAAGGACCACTACCTGGAGGCCTTCTACCGGGTGGTCTTCATCGGCGCCGAGAACTCCGTCGGCTTCCACAACCCCACCGAGGCGCTGCGGGTCCTCGGCGACGCCGCCACCCACGCCGGCCAGGCGGAGGGGCTCCTGCGGCAGGCCCTGGCCAAGGCCGGGGTGACGGTGCCGGTGAAGGTGGACCTGGAGCTGGCCAAGTACGTGAACAACCGCGGGGTGAAGAAGCTCATGTTCAGGCCCGAGCATGAGATCAAGGATCCCCTGGCGGGCAAG
>NZ_DAHVYG010000072.1 GCF_027327745.1 Geobacter sp.
TGTTGGTGTTGTAGGCCTGCTCCACCTGGGTCAGCTGGGCCAGCTGCGCGATGAACTGCGAACTGTCCTGGGGCTGGAGCGGATCCTGGTTCTGGAGCTGGGTGATGAAGAGCTTCAGGAAGTCGTCCTTGTTGAGCCCGGTGGACTGTTTCATGGCCGCTGCCGCCGCTGTCGTGTCGTTGGTTACACCGCTGATCATTCGTTTACGCACCTCCTTTCGTTAGAATCTGACATCGACGAGGGAGTTGTCCCGCCGGTCGGTGTAGTAGTAGTCCGAAGCCTGGGCCGTGACGATCGTGTCGTCCGTTGCCTGCCCGCCGCCGAAGTAGCTGCGGTAGGCACCCTGGCCGGCCTCCCTCCCCTCGCGGAAGAACTGGTCGAATCCCTGGCCGGTGCCGGTCGATACATCGAAGCCGGACATGGTCAGGTTCTGCCGCGAGAAGTTGTCCTTCAGGGAGTCCAGGTTGTTGAGGAGGATATCCCGCACCTGGCTGCTGGCCGCCAGCACTTCCACCTTCACGTGCTGGTCGACCACCCGGACGTTGATCCGAAGCTCTCCCAACTCCTGCGGATTGAGCCGGACCGTGATCTCGCCGTTCCCCTTTCCTTCGCGGGCCGCGATCCCCTCCTTCACCTGGGCCAGGACACTGTCGTGGAGGGCCTTCGACGGCTCTGACGGTGTCGCGGCTTTGGTCGGGGATGTGCTCTCGAAGCCCCTGGCACCATCCGGGGCGAGGGTGGGAGCTGCGTGGTCCTTGGCCACCACCGGTTCCTTCCGGCTGCCGGAGTCCCGGTTTCCCGCGGACTGCCGTTCACCGGCCTCGTCCTTGACGATGACCTCCACCTCCCGGGGCTTGGCACCCGCCCCGGAAACGGTGTCCCTGGCAGCGGTGGGGGCTTCCCCTTCGGTGCTTTCCGCCGGTGCGGCATGGGTCACGCGGAGCGGATGATCGTCTCCCCGCGGGGTTGGTATCCGGTCGGGGTAGGCGGCGGGGGTCCGAACGACATTCTGTTGCGCGGGGACCGGCGCTTCCCGGTGCGCCGGAATACTCTCCGTCGTCCGGAGTTCCGGCTGTTTGCCGACCCCCTCCGTCTTCGGCGCCGACGTATCGAGCGCCACCCGGAGGACCTCCACGTCGCCCTTGAGTTCCGGCGTCGTCTTTCCGGCCGGCGGTGCCGAAGCTGATGGCGGCGCCGGTTGCGGTGTCCGGGGCTGGACCGATGCCGTCTCCGGGCCGGGGGCCGGGATCGGGACAGCGGTTTTCGCCTCCCCCTCCGGAAGTGCGAGGGGAACCGCCAGGGAAACGGGCATTTCCGTCTTCGGTGCGGCAGCAGCGGCAACGGCCGCAATGGCCGTCCCGGGTGCAGCGGAAGCGACGGGAGGAGCCCCATCCGGAGGCGGCAGGGACGGGAGAGTAACGAGGGGGGACACCAGGGGAGCCTGAGCTGCTTGCGCAACCAGGGCGGCCTGGGTGGCACCGGCCTCGTCGGTGGTACCGGTTTTCGCCTCTTCGGAAGGAGCCGCGGGGGTCGTTTCGGGAAGCGGTGCGGCAGCGTTCGCCTCGACGGGACGGGCAACCAGCCCGGCGAAGAGCGCGGCGAAGAGCGAGGAATCGGCAGCAGGAGCGGCAGGGGCTTCAGATGCGGTACCATTCGGCGGGGTTGCCTGCGGAACGATCTGGAGCAACTGCATGATTTGCATTTCTGTTCACCTCCTTCCTCTGGTGGGATGGAACGCGGAAAAAATCCACGTTCCTGCAACCTATGTGGTTGTCAAAGAGCGAAAATCGAAAAATCTTACCCTATCAGCATCAGGCTTCAGCATACCCTCTCCCTCAGGGAGAGGTGGCTCCTACTTCGCCGCCATGTTCTCCCGGGTCCACTTCAGGGCCCGGTCGGGCTTGATGAGCGGCAGGAGCTTGGTGAGATGGCGCTGGTCCATCTGGTTGAGAATTTCCATGGTCTGCGCCTCGGGGAGCTTGTCGAGGAGGCCGGCCGCCTCCGCGGGTTTGAGGGACATGTAGACCTTGAGCATCTTCTGGAACTCGGCGTTCCGAACCTTCTTCCGGGCGTCCAGGGACTGGTCGAGGGACGCCTTGGCCGCCTCCAGCTCCTTCACCCGTGCGTCGAGGGTGGCGGCCAGGTTCTTGAGCTCCTGCTCCTTGATGGCGAGGGCCGCCTCCCGGGCGGCGAGCTGCTGGCGCCTGATCTCCAGGGCCGCCGTTTCATTCGCGGCCCCTTTGGCACCGGCTGCCGGGAGGTAGGACGCCGGACGCTTCGCCGCGTCGGTCCCCGAGGCATGGGCCTCGTCCGCGGGGGGCGAAGAAAGCGGCGGCGCGAGGAGGAGCGCCCCCGACGCCGCCAGAACCGGTATCCAGAGGGTGAGCCGCATCAGCGGGCGACCTTCTTCTGCACGGCTAGCTCTTCCAGGAATGCCCGCTCCTTCTCGGCCATCTCGCGGCGAAAGGCAAGCATCTGCTTTTCTTTGAGGAGCTCCAGGGCCTTCTTATCCTTGGCGGCATCCAGGAGCACTTCCCGCTTCTCGGTCATCTCCCGCCCGAGGGTGTCGACCTGTAGCCGCTGCAGTTGAATGTCGCTGCTCTTTCTCCGGAAGAAGTCGCCGTACATCTGCAGCTCGCTGGCCATGATCCCCGCCGCCTGCTTGTTGTTGTACTCCACCCGCGCCCGGTCCGCCTCGGCCTCGTGGCGGTCCAGAAGCTCCGTGGCGCTCTCGAACTCGCGCTTGGCGGTGGCAAACTCCACCTTGCGCACCTTCTCGACTTCCTTCCGGTAGTTGAGGACCTGCTGCAGCTGGAATCCGTGCTTGTGCATCATGGCAGTGCTCCGAAAGTCTTCTGTTTCCGCGGGGATTTACACTCACCATCAGGTGTGCAATCAGAGTGCCATCCCCTCGTCGAAGAGATCGCCCAGGGCCTCCACCGCCTGCTCCAGGGAGACCCCGTCATGGATCCCCTGCTTGAGGAAGCCGAGCATCTGCTCCATCTTCGCCATGGCATAGTCGATGGTCGGGTTCGACCCCGGTTTGTAGGCGCCGATGTTGATCAGGTCTTCCGCCTGCCTGTAGGCGGCCAGAAGCTCCTTGAACCGCGAGGCGTGGCCCTGCTGCCCCTTCCCGGTCACGTCCATCATCACCCGCGACGCGCTCCCCAGGACGTCGATGGGGGGATAGATCGAGCGGGCCGCCAGCTCGCGGTTGAGGAGGATGTGGCCGTCGAGGATGCTCCGCATGGCGTCGGAGATCGGCTCGTTGAAGTCGTCTCCTTCCACGAGGACCGTGTAGAGGCCGGTGATGCTTCCGTCGAAGAAGTTGCCGGTCCGCTCCAGCAGTTTGGGGAGCGCCGCGAAGACCGACGGGGTGTACCCCTTGGTGGTCGGCGGCTCGCCGATGGCGAGCCCCACCTCCCGCATCGCCATGGCGAACCGGGTGGCCGAGTCCATCATGAGGAGGACCTTCTTCCCCTGGGCCTGAAAATACTCGGCAATGGTGGTGGCGATGTAGGCGCCGCGCATCCGGACCAGCGGCGGCTGGTCGGAGGTGGCGACCACCACCACCGATTTCTTCAGCCCCTCCTCCTGGAGGTCCTTCTCGATGAACTCCCGCAGTTCCCGTCCCCGCTCGCCGATGAGGGCAATGACGTTCACGTCCGCTTCGGTGTAGCGGGCGATCATCCCGAGCAGTGTCGATTTTCCGACACCGGAGCCGGCCATGATTCCGACACGCTGCCCCTCGCCGCAGGTAAGAAGCCCGTTGATGGCCCGAATGCCGAGGTCGAGGGGGCTTCGGATGGGGCGCCGCTTCATCGGGTTCACCGGGTTGGCGTAGATCGGGTACTCCTCCCGGACCGACAGGGGCCCCCGGTCGTCGATCGGCTCGCCGAGGCCGTCGATGACCCGCCCGAGCAGTCCCGGGCCGACCCCGAGGGATGCCTTCTTCCGCTTCACGGAGATGAGGCTCCCGAGCCCCACCCCCCGCAGCTCGCCAAGCGGCATGAGCAGCGTCTTGTTGTCCCGGAAGCCGACCACCTCGGCCGGGATCGGTTCCCCCTCGTGGGGGTGGACGTGGCAGAGGGTGCCGACCGCCGCGTCGGGGCAGTACCCCTCGATGACGAGCCCCACCACCTGGGTCACCTTGCCGTGGAAGCGGATCGGCCTGACCCCCTCAACGGCGGAGAGATAGCGGGAGAGATCGACCCTATGCAGGGACATGGGGTTTCTCCTCCTCCCCCTTCACCCATTCGCCCGTCCCCATGTAGGGGGGGATGGCGTCATCGGGAAGGGACGAAACCTCTACGGTCGGCTCCGGCCCGGCCGGTGCGGGAGGGGTCTCCACCGGGGCGCTCCGCTCCTCCAGGAGGATGCGGTAGATCTCGTCGATCTGGGCCTCGATCCGGGCGTCGACGGTGCCGGTGGCGGTCTCCACGAGACAGCCGCCGGGACCGACCCCATCGTCAGAAGCGAGGGTGATGGGGGCATCCTCGCCAAGGCCGGCAAGAAACCCCTGCCGGTTGGCGGAGACTACCGCATGGTCCCCGGGGTTGAGCCGGACCACCACCCGGTCGCGCTCGGCGCACCCTCCCACCGCCGCGGCGATGATGGAGGCGAGGACCCCGGGATCCTGGGCGATCTCCTGCTGGACGATCTTGCGGGCGATCATGACGGCAAGCCTGAGGAGATCCTCCTCGCTCTCCTTCAGGACCCGCTGCCGCAGCCCCGTCAAGGCCGCAACCCCCTCGCGCAGCGACTTGAAGACGTTGGCGAGCCCCCGTTCCGCCTGACGGCGCCCCTCCTCCATCCCGTTGTGGTAGACCTCGTCGATCTTCGCCTGGAGCTCCTCCTCCGTCAGGATGATCATCCCCTCCAGATCGGGAACGGCCGCCACCGGCTCCTCCGCCCCGGAAGCCGCAGGAAGGCCCCGGCCGGGGGGAGTCCCCACGAGCCCGAAGGGGACGAAGCCGGAGCCCGAATCTGTCTCCCGCTCCTCCGGAAGAAGCTGCGGCGCCGCGGCGATGGCGGAGAAGCTGTACCCCTGCACCGTCGCGCTCTCCTGCCGGCCGGCCTTGATGATGCGGGCGGTCCTAGACGAGGACATCGTCGCCTCCGCGACCGGCCAGGACCACCTTCCCCTCCTCCTCCAGGCGGCGGACGATCTTGATGATCTCTCCCTGGGCCTTCTCCACGTCGGAGAGGCGGACCGGCCCCATGACCTCCAGGTCCTCCTTGATCATCTCGGCGGCCCGCGAGGAGATGTTGCGGAAGATCTTCTCCTTGATGCTCTCGTCGGCGGTCTTCATGGCCAGGGTCAGGGTGTCGTTGGAGATCTCGCGCATGATCCCCTGGATCGAGCGGTCGTCGAGCTTGAAGATGTCGTCGAAGGTGAAGAGGTGCTTGCGGATCACCTCGGCCAGCGGAGGGCTGATGACGTCGAGCCTGTCGAGGATCTGCTTCTCCCGGCTCCGGTCCAGGTGGTTGAACATGTCGACAACCTTCTCGATGCCGCCCACCTTGTAGCGCTGGACCCCACCCATGGCGGTCAGCTCCCGCTGGATCACCTCGTCGATGTCTTCGAGGATCTCGGGGGAGACCTGGTCGACGTCGGCGATCCGGAGCACCACCTCCGCCTGGAGCTCCTGGGGAAGCATGGAGACGATCTCGCCGGTCTGCTTGGCCCGCAGCTTCGCCAGGATGACGGCGATGGTCTGGGGGTGCTCCTGGGAGAGGAAGTTGGCGATGGTCTTGGCGTCCAGGTTCGCCAGGACGTCGACCATGTCGCCGAAGCTGGAGGTGCTGATCTCCTTGAGGAGAAGCTCCGCCTTCTGGGGTCCCAGGGTCTGCTCCAGGATCTTGCGGACGAACTCCTCCCCCTGGGAGAAGATGCCGGTCTCCGGGTTGGTCATGTTGGTGAATTCCGCCACCACCTCCTGGATGGTCGCATGGGGGACATGGCCGAGCCGAGCCATGCTCCGGGAGATCTTCTTGATCTCGGAGTCGTCCATGTGCTCGAAGACCCCGGCGGTTGCCTCGGGGCCAAGGTAGAGGAGGAGTATGGCAGCCTTATCTGATCCGTCCATGGAATGGGGACCTCGGAAAATGTGGGATGGGGTGATGCCCGGTCATGACCGCTTACTCGTCGTTGGTGCGGAGCCAGTTCTGGAGGATCTGGGCCGCCTGGTACGGCTCTTCCTTCACCTTGGTGATCAGCTCCATCTGCCGGATGGTCTGGTTGCCGATCTGGAGCCGGTGGGCCTCGGCAATCTGATTGAGGGTATCCTCCGCCGTCGGGACCGGCTCGAAGGAGGTCTCCCTGGCCGGCTTGAGGGTCTTCATGAGGGGACGGACCACGAAGAAGAGGAGCGCCAGGAAACCGAAGCCGATGAGGCCGTTCTTGAGGAGCGAGAGGAAGATCGGCGCGTTCCACCACTGCCCCGCCTCGTCGGTGCCACCATCACCCGTATCCTGGAACGGGATGTTGACCACCGTCACCTGGTCGCCGCGGCCGGCGTTGAAGCCGACGGCGCTCTTCACGAGGGCGTCGATCTTCTGGAGCTCGTCGGCGGAACGGGGGGTATACTTCGGCCTGGCCCCCTTGCCGTCCTTGCCGGCGGCGGGGGAAGCGTAGCTGCCGTCCACCAGGATCGCCACCGACACCTTGGAGAGGGTCCCTACCGGCTCGATGGTCCGGGCCGTGGAGCGGCTCACCTCGTAATTCATCGTCTCGTCGCTCTTGCTCCCGTTGTTTCCCGCCGGATTTGCGGCCCCGCCGGGGGTCTTGCCGAGGTTGGTCTGGACGCCGGGGACGCCGGAGGCGCCGGCGCCGCCGCCGAGCTTCTCCTCGCTCCGCTGTTCGCTGCGGACCACGGTATCCGGGTCGTACTTTTCCTCGAACCGCTCCACCTGCCGGAAATCGAAGGTCGCCGAGACCCGCGCCACCGACTTGCCGCTCCCCACCGCCATGTCGAGGAGCGACTGGAGCCGCTCTTCGGTGTTCTTCTCGAAGCTTCGCTGGATCTCCTGCATCGATGCGGTCATCTTGCCGGCGGCATCGGCCGGACCGCTGCGGGAGAGCATCTTCCCCTTGTTGTCGAGCACCGTCACATGCTCCGGGTCCATCCCCTCGATGGCGGAGGAGACGAGGTGGACGATCCCCTGCACCTCGCCGTCGCGCAGCTGCCGGTTCCCCCGCATCTTCAGAATGACCGACGCCGTGGGGGGCTTCTCGTTCTCCTTGAAGAGCGACTTCTCGGGGATCACGAGATGCACCCGGGCCTGCTCGACCCCGGCGATCTGGCCGATGGTGCGGGAGAGCTCCCCCTGGAGCGCCCGCTGGTAGTTGAGTTTCTGCACGAACTCGGTCATGCCGAAGTTTTTCCGGTCGAAGATCTCGAACCCGACCCCGCCCCCCTGGGGCAGGCCGTCGGAAGCCATCGCCAGCCGCAGCTCGTACACCTTTTCGGACGGCACCAGGATCGCCTTGCCGTCGCCGCCGATCTGGTAGGGTACCTTCTGCTCCTTGAGCCTGCGGACGATCTCCCCCGCGTCCTCGCTGGAGAGATTGGTGAAGAGCGGCCGGTAGTCGGTCCGGTTGGCGATCATGATCAGCAGCGCGAAGGCGACGATCGACACCCCCACCACTCCCCCCACGACCCACCGCTTGGCGGGGGGAAGGGCCAGGAACGGCTGCGCCAGTTTTTTCAAACCTTCAGGCATGTATTCTCCGGTTCTTAGTAAGTCCCCCTTTGAAAAAGGGGGATTTAGGGGGATTTTATGCAAAAGCCAAATCCCCCCTGCCCCCCTTTTCCAAAGGGGGGTGAAATCAATCGCTCACCGGCACTTACACCTGCATCCGCATCATTTCGTTGTAGGCATCCACCGCCTTGTTCCGCACCTGGGTCAGGAACTGGAACGAAATCGACGACTTCTCCATGGCGATCATCACCTCGTGGAGCCCCTTGGATTCGCCGGTGGCGAGATCCCGCACGGCGCCGTCGGCCTTCATCTCGAGGTCGTTCACCTTGTTCACGAGCTCGTTGAAAAACTTGCCGGCGTCGGCGGCCAGGGAAGCGGGTTTCGCCTCCGTCGCCCCTCCCGCCGTAAACGCCTTGGTGATGCCGATGCCGCTTTCGATCCCGTTCAACACGTTCGCCTCCCGAAAAATCTCTCAAGTTTTCAGCGGTACTGCCGATACGCTTCAATGAGGGTGCCTGTGCGGCGCCCTTTTTTCGTGTCAAAAAAAATTGCGTCTACTTCGACCCGATCTCCAGGGTCTTCATGGCCATGCTCTTGGCCGCCTGCACCGCGGTCACGTTCGCCTCGTAGGCGCGGGTGGCGGCGATCATGTCCGCCATCTCCTCCACCACGTTGACGTTGGGAAGGGCCACGTACCCCTGGGCATTGGCGTCCGGGTGGGTGGGGTCGTACTGGAGCCGGGGGGGATTCTGGTCTTCGATGATCTGGGTGACCTCCACCCCCTCCGGGGCCCCGCGGCGCATCCGGTCGAAGGCGGAGCGGAAGGTCTCCCCCACCTGGGTGGCGGCGAAGACGGCGTCCTTGCGCTTGTAGGGTCCTCCCTCGGCCGTCTTGGTGGAGTTGGCATTGGCGAGGTTGGAGGAGATGAGGTTCATCCGGGTCCGCTCGGCCGAAAGGGCCGAGGAGCTGATCTGCATCGCGCTGAAGAAGTCCATGGCTTATTGTCCCTTGATCGCGTACTTGAGCATTTCGAATTCCTTGCCGACGAGCTGGACCGACGCGTTGTACATGAGCTGGTTTTCCACCATCCGCGCCATCTCCGCCTCAAGCTCCACCCCGTTGTTGTCCTTCCCCGGCGTGGCCGAGGGGGTTTCGATCACCTTCCCCTCCACCTGCTGCAGGGAGGCACCCTCCCCCTTGAGTGGGATGTGACGCGGGTTGGTGAGCGCCGGGGTCCCCTTCTTCACCTTGAGGGCATCCTTGAGCTCGTCCTCGAAGGAGAGGGAGGTCGGCGTATAGTTGGGGGTCTCGACATTCGCCAGATTGGCGGAGATCATGGTGTGGTTCCTGGCCCGGAGGTCGATGTTCTTGGCCAGCAGGTCCACGGTGGTTCCGAATATGCTGTCGATCGGCATTGCCCTCTCCTCCTTCCCTCCGCACAGGCTGGTCCAGCAAAAGCCGTACCAGAATGCAGTGAGACGTTAGACGTGAGACGTAAAACGTAAAACACTTCTCACGTCTCACCTAAGCTTCACCTTCCCGGCGAGGCTGCGCTGCAGCTCGATGTCGGCAAGGGACTGGGCCGCCATTTTCCGCCATTCCGGGTCCTTCGTCTCCCCCTCCACGCTCTTCAGGTAGCGTGCCGCCTCGTCGTAGCGCCCCGCGGCACGGGCCACCTCCCCCATCTTGTAGAGGAACGGGGCCTTCTCCCCGGCGGGGGCCGCCTCGCTCCCGGCCCGCAGAGAGGCGAGCCCCCCCTTGCGGTCCCCCCGGGCGAGCCGCGCGACGGCAACCAGATAATAAGCGTCGGGGACGAGTTCCGTCCCCCCTCCCCGCTGTCGGCTTTCCGTCAGGAAGAGGGTCATGGCCCGTTCCGCGTCCTTGTGACGGCCGTTGGCATCCAGGGCCTTGCCGAGGTAGTAGAGGCTCTCCACCGACTCGGGGCGCTGCTTCCCGGCGAGGAAGCCGGCGAGCCGCGCCACCACCCGGGACATCTCGCCGCGCTGGTATTCCTGCGCCGCCAGCTGTTCGCGGAAGCCAAGCGCCGCCGGATGGGACGGGAAGCGGCGCAGGAAGTCCGCCACCCCCTTCTCGAACAGGGGAAGATCGCCGAGCCGCTGGGCGTCGTCGATGATACGCCGGTAGAGCTCGGGGGCGCTGCCGGCGCTCCACTCCTTGTCGGCAAGCCAGGCGAAGAGAGTCGCCTCGTCCCTCGTCCGCTCCCCGGCCGCAAAGGCGTCGGAAAGCCTTTTGACGAAGGGGGGGTCCGCCAGGCAGCGCGCCAGGTACTCCTTGTTCTCCTGGGCGAGCCTGATGAGCCCCTCGTCATCCTTGTCGCGGGCCACCTCCCGCCAGAGGGGGACGAGGAGCTCCTCCCGCATGCCGCGGGCAATGCCGGCATAGACCCCCCGGGGAAACTTCCTGCCGTACTCGCGGACCAGGTCGAAGGCCCCGGCGGCGTCGCCGTAGAGCGACATCAGGAGCGCCGCCTTGAAGAGCCCCTCCTCCCTCAGCCCGAAGTCGCCGCCGTGCTGAGAGATATCGAGATATTCCGCCACCAGGGGTTCGAAGGTCGCCGGGTCCATGGTCACGAGCCGCCGGTCGGCAAGCTTCATCCGGGCCTGCCAGAACGCCTTGCTGCCGGGGAAGTTTTCGGCGACGCTCCGGTAGATGGCCTCGGCATGCAGCTCGCGCCCCTGGCGGGCCAGGATGTCGGCGAGCCGGACGAGGAGCATCGGGGCGTAGGCCTTGTCGGCCAGCCCGTCGATGAGACGCGCCATCATCCGGCGCCCCCCGTCGAGATCGCCGCTGCGGGCGATGCTGTCGGCGCAGGCGAAGGTGGTGCCGGGCGAGTGTTGGAGAAAATCGGGAAGGATCCGCTCCCCCTCCCGGAAATCCCTGAGGGCTTCGCCGTACTTCTGGAGCATGTAGCGGGCCTCCCCGAGCCGGAACAGGGCGAGTCCCCGAACGGGGGTATCCCGGAGGGCGAGGGGGGCGAAGATCTCCTCGGCCGCTCCCCCCTGCCCCTGGTAGAGGGCCGCCTCGCCGGCAAGGATCTGGGCCGCGAGGTCTGGAGGGACGATCTTCTCCAGCTGCCGGCGGTCGGTGGGAACGAAGGGGATGCCGGAGTGCACCGGGGGGTCGAAGCGGGTGAGGAGCTGTTCGACGCCGGCCCGGATCCCCTCGCGCCCCTCCGCCAGGGGGGAGTGGCGCCGGGGGGCGAGGGGATCCCCGACGTCGATGGTGAGGACGTCGGAGTCGTCGGGGGAAAGGATCCTGACCCCGAGCGGATTTCCCCTGACCGCCACGGTGACGATGAGGTCCCCGCGCCGCTGCGACACCGTCACCCCCCCCACGTGGGGATCGCTGTAGGAGCGAAGCCGCTTCCACCGCCTCCCGTCGGTATCCCGCAGCGCAACCCGCACCCGGTTCCCCGGCAGGGAGGAAACGGCATACTCCGGCTGCCGCTCGAGCTTCAGCGCGAGACGGGTGAAGCCCTGCCGCTGGCGGACGTCGATCCGGTAGAGGTGGTTTGCCTCCTTCCCCCAGGCCGGAGAGGCAACGAAAAGCGCCAGGACCAGCGCCGGGATCTGCCACGGGAACCGTGTCCGGTCCCGGCTCGTGTCGTCATTCACCATGTCACACCTTTGCGCGTCGAAGTTGCCCGGCGGCCCATCAGCAGGGCGCCGGCGCGGAAGGGATGCTCCCCTTCGGTACAGGGCAAAAGCCGTGCCGGAATGTGCAGCAGAGAAGGTCGTGATATCGGCAGGTTACAATGTAGAAACGGGGAGGACGGGACAGGGAGTCAAAAGAGGAGGGTAGAAGTCAATTTCCTGACTTGAATAAAGTGATGATGTGAACTCATGCCGCCGAGAGGAACTTCTCCACCTTGGCCAGCACCTCGTCGGGGCGGTACGGCTTGACGATGATGTCGCGCGCACCGTACTTGACCGCCTTGAGCACGGCGGAGCGGGTCCACTCCCGGGCGCACATGATGATGGGGAGGCGCTCCCCCTGGGCGATCGCCTTGATCTTGATGCAGACCGCCATGTCCCGGTCGTCGCCGTTGTGGATGCCGAGCACCACGAGCCGAACCCCCCCCTGAGAGACGATCTCCCGGATGTCGGCGTCGAGCCCCGCCTCCACCGGTTCGAATCCCCGCTCCTGGAGCAGCTCCCGAACCAGCTGGCGGTCGCCGGCATCGTCCTCCAGGATGAGGACCCTGGGGGGTCCGTCGTCCGGGGGGGCGGGTTCCCCCTCCCCGGCGTCCGCGGCGGCGTCCGTCCCGGCAGTATCGGGCTGCTCCTCCGTCGCCGGCTCCTCCTGGGCCGGGGCTTCCGGCTCCCGAAGGGGAGGATCGAAGAGCTCGGCCAGGGTGCGGGGGATCAGGATATCGAGATTCCCCATCTCCATCCCGGGAAGCTCCATCCTTGCGCGAAAGAGGAGGTACTCGCCGTCGGGGACCGGCTCCGTCTCGGTGAGCGCGGTCTCTTCCGGGATGAACTTCCGGGGGGGGACAACCTTCAGGTGGACCTTGTTGGCAAAGGCGGGCTGGAAGACCGAGTTGAACGAGCCGACCAGCTGGTTGATGATCTCGGCGAAGGCGTCGGCGTCGTCGTTTTCCATGATGGCGAGACGGCGCTTTTCATTGATCCGGGCGGGGGGGATGCCGAGGAGAAAGCTGCTGAGGCAGATGGCGTCCCGCAGGCCGAAAACGGCGAAGAACTTTCCCCCATATTCGCCGCTGGCGGTAATCTCGGCCACGAAGCAGACATCGTCCAGGTCTGAAAAGTAGGTCTGCCGGTTGGTGCCGATCAGATCGGCGGCGGCGATGACCAGTTCCTGCCCCAGGAGCATCCCGCTGTCCTGGGCGGTCTGTTTGAGGGCGTTGTCAACAACGGAGGCGAGGGTGGCGAAACCTTCCATGGTCCGGGGCGTGCTCCTAGGCTTCTTTCTTCAGTTTCAGCCCCACGAGGAAGCGCTCTCCCTCGTTGACGAAGGGGATGATGACGCAGTCGCTGTCGGCCATGGCGTTGATGGTGTATTCCTCGCCGGAGATGACGGTGGGGACCGAGAGATGGAGGTCGAGCCCCCCCTTGGAGAGGATCATCTTCACGTAGCCGCCGAGCATGTTGGAGATCTCGCCGAGGGCGTCGTTCACATCCTCCCCGACCTCTTCCACCTCCATGCCGAGCATGCTGGATGTTATCCGCAGGGCAAACTGCCGGGGGCAGTGGATCGAAAGAATGCCGGTATAGGTCCCCGCCAGGCCGACCATGCCGGTGACGCTGCAGTGGAATTTCGTGATCGGCTCCCGGAGCGGATACTGATCCTCCAGCTCCATCATCACCATGGTCCCGAACACTTCCTTGGTGGCGCCGATGATGTAGCCGGCAATCTCTTCCTCGGTAAGCCTGGTCGCTTCGGCCACCCCGGTATTGAGGGTCATAGGAGGCCTCCGAGCTTCTCGTTGAGCTGGTCGGGGGTAAAGGGCTTCTTGATGCTGTCGCTGGCGCCGTTTTCCAGCGCCTGCTTCAGGATCTCCTCTCCCCCCTCGGTGGTGATCATGACGATCGGGGCCTTGCAGCCGTTGGCCCGGGCCTGCTTGATGAACTCCAGGCCGTCCATGTTCGGCATGTTGATGTCGGAGAGGATCAGGTCGACACCCTTGCCCGACAGGACATTGAGCCCCTCGATGCCGTCTCCCGCCTCGAAAATCTCATCAACCGGAAGCCCCGCCTGCCGGAGGGAGCGGGAAATGATCTTCCTCATGGTTGAAGAGTCGTCCACAATCAATACGTTGGCCATGCCTTTCCTCCCTGTCTCTTCTGAGTGCGTCGTATCCGGATGTTCCGGTTCCAAGAGCCGGAAAATTGAACCGTTTCGGTCAGCAGATCCCTGCGGAGCGGATGAGACGCTCCAGCGCGGCGGTGGCCCGAACCGCCCTGCCGGCCTCCCGGCGGGGCGCGGCGGCCGGCCGGCCGTGGGCAACGGAGCCGATGAGCAGTTCCAGGGCCAGGAGGTTGGCGGCGTCGACCGCTTCTTCCGCCGCGCTGAACACGGCTTTCATCTCCTCGGAGCTCCGAACCTGTTCCATCTCCCGCCTTTCCCGTCCGGAACACCCCGGACATCCGAGCGCCTTGCACGGTCCGTTCCATCGCGCGAACAGGAGCCTGTCGGACTTAGGGAAGATTCATTCCTAAGTCCGACAGGCTCCTGGCTACACCACCCCTTTGCCGTTGAAGAAGACGCCGTATTTGCGGTCGTCTCCCTGGATATGCCCGGAGAGCCAGTCCCGCAGAAAGGTCATGACGTTCTGGGTAAGGACCGCCTTTCCCTCCTGGAACTGCTTCTGGAGGTCGAGGACCTGCATGACGAGGGCGTTGTGCTCCTTCTTGTGGGCCTCGAAGTCGGGATAGGCGTACTGCTTCATCAGCCGCTCCTCGGCGGCGAAGTGGGTCTGGGTATAGGCGATGAGCTGTCTGAGGATGTCTCCCAGCACCTGGCTCCCCTTGCCGCCCTTCATGGCATCGAAAAGCTGGTTCACCATGTCGACGAGCTTCTTGTGCTGGTCATCGAACTGTTTCACCTTCACGCTCAGGCTGTCGTTCCACGTAATCAGTGCCATGCCGTTTCTCCTCGTTTCGCGTGGTAATGTCCCGCTTCTCCTGAGTTATTCGGCACCGGACCCGAAAACTTTAGGGCAAAACGGAAACCGGCATCGGGAAATACCCGAGGGCTTGCGCCGCGGGTTGCGTCAGGCGGCCAGCTTGAAGCGCGAAACGAGCCCCTTCAGCTCCTCCGCCAGCTGCGCGAGGCCGCCGGCGGCCTCGGCCGAATCGCTCGCCCCCTTGGCGGTGGTCTGGATGATGTCGGATATCTGGACGATGCCCGTGCTGATCTCGGCGGTGGTCCGGGTCTGCTCGTCGGCGGCCGTCGCGATCTGGTTCACTTGGGAGTTGAGGGTGTCGAACTGCTCCAGGATCTGCCGCAGCGCCTCCCCGGAGCGGCTCGCCTCCCCGGTCCCCCGCGCCACCTCCTTCACCCCCTGCTCCATGGCGCTCACCGCCTCGCGGGTCTCGGACTGGATGCTCTTGATCATCTGGGAGATCTCCCTGGTGGCCCGGGAGGTCCGTTCGGCCAAGGCACGGACCTCGTCGGCCACCACCGCGAACCCCCGCCCCTGCTCCCCGGCCCGGGCGGCCTCGATGGCGGCGTTGAGCGCCAGGAGGTTGGTCTGATCGGCAATATCCTCGATGGTGGAGATGATGGCGCCGATCTGGTCCCCCCGGGCGCCGAGGCTCTCCACCGTCTGCGCCGAATCCCTGACCCGTTCGGCGATCCTCCCCATGACTGCGATGGTCTCGTCCACCACCGTGACGCCGGTGCGGGCCGATTCGTTGGCGCAATGGGAGCTCTCCGCCACGGTGGCGCAATTGCCGGCGATCTCGTAGGTGCTGGCCGCCAGCTCCTCGCTGGCCGTCGAGGCGGCATTGGCCTGGGTTACCGCCGTCTCGGCCCCGCGGGCCATCTGCTCGGCGGTGGCCTGGAGCTGGAAGGAGGCCGACGCCACCTGGAGGGTGCTCTGGGAGACCTGGTAGATGATGGCGTGGAGCTTCTCGACAAAATTGTTGAAGCAGCGCGCCAGCTCGCCGAACTCGTCGCGCCGGGAGAGCTCGATCCGCTTGGTCAGGTCCCCGTCGCCGTCGGCGATGTCGTGGAGCCGGCCGATGACCGTCCGCAACGAGGTGGTGATGGAAAGCGAGATGGCGAAGAGGCAGCCGATGAGAATGGCGGCGACGGTGAAGATCGTCGCCAGGATCCGGACACGGATGGCGCCGAGAACCCTCTCCAGCTCAGCGCTCTCCGCCTTGTAGACGGCGGAGGCCTGCTTCGGGATGTAGTTGTCGAGAAGGGGCTCGAAATCGTTGAGGATGTCCCGAAGCTCTTCCCGGTCCTCCACCAGGGAGGGGTCCTGGAAATTGCTCGTCTGCGCCTTGGCCGCCAGGGCCTCGAACTGGGTGACGTACTGCTTGGCGAGGGAGCGCGCCTTGTCGGCCCACCCCTTGACCTTCGGGTCGTCCGAACCCTTCACGATGGTATCGAGATGACCGTTCACCTGCTCCACCGCCTGTCGGACCCTGGGGACCCATTTCTCCTGCCTGCGGTCGAAGAACTCCCCCTCGAACTCCCGCGCCTTGAGCATGGCGATGTTGCCGCGCAGGGCGGTGTTGTTGACCATCGTAATCCGTTCCATGAGCTCCTGCTGGCGATGCACCCGGCCGAAGCCGTTCACCAGGAAGACGATGATCACCGCCATCCCGACGCAGGTAAGCCCCAGGGTCAACCCCATTTTCTGCCTGATCGTGAACTGCATCTCTCCACTCCTTCCCTACAGCTGCCGTATTCGCAATGCGGACTGCACCTGCCAAAAAACCGTACCGGCACGACAAAAAAATGGCCGGAAACTACCCGGCCATGGCATAACAATCGCAATATCAATATATTAACAATTGCTTCAGCCGGCCAGCCGGAACCTTCCCACGAGCTTTTGCAAATCCTCCGCCAAAACGGCGAGTTGAGCCGCGGCGGCGGCCGACTCCTGCGCCCCCCGGGCCGTATCGTGGGCCGCGTCGGTGATGGTCTGGATACTGCCGCTGATCTCGGTGGTGGTGGAGGTCTGCTGCTCGGCCGCCGTGGCGATCTGGTTGATCTGCATGGTGACGCTGCCGATCTGGTCGAGGATGTCGCGCAGCGCGTCGCCGGAACGGGCCGCCTCGCTGGTCCCCCGTTCCACCTCGTGGACCCCCTCTTCCATGGAGGCGACGGCACCACGGGTCTCCGCCTGGATCGCCTTGATCATCTGGGAGATTTCCTTGGTCGCCTTGGTGGTCCGCTCGGCAAGGGCCCGCACCTCGTCGGCCACCACCGCGAAGCCCCGCCCCTGCTCACCGGCCCGGGCCGCCTCGATGGCGGCGTTGAGCGCCAGGAGGTTCGTCTGGTCGGCGATGTCCTGGATGGTGCCGACGATCTCGCCGATCTGGTCGGAACGGGAGCCGAGAGACTCCACGGTGCGGGCCGATTCGTTGACCCGCTGGGCGATGAGCCCCATGAGCTCCACGGTCTTGCCGACCACGGCGGAGCCGGCCTGGGCCGAGTCGCTGGCGCTGCGGGCGCTCTCGGCGGCCATCATGCAGTTCTGGGCGATTTCCGCCGAGGTGGCGGCCATCTCCTCCCCCGCCGTGGCAACGGTGCCGGCCTGGGAAGCGACCTCTTCCGCGCCGTTGGCGGTCTGGATCGATGCGGCAGAAAGCTGGGTGGCGGCAGCGGCGACATGGTCGGCGCTTCCCCGCAGCTTGGCGATAACGGAGCCGAAGGTATCGGCCATCTGATTGAAGGAGCGTCCGATCGCCCCCAGTTCGTCGTCGGAGGTGACGCTGCTCCGGGCGGTGAGGTCGCCGGCGGCGATGGCGGTGGAGGCGTCGGCCAGCCCCCGGGCGCTCCGGACGAGAGAGCGGACGATGAGGATACTCACGACCACGCCGACGCCGATTCCCAGCAGCAGGGCGGCGACGGTGAGGGCCCGGACGGTGCGGTAGCGGCTCACGGCCTGCTCGAAGTTCCGGCGGGCGCTCTCCGACTCGTTCCCAAGGAGCTTTTCCATCGCCTCGTTGGCGGGGTCGAAGGTAGGGTTGATCGCCTTGAGGGTCAACCGCACCGCCTCGTTGAAGTTGCCGGCGAGGAGCTCCTCCCGGGTCGGCAGCAGCCCTTCCTTGACGAAGCGCTCCCTTTTGTCGGCGAAATCGGCGGCCAGTTTCTGCTCCTCGGGGGACCGCGGGATCTTGACGTAGTCGCTCCAGAGCCGGCTGATCTCCTCGATGTTCTGCATCACCCTGTCGGTATGCATGGCGAGGGGATGGTCGTGCAGCTTGTTGTATTCCGACTGCGGGTCGTGCTGGAGCGCCAGCAGGAGCTGCACCCGGTTGTCGCGCATGAGCCCCACGATCTTCCCGAGGATTTCGGTGCTCTTGAGGTTCTCCCTGTAGGTCAGCTCCAGGGCCTCGTCGGCGTTGTTCATCCCGCTCAGCCCGAGCCACCCCACCGTCACCAGAAGCAGCGTCAGCACCGTCACCATCATGATCAGCTTCGCCTTGATAGTCAGCCTCATCCCTCTTTCTCCTCTCGCCGCACAAATCTCCAACGACCGCCCCGCAACCAGGGGGATGTTTAAAATCTTTTCGTCATTTTCCCGCAGAACTTGATAAAGTTTTTCAACTTTTCAGGAGATATTTCTGTCACTCCACCGCCGCGCCGAACTCCACCCGGCTTGCCGGCATATCCTCGCGGGGGGCCTTGAAGATATCCTCCGCCTTGAGGAAGAGGCGCGAAGGCTCCACCTTCCCCCGCTCCGCGAGGAAGGCCTTCACCGCCGCCGCCCGCTCGTTGGCCAGCCCCCGCAGCTCCGTATCCCCCGCCACCGTGTTGGCGAGGATCAGCTTCCTCATCTCCTCGACGGGAAGATCCTTTACCAGACCGAGGAAGTTGCGTGGTTTGGGAAACTTCTCCTTCCGGTAGACCGCCTTGAGCAGCCGCGACTGCTCGGACGGCTCGATGGTCACCTTCTCGGCGGTTTCCCCGGGGCGGTTCCGCTTCTCCTTTACGAGCTCCAGAAATTTCTCCTCCTTCATCTTCCTCATCAGTGACTCGACACGGTACCCTTCGGGGTCGCGCTCGCGGTCGACGTACCCCTTGATGTCTACCTTCAGTGACGGCCGGTCGTTGATGGCCTGGGCCAGTTTGGCGAGTTTCTCCTGTTCAGGGGGGGCCAGGGTGGCCGAACCGGGAGCGAAGCGGACAGCGCTGAAATCCTCCTTCCCGCCGAAGGCCGCCTCCAGCAGCGCGAAGGGGGAGGTGGCGGCCTTCACGAGGAGGTTCTTGAGGATCTTCAGGATCACGCGCCAGACACTGAACTGCGGGTCGTCGGTCCGGCCGGTGACCGGCAGGTCCAGGTGGATTTCCCCCTTGCGGTCCTTGAGGAGCGCCACGGCGAGCCGCACCGGGAGCGAGGTAGCCTTGTCGCTCTCGATCTTCCTGCCGAAGGTGAGCTGGTCGATAAATACCTTGTTCTCGGAATTGAGCTGCTTGTTCTCGATCTTGTACTTGAGGTCGAGATTGAGTTTCCCCTTGTCGACCGCGTAGCCGAGGAAGGTTCCCGAGTAGGGGGTGAACGGGGTGAGCTCGATGTCGGTGAAGCTCACCTTGATGTCGGCAAAGAGGCTGTCGCGCAGCGGGTTGATTTTTCCGGTGATCTGAAGCGGCGAACTGTTCTCAAGGTTCCCCCGCAGGTCGATGTCGGCGAAGCGGTTCTCCTCCGACGAGAGGCCGCTGATCCGGCCTCCCAGATTGTAGAGGGTCGTGTCGTACTCCTGCTTCAGGTGCCGGTCGGTGAAGTTGACGGTCCCGTCCTGGAGGGTCACGGTGCTGATGACGATGCGGGCCTTCCGCCGCGGCGCCCCGGACACCTTCTCGGGAGCAGGAGCCGCTTCCTGCTGCTCCTTCCCCTTCGTCCCCTGGTCGTCGGTTTTTTCAGCGGCGTAGATCTTCTGGAGATTGAGGCGCCCGTCATCCTCGATGATGATCCGGGAGTAGAATTTCGCGAGCGCCACGTCGTCGATCTTCAGGGAGAAGGGATCGAGAGTTCCCGCCACCTTGTCGAGCTGGAGGCTCTCCCAGTTGAGGAGATCCTCGGCGTTGGCGTCAAGGCACTGGAACGACCGGACCCCGAGAGAGCCGGCAAAGGTGCCGCCGAGGCGGTCGCCCCGCTTCGCCAGGGAGTAGGTCAGGCGGGTATCGAGAAAACCGCCGGCCAGGATCGCGTTGACCCCCTCCGGAAGGTAGGCATCGAAGTCGATGAGGGGAATCCGCCGCAGAGCTGCGGTTCCCTTCATCGCCAGAGAAGCGGGGTTGAAGCTTCCCGACGCGCTGAAGGCCCCCCCTCCTTTCCCGTAGGCCGCCGTCAGGCGGAAGGGGATCGGTTCCTGTTTCGGTCCGGCAATGTTCTTCAGGTCGAACCCGATCCGCCGGAGGTTGAAGGAAGGGTTGCCAACCATCTTGCGGTCGGTGAAGGTGACGGCGAGGCCGCTCCCGGAGACCGTCCCAACCCGGTAGCGGAGCGGCGGAGACTCCTTCTTCAAAGCTGGTTCCCCTTTCCCCTTCTTCACCCCGCCTCCCTTCTTCAGAAGCAAGAGGGGGGAGAGGTTCCCCTTCCCGTCCCTGGAAAAGCGGATATCTCCCCCGGAGAGCGAGACCGTGGAGAGCTCGGCCAGGTTCTCCTTCTGGCTGTAGCGCCCCCCCTCCAGGTCGAGACGGGAGAGGCGAGCGGCCTCGCCGAGGCCGAAGGGGGCCGACAGGTCGCGGAGCCGCACCGTGACCTTCTCGGCAGAGAGGAGACGATCGGCATAGGCGACCTCGGCCGTGCAGCCGAGGATCCCCTTGACCGGGGCCGTGAGCACGCCGGCCAGATACGGGTAGTAGCCGTCGAGGGGAATGTCCCCGAGGTCGACGGTCGCGGTGGCCGCCAGGGGCTCCAGGGAGACCCCGCCGGCAACGCTTCCGGTTTCGCCCCGCGCCGTGGCGAAGGCGAGGCGGTACCGGGCCGGCGGGTTCGAGGGACGGGTCGTTACCCCGGTCATCTCAAAGGAGATATCCCGCACCTCGGTCCGGAATCCCCCCGGGGGGAGGGCGTCGTCCACCATGATGCGACCGTTCGAGAGCTTCACCTGCGCCACGTCGACAAGTGGTTTCTTTTCCGGCTTGCCGGCCGGAGGGGGGCCCTTCTCCTCCCCGGGCTTCTCCGCAGACTTTTTCCCGGCAAGGCTCACCACGTTCCATTGGCCGGAGCGGTCGCGGGAGAGATGGAACACCGGCCCATCCAGAACGACCGACGAAAGGGAGAACTCCCGGGCGAGCACCGAGGCCCGGGCGATGGACACGTCGAACCGGCCGAGGGAAACGAGGGGGGTGCCATCCCGGTCGGCGACCCGCAGGCCGGCAACGGAAATGGCGCCGCGGAGATCGAATTCCGGTTTCCGCTCGGCCCAGGTCCGGTAGGTGGCCTCGATCCGCACGTCGCCCTTCCCCCGCTCCACCCGCACCGGAAGCTTCGCCGGGAGATAGGCGAGGTAATAGGGGATGTCCACCTCCTTCAGATTGACGCTGAACGAATACTCGGCAGCCGCGGCGAAGGGGCGGAGTTTCCCTTCCAGTACCAGGGGGGAACCGTTCACCACCGCCCTGAAGCGGGGGTCGATGTAGCGGTCGGCATAGTAGGGGATCGTGCTGACGAACGGTACCCCAAGCTCGATCCCGCGCACCTGGTGCCGCTTCTCGGCGGGGAGTCCACGATCGACGAAATCGATGGCGCCGTTGGCGATGGCAAGATTATTGAGGGAGAACTCGAACCGCCCTTCTTCCTTCTTCGGCGCCCCTTTCCGTTCGAGGAGGTCGGAGAAGTTGTAGGTATTGGGAGCGGTCCTGACGATGTGGAGGTAGGGGGAGGAGAGGCGGGCCTCCCGCACGATCGGCGCTGCGCGGAAGACCGTCTTGGGACTTACGGCGAGCCGGACATTTGAGAACGATGCGAAGGTCGTCGTTCCGTCGCGCTCGGTGAGGCGCACACCACGCACCTCGACCGTCCAGGTGAAGGGGTTGATGGCAATGGCACCGATGGCGAGCTTTCGCCCCGTGGCCTCCTCCACCGCCCGGATGGTGCGCCCCTTCACGATTTCCGGCAGGATGAAGGCGGTGAATCCCGCCAGAAGAACGAGAAATGCCCCGACCCCGATTGCCGCCTTGTGCCACCGTTTCATGGTTGTCTCCCGCTGCACGGAAATCCACCGACAGAGACAATTGTGGCAGAAAGGAGGGGCGTGTCAAAAGGCGGCCGCGCTGTCTTCTCACCCCTTGCGGAAGATGAGCTTGGCGGTGGGGGAAGGGTCGTCGGGAAACTCGCCGTGATAGAGGATCTCCCCCGGATAGGGGGCGAAGAGCCTCAAGAGCTCCCCGGGCTGGAGGAGATACTCGGGGCGGTGGGGAATCGGTACGGTGGGGGATTCAAGGATGGTATCGAAGACGATGATCCCGCCGGCGGCGAGGGCCGCCACCTCCCGCGGGATGAGGTCCCGCAGCAGGAAGTTGAAGTTAAGGATCAGGTCGAAGGCCCCGGTGAAGCGGTACCGCTCCAGGTCCGCCCGGGCAAACCCGATGGCGAGCCCTTCCCGCGCAGCCCAGCGCCTGGCCTTTTCGAGCCCCACGGGCGAGATGTCGATACCCGTAACGCTGAAACCGTGCCGGGCCAGGAAGATGGAGTTTCGTCCCTCGCCGCAGGCAACGTCCAGGGCCCGGCGCCCCGGGCAGAGCCGCTTCAGCTCCCCGATCCACTGGGCGAGAAGCCGCGACGGCTTTTCCCCCAGAAGGCACTCCTCCGAGAGGTAGCGTCGGTTCCAGCGCAGCTTGTCGTCATCCATGTCCACCTTCCGTATGGGTTTACTCAGGTTATCAACATTACCACAACAAGCAGGCGCATGACCGACAAACGTTCGAGGCTCTCGCAAAACTCCAGCGGGCGTCTTTTCGCCGCAGAACCGCGGAACTGGCAAATCTTGACCCACGTCAAAGATAATCCCCCGTGGCTGGGGTATTCACTACCACAGACGCGATTGCAACCCGGAAGAAAAAGGCTATAGTAGTAAGGCCTTCTACTCCAGGGGAAACCACTCACAACAGCAAAAGGAGGAAACAGCGATGGGAATGTTCTGTAACCAGTGCGAGCAGGCTGCCAAAGGCGTCGGCTGCGAAATCATGGGAGTATGCGGCAAGAACCCCGAAGTCGCCGCGCTGCAGGATCTGATGCTCTACGGCCTCAAAGGGCTCGCCATTTACGCCGACAAGGCCCGGGAGCTGGGGGTGAAGGACGAGGCGATCGACCTCTTCATGCTCGAAGGGCTCTTCACCACCGTGACCAACGTCGACTTCGACCCGGTCAGTATCGCCGGCAAGCTGCGCACCTGCTTCGACCTGAAGGAGAAGGCCAAATCCCTCTACGAAACCGCCTACCGCGAGAAGAGCGGCGGCCATGCCCCGGCCGTCGCCGCCCCCCCCGCCTCCTGGGTCATCGCCGGCGACCTCGAAGGGCTCATTAAGCAGGGGCAGGAGCAAGGCGTCAAGAGCCAGCACTCCGACCCCGACATCCTCTCGGCCATCGAGATCGTCGTCTTCGGCCTCAAGGGGATGGCCGCCTATGCCGACCACGCCCACATCCTCGGCAAGAAGGACGACGAGGTCTTCGCCCTCTTCCACAAGGCCCTGGCCGCCACCACCGATCCTGCCAAGGGACTCATGGATTTCGTCGGAATCGCCATGGAGATCGGCAAGATTAACATCAAGGTCATGGGGATGCTCAACGAAGGGCACGTGGAGCACTACGGCCACCCGGTCCCGACCAGGGTCCAGATCGGCACCCGGAAGAACAAGGGGATCCTCGTCTCCGGTCACGATCTCCGGATGCTGGAGGAGCTCCTCAAGCAGACCGCGGGGAAGGGGATCGACGTCTACACCCACGGCGAGATGCTCCCGGCCCACGGCTACCCCGGCCTCAAGAAGTACCCGCACCTCTACGGCAATTTCGGCGGCGCGTGGCAGGACCAGGCGAAGGAGTTCCCCCACTTCCCCGGCGCCATCATCTTCAACACCAACTGCATCCAGCGCCCGGCCGACTCCTACAAGGACCGCCTCTTCTCCTGGGGCCAGGTGGGGTGGCCCGGCATCAAGCACATTGCCGGCTGGGACTTCTCCGAGGTGATCAACAAGGCCCTGGAGTGCCCCGACCTCCCCGACGCCCCGGAGAAGGAGATCCTCACCGGCTTCGGCCACAACGCCGTCCTGGGCGTGGCCGACAAGGTGATCGCAGGGGTGAAGGCGGGCGCCATCAAGCACTTCTTCCTCATCGGCGGTTGCGACGGCGCCAAGCCGGGGCGCAACTACTACACCGAACTGGCCGAGCAGGTGCCGAACGACTGCGTCATCCTGACCCTGGCCTGCGGCAAGTACCGCTTCAACAAGCTGGAGTTCGGCGACATCGGCGGCATCCCGCGGCTCCTCGACGTGGGGCAGTGCAACGATGCCTACTCGGCCCTGCAGATCGCCCTGGCGCTCGCCAACGCCTTCAACTGCGGCGTGAACGACCTGCCGCTCTCCATCATCCTCTCCTGGTACGAGCAGAAGGCCCACGTCATCCTCCTGTCGCTGCTGCACCTGGGAATCAAGAACATCAAGATCGGTCCGGCCCTGCCGGCCTACCTCTCCCCCAACGTCCTCAACTTCCTGGTGGAGAATTTCAACATCGGCCAGATCACCACGGTGGAGGCCGACCTCAAGGCGGCCCTGGGGCAGTAACCCCCCTTCCCCCTTTGCCGCAAGAAAGGCGCGGAGAGCGATCTCCGCGCCTTTCTTTCATCTCCGCTCCCCACCTGCCGGCCGGTTACACCTGGTATTTGCCGTAGTGGACGATCTCCTCCAGCGGCTTGCGCGGCGGCCCCTCCTTCCCCTGCTCCTGCGGGTAGCCGAGGGGAAAGAGCCCCACGATCCGAAGCTCCGCCGGGATCCCCAGAAGCTCCCCCAGCTGCTCCTCGTCAAAGACGCCGACAAAGACCGTCCCGAGCCCCAGGTCGTGGGCGGCGAGCATCAGGTTCTGGGCCGCGATCCCCACGTCGGTCAGGTAGTACTCCTGCCCCCGCACCTCCCCCGACAGGGTCGGTTCGCCGCAGGCGACGATCACCACCGGCGCCTCGGCCAAGGCCTTCTGGGCCGGGTTCGACCTGTACCCCCGCGTCGCGAAATACGCCTCCACGTACGACAGCTCGCTGATCTGGGCCTTCGTCGCCGGGTCCTCCACCACCACGAACCGCCAGCACTGCATGTTCGCCCACGAGGGGGCCTGCCGCGCCGCCTCCAGCACCGCCCGAAGTTTCTCCGGCTCCACCGGCCGGTCCGAGAACCTGCGGACGCTTCTTCTGGTCTTGATCGCCTCCAGCGTTTCCATAGCCCTGGTTTCCTTTCTGTTCCTGTTGGTCTCTACTTACCCTCGAATGTTCCCCCCACCAGGGTCGCCGTGACGCTTCCCACCATGACCTTGGTCCGGGCCAGGACCGGGATCCGTCGCGCGTCGTCGGTGAGCCAGATCTGGACGGTCCCCTTCCCTTCGAACACCCCTTCGGAGGCGACCAGGGGCTGGACCACAATGGTATCCACGTCACCGAGGAGGGTCCTGATCCGCTCCCGGCGCAGGACCCGCACCTCGATCCGCCGGGGCCGCTTGCTGTCGAGGATGTTCACGTAGCTCGACTTTCCCACCTCCAGCGGGAGGAAACGGATGGCGTAGAAGCTTCCGTAGATATCGATTGTATCGGAAGGAATCGGGATCTCAAGCTTTTCGCTCCCGAGCCGGTCCCGGTAGTGGGCGACCCCCCTGAGGTGGTCGAAGAGGATCTCCCGGTCGTGCCGCCGGCGCCCCTCGCGGGTCCGGAGCCGGTATTGCCGGACCTGCCCTGGGAAGCGCCCGTTGTCCGGATCGTAGATGCTTTCGATCCGATCCTCCACCGGGAAAAAGGTCGAAAGCCAGTTGTTGGAGCGGGCGGTGGAGACGATCCGCCGCCCATCTCCCCCGTCGCTGATCTCCTGGGTAGCCGTGCCGACGCTGATCCCGGTCCAGGAAAGCTCGTAGACGAGCTTTTCCGGCAGCCGCGGCGTGGCGCAGGCGATGCCGGCGAGAGAGACGAAGGCGATGATGGCGGTCAGCAGCCGCAGATATCCCATGGCAAGATTCCTCCTTGCGCTCTGGTTATGCCCCCTTGCACTCTCCGATAGGGGCGTCTATACTCCCTCCCATGCTCATGTTCACGATCACCGAAACAGATCACTGCCGGCAGGTGGCGAGCTTCCTCCGGAATCTCCTCCCCGCCGCCCCCCTCCCCTATCTGAAGAAGCTCCTCAGGGCGGAGCATCTCGCGTTGAACGGCCAGCCGGCGGCGCCTACCGCGCTTCTTGCCGTCGGGGACTCCGTCACCCTCAAGGAGAGCGGGCGGACCCGCGACTTCCTCGCCGTCTCCCCTCCGACCATCGACATCCTCCACGAGGACGAGCGGCTCGTCATCATCAACAAGCCGGCAGGGCTTGCGGTGCACCGGACCGCCGAGGCGGGGGAGGACAACCTCGTGGATCTGGCGGAGCGGTTCATGGCGGAACGGGGAACGCCGGTAAAGCTGCGGCCGGTGAACCGCCTGGACCGCGGCACCTCCGGGGCTACCATTTTGGCCAAGAGCGCGACGAGCGCCGGAATGTTCGGCCGTTTCGTCAAGGAGGAGGGGCTCGGCAAGCTCTACCTCGCCGTCGCGGAGGGAACCATGCCGCCGGACGGGGAGATCGACATCCCCCTGGACGGCAAAGAGTCCCTGACGCGCCACCGGCTCCTCTTCCAGAGCGGCGCCGAGGCCCTCGTCGCCCTCTACCCGGTTACCGGCCGGACGCACCAGATCCGCAAACATCTCTCCCTCATTGGCCACCCGGTGCGGGGCGACCGCCGCTACGGCGGCTCCCCCCTGGCAGGCTACCCCGGCCACCTTCTCCACGCATTCCGGGTCTCCCTGCGCCATCCGGAAACCGGGCGGGAACTCACCGTCTACGCGCCGCTGCCGATGGGGTTCGTTGCAACCGTGCGGGAGATCGCCGGCGAGGCGTTCCTCCCCCTGCTGCGCACCCTCCCGTCCCTTCCCCCCTCGTAGCCCGCCGGCGGACAGCCGTGGACGGAGGCGGCTCTTCAGAGCGTGAAGTAAAAGGTAGCCCCCTCCCCCGGCACCCCCTCGGCCCAGACGCGGCCGCCGTGCTTCTCCGCGATCCGCCTCACAGTGGCCAGACCGACGCCATTTCCTTCGAATTCGTCCCGGTGGTGAAGCCGCTGGAAAAGTCCGAAGAGCTTGCCGGCATGGGCCATGTCGAAGCCGACGCCGTTGTCGCGGACGAAATAGACGCTCCCACCCTCTCCCTCCACCGCCCCCACGCGGATGATCGCCCTCTCCCGTGGAACACTGAACTTGATCGCATTCGAGACGAGATGCGTGAGGAGCCGACGCACAAGTTCCGGGTCTCCCTCGGCGGGGGGGAGTGGATCGACGGAGAACGTGACCTGACGCCCTTCCGTCAGGGGGGAGGCCCCCTCGATTACCGCACCCGCCATCTCATTCATGTCGATGCGGAGCTTCTGGAGCCTCTGGCGACCAATGCGGGAAAAGGCGACGATCTCGTCGATCAGCCCCCCCATCCTCCCCACGTTGTTATCAATTATCGAGAGGAGGGTCCGCGCCTCGTCATCGAGCCCCGCGGCATGCTCGTCGCTCAGGATCTGAACCGCCACGGCGATGGTCCGCAGCGGGCCGCGGAGATCATGGGAAATCGCGCTGCTGAAGGCGGCAAGGTCGGCAACGGCGGCGTCGCGCTCGGCGACAAGCTGTCTCTTTTCTGGATCGGCAGGGGTCATATGTGTCCGGTCATGGGGCACCTTTTCGGCGTGCCCGGTAGCGGGGGGAATCGGTATCCCGATGCGCCGAAACCGCCCCGATGCATCGAAGCCGTTCTGTTGTTGAAAAATGGTACCTGAAATCATGGCCAAAAGTAAATGTGTTTGCGGCAAGGGAAACGGATGCTTCCCCCTTCACCGAGAAGGCCTTAGCGCACCCTCATCTCCCAAAACCGGCCAATCGCCATGACTCACTGATTTCATTACTGTTTTTCCGTGAACGTATTACCTTTTTCTAATTGACTGAAGACATCAGAAATGGCATAATTGGCCCCGTTTTTTGCCCAGAGTGCGGGTTACGCGCACCGTAACGACATCATATGTGTGAGACACGCTCCCCCCGATCGGGTCCGGAGCAATTACATCACGTGTGCCCCATGGCACAGAGGAGGAACGATGAACGCTGTAAAACGCATCAGGCTTCTCGCCACGGCGGGCCTGACCCTGGCAGTTGCGCTTTGCCTCGGTACAGGAACCCCGGCGAATGCCGACCAGCCCGCGCCGACGCTCTCCGTCAACGACTGCGTGAAGTGCCACAAGCAGGAACCCGCAGACATCGCCAGCGCCGGAGCAGGCCACAAGAAGATCACCTGTTTCGACTGTCACACCAACCACCGCCCGGCTTCGAAGAACAACATTCCCCAGTGCAGCAAGTGCCACACCGGCAAGAAGCACTACGAGCTCACCGGCTGCCTCGGCTGCCACAAGAACCCCCACACCCCACTCAACATCACCCTCTCGGGGAACATCACCGATCCGTGCCTGACCTGTCACACCCAGCAGATGGCGCAGCTTAAGCAGTTCCCGAGCAAACACTCGAAGCTCTTCTGCTCCACCTGTCACAACGTCCACGGCAAAATTCCGCAGTGCACCCAGTGCCACAAGCCGCACTCCTCCGAGCAGACCGCGGCCGACTGCAAGAAGTGCCACAAGGCCCACCAGCCGAAAAACGTCGTCTACGGCAAGGATGTTCCGAACAAGGATTGCGGAGCCTGCCACAAGAAGGCGTTCGAGCTCCTGAGCGCAAGCAAGGCGAAGCATAAGGCCCTCGCCTGCGTCTACTGCCACCAGGACAAGCACAAGATGGTACCGGCCTGCCAGAGCTGCCACGGCGTACCGCACCCGGCCGGCATGATGGCCAAGTTCTCGAAGTGCGGCGAGTGCCACAACATCGCCCACGACCTGAACCACTGGAGCACCCCTGCCAAGGTTGAGCCGGCAAAGGAGCCGAAGAAGCACGAGAAGAAAAAGAAGTAACCCGTCCTGACCAGCTTCGTACAGCGGGGTCCGCACGAAAGTGCGGACCCCGTTATTTTTTCCCTAACAGGCTATTGAAAAACGTCATGAGAAGGCCGGGATGCTAGTGTTTAATTGCATTATTAAGTGAAATACAGTAAACCCCCCTCATGAAAACCGCCAAAATATGACAAGAACTTTCGCAATCAGGTGCTCAAGACACTGGAAGAGCCACCGTCTAGCGGTCAGGCTTGCTGGGATGGGTCGGCAATAGCTAAACACCTAGAATTGTTCCGATGATGCCGTCTGGCGCGTCCTTCGCAAAGAAGGTATCTGTCTTGCCAGACAAAGAAGCTGGTGCGTCAGCACTGATCCTGAATTTGCTCCAAAAGCTGCTGACATTGTAGGTCTTTACTTGGCGCCGCCAGCAGATGCATTAGTTATTTCGATTGATGAGAAGCCAAGCAATTCAGGCACTGGAACGAGCAACCGGATATGTTTGCACCAGAGCAAAAAGATCGTACAAGGCCTTAAGAGCACCTACAAACGCCATGGAACCTTAAACCTGTTTGCTGCACTTAATGTTGCCACCGGCGACTGAAGTGGTTGCGCTTTTTGAGACAGGGTGTTAAGCAATGAACCGACCTATTTCGAGAGGAGAGGTTCAATGCCGCAACATCGTACACGCCACAGCGCAGAATTTAAGGCCAAGGTAGCCCTAGCCGCCCTGTCAGAGTCCAAGACCCTGGCAGAACTAGCCAGCGAGTATCAGGTCCATCCGACACAGATCACTCGCTGGAAACAGGAATTGATTGAGAATGCCACGGACCTCTTTGGCAAGGGCAAGAAGAAAGAGGTAAACCACGAGGCCGAAGTGGCCGAGCTACACCGCGTGATCGGCAAGCTCAAGGCTGAGAACGATTTTTTGTCCAATCGGCCCGGACTGAACTTGACCGGGCGCAGAAACAAAAGATGATCGCCGCCGGTCATCCTGAAGTTTCTGTTGAACGTCGCTGCGAGCTCCTCGGGGTCCCCCGTGCCAGCTACTATCGCGGCCCTGCTTCCGGTCTGCGTTCCGGGGACCTGGAGCTGATGCGCCGGATCGACGAACTTTATCTGCAACAACCCTGGATGGGAAGTCGCTCCCTGGCTGATCATCTCACGACCCCGGAAGCACCGGTGGGACGGGGTCGGGTTCGGCGCCTGATGCTCATCATGGGGGTCGAGTCTCTGGCGCCCAAGCCGGGCACCAGCAAACGGCAGCCAAGACATCACCTACATCCCCATGGCACGGGGCTTCATGTACCTGATAGCGATCATGGACTGGGCCACCAGAAAGGTCTTGTCCTGGCGGCTGTCCAACACTCTGGATACCAGCTTCTGCGTTGAGGCGCTCAAAGAGGCTCTGTTCAAATACGGCGCCCCGGAAATCTTCAACACCGACCAGGGGTGCCAGTTTACCAGCGAGAAATTTACCTCCGTCCTCAAGGCCTGGAACGTCAAGATCAGCATGGACGGCAAGGGACGGTTCAAGGACAACATCTTCATCGAGCGACTCTGGCGCACCCTGAAGTACGAGAGAATCTACCTGAAGGCATACGAAACCGGAACCGAGCTTTCCAAGGACCTGACCGTCTGGTTCAACTGGTACAACGACAATCGAAGGCATTCATCGCTTGACAAGCTGACACCCAATGAGGCTTATTCCAGAGGACTTGCACAACAGAGAGCGGCCGCCTGATGCCGGAAACCCCAACAACATCGGGACATTGCTTATTCCACCCCTCAGGCTGTCTCACGAACTCCGGCCACCTCACAAGGTGAAGGAGGTGACGGTGGGCGGTACCCGCTACATCGTCTGCCGAAACGAGCGTCAGGCAAGAAAGGACGCCGCCGACCGAGAGGCCATTGTCGAAGCGCTCAAGGAGAAGCTACACACGGCGCCAAAGTCACTGGTCGGCAACAAGGGCTACCGCTCGTTTCTCAAGGTTGACAGGGAGAGCGTGACCATCGACGAGAAGAAGGTCGAAGCCGATGCCCGCTACGACGGGATCTGGGTCCTGACCACCAACACGAAGCTCTCCGCGAAAGAGGTGGCGCTCAAGTACAAAGAACTCTGGATGGTGGAGCACACCTTCCGGGACATGAAGTCGGTGTTGGATACCCGTCCCATTTACCATAAATGTGACGAAACCATCCGGGGCCATGTCTTTTGCAGCTTCCTGGCCCTGGCGCTCAAAAAAGAGCTCGACGACCGGCTGGTCTCCCGGGGACTTCAGTACGAGTGGGCCGAGATCAAGCAGGACCTGAAGGCGCTTCAGGAAGTGGTCCTAGAGGAAAACGGCACCCGGCTTGCGGTCCGAACCGAGTGTCAGGGAGTCTGCGGGAAGGTGTTCAAGGCCGTTGGTGTTGCCCTACCGCCGACGATACGAATGATCGGAGAGTAGTGAGAAAACGGGTTGTCAAAGAGCGGGTTCCTGGTGCCAAGACTCGAATTGCGCCTTGTAACTGCATAATCTGGAAGACTATTTAAAATTCAAGTGTAAAAGATCAGCCTAGATCAAAAAAGGTGGTCCCATAGCAGGGGCCACCTTTTTTGCATTCCGAATTCAGTGATAAGCGAGCAGGGCAGGAGCGCAAAAAGCCC
>NZ_DAHVYG010000001.1 GCF_027327745.1 Geobacter sp.
GTCCTCGACCTGGGGAGCGGCACCGGCATCCTGGCCGTGGCGGCGGTGCGGCTCGGCGCCGCCTCGGTGGTGGCGGTCGACATCGAGCCGGCCGCGGCGCTTTCCTGCGCCGCCAACGTCCGGCTGAACGGGATGGAGGGGAGGATCCACACCGTCTGCGGCGAGCTGGCCGCCGTCGGCAGGGTGAAGTTCGACCTCCTCCTCGCCAACATCTACGCCGACATCCACCTGGCCCTGGCCGACGAGATGGTCCGCCTCGTCCGCCCCGGCGGTACCCTCATCCTCTCCGGCATCCCGCTCCAGGACAAGTTCGACGTCCAGCGGCGCTTCGAGCGCCTCGGCTGCACCCTCGCCGACCTGCAGATTCTTGAGGATTACACGACGTTCGTCATGCGGAAGGGTTGACCCGGCTCCCGTTTTTTCATATAAAGAACCTGGCTTTAGCTTACACGCGGAGGTACCCGTCAATGGTCAAGAGACTCATCCTCGCCCTCATCCTCGGAGGGATCTTCAGCGCCCTCGTCATCGCCGGCAACGCCGACGCGGCCGAAAAGGCGAAAAACCCGGTGGTGGTCATGGAAACGACCCTCGGGAAAGTGAAGATCGAACTCAATCAGGAGAAGGCGCCGGTCAGCGTCAAAAACTTCCTCGACTACGTGAAGGCGGGTTTCTACAACGGCACCATCTTCCACCGGGTGATCCCCGGCTTCATGGTCCAGGGAGGAGGCTTCACCGTCGACCGGAAGCAGAAGGAGACCCGGGCGCCCATCAGGAACGAGGCGGACAACGGCCTGAAGAACGACCGGGGGACCATCGCCATGGCCCGCACCGCCAGCCCCAACAGCGCCACCGCCCAGTTCTTCATCAACCTCGTGAACAACGACGGCCTCAACCACCCGAACCCCGACGGCTACGGCTATGCCGTCTTCGGCAAGGTGGTGGAGGGGATGGAGGTGGTGGACAGGATCGCCGCCACCCCCACCCAGCGCCTCAACATGCTCTTCGCCGACATCCCGGTAACGCCGGTGGTCATCAACGCGGTGAAGGTGGTGAAGTAGCGGGGAACTTGATGCAGATCCAGTGGGGGTCCTGACGGACCCCCTTTTTTGTGGTATAGGGAAGGGAGCGGCCGTGCTGCGACACCACCCCGTGAGGTATGCCATGAAACGTCACCTGCCCCCCCTCTTGTCCCTCGTTCTCGCCCTCCTCTCCCTCCCCGTTTCCGCCGCCACGGCGCCGGTCGTCTCCACCGTGGCCGACCAGAAGGGGATCGAGCTCACCATCTACAACCAGAACCTCGGCCTGGTGAAGGACCGCCGGGAGATCCGCCTTCCCGCGGGAAGCGGCGAACTCCGCTTCATGGACGTGGCGGCCCAGGTCATCCCGACGAGCGTCGCCATCTCCTCCCCCGACGGCGGCCTCCGGGTGCTGGAACAGAACTACGAGTACGACCTCCTCTCCCCCCAGAAGCTGATGGAGAAGTACGTGGGGAAAGAGGTGAAGCTCTACCAGAAGAACCCCCGGACCGAGCGGGAAGAGACGGTCACCGCCACCCTCCTCTCCACCACCGGCGGGCCGGTCTTCCGGATCGGCGACGAGATCACCTTCGGCCACCCGGGACGGCTCATCTTCCCCGGCGTCCCGGAGGACCTCATCGCCCGACCGACCCTGGTCTGGCTCCTGGAGAGCGACGCCGCCAAGCCCCGGCCGCTGGAGGCCACCTACCTCACTGCCGGCATCACCTGGCGCGCCAACTACGTCCTCACCCTCGACGAGAGGGACGAGCGGGGGAATCTGGCCGGCTGGGTCACCATCGACAACCGCAGCGGCGCCACCTACCGCAACGCCACCCTCAAGCTGGTGGCCGGCGACATCCACCGGGTCCCGGAGGAGGGGGTGCGGCTGGAGAAGACCCTGCGCGCCGCGGCCATGACGGCTCCCGCCCCCCAGTTCCGGGAGGAGGCGTTCTTCGAGTACCACCTCTACACCCTCCAGCGTCCCTCCACCATCAAGGATAACCAGACCAAGCAGATCAGCCTCGTCACCGCCGACGCCGTGCCGGTGAAAAAGGAGTACCTCTTCCGCGGCGAGAGTTTCTACTACACCGCTCCCGCCGGCGATACCATCGGGAACCGGAAGGTGGGGGTCTACGTGGAGCTGGAGAACCGGCGGGAGAACCGCCTCGGGATGCCGCTGCCGAAGGGGGTGGTGCGGGTCTACAAGCGGGATGCGGGGGGAAGCCTCCAGTTCGTGGGGGAGGACGCCATCGACCATACCCCGGAGAAGGAGAAGGTGCGGGTGAAGGTCGGCGACGCCTTCGACGTGGTGGGGGAGCGGAAGCAGACCGAGTGGAGGAAAGTGGCCGCCGACACCTACGAAGCGGCCTTCGAGGTGCGGCTTCGCAACCACAGGAAGGAAGATATCGTCGTCCGGGTGGTAGAACCGGTCCCCGGTGACTGGACCATGCTCAGCTCGTCCCACCCCCACGAGAAGGGGGAGGCCCACACCGCCGAATTCCACGTCCCGGTGCCGAAGGACGGCGAGGCGACCCTCACCTACCGGGTCAGGATGCGGTACTGAGATTTTCGGACACGAAAACGGGAAAAGGCGGTGGTGACACCGCCTTTTCTCATGGGCAAGGGAAGGAGCCGGCGGCCGTCAGCGGCAGGTCACCGGCTCGAAGTTTCCGTCGTAGGTCCCGACGCACTTCACGATCCCGCTCGTCACCGGGGCCCCTCCCTGGAGGCGGGTGTTGGCGACGGAGGTGGCAGCACCGATGCCGGTGTAGAGGGTGGCGAGGGAGCCGGCAACCGACGACCCCTCTACGGTGGTGGTGCCGGAGTAGTAGCTGGAGACGCCGGTCCCGGCGAGCACCGAGGAGTTTCGCACCACCGGCGAGGAGTGCAGGTTGAAAATCCCGAAGGTGGCGCCGCTTCCCTCCACCGTCACCGTGACGTCCGAGATCACCGGCGACGCCAGGAGGTTGTAGATGCCGTAGGCGTTCTTTCCTCCCTCGGCGTGGACGGCGACGTGGGTGAGGCGGAGCGAGGCGCTCCCGCTGAAGATCCCCACGATGTTCCCCTCGGCGCCGCTCGCCTCCACCGTCAGGTTCCGCAGCTCGGCATGGGAGGCACCGGCCACCACCCCGGCGTCGGCCGCGCTCCCCCGCAGCCGCGTGGTCAGTTCTCCCGACCCCTCGACGTCGACATACTCCTTCATGACGAGGGTGGCGATCCCCAGATCGTAGCTTCCAGGCATGATCTTCACCAGGTACGGCTTCTCGGCCGAGGCATCGGTGATGGCATTCAGGGCGTCGAGGGGGCTGGTGAAGTCCCCCCCCGCCGGGGCGACGATGATGAGGCCGGCGGGCTTCTTCAGGAGTCCTTCGTGGGTATGGTCGCCGGCGGCCACGGTGCCGGGGCCGGTACCCACCGGGAGCCGGGCCGCGTCGATGGTCCCGCTGACGATGTCGGCGCCGTCATGGCCGTGGCGGCCGATCTTGAAGCCGGAGATGGGGCCGGAGATCTTGGCGTCGCTCACGGCGCCGTCGGCGATCTTCGGGGAGGTGACGGCGCCGAAGCTGAGCTTGGCGTCGTTCACGGCCCCGTCGACGATCTTGCTGTTGGCAATCGAGTTGGGGGCGATGGCACGGTAGGTGACCGCGCCGTCGGCAAGCTGGTCGGCGCCGACCGTTCCCCCGTTGGCAGAAGCCACGCCGCCGGCCATGAACAGAGTCGCGACCAGGGCGATGAATGCCGCTTCGGTTTTCCGTCCCATCTTCTCCTCCCGTTTCAAGCAGCCGCGGTCCGGGGCGCCGGAAGAGCCGGCGCCACCCGCGACAGACGGCTATAGTACCACATGAATCGGCCGACGCAACAGGGATTTACCCCGCCAGGGGGCGTCCCCGCCGCACCGCCAGGAGGGCGACGTTGCCGGCCGTAAAGAGGAGCGCCCCCGCCAGTGCCCATCCCGCCCCCGGCTCGCGGTGGAGCTCGACGTAGCCGACCGGGAAGGGAAACGGCTCCACATGCTTGAGGTAGATCCCGATCCCGTTGTGGAAAAAGGGGTGGTTGGGGCGGACGGTGGCCGCCGTCCGGCGCCCCCCTTCCGTCGCCACGATGCCGGCGCTGAAATCGGCCGGCATTCCCATGGGCCCCGGGGTCGCCGTGAGGGCCGTGACCCGGACGCTGCTCCCGTCGGGGAAGGCGAGGACGCTCCCCTCGGCCACCTCCATCGCCTCCTTCTCCGCTCCCCGGGCGCTCAGGAGATGGGCCAGCACGATCAGCAGAAAGCCCAGGTGCATCAGCTGGGGGGCGAGGAGCTGGAGGAGGCGCCGCTCCCCCCACCCCTGGCGGAGGGTCTCGACGCTGCAAAGCACCGTGTTCAAGACCAGGAAGCCGAGGAGCACGAGGGCACCCCAGAGCCACCAGGAGGCGGCAAAGGGGGCCTGGCCGAGCCAGGCGAAGAGGGGCATGGCGTTCAGGGTGCTCTGCTCCCCGCCGACAAAGGAGCCGGCCGCCAGGAGCGCCATGACCCCACCCATGAGCCAGAGGCCGAGGGAGAGGGAGGCGAGGAATGCATACGTTTTTCTGATCATGGACCCTTTCCGGCATCCTTTCTCGCGCCGGCAGGTTTGTCACCCCGGCGGGTTACGGTAGACTGTTGGTACGAGGAGGTTTCCCCATGCCCGACACCCACGACATCGTCATCCTCGGCTCCGGCTCCACCGCCTTCGCCGCGGCGCTCCGGGCCCACACCCTCGGCGCCCGTGCCCTCATGATCGAGAAGAGCGTCCTGGGGGGGACCTGCATCAACTGGGGGTGCGTGCCGAGCAAGACCCTCATCCACACGGCGCTATTCTACCAGGAGGGGAGACTCGGGGCAAGGCTCGGCGTCGGCTCCGGCGGCGGCCCCGTCGACATCCCCCGTCTCATGGCCCACAAGGACGAGGTGGTCGGCTTCCTGCGCCGGAGCAAGTACCTGGAGATCCTCCATAGCGTGCCGGGGCTGGAGCTCGTTCGGGGGACCGGGCGCTTCGTCGCCCCCGACCGGGTGGAGGTGGAGGGACGGAGCATCCGGGGAGAGCGCTTCCTCATCGCCGTGGGAGGCACCCCGCGAATCCCGCGGATCCCCGGGCTGGACGGAACCCCCTTCCTCACGAGCCGGGGGGCGCTCCTCCTCAAGAAGTTCCCGAAATCCCTCGTCATCGTGGGGGGCGGGGTCATCGCCCTGGAGCTGGGGCAGATGTTCCAGCGCCTCGGCACCCGGGTCACCGTCCTGGAGCGGGGCCCCCGGGTCCTGCCGCCGGTGGAGGCGGAGCCGGCCCTGGCGGTGCAGGAGGCGCTTCGGGACGAAGGGATGGAGATCGTCGTGAACGTCGGCGTCTGCTCCGTGGCGGGAGACGCCTCGGGGGTGCGGGTGGAGACGGAACGGGAGGGGAAGCGGGAGACGATTGCCGCCGAGAAGCTCCTCCTCGCCGTCGGCACCGCCCCCGCCACGGGAGGGATCGGCCTCGACGCGGCGGGGGTCGCCACCGATCCCCGGGGGTTCATCACCGTGGACGAGCGGATGCGGACCACGGCCCCCGGCATCTGGGCCGCGGGAGACGCCGTGGGAGGGATGATGATCGCCACGGTCGGTGCCCGGGAGGGGATCGTGGCGGTGGACGACATGCTCACCCCCGGCTGCGGCTGCACCATCGACCGGCTCTCCGCCCCCATGGCGATCTTCACCGACCCCGAGGTGGGGATGGTGGGGCTCTCCGAGGCGGAGGCCCGGGAGGCGGGGTACGACGTGGGGGTGAACGTCATGCCGGTGTCGGCCATTCCCAAGGCCCACGTCACCGGCCATACCGCCGGCGTCATCAAGCTCGTGGCCGACCGGGCCACCGGCCGGATCCTCGGCGCCCACCTCGCCTGCCACCGGGGGGCGGAGCTGATCAACGAGGCGGCCCTTGCCATCCGGCTCAAGGCGACGGTGCAGGATCTGGCAAACGCATTGCATGTCTACCCCTCGATGGGAGAGGGACTGCGCCTCTGCGCCCAGGGTTTCAGCCGCGACGTGAACAAGCTTTCGTGCTGCGCGGAATAGCCGCAACGCCAGCCGATATTCGACAGTTGCCGCCAAGTCCTGCTCCGCTCAGACGGCCTATTTCCGCTGCTCTAAGGCTTACTCGCAGCTCTTCCGGCAACTGCCAGTTTCAGGTTCAGAAGAGGGATCGGGCCATGGCCGTCGGGAGTTCCGCAAATAGTGCACCACTCGACCGCGAATTGTCACTGAGGCTCCACCATGCCCTCACCTGCGGCAAGGAGGAGCTGTTCCAGGTCATGCTCGACCCCGCCATGGAGGTGCTGGGGGCGGCGCTGCGCAACCCCGCCCTCGACGAAAACCACCTCCTGGCCCTCCTGGGGCGGCTGGACCTGACCGAGGAGTTCCTCAAGGCCGTCGCCCGGCACGGTGCGGTCGCCGAGAGCCACCAGCTGAAGGTCGCCCTCGTCCGCAACCCGGCGACGCCGGCGGCGGTCTCCCTCCCCCTCCTCCCCCACCTTTACCTCTTCGAGCTCGCCACCCTCGCCGAGCTTCCGGGCACCACCCCGGACCAGCGGCTGGCGGCGGAGCGCGCCATCATTCAGCGACTCCCCACCACCCCCCTCGGCAACCGGATCACCCTCGCCCGCCGGGCCACGGCAACGGTGCTGGACGCCTTGATGAAGGAGGGGGACGTGCGGGTGGTGGAGCCGTGCCTCGCCAACCCGCGCCTCAAAGAGGCATCGGTCTTCCAGCTCGCCGCCAGCCCCCGGGCGTCGGGGGAGGCGATCGCGGCAGTGGCCCGCAGCCCCCGCTGGGCCAGCCGGCCGAACCTGAAGGGGGCGATCCTGAAGAACCCCAACACCCCCCTCCCCCTCTTCGGCGCCCTCCTCGCCGCCGCCCCGGTCCACGAACTGCGAAACCTGGCGGAGTCGGGCCGGCTCACCGGAGAGCGGAAACGGCTGGCGGAGGAGGAGCTCCGGCGGCGGGGATTTTAATCGTACCATCACTCGGGAAACGGGTCAGCGCAGGATTGCCGCCACCAGGTCGAACAGGGGCCCGGGGAAGAGCCCGATCCCGACCACGGCCAGGGCCGCGAGGGAGAGGGCCACTCCTTCCGTCGCGGTTGGTCCTCCCCCCGCCGCTGCTCCTTCCGCTGGGCGGAGATAGAGATTCACCACCACCCGCAGGTAGTAATAGACCGACACGGCGGCGGTCAGGATACCGATTACCGCCAGCGGCACCTCCCCCCCCTTCAGCGCGGCGAAGAAGATGGCGAACTTGCCGGCGAAGCCCACCGTGGGGGGAATCCCCGCCAGGGCGAACATCGCCAGCGCCAGCACCCCTCCCCGGAACGGCCGGCTGTAGCCTAGCCCCCGAAGCTCCTCCACCCCCTCCAGCACCGTCTCCCCCTCCAGTGAGGCGACGGCACCGAAGGCGGTCAGGTTCATCACCGTATAGGCGACGGCGTAGAAAGCCGCCGCCTCGTACCCCCGCTCCCCTCCCGCCAGGAGCGCCAGGGCCACGTACCCCATCTGGGCGATGGAGGAGTAGGCGAGCATCCGCTTCAGGTTCGGCTGCAGCAGTGCCGCCAGGTTCCCGACCACCATGGAGAGGAGGGCAAGCCCCCAGAGCGGCCCCCGCAGCGGAGCGGGATCGGCGAGATGGGGAAGGAGGAGCAGGAAGAAGGCGATGGCGGCCCCCTTGGAGCCGGTGGAGAGGAAGGCGACCACCGGCGTCGGCCCCCCCTGGTAGACGTCGGGGGTCCAGAGGTGGGCCGGGACCAGCGACACCTTGAAGGCGAGCCCCGCCAGGAGGAACCCCCACCCCGCCCGGGCCACCCCGCCGGTGGCCCCGTTCACCGCCCGGGCGATGTCGAGGGTCCCCGACGCCCCGTAGAGGAGGGCGATGCCGAAGGCGATGAAGGCGGCGGAGATGGCACCGAGGAGGAGGTACTTGAGCCCCGCCTCCCCCGACGCCGGCCGGCGGTGGTCGTAGGCCACCAGGATGTAGAAGGCGAAGGTGAGGGACTCAAGCCCCAGGAAGAGGATCAGGAGATTCGTCGCCGCGGCGAGGGTCCCCATTCCGAAGGCGGCGAAGAGGACCGTGGCCGGGTACTCCTCCCCCCCCAGCCGGTGCCGGACGGCGTAGTCGTGGGAGAGGAGGAGGACCGTCGCCGCCGTCAGCGCGAAGAGGACGATGAAGAACCGGGCAAAGGGGGTGAGCGCCACCCCGAGCGCCGTCGCCGCCGCGGGGGGCGTCTGCAGCGCCCAAAGGGCCGCGCCGAGGGAGGCCGCCACCCCCACGGCTGTCCCGTAGCGCCCCGGCACGATGGCGCCGAAGAGGAGGACGACGACGCTCCCGCAGGCGAGGATCAGAAGCGGCATTATGGTCCAGAGATCGGCGGCGGTCATGGCGTCCCCCCCGTCAACAGCGCCACCGGCACCTTCAGGATATCCAGCAGCGGCTTCGGGTGGAACCCGAGGTAGACGTCGATCGCCGCCAGCACCGCCAGGAGCGTCCCCTCCCGCAGCGTCACGTCGGGAAGCACGAGGGGGCGGCGCTCCGTCTGGAAGAGCACCTCCTGCACGAGGCGCACCGTGTAAACCAGGGGGGGGATGATCCCGACGAAGGCGAGCACCACCGCCAGCGGCGTGGTGCGGAAGACCCCCGCCAGGATCAGGAACTCGCCGGCGAAGTTGTTGAGCCCGGGGAGCCCCGCCGATGCCATGGCAAAGAGGAGGAAGAAGAAGGAGTAGACCGGCACCTTCCCCCAGAGCCCCCCGTAGGCGGCGATGTCGCGGGTGTGGGCCCGCTCGTCCAGCATCCCCACCAGGGCGAAGAGGGCGCCGGTGGTGATGCCGTGGTTCACCATCTGGAGGATGGAGCCCGAGAGGGCCACCGGGCTCCAGGAGGCGATCCCCAGGGCCACGAACCCCATGTGCCCGACGCTGGAGTAGGCCACCATTCGCTTCATGTCCTCCTGGGCGAAGGCGACCCACGAGGCGTAGAGGATGCCGATCACCGCCAGGGCGAAGAGAAGCGGGGCGAACCCCTTGGCCGCTTGGGGGAAGAGGGGATAGCCGAAGCGGACCAGGCCGTAGGCCCCGGTCTTCAGGAGCAGCGCCGCCAGGATCACGCTCCCCGCCGTGGGGGCGTCGGTGTGGGCATCCGGGAGCCAGGTGTGGAGGGGAAAGAGCGGGAACTTGATGGCGAAGGCCAGGAGAAATGCCCCAAAGAGCCAGGGGGCCGCGGCATGGGCAATGGGGGCCCTGGCGAGCGCCGGGAGGGCGAAGGTGTAGACCCCGCTCTCGGCGCCGTGGATGAGATAGACCCCCACGATGGCGAGAAGCATCAGGAGCGACCCGAACAGCGTGTAGAGGAAGAACTTCACCGCCGAGTAGACCCGCCGGCCGTGCCCCCAGATCCCGATCAGGAAGAACATCGGAATCAGCATCAGCTCCCAGAAGAGGTAGAAGAGGATAAGATCGAGGGAGAGGAAGACCCCCACGATCCCGCTCTCCATGAGGAGGATGAGGAAGTAGTGGAACCCCGTCCGCTCCTCCACCCCCCGCCACGAAACGATCATCGCCACCACCGTGACGAAGGCCGTGAGCGCCACCATGAGGCAGCTGATCCCGTCCATCCCCAGGAGATAGCGGATCCCGAAGCGCTCGATCCAGGCGGCATCCTCCCAGAGGAAGTACCCCGCCGCCGCGCCGGGCGCCGCCGGCACCCCCGGCGCGGCGACGAGGAGCCACCCCGAGAGCGCCAGCTCCGCCGCGGCAAACCCCAAGGCGATGGGGCGCACCGCTTTGCGGCAGTTCCAGACCGGCGCCAGACAGAGGCACCCCGCCAGGGGGAGAAGGATGAGTATTGTCAGGATCGGGTAGTCGGTCACAATCGTCTCCCCGTTTTCTGCATCACGATTCGGCGCGGGGTCTCAGAATCCCCCACCGCCGGTTTCAGAGCTCGTTGCGGAAGCGGATCAGGAGATAGAAGCAGCCGACCCCCCCCGCCGCCATGAGGATATCCCGCAGCCACGGAATCGGCTTTTCGAGCATGGAATAGACCAGCGGATCGAGCAGGGCGGTCGTCAGAAGCCCGACGGCCCCCCACGAAAGAAGTTTCTTCACGGATCACCCTCCAATCGGATTTTCAGCCATTGCGGCCGGCCGCATCCCTTCCATCGGCATGGCAGCGCCCTCTTCCCTCCTGCACCGTCTCCATCTTCTCCGAGATTTCCGCACGGAACTCTTCAGGGATGGCGGCCCAGTCGAGAATATCGACCAGAATCGGCAGATTGCTCTCGGAAAAGGCCCGGCGCAGCTCATTCAGGCGGGGATAAGAGCGGCCGGGTTCCACCGGATTGCGGACCACCAGATCGAGGTCGCTTCCGTCGTGGGACGTCCCGTTAACACGGCTGCCGTAAGCCAGCACCTCGGCGTCGGGAAGGTACTCCGCCAGAATCCGCCGCACCAGTGAAAGCCACTCCGGACGCAGATCAAGCATCGGCAGCCCCCAGCCTTTCGCGCAATACGGCCTCCAGCGCCCGAGCGTCGGCTATGAAACCGGGGAGCAGGGTAAGGGTCTCCTCGGCAAAACCAACGCCATAATCATGGGCCGTGCTGTTGCGGTTGTCACGATAGATGAACCAGCGCTCGACGGCATCGGTTGCAAGCAGGTCATGTCTGGCGGCATGACGCAGCAGGTCCTTGAAGGTAAGCATGTCCACGTCCCGCGGCCTCCCCGTATAGGCCTTGATGGCCCTGCGAAGGAGCTTGCCTGCGGTCTCCAGGGTGAGTTCAAACCCCTTAACCACGGCATTGCGAAAGATTTCATAGTCGATGCTTTGGGGATCGGCGCCTTTGAGAAGCACAAGGGACGACTCCAGGGTGGTAATACAACGGGCGAAATGGTCAGTGTTCAGGTTCATTTTCCGGTCCTATGGTCAAGGGTTGTGTATCACATCACGGTTCGGCGCGGATCACCTTCCAGGCGGATTTTCAGCCATTGCGGCCGGCCGTTTCCATCACCAGATGAACGGGTCAGCGGGAATCGATTGAATCTCGTCCCGGTTGGCGTCCCAGAAGTTGCGCAACGACTCGCCAAAGATATGCTGCTCGTTGTTCAGTATCGAACGGCAGAGCGGATGTCCCAATTTCACCTTGATGTAGGTCTCCCAGTCCGACAGCTCCGTCAGGGCCGGCGGTTTCAGAAAAGACCATCCACTGCCCGTGCGCGCCGATATGGAGAGGATTTCGTCGAACATGTTCAGCTGCCGGTAAACGTACGCCTTCGCCTTGTAGAAAAGCTCGTCCTCCAGCACCGCCTGCCGGCGGAAATAGTCCTCTTCCCGCGCGGCATTCTGCGACAGGTACTTCTGGACATCCGGGTTGTCGATGAGCAACTTGTCGCCATCCATGAGGCGATTCACGATCACGCTCGTCCGCTCCACCGACTGCGAGATGCGGTCGCGCACAAACGCCGTCACCACCCATCCGGCGCTCACCACCGCGACAATGATCGTCCAATAGAGCTTCGCCTCGTCCATGTCTCGCCACCTCCCTGGGCGATAGAACCCTCACCCCCCCTCGATTGGATGGTGCGGATCGCGAGCATACTGCGTACGGCCAAGCCTCATCTTCTGACAAATTTCTTCTAAAATCCCGTCATCAATGTCAAGAGTTGAGACTTTACCCTTTCTGTCTCTTTCAGGCGAAAATCCTGCTTCTCCCCGAACTGCCGGCGCGTTTCGGGGTTGGCTTCATGCTATCTCCTCGGAAATTGATCTTTGTCTTTCTCCGCGTCATGCCGCGGCGGAAAATCCCGAAATCGCTCGTCGAACCGCGCCCGCCGCTCGAAGCCCAAGGTCCGGTTGATGAAGAGGTTGGCCTCCTCCAGCCACCGGAGCCTGGCACTCAGCGACATGCCGTCGAACTCCCGCAGCTTCTCTTCGGAAAAAAGCTGGACTATGTGATTTCCCTGCTCAGTCATGGTCTGCGAGCCTTTCCAATGCCTTGACGTCTTCGATGTCCTGCGGACGGCCGGAGATTCTCTTCATAGCTATGAGGTCTTCGCGGGAAGCCACCGGCACGGACAGCTCATTGATGTCCATCATGACCGCCCGCTCCCTGAGGGTCCGGTAGTCGACCGGTTCGTGGATCATGATGTCGATGAGCGCCACCGGCTGACCGGGGTCGTAGAAGCTGAAGACCTCCATGTTTTTCTGGTCGATCCACCCCTGCCGCTTTGCGGAGTCCAGCAGCGCCCCGGCAGGCTCGGGAATCCGGGGCCGGTAGCCGAGTTCCGCCATGACGTCAATCAGCTTCCGCAGATTGTCGTGCTCCAGGGCAACCATCAGGTCCAGGTCCGCCGTCAACCGGACCACGCCGTGCATAAGCAGCGCCACGCCGCCGATGATGACGTAGTCGAGCCCTTTCTCGTTGAACCGTCGAAAAATGTCGAGGAATAGCATGGTTCTCCCTGGTGTTGTTTGCAATTGAGAAGCGAACTGGTTCCCGGTTGTGAATCCGTTGAGGACAACGAGTTATTGACCGGTTCACGCGCGCACGCGCGTGAACCGGTGATCTACCCAAATGGAATACTTATCCCTAATGCCCGGGCTGCTCCCTGACTGGCAAGCATGACAGCCTCATGGAGCCAAAAGAAGCCACCACCAGATCGGCATCACCTCGACAGTTCGGCCGTTTGCCTTCACCGTGTCGAACTCCTCGCGGGTGAGAATCACCCCTCTTTCGAGCCCGAATTCGCCCATCGCCTCTAGGGCGCCGGCGAGTTCGCGCTTTTTCGTGGCCTCGTCGGCCAGGGAGTGGCAGATTCAAGCGTTGTCATCCACAATGTTTCCCCTGTCAGGATAGCACCCCCCACGCCAGCCACACCAGGATCAGCACCAGCCCGGCGGCAAAGCTCAGGATGTAGACCGACACCCGCCCGCAGCTCCACCGGCCGAGCCCCTGGCCAGCCGTGCCAAGGCCGTCGGCCAGACGGTCGAGGGAGTCGTCGATGACCCCTTCGTCCACCCGGCGCCAGAGAAAGCCGGCCAGGGCCTCGTAGGGGCGGATGATGAGGAGTCGGTAGAGATTGTCCACGTACCAGCCGTTCAGGAGGAAAGCGGTGATCCCCCGCGGTTCGGTGGCGGCCGCCTCGATCCGGGCCGCGCGCCGGAGGCCGCCGTAGCGGAGGTGGGCGATGACAAGTCCGGTGAGGGCCACAAGGGCGGCGATTGCCTCCACGGCCATCTCCTCCCCGTACGAAAGGTGGGCGGCCTCTTCGGTGAGGGCCGTGGCCAGGAAGCGGCCGAGCCAGCCATGGGCCAGGAACTCGGGGAGATGGATGACGCCGCCGAGAAGCCCCAGGATCGCCAGGGGGAGGAGCATCGTGTCCATGATCCGGGGGACGCGAGCAGTTTCTTCCCCCTTTGGCAAAGGGGGATTAAGGGGGATTTGGTGGTCGCCGGAATCAGAAATCCCCCCCTGCCCCCCTTTGCCAAAGGGGGGAGAAGAAGCGGCAGCATCGCCGCCGAAGACGAGGTAGACCATCCGGAAGGTGTAGAAGGAGGTGAGGAGCGCCGCCGCAAGCCCCAGGCCGAAGAGTCCGCCGTAGAGGAGCCCCCCCTTGGCCCAGACCGCGGCCAGGATGGCGTCCTTGCTGAAGAAGCCGCCGGTGAAGGGGACCCCGGCAAGGCAAGCGGCCCCGGCGAGGAAGGCCCAGAAGGTGACCGGCAGCCCCTTGCGCAGCCCACCCATCCGGAAGATGTCGTGCTCGTGGTGCATGGCCGCGATGACGCAGCCGGCGCCGAGGAAGAGGAGCGCCTTGAAGAAGGCGTGGACCAGGAGGTGGAAGGTGGCGGCGG
>NZ_DAHVYG010000025.1 GCF_027327745.1 Geobacter sp.
AGGGGGAAGAGGGGGAGGTGATCGGCGAGCAACCGGTTCGCCCCGAGAAGGAAGGGGGGGCCGGCACGGCGGGGCACGGGGAAGGGGAGGGGCACGAGCTGGAGTCCACCGCCTACGACCTGGGGCGGATCCTGACCGAGCGGTTCAACCTCCCGAACCTGAAGGAAAAGGGGAAGAAGAGCTCCCTCTCCCACTATACCTACGACCTCACCGACCGCAACCGCGGCTTCGGCCAGATCCTGGAGAAGAAGCAGACGCTGCGGCGGATCATCGAGACGAACATCAACCTCGGGACCATCGAAGACGTCTCGGATATCGACACGACCCGCCTCCTCATCGACCCCCGGGACCGGATCTACCGCATCCTCTCCCGGGAGCTGGAGTACGAGTCCCAGGCGCTGGTCTTCTTCGTCCGCGACTACTCCGGCTCCATGGAGGGGAAGGCGACGGAGGTGGTCTGCTCCCAGCACGTGCTGATCTACAGCTGGCTCCTCTACCAGTTCGCCCGGCAGGTGGAGTCACGGTTCATCCTCCACGACAACGATGCCCGGGAGGTCCCCGACTTCTACACCTACTACAACCTCCGTGTGGCGGGGGGGACCCGGGTGGCGGCGGCGCTGCGGCTCGTGAACGAGATCGTGGAGAAGGAGAGCCTCGCCAGGGATTACAACATCTACGTCTTCCACGGCACCGACGGCGACGACTGGGACACCAACGGCGAGGAGACGATCCCCGAGCTGCGGCGGATGCTCACCTACGCCAACCGGGTCGGGATCACCATCGCCGAGCACACCTACGGCTCCAGCGGCAACACCGAGGTGGAGCGCTACCTCAAGAAATCGGGGCTTCTGGAGGAAAAGCCGGAGCTCCTCCGTCTGGACGTCATGGGGGAGGACGCCGACGAGACGCGGGTGATCGAGGGGATCAAGCGATTGATCTCGTAGGGGCGGCCCCATGTGACCGCCCAATCCGGGCAACCACACGGGGTTGCCCTGCGATACGGCCAATTCAATTATGGAACTCATCGACCAACATACGAAAGAGATCATGGAGGGGTGCAAGGAGCGGGCCCGCGATGCGGGACTACGCTTCTCAGACGAGACCCTCGAATACATCGTCACCAACCGGGACATGCTGGAGCTCCACCCGAAGGTGATGATCCCGACCCTCTACGACTACTGGGTCCACGATGTGGAGGTACTGAAGGAGAAGGGGAAGTACGAGCTCTACCCCTACAACCCCTACGAGACGGTGATCAACACCCGCCCCCCCATCTCCTTCTACAACGACAACAACCCCGACTGGCTCAACGTGATGATCTTCTACCACGTCCTGGCCCACATCGACTTCTTCCAGAACAACCTCTTCTTCCGCCACACCTGGGAGTACGACCTGACCGGCAAGGCCCTGGCCGACAAGCGCCTCATCGCGCGGCTGCGCTCCGAGTACGGCCGCTGGGTCGACTACGTCATCGAGTTCGCCCGCGCCATCGACAACCTTGTGGGGTACTTCGACGACCTCTCGGGGCACTTCCGCGAGGAGCGCCCCCGTTTCTCCCGGCGTCTCGATTACTACTTCGACGTCTTCCTCCAGTCGGTGAAGGGGGTGAAGACCGCCGCCTACATCAAGGAGATCGAGCGCTATAACCAGTGCCTGCGGGAGAACCCCGGGCTCGGGGAGGAGACCTTCTTCGCCGACGTGGTGGTGAAGCACCCCGAGTTCGAGGCTATGTATCTCAAGAGCCTCACGGGAAAGAAGGCGAAGCGGCTCGACCTCCTGCAGTTCGTCATGGAGCACTCCAGTTTCCTGAACCGGGACGAGAACCGCTGGATGAAGGGGGTGCTGGAGGTGGTGCGGTCGACCTCGGTCTACTTCCAGCCCCAGATCCGGACCAAGATCATGAACGAGGGGTGGGCGAGCTACTGGCACGAGACCCTCTTCCTGACCGACGAGCGGATCGCCGGCCACGAGGTCGACTTCGCCCGGGTCCACTCGGGGGTCACCTCGCTGCCGCGGGTGGGGCTCAACCCTTACGCCATCGGGATGCGACTCTTCCGGCAGATCGAGGAGATGGCCGACAAGGGGCGGATCTCCCTCGACTTCCAGCGCCTTGCCGACATCAGGTCCCGGGAGGAGTTCGACCGCTCGACCGGCAAGGGACGCGACTTCATCTTCGCGGTACGGGAGAACCTCTGCGACTTCACCTTCCTCTCCTCTTTCGTCGACCAGGACTTCGTCGACCGCCACGGCCTGTTCGTGGCCGGCAAGCGGCTCGACAAGGAGCGGATGCGCTGGCAGTACTACGTCAAGAGCCGCAAGGCCGAGGCCTACCGGGAGATGCTCCTCGATGCCCTCTACCACCCGCCGCGGATCGAGATTGATGCGAAAAAGGGAGGTAGCGAGTACCTCTACCTCAACCACGTCTTCGAGGGGAAGCCGCTGGTGACGGACTTCATCGCCAACACCCTCATGGGGATCGAGTACCTCTGGGGAGGACCGGTGAAGCTGGAGACAAGCGTTGCGGGTCTTCCCCCCCCTGAAGAGGCAGTGAAGATCACGCGGGAAGAGGAAAAGAAAATCCACTGGCGCCGGTTCGTCTATACCATGGAAAACCGGACGCTTTCAAAAACCGGCCTCTGATCGGATCAAGCCATGGACACCATAACACAGGCACTGCACCATATCGATCGGAGCCTCGACGACTGGGACCACCGGGGGGCGATCCCCTTCGAGGAATTCCTGGGGCTGCTCGTGGCCAACCCCAACCGGGTGATCCGCAACGTCTTCCAGGTCTTTCACGACATGGTGGTAAGCCACATCAGGGGAGGAGTGGACGAGTACCCGGTGGATCCGGAGTCGATCCACTACGTCTCCTACGACTGCACAAAGCTCTTCGTGGAAGGGACTGACAATCCCTTCTTCGCCGACCGCCTCTTTGCCAACCGCTTCATGAACCTCGTCGACTCCCTCCGGCGCGGGGCCCAGCAGAACAAGATCTACGTCTTCGAAGGGCCGCCGGGGAGCGGCAAGAGCACCTTCCTCAACAACCTCCTTCTCAAGTTCGAGAACTACGTCAAAACCGAGGAGGGGATGCGCTACGAGGCGATCTGGCGTATCGACCGCCAGGCCTTCGGTGGCTTCACCCGTCACGAGACCGCGGTCTTTCTCGACAAGCTCTCGAAGCTCCTGGAGGAGCACGAGTTCAACCAGGAGGAGCTCCTGGAGGCGGAGCACGCCATGCACCCCGGCGACGACGTGGTGGAGATCCCGTGCCCCTCCCACGACAACCCGATCCTCGTGATTCCGAAGCAGTTCCGGCGCCAGTTCTTCGACGATCTCTTCAAGAACGACGAGATGAAATGGCGGCTTTTCACCGAGAAGGAGTACGAGTGGGTCTTCCGCAACACCTCGTGCACCATCTGCAGCTCCCTCTACCAGGCGCTGCTGGCGCGGCTAAAGAGTCCGAAGGAGGTGCTGCGGATGCTCCACGCGCGCCCCTACCGCTTCAACCGCCGCCTCGGCGAGGGGATCAGCGTCTTCAACCCGGGGGACAAGCCGATGCGCCAGAGCGTCTTCACGAACGAGATGCTCCAGAACCGGATCAACGCCCTGCTGCGCGACTCCAACGAAGCCAAGTATCTCTTCTCCCAGTACGCCAAGACCAACAACGGCATCTACGCCCTCATGGACATCAAGGGACACAACACCGACCGGCTCATCGAGCTCCACAACATCGTCAGCGAGGGGATCCACAAGGTGGACGACCTGGAGGAGAACGTCGACTCACTCTTCCTGGCCCTCATGAACCCGGAGGACAAGAAGAACATCGAGAGCTACCAGTCGTTTCTCGACCGGATCGAGTACATAAAGATCCCCTACATCCTCGATCTCAACACCGAGGTCCAGATCTACCGCAACATCTTCGGCAAGCAGATCGACCACAGCTTCCTGCCGCGGGTGCTCCACAACTTCGCCCGGATCATCATCTCCTCGCGGATGCGGGAGCGCTCCCTGGCCATGCACGAGTGGATCCCCGAGCCGCACCGCTACAGCCAGTACTGCGATTTCAACCTCCAGCTCCTCAAGATGGAGATCTACACCGGCCATATCCCGACTTGGCTCACGGAAGAGGACCGCAAGAGACTCACCGCCAAGCGGCGGCGTCAGATCATCGCCGAGAGCGAGGCCGAGGGGGACAAGGGGTTCTCGGGGCGCGACGCCCTCAAGATCTTCGGCGATTTCTACTCCACCTACGCCCGCAAGGACAAGCTGATCACCATGACGATCCTCACCGACTACTTCACCAAGGTGAGGCAGGAGCTCGGGCGCCAGATCCCGGACGGATTCATCGAATCCCTGGTCCGGCTCTACAACTTCACCATCCTCCAGGAGGTGAAGGAGTCGCTTTACTACTACAACGAGGAGCAGATCTCCCGCGACGTGCAGAACTACCTCTTCGCCATCAACTTCGAACCGGGTATCGTGGAGAAGAGCACCTGGACCGGCGAGAAGCTCACGATCACCGAGGCGTTCCTCGAGGGGATCGAGAACCGGCTCCTGGGGGGGGAAGCGACGCCGGCACACCGGCACACCTTCCGGCGCGACACCCAGAAGGAGTACGCCTCCCGGACCCTCGCCCAGGAGATCCTCTCCGAGGGGAAACCGATCACCGGGACCGGTCTCTACCAGACCCTCTTCGAGCGCTACGTCTTCAACCTCAAGGAGAAGGCCCTCGACCCGTTCCTCGACAACGTCAACTTCCGGCGCGCCATCAAGGACTTCGGCCGGGAGGAGTTCAAGACCTACGACAAGCGGATCCGTGACGACGTCACCTTCCTCATCGGCAACCTCTGCACCAAGTTCCGCTACAACAAGCACGGGGCAAAGGAAGTCTGCATCTACGTCATCGACAACGACCTGGCGCGGACCTTCGGACACTCCACATCCTGAGCGACATCGGCAGGGCGCACCGCAAAAAAAGGGACGGTCATCTCGACCGTCCCTTTTACATTTTCTCTACGGGCGTTTGTCGGCTATTTCTGCGACAGCCGGTGCACGCACTCCACCATGTGGATGGCGTTCTCCGGCGGCACCGTCGGCAGGATCCCGTGCCCCAGGTTGAAGATGTGCCCGGGGCGGCCGGCGTTCTCATCCAGAACTCGCCTCACCTCGGCCTCGATGACCTCCCTGGGGGCGTAGAGGACCGTCGGGTCCAGGTTCCCCTGAACCGCCACCTTCGGGCCGAGGATGTCGCGGGCCTTCCCCAGGTTCACGTGCCAGTCGAGCCCCATGACGTCGCCCCCCGCCTTCTGCACCGTCTCCAGTATGGTGCCGGCCCCCTTTACGAAGTGGATGACCGGGGTGCTCTTCCGGTCGAGGCCGTTGATGAGCTTGGTGGTGTAGGGGAGGACGAACTTTTCATAGTCGGTGGGGGAGAGGACCCCGCCCCAGGTGTCGAAGATCTGGATCGCCTGGGCCCCGGCCCGGATCTGGGCGTTCAGGTACTCCATGTCCATCATGGTCACCTTCTCCATGAGGGCGGCGTAGACCTCGGGGGCGGCGTACATCATCCGCTTGATGTTGGCCCAATCCTTGGAACCCTTCCCCTCCACCATGTAGCAGGCCAGCGTGAAGGGAGCCCCGCCGAAGCCGATGAGGGGGACTTTTCCCGCCAGCTCCCTGCGGAGGATCTTGATGGTGTCGAGGACGTAGGGAACATCCTCCTCCGGGTTGGGAATCCGGAGCCGCTCCACGTCGGCCATGGTCCGGACCGGGTTCTCGAAGACCGGGCCGGGAACAAAGTCGAGCTTGAGCCCCATGGGCTCCACCGGGGTGAGGATGTCGGAGAAGAGGATGGCGGCGTCAACCCCGAGGATGTCGACCGGCTGGATGGTCACCTCGGCGGCCAGTTCCGGGGTCTTGCAGAGCTCCAGGAAGGTGCACCTGGAGCGCACCGCCATGTATTCGGGGAGATAGCGCCCCGCCTGGCGCATGAGCCACACGGGGGTGCGGTCGACCGGCTTTCCCCAGCAGGCGTCGAGAAAACGGGTGTTCATGGATAATCCTCCTCAGAAATAAAAAAAACGGTTCATCACCGGAACGTGAGATTTTCGTCAGATTGGTGCACCCGCAGGAACCCCGGCGGAGGCGTAGCAGCGCTACGCCGCACAACGGGGTGACGAGGACGGCGCCAAGATGGCGGAAATATCGCGTTCCTTACGCCTTCTTCTGAAGGCGTATGGGGACATAGTTGCAGAAGGGCTCTTCCGCCATGTAGTCGCCGTACACCGCGTCGGCCCGGGCGCGGCAGCCGCCGCAGACGTTGATGAACTCGCACTCGCCGCACTTACCCTTGTAGGCCTTGAAGTTTCTGAGATCCCTGAAGATCTCCGAGTTCTCCCAGATCTCCCGGAAGGGGGTCTGTTTCACGTTGCCGGCGGTGCGGTGGAAGTAGGAGCACGGCTTCACGTTGCCGAAGCAGTCGATGAGGCAGATGGTCTGGGCCGCGATGCACCCCTTGCCGCCGCCGGTGGAGAAGGTGAGCGACCGGCGCTCGAACTTCACCCCCTCCTCCCTGGCCCGCATCGGGACCATCCGGTAGTAGTGGGGGGCACAGGTGGGGCGCATGAGGATCTCGTCCTCCAGCTTCTCCTGCTGGTAGTGCCACTCCAGGATCTCCTCGTAGTCCTCCTTGGAGATGAGCTCGCTCATGATCTCCTCGCCCCGGCCCGTGGGAACGATCATGAACATGTACCAGGCGGTGGCCCCGAGGGATTTCGCCAGCTTGAAGGTGTTGGCGATGTCGTGCTGGTTTCTTTTCGTAAAGGATGAGTTGATGAGGAACTTCTGGCCGTTGCGCCTGAAGATCTCCGCAGCCCGCACCACCCCCTCGAAGGCGCCGGGGCACTGGCGGAAGTCGTCGTGGACCGCGGCGCTGCTTCCGTCCAGGGAGAGGGAGACCATCTTGATGTCGGCCTTCCTCATCTTCTGGCAGATCTCGTCGGTGACCAGAGCGCCGTTGGTGGCCATGCACATGCGCAGCCCCAGGGAGGTGCCGTACTCGGCCAGCTCGAAGATGTCCTTGCGCATCAGCGGCTCGCCGCCGGAGAGGACGACGACCGGCTTGGAGAAGTCGGCGATCTCCTTCAGAAGCTCCTTCCCCTCCTCGGTGGTGAAATCCCCCTCGGAGGAGGTCAGGTCGGAGGAACAGCGGCAGTGGACGCACTTGAGGTTGCATTTCTGGGTGGTTTCCCAGGCAACCCATTTGGGTATGAATTCTTCGGCCATAAAAACTCCGTTGTCGGATGCGTATCTATTGAATCCTACTATGAACGGCGCCAACAGCACAAGAAGTTTAGCTATTCCTCGATTTTCCGGTTGAAGATGGCAACGGCCCCGGCAAAGGCGACGGCGGCGGAGAGGGCGAGGATGGCGAGGTAGGCGCCGTTCAGGCTCCCCGCCAGAAGCGCCACCCGCGACCCCTCGAAGAGGGCGGTGGTCGGGATGGCCGTGACGTAGCCGCGGATAGCGGCGGGGTAGGAGGAGACCGGGAAGAAGACCCCGGACATGAAGATGAGCGGCATAATTACCACCGCCTGGACCTTGCCGATGGTCTCGGGCTTGTCGAGGAGGGTACCGCAGACGGTGCCGAGGCAGGAAAAGATCATAGAGCCGAGGACGATGAAGGCGAGGTACCCCGCCAGGTGGGCGACGGTGACGCGAAACCCCGTGAGGAGGAAGATGACCGCCGCCACCGCCACCCCCTTGAAGGCCCCCTGGGTGAAGCCGGAGATGATCTTGCCGATGACGATGTCGTAGACCGTGATGGGGGTCACGCGGTACGCCTCGATGGTCCGCTGGACCTTGCGGTGGAACCACATGCTCCAGGCGCTCTCGTCGAAGGCGGCGCTGACGGCGGTCATGGTGATGAGCCCCGGCGCCATGAAGACGGTATAGGGAACCCCCTCCACGTTGGCGATGTACCCCTTGAGCCCAAAGCCGAAGGCAAGGTAGAAGGTAAGCGGCGAGGCGACCACCGCCAGGAGCTCCGTGAAGAGGCTGCGGCGCAGCACCAGCATGTCGCGGTTCCAGATGGAGAAGGCGCCCTTGAACACTATTCCCGCACCTCCCGCCCCGTCAGCTCGATGAAGACATCCTCCAGGGAGGGCTCCAGGAGACAGAGCTTGCGGATGTCCTCGTTGCCGATGGCGTCCATGAGGGGCTTGAGATACTCCTCGCCGGCGAGACAGAGGCGGAAGGTGTCCCCCGTGCGCCGGAGGGAGCGGACGAAGGGGAAGCCACCGAGCATCGTCTCGTAGCGGTCGGCGTTGGCCCGGAACTGGAGCTCGTAGACGTGGGCATGGGCCATCCGCTCCTTGAGCCGGGCCGCGGTCCCGTCCACCAGGGCCCGGCCGTGGTCCATGATGACGATCCGGTCGCAGAGGGCGTCGGCCTCGTCCATGTAGTGGGTGGTGAGGAAGATGGTCATGGAGTCCTTCAGGGATTCGATGTACTCCCAGACCGCCCGGCGGGACTGGGGGTCGAGGCCGGTGGTCGGCTCGTCGAGGAAAAGGACCCGGGGACGGTGGACCAGGGCCCGGGCCACCACGAGACGCCGCTGCATCCCGCCTGAAAAGGTGTCGGGGAAGTCGTGCTGGCGGCCAGTGAGCCCCACCAGCTCCAGAAGCTCGTCGATCCGTCGCCGGGAGTCGGAGGGGGCCATGCCGTGGAGCCGTGCCTGAAGGACCAGGTTCTCCCGGGCGGTGAGGTAGCGGTCCAGGTTGTTCTCCTGGGGAACGACGCCGATCAGCCGCCGGACCTCCCGTCCATCCCGCTGCACGTCGTGCCCCTCCACCAGCGCCGTGCCGGAGGTGGGGCGAAGGAGGGTGGTGAGGATCCTGATGATGGTGGTCTTGCCGGCGCCGTTGGGACCCAGCAGCGCGAAGATGGTCCCCCGCGCCACCTCCAGGGAGAAGCTCTCCACCGCCGTGAGGGTGCCGTAGCGCTTGGTGACGGCTCTGAGGGAAAGGGCGGAATCCATCGCTTCCCGCCTCATTCCATCGGGAAGAGGAGGGAGAAGACGCTCCCGGCGCCCCCCTTCCCCGGCTCCACCCAGACCATCCCGCCGTGGGCGTCCATGATTCCCTTGACGATGGAGAGGCCGAGCCCCGACCCCTTGGACATGTAGCCGGTCTTCCCCGAGGAGTGGTAGGCGATGTCGCCGATGCCGTAGAACTTCTCGAAGATCCGCACCCGCTCCTCCTCGGGAATGCCGACCCCGGTGTCGGCGACGTCGAGACAGTAGAACTCCCCAACCTTCTCCACGTTTTCGGGAAACTCCCGGTAGAAACAGCGGAGGTACTCCCGCCGGCCGAGGAGCTCGTCACGGGTGACGGCGTGGCCGGAGATCTCGATCCGCCCGCCGTCCGGGGTGAACTTGATGGCGTTTTCGAGGAGATTGCGGACCACGAGGCGGCAGAACCCCTCGTCCGCCGGGATGGAACAGGGGTCTGCGGTGATGGAGACCACGATGTCCCGCTCCGACAGGGGAAGGAGCAGGGTGTGGCGGACCTCCTCGCAGAGGGAGGTGAGGTTTACCGGCCGCTTCTGCAGCACGAACCCCTTGGCCTCGATGCGGGAGATGGAGAGGAGGTCGTCGACGATCCCCTTGAGCTGGGTCACCCCCTCATAGACCGACTCCATCATCTCCTTCTGCTCCGGGGTCATGGGGATGTCGCTGTAATGGAGGAGAAACTGGAGCCCCCCCATGATGGAGGTGAGGGGGGTCTTCAGTTCGTGGGACGCCATGCCGATGAAGCTGTTCTTCGCCTGGTTGAGGCGGCCGAGCTCGATGTTCGCCCGCTTCACCTCCTCCAGGTGCTCCTTCAGCTCCCGCTTGCTCCGCTGGAGCTCCTCGTTCTTCCCCTTCATCCGGTCGTAGAGGGTGTGGTTCTCGATGAGGACCGCCATCTGGTTGGCGATGGAGGAGAGAAGGAAGACCTCCCGGTCGGTGTAGTTGCGGACCGAGCGGTGGGAGACGAAGAGGACACCGATCACGCCAGAACCGATCTTGAGGGGGAGGGCGCACCACGCCCCCATCCCCATTGCCTCCGCCGCCCCCTCCACCGCCGGGGTGAAGTGGCCGGCGATCTCGTCGGACTTGACCGACTTGCCCCCCAGCACCTCCCGGACCCAGCCGGCGTCCCGGCGCAGGGTCCGGAAGGCGGCGGCGAACTCCCGGGAGAGGCCGAGCCAGGCGGTGAGGGAGAGGGTCCCCCGCTCCAGGAGGTGGATGCCGGAAAAATCGATCTGGAGCATGTGGTGGAGCTGGGAGAGGAGATCGACCATGATCCGCTTGGAGCCGCGGCGGGAGTTGAGGCGAAAGGCGATGGCGTAGAGGGTGAGGAGCTCCCGGTCGGTGAGCTTCTTCTCCTCCTCCATCCGCTTGCGCTTGGTGATTTCCTTGATGACGTAGACGAAGCCGTGCTTGCTCTCGGTGGGATGCATCGGGTAGCAGGCGGCGTTGTACCACCCCTTGAGTATCGGGAAATGGACATCTTCCTGATCGGGCTTGAGCTCGGAGCAGAGGCGGAAGATGCTCCCCTCGGCCTCCCGCTCGCCGTAGAAGAGCTCGGTGATGTCGGTGCCGATGACGTGGTTGTAGGTGGTGCGGAAGTATTCGATCAGCTTGTTGTTGCAGCGGATGATCGTCCCCTTCGGGTCGGTGAGGACCACGAGGTCGGAGACGGCGTCAAAGGCCGCCTCCCACTCGATCTTCCCCTGGCGGATCGCCAGCTCGGCCCGGCGCCGGGTCCGCCGCTCCGAGGAGTCCCGCAGCTCCCGCTCCACGGCGGGGATGAGCCGGGAGAGGTTTCCCTTCATGAGGTAGTCATGGGCACCGGAACGCATGGCGTCCACGAGCATCTCTTCGCCGATCTTCCCGGAGACGATGATGAAGGGGAGATCGAGGCCGCTCTTTTTCAGGGTCTCCAGGGCGGCCGGAGCGGAGAAGTTCGGCATCCGGTAATCGGAGATGACCAGATCCCACTCCCGGCTGGCGAGGGCCTGCTCCATGGCGGGCATGGTTTCGACCCGCTCGTATGCCACCTCGTACCCCCCCTTGCGCAGGTCCCGCAGCAGAAGGAGCGCGTCGTCCGCCGAATCTTCAACCAGAAGCAGGCTAAGTTTCCTGGTATCCATAGTGACTCTCCGTCATCTTCCGAGCGTGAAGCAGAATGAGGCGCCGAGGCCAACCGTCCCCTCGGCCCAGATGCGGCCGCCGTGCCGCTCCACCACCCGGCGCACCGTGGCGAGGCCGATCCCGGTCCCTTCAAATTCCTCGGCACGGTGAAGGCGCTGGAACGGCTGGAAGAGCTTGCCGGCATAGGCCATGTCGAACCCGACGCCGTTGTCCCGCACCAGGTAGACCCGCTCCCCTTCATCCTCCTCCGCGCCAAACTCGATTACCGCCCCCGCCCGCTTGCCGGTATACTTCCAGGCGTTGCCGAGGAGGTTCTCCAGCGCCACCCGCAGCAGGCGCGAATCCCCTTCGGCCCGCACCCCTTCGGCGATCCGGAAGGTCACCTCCCTCTCCGGCTCCCCCTGCCGCAGCTCCGCGGCAATCAGCTGGGCCAGGGCGCTCAGGTTTACGGGACGGCGTTCCAGCTGGCCGCGCCCCACGTCGGCCAGCTGAAGCAGGTCGTCGATGAGCCGCCCCATCCGCTGCGCCCCGGCGCGGATCCGGACGAGATGGTTCCTTGCCTCGGCGTCGAGCCGGTCGCCGTAATCCTCCAGCAGCGCCTTGCTGAAGCCGTCCATGTGGCGCAGCGGCGCCCGCAGATCGTGGGAGACCGAGTAGCTGAACGATTCCAGCTCCCGGTTCGCCCGCTCCAGCTCGGTGGTCCGCTCCCGCACCCGCTCTTCCAGCTCGGCGTTGAGCCGCAGGATCTTCTCCCCGCTCGCCGTAAGCTCGTGCTGGCTCCGCTCGTACTCGTCAAGCTGCTGGCGAAGCTCCTCCTCCACCATGCAGAGCTCCTCGTTTCTCTCCCGCAGCCGCTCCTCGGCCCCCTCAATCACGGCGATGTGGCGGTTCACCAGCCAGTAGAGGAGGGTGGCGGTGAGGGCCACGAAGAGCCACCCCTTGAAGGTCTGGAAACGGGTGAGAAGCTCCGGGTCCCGAACGGCCAGTGAGAGGAGCCGGTCCGAGGAGAGGATCCAGAGCGAGGCGGCGATGGCGTACGCCGCCGCTATCCTTGCCGCTATGCAGATCTGTGGCCGCGTCATGTCACGCTGCCGGGAGCCGCAAGGGGGAAGAGCATCCGGAAGATGCTCCCCTTCCCGGGCTCGCTCTCGACCCAGATGTACCCGCCATGGGCATCGGATACCTTCCGGCAGAAGGCGAGCCCCAGTCCGCTGCCGCTCACCTTTCCCTGGCGGCGGTTCTTCGCCTGGACGAAGCGGTCGAAGATGGTGACCAGGACGTCGTCCTGGATCCCCACCCCGGTGTCGCGGACGGCGAGATGGAGATACCCGCCGGCGGGGGAAACGCTCCCGGCCGGGTAAAACGCCGGCGGCACGAGGCGGGCCGCCTCGCTTCCCCCAAGTGCTGCGGCGCTCACCTCGATCTCCCCCCCTTCGTCGGTGAACTTGATGGCATTGGAGAGGAGATTTCCCATGAGGCGGACGAACTTGTTGCGGTCCACCGGGACGACGATCTTCTCCTGCGGGAGGGTGAGCCGGAGGGTGAGCCCCTCCCGGCGTGCCACCGGCTCGAAGCGGGCCATGACCCGCCCGAGAAGGGGGGCCAGCTCCTCGTCGCGCAGGGCGAGCGCCATCCGCCCCGCCTCGAACTTGTGGACATCGAGGAGGGTGTCGATCATCTCCACCATCTCGGTGCAGCTTTCGATGGCGGAGTCGAGGTAGCTGCGCTGCTCCGCCGTCACCTTCCCGAGACGCCCCTCCCGCACCAGGTCGACGGAGCCGACGATGGCGGTGATGGGGGTCTTGAGGTCGTGGGAGAGCATCGAGACGAAATCCTCCCGCTCCTGCTCCAGCGCCTTCAGGGCCGAGATGTCGCGGATGATCTCCACGCTCCCGAGCATCTCCCCCTCCGCGCCGACGAGGGGGGCGGCACTGGCGAGAACCGGGATCGCCCGGCCGGCGGCGCGGAGGGTGTAGGCGACGTCGAGGCACGGTTCCCCGGTGGCGAGGACCACCCGGGAGGGTAGCCGCTCGGGGGGGAGGTCCGCCGCCAGCAGCTCCTCCACCGGCAGCGTGTGGACGGCGTCGGCCGAGACGCCGAGAAGCTCCTCCGCCTTGCGGTTTACGGTCATCACGAGCCCCTGCCGGTCCACGGCTATGAGCATGTCGGCCATCCCCCGGAGGATCGCCTCCATCTTCCGGCGCTCCTCCTCCACTTCGCGCTGGAGCCGCTCGTTCTCGATCCGGGTCCGGTTGTACTGGATCGCCCGCTCCACCCGCTTCTTCATGTCGTCGGAGGAGAAGGGCTTGGAGATGTAGTCGGTGGCCCCTTTCTTCATCGCCTCTACGGCGATGTCCTCGCTGCCGTGGGCGGTCATCATCACCGCCACGAGGTCGGGGTAGTCGCGCCGGATCCGTTCCAGGACCTCGATGCCGTCCATGCGGGGCATCCGGATGTCGAGGAGGATCAGGTCGAAGGGGTCGCGGGCAAGCGCTTCCAGCGCCTCGACCCCGTCCCGGACCCGGACGGTCCGGTAGCCGGCGTCCTCCAACTGCAGCTTGAGGATGAGGGCAATGTCCGCTTCGTCGTCAACAATCAGGATTCTCTCGCCAGTCATCACTGTTCCTCATGGACGGGGATCGTGAAGGTGAAGACGTTCCCCCCTCCGATCCCCTCGGTATAGAAGATCCTGCCGTGGTGCCGCTCGACGATCTCCTTGCAGATGGCGAGACCGAGTCCCGTGCCGCCGTGCTGGCGGCGGTCGGAGTTGTCGAGCTGCTGGAATTTCTTGAAGAGCTTACCCCGGTCGGCCCACTGGATCTCCCGCCCCCGGTCCGCCACGGAAACCGCCACGAAGTTGTCACTCCGCTCGGCGGTGATCGTCACCACCGACCCCCGGGGGGAGAACTTCACCGCGTTGGAGAGGAGGTTGGTGAGGACCTGGCCGAGGCGGTCGCGGTCGCAGAAAACCGGCGGCAGATCGTCCCCCACGGCGTTCTCGACCGCGATGCCGTGCTCCCGGGCATATCCCGCCAGCTCCTGGACCGCGACAGTCACCAGCTCCCGCACGTGCTGGCGGCTGCGGGCAAACTCCATCCGCCCCGATTCGATCTTGGCGATGTCGAGGATGTCGTTCACGAGCCGGATCAGCCGGTCGGTGTTGCGCAGGCAGATGGCGAGCAGCTCCCCCTCCACCTCCGTGAACCCCTTTCCCTTGTCGAGGATCAGCTGGAGCGACCCCTTGATGGAGGTAAGGGGGGTCTTGAGCTCGTGGGAGACGGTGGAGATGAACTCGGTCTTCATCCGCCCCACCTCCTCTTCGGCGGTCACGTCCCGCACCGACATCACCACCCCGGCGAATCCCCCCTCGTCGCTCAGGGGGGAGAGGTTCACCCTGAGCTGCTTCCCCTTCACCGCCAGCGCTACGTCCCGGCGGGGAGCCGCATCACTATTCTCTCTCATGGAGTCGATATAATCAACCAGAGGGCAGAATTCTCCCCCCCCGCAGAGCTGCTCGACGGTCTTCCCCACGACCCGGTGCGGAACCATCTCGAAGAGTTGCTGGGCGGCCGGGTTGAAGAGGATGATCCGTCCATCCCGGTCGGTGACGGCGATCCCTTCGGCCATCCCGATGAGGATCGCCTCCAGCCGCCCCATCTCCACCCGGAGCGCCGCGGTCCGTTCCGCAACCCGCCGTTCCAGGAGCTCGTTCATCTCCCGCAGCTTTCCGTTCAGCTCCTCCAGGTCGTGGGCCTTGGCGCGGATGGTCCGGTCGCGCTCGTCGAGGGTCCGGGCCATCCGGTTGAACGCCTCGGCCAGCTCCCCCACCTCGTCGGCGGAGGTGACCGCCACCCGCGGGCGGAGGTCCCCCCCCTCGATCTTGCGGACCCCCGTGGCGAGCTCGCTCAGGGGGGTGGTGAGGCGCCGGGCGACGAGGTATGCCGTGATGAAGGAGAGGATGAAGCCGAGCACGGCCGACGTGACGATGTTGCCGAGGCTCTCCCGCATGATCCCCTGGAAATCATGCCGGGAGAGGGCGAGGTAGAGGGCCCCCACGTATTCCCCCCGGCTGTTGGTCAGCGGTTCGAAGGCGGTCTTGTACCGTATGCCGCCGATGGTGGCGTCGCCGCGGTACGGCTCCCCCCTGGCGAGCCTCGCCGTAACCTCGGGGGAGAGGGATGAGGGAAACGGTACCGCCCCCCCCCGGTTTCGCGGCGCCGTTTCCCCCCCCCGGGCGACCGCCACCACCACCTGCTTGCCGAAGATATCCTGGACCCGCGCCGGGATCGTTTCGTCGTTGTCGATTATATCACCGGCCACGATGGCCCCGGCCGGCCGGCCATCCCCTTCCAGAACCGGCACCACTACCGTGATCATCAGCTTCCGTTCGGAGTCCGTGGCGCCCAGGCACTCCCTCTCCACCCCTTCCTGGCAGAGAAACCGGCGCGTGACGAGCTCCGTGGCGACCACCGGCCGCCGCTCCCGATAGGCGCGCTCCACGGTCGGGACGAGGGAGAACCGGTCGCCGCTGCGGGAGGAGCCCCACCGGGCGATGACCCGAAGGGTCGGGTCGACGAAGGTAAACATCTCCACGTGGGGAAGGATGCCATGCCAGCGGCGGCCGGCATCTCGGAGCCAGGGGAGGTCGCGGCGCTCGAAGCGCTCCCGCACGGGGGGAGCGGAGGCGGGGTGCATCAGCGAGACCCTGATCTCGTTTCCGCGGGCCAGGTACTGGTCCCGGGCGAAAAGGAGATTGGCGTTCAGTTCCTTGGAAAGGTACCTTTCCAGGAAGCCGTCGATGGTCCTGGCGGTGGTGTGGATCAGGATGGCGTAGGAAACAAGGAGGATAAGAAAGATCGAGAGGAAGATCTTGTTCCTGATGGTGAGCCGTGCAGTCATGGGCGCCCCTTCGGCACACGGTCCCGCCGGCCGCGGGAAGGGGCGGCGGGGTGAAGGAGAGAGGCGGTGCGGCGGGCGGGCCTAGCCACGCTCCGCCTTCGGGTCCCGGGTCATCAGCTCCAGCACCGCCTGGCGGGCCGGCTTGTCCTCGTAGAGCACCTGGTGGACCTTCTCGGTGATCGGCATCTCCACCCCGAGCCGGGCGGCGAGGCGCCAGGCCGACTCGGCGGTCTTCACCCCCTCGGCCACCATCCGCATCTCGCCGAGGATCTCGGCCAGCCGCATCCCCTGGCCAAGCTTCATCCCGACGGTCCGGTTGCGGGAGAGGTCGCCGGTGCAGGTGAGGACCAGGTCCCCCATGCCGGCGAGGCCGGCGAAGGTGGCCGGATCGGCCCCCATGGCGACGCCGAGACGGGTCATCTCCGCCAGTCCCCGGGTGATGAGGGCCGCCCGGGTGTTGTGCCCGAGCCCGAGGCCGTCCGAGATCCCGGCGGCGACCGCAATGACGTTCTTGAGCGAGCCGCCGATCTCGACCCCCACCACGTCGGAGTTGGTGTAGACCCGGAAGTAGGGGGTGGCGAAGACGCGCTGGACGTGGGCGGCCACCGCCGGGTCGGCGGCCGCGGCCACCACCGCCGTCGGCATCTCCTGGGCCACCTCCCGGGCAAAGCTCGGCCCCGACAGGACGGCGAACCGCCGTGCGATTTCGGCGGGAAGGAGCTCCGCGCAGACCTGGTCGATGGTCATAAGGGTGTCGAGCTCGATCCCCTTGGAGGCGTTGACGAGGGTGACGCCGGGACGGAGAATGGGGGCAAGCTGCCGCAGCACCCCACGCATCACCTGGGAGGGGGAGGCGAGGAGGATCAGCTCCTTGCCGGCCACCGCCTCCTCCAGGGAGTTGGTGAACGCCAGACGGGGGGAGAGCGCGATGTCGGGAAGAAAGACGGCGTTGACGCGGTGCCCGCGCATCTCCGCCACCAGCTCCTGCTCGTAGGCCCAGAGCGTGACGTCCAGCCCCTTCTTGGCCAGAAGATTCGCCAGGGTGGTTCCCCAGCTACCCGCACCGATGACACCGATTTTCTCGCCCATGGAGACTCCCTCGCTCATGTTACTTGGCATTTCCGTCAACCCTTCAGTCCCACTCCCCGCCATCCTCGTCGTCCCAAGGGGTGGGGGGAAATTCGTACCCCTCGGCCCGGGCCTCCCGCACCATCATGATCAGATCCACCAGCCAGCGCCGGAGAAAGGGGTGCCGGTGGAGTGGAACCCCGCCACGGGAGAGGGTAACCGCCGCCGCCAGGGTCCGCTCCACGAGGAGCTCCTCCCGCCCCGTGCGCACCAGCAGGTCGGCGGTCAGGAAGAGCCGCCGGACGATCCGCTCCAGCCGGGGTGACACCTGTTCCCGGCACCAGCGCTCCAGAAAACGGTCGATCCCCACCTCGTCCCGCCGGTCGAAGGGGTCATCATCACCGAGCCGCTCCAGCTCTTCGGCCAGAAGGCGGGTGTGGCCGGTGAAGACGAACCAGCCGTCGAAAAACCAGTCCTGCAGCAGTTCCTCCGTTTCGGCCAGACGCCACGGCACTGCGGCCTGCTCCGGGTCCCTCCCGCCGAAGGAGGGGACGTAGGGAGCCGGCGCCAGGTCGAGGCCGGCAAAGATCCGCTGGCGGACGTAGAACTCGGGGGGGAGATAGAAGCCGGCCGCCATGCTGCAGTGGAGGGCATCCCGGACGAGTTCCGCTCCATGGGCCGGATCCACCTCCAGCAGCGACTCCTCGACCCGGTTTTCGGCGATGATCCGTTCGTACTCCTGGCGGGTGACACCGCTCCACCCCCACGCCTCCCGCATTCCCTCCATCTCATGGAGCTCCATGAACAGGAGGTCGAGCCGCTCCTCCCCGGCCCAGCGCGCCACCATGACGCAGCGCAGGCCGGCGGCGTCCACGGGGCTCGCGCAGACGGCATGGAAGGGGAGGAGGGGTCCCTCGACGGCAACCGGTTCCGGGCCGAGGCCGAGGAAGCTCAGGCGCCGCAGGCTTCGCTCCGCCAGGGAGCGGCACTCGGGCGCCGCTTCCGCCATGAAGCGGCGCAACAGGGCCGCCGCCTCGGGGGTCCGGACCCGCCCCAGGGTTTCCAGCACCTCCCGGAGGGTTTCCGGCTCGTCAAAGCCGAGGAGGACGGCGAAGATCTCCACCACCCGGGGATCCTCCACGCGGCCCAGTTCCCGGACGATGGCCCGCTGCACCTCCACATCGTAGGAGACGAAATCCTCCATGAACATCATCACCCCCTTCTCCCCCTTGCCGAGGAGCCGGGGGAGGGTCTCCCGGAGCGGCCCCCCCCTCTCGTCGAGGAGCCTGGCGAACGGGGGGGCGGAGACGTCTACCCCGTACCCCGCCAAGGCCGAAAGGAGCACCGACCGGGCCTCGTCCTCCAGGTCCGTGCGGGAGAGGGTGATGGCGATGAGTTGGTCGAGCCACGGCTCGTCCTCGAAGAAGTCGAGGAGGTAGGTGTAGCGCGAGATGAGGTCGCCGCTTCGCTCCTGCCAGAGACGGCGGACCAGGGGCGACAGGGCCCGGCGCCCCGCCTTCCTGAGCCGGGCCCCAATCTCCTCGATCTCGTCGACCGTGATGGATTCCTTCTTGAGCCGCTCCAGGAGATCGAGGATGCCCCGGCGCTCCCGAAGGGTAGTATCGATGGTGCGGTGACTTTTCATAAGCGGAACCGGAGATCGGGGACCGGCTCCATAACGCCGCCGGTCCGCGGCCATGGCGGTTACTCCTCCACGACCTCCGTCTCGGGGAGCCCGTCGCCCCCCTCGGCCCCCTCGTCCCCTTCCTCCTTCTCGGCGAGCTTCGCCACGGCGACGATCCGCTCGTTCTGCTCGGCGGTCATGAGCCTCACTCCCTGGGTGTTGCGGCCGATGACCGAGAACTGGGCCACCGGGATCCGGAGGATCTTTCCCTGGTCGGTGATGAGCATGAGATCGTTCTCGTCGGTGACCTGCATGATGTCCACCACGCAGCCGTTGCGCTCGGTGGTCTTGATGGTGATGATCCCCTTGCCGCCGCGGCTCTGGACCCGGTACTCGTCCAGCTCGGTCCGCTTGCCGAAGCCGTTCTCGGTGACGGTGAAGATGGTGGAGCCGGTGGCGTTGGGGTTGATGATCTCCATCCCGATCACCACGTCGTCGTCCTCCAGGGTCATCCCCCGCACCCCGCGGGAGACCCGCCCCAGGGGACGGGCGTCCTCCTCGTGGAAGCGGATCGACTTGCCGTTCTTCGAGGCGAGGAGCACGTCCTGGTTGCCGTCGGTGAGCGCCACGCTGATCAGCTTGTCGCCCTCATCCAGGTTCACGGCGATGATCCCGCCGCTGCGGATGTTGGCGTACTCCCGCAGGGGGCTCTTCTTCACCACCCCGAGGCGGGTCGCCATGATGATGTTCCGCTCGTCGTCGAACCCCTTCACAGAGAGGATGGCGGTGATCTGCTCGTTGGCCTGGAGATTCAGGAGATTGACGATCGCCTTGCCGCGGGTCGCCCGGCCCCCCTCGGGGATCTCGTAGACCTTGATCTGGTAGACCTTGCCGGCGTCGGTGAAGAAGAGCATGAAGTCCTTGCTGGAGGCGACGAAGAGGTGCTCGACGAAATCCTCTTCCTTGGTCTTCATCCCGGTCTTCCCCTTGCCGCCGCGGCGCTGGGAGCGGTACTGGGAGACGGCGGTCCGCTTGATGTAGCCGGTGTGGGAGACGGTGACCACCACGTCTTCCTCGACGATGGTATCCTCCAGGGAGATCTCAGCGGTCTTGTCGACGATCTCGGTGCGGCGGGGATCGCCGAACTTCTCCTTCAGCTCCCGCAGCTCCCCCACGATGATGGCGAGGATCTCCGCCTCGGAGGCGAGGATCTCCTTCAGCCGGGCGATGTACTTGAGGATCTCGGCGTATTCGTTGAGGATCTTCTCCCGCTCCAGGCCCGTGAGGCGCTGCAGCCGCATATCCAGGATCGCCTTCGCCTGCTCCTCGGAGAGGGTCGGCCGCTCCCCCTGGCGGGGGAGGGAGAGGCCGAACCTGGCCAGGAATTCCGGATCGGCAAAGGTTCCGGCCATGAGGCCCGCCTTCGCCTCCTCCGGGTTCTTTGACGAGCGGATCAGCTCGATCACCGCGTCGAGCCAGTCCAGCGCTATCTTGAGGCCTTCCAGGATATGGGCCCGGGCCTCGGCCTTCTTCAGGTCGAAGATGGTGCGGCGGGTGACGATCTCGCGGCGATGGTCGATGAAGTGGTCGATGGCGTCCCGCAGCGTCAGGACCCGCGGCCGCCCCCCCACGATGGCGAGCATGTTGATGCCGAAGGAGGTCTGCATCTGGGTCTGCTTGTAAAGGTGGTTGAGGATGATCTGCGGGTTCTCGTCCCGCTTCAGGTCGATGACGATCCGCATCCCGTCCCGGTCCGATTCGTCACGGATGTCGCTGATCCCCTCGATCTTCTTCTCCCGCACCAGCTCGGCGATCTTGGTGATCAGGTTCGCCTTGTTCACCTGGTAGGGGATCTCGGTGACGACGATGGACTGGCGCTCGGTCTTCTTCTGGGTCTCGACGAAGGCCCGGGCCCGCATCTGGACGATGCCGCGGCCGGTGCGGTACCCCTGGAGGATCCCCTCCCGCCCGTAGATGAAGCCGCCGGTGGGGAAGTCGGGGCCGGGGATGAGGGCCAGCAGCTCCTCGAAGCCTAGCTGCGGATTCCCGATGATGGCGATGATCCCCTCCACCACCTCCGAGAGGTTGTGGGGGGGGATGTTGGTCGCCATCCCGACGGCGATGCCGGAGGAGCCGTTCACCAGGAGGTTCGGGAACTTGGAGGGGAGGACCAGCGGCTCCTGGAGGGAGCCGTCGTAGTTCGGCCCCATCTCCACGGTCTCCTTCTCGATGTCGTTCAGGAGCTCGTGGGTGAGCTGCTCCATCCGGATTTCGGTGTAGCGCATGGCCGCCGGCGAGTCGCCGTCCACGGAGCCGAAGTTCCCCTGGCCGTCCACCAGGGGGTAGCGGAGCGAAAAGTCCTGGGCCATCCTGACGATGGTGTCGTAGGCCGCCGCATCGCCGTGGGGGTGATACTTACCGATCACGTCCCCGACCACGCGGGCCGATTTCTTGTACGGCTTGTTCCAGTCGTTCCCCATGTCGTACATGGCGTAGAGACAGCGCCGGTGGACCGGCTTCAGGCCGTCCCGCACATCGGGGAGCGCCCGGCCGATGATGACGCTCATGGCGTAGTCCATGTACGAGCGCTTCATCTCGTCTTCTATGTTGACGGCGGTCTTGTTCAGGGTCTGTTCAAGCATGTATAGGTTCCTCGGATTATCAAGGTAGTATCGGTCATCAGATGTCGAGGTTCGACACGTTCAGGGCGTTCTGCTCGATGAAATCCCGGCGGGGCTCCACCTGGTCCCCCATGAGGATGGTGAAGATGGTGTCGGCCTCCACGGCATCCTCGATCTTCACCTGCAGCAGCGTCCGGTTGCCGGGATCCATGGTGGTCTCCCAGAGCTGCTCCGGGTTCATCTCCCCAAGGCCCTTGTAGCGCTGGATTCCGAGTCCCTTCTTGGCGGCATCCATGAAGAAGGAGAGGAGCTCCAGGCCGATGGTGGTGGCGAAGAGCTCGCTCCCTTCGCTGGAGACCACGGCCCGGCCGTCGCCGAAGACCTCCCGGACCTTGCGGTGGCTCTCGGAGAGAAGCCCGTACTCGTAGGAGCCGATCAGGTCGAGGGTGTGCTGGTCCAGGGCGATCCGGAGGTTCCCCAGGCGCACGATCACCCGGCCGTCGTCCAGGGGGTTGAAGTCGGCCCCCGCGTAGACCCGGGGGAGATTGGCCAGGAAGGGGACGAGCTGGCCCATCTCCTCGATGCCCGGCTTCACCCGCAGCCGCAGCAGCACCCGCACGAGCTCCTCGTTGATCCCCTTGCGCACCACCTTGTCGAGGAGCGCCCGGAATTCCACCAGCTGCTTGAGGATCGGGATGATCTGCTTGCCGGTGTAGCTCTTCTCGCCGTTCTCCAGGAAGAGGAGCATGTCCTCGGTCCCCTCCTCCAGGAGGTAGGTCTGGAGGGACGCCTCGTTGCGCAGATAGAGCTCCTTGCGTCCCCGCTTCACCTTGTAGAGCGGCGGCTGGGCGATGTAGAGGTGTCCCCGCTCCACGATCTCCGGCATCTGCCGGAAGAAGAAGGTGAGAAGGAGGGTCAGGATGTGGGAGCCGTCCACGTCGGCGTCGGTCATGACGATGATCCGGTGGTAGCGGAGCTTCGCCACGTCGAAGTCGCCCTTGCCGATGCCGGTCCCCAGGGCCGTGATGAGGGTCCCGATCTCCTGGGAGGAGAGCATCTTGTCAAAGCGGGCCTTCTCCACGTTGAGGATCTTCCCCTTCAAGGGGAGGATCGCCTGGAACTTCCGGTCCCGCCCCTGCTTGGCGCTTCCGCCGGCGGAGTCACCCTCCACCAGATAGAGCTCGCACAGCGCCGGATCCCGCTCCTGGCAGTCGGCGAGCTTGCCGGGGAGGTTGGAGATGTCCAGGGCACCTTTCCGCCGGGTGAGCTCCCGGGCTTTCCGCGCCGCCTCCCGGGCCCGGGCCGCCTCGATGGACTTGCCGATGATATCCTTGGCGACCTTGGGGTTCTCCTCCAGGTAGACCGCTAGCTTCTCGTTCATGAGGGATTCCACGTACCCCTTCACCTCCGAGTTGCCGAGCTTGGTCTTGGTCTGCCCCTCGAACTGGGGCTGGGGGATCTTAGCCGAGATGACCGCCGTGAGCCCCTCCCGCAGGTCTTCGCCGGAGATGGCGACCTTCTCCTTCTTGAGGAGGTCGTTGGCGGTGGCGTAGGCGTTCATGGTGCGGGTGAGGGCCGCCCTAAACCCCACCAGGTGGGTCCCCCCCTCGTGGGTATTGATGTTGTTGGCGAAGGAGAAGACCTTCTCGTCGTAGGAGTCGTTGTACTGGAGGGCCACCTCTATCTCGACCCCTCCCTTCTCCCCCTTGAAGTAGATCGGCTTCGGGTGAAGGGGGGTGCGGTTGCGGTTCAGGTACTCCACGAAGGAGACGATCCCCCCCTCGTAGTGGAAGTCGTGGCGCTTTCCCTCCTCCCGCTCGTCGGCGATGGTGATCCTCACCCCGGCGTTGAGGAACGCCAGCTCCCGGAGCCGTTGCGACAGGACGTCGAAGGAGAACTCGGTGGTCTCGAAGATGGTGTCGTCGGGGAGGAAGGTGATCATGGTACCGCGCTTCTTGGTCTCCCCCGCCACCTCCAGGGGGGTCTGGGGATCGCCGCAGGCGTAGGACTGGCGGTAGACCGTGCCGTTGCGGCGGATTTCCAGCTCCAGCTTCTTGGAGAGGGCGTTCACCACCGAGACCCCGACACCGTGGAGCCCGCCGGAGACCTTGTAGGAGGAGTTGTCGAACTTGCCGCCGGCGTGGAGGACCGTCAGGACCACCTCCGCCGCCGACTTCCCCTCCGTCGGATGCATGTCGGTGGGGATGCCGCGGCCGTTGTCCACCACCGTCACCGAGCCGTCCAGGTGGATGGTGACGTTCACCTCGTCGCAGTAGCCGGCCAGGGCCTCGTCGATGGAGTTGTCGACGATCTCGTAGACCAGGTGGTGGAGCCCCTGGCTCGCCGTGGAGCCGATGTACATGGCGGGGCGCTTGCGGACCGCCGAGAGCCCCTCCAGGACCTTGATCTTGTCTGCACCGTAATCGTAATTCTGTTCGTCAGCCATGTTCTCCCTCTAGCAAAGCGTCACGGTTCCACGTGAAACGTGAAACGACGCGCGGGTGTCGATTCCCTCCAGGCGGAGGGATGAAACGTCGGTGGTGGTGATGAAGACCTGCATCCGTCTCTCCCGGAGGAAGGCCATCAGGTTCGCGTTGCGCTGCCGGTCCAGCTCCGACGAGATGTCGTCCAGCAGCAGCACCGGCGGCGCTCCGTGGAGCCGCTCCAGGTAGTCGATCTCGGCCATCTTGAGGGCGAGCACGAAGCTGCGCTGCTGCCCCTGGGAACCGTGGTGGCGGATCACCCGACCGTTCAGGGTGAATTCCACGTCGTCCCGGTGGGGGCCGACCACGCTACTCCCCCGGCGGAGCTCCTCGCCGCCATGGGTTGCATAAAGTCGCAGCAGTGCCTCTTTTCCGTCGCCGCCGGCCTCCGCGGGGGAGATGAGGTGGGGACGGTAGGCGAGCCCCGCCTCTTCGGCATCGCCGGCGATCTGCCGGTAAAAGTGGCGCACCAGCGGTTCGAGGCGGGAAAGATACTCCCGGCGCTTCGCCATGAGCCGCCCCCCCGCCTCCGCCAGCTGCTCCGTCCATACCTCGAGCCCCGCCGGTTCGCCTCTTCTCAGCAGGGCGTTGCGCTGCTTGAGGAGCCGCTGGTACTCGTGGTAGAGGATGAGATACCCGAGATCGCCGCTGAAGATGGCCCGGTCGAGATAGCGGCGCCGCAGCTCCGGTCCCCCGCGGACCATGCCGATTTCCTCCGGGGAGAAGACGACGGTGTTCACGGCTCCGAAGAAATCGGCGAGGCGCACTACCGGTTTTCCGTCTATGCGGGCCCTGCGCCCCTCCCGTCCCAGGCAGATGGCTATCTCCCGCCTGACGCCGTCCCGCTGGACCCACCCCTCCACCACGGAGTAGGGGCTCTCCCAGGTGATCAGGTCGGGGGTCCTGGTCAGGCGAAACGATTTCATGGTGCCGAGGAGGTAGATCGCCTCCAGGACCGATGTCTTCCCTTGGCCGTTGGCGCCATGCAGGATGTTGAACCGCTCGTTGAAGCAGATTTCTTCTTCGGCGATGTTGCGAAACGAGCGTATCCTGATCTTGGTCACGAGCATGGCTGAGCGGCTGAAAAAACGGCAAAAGGCCCCTCGCGGCGAGCGGCCTTTGCCTTCCGTGGCGAAACGGGGGCCGTAGAGATAGCTTAGAGCCTCATCGGCATGATGACCGCGGTGAATCCTTCGACGCCGGCGGGCTTCACGATGGCTGGGGAGAGCTCGTCCCGCAGCACCAGCGCCACTTCGCTTTCGTCCAGGACCGAGAGCACGTCGATGAGATACCTGGCGTTGAACCGGATCGAAAGCGGCTCGCCGCCGTATACCGCATCGAGGTCCTCCGTCGCCTCGCCAAGCTCCGGATTGCTGGAGGAGATCACCATCCGGTCCGCCTCGATATCCATCTTGATACCCTTGAACTTCTCGCTGGAAAGGATCGACATCCGGCGAAGCGAATGGAAGAACGGCTCCCGGGCGACGGTGACGATCTTGTCGTTGGCCACCGGCACGACGCGGGTGTAGTCGGGAAACTCCCCGTCCACGAGGCGCATCACGACCACCGTGTTCCCCTTCTTGATGACGGCGCTGTTGTCCATGAAACCGAGGGAGAGCTCGGTTGCCTCCTCCTCGCAGATCTTCTTCAGTTCGAAGATACCCTTTTTGGGGAAGATGACCCCCTTTGCCATCTCCGGCCCCACGGCACCGGCGAACTCCTTCTCGGTTATGGAGAGACGGTGGCCGTCGGTGGCCACCATCCGCAGGAGGGCCTTTCCCTCCTCTTCCACCGCTTTCACGAAGGTGCCGTTCAGGTTGTACTTTGTTTCGTCGAAGCAGATGGCGTAGGCGGTCTTTTCGATCATGTCGGCCAGGAGGCGGCTCTCGATCTGGATGAAGCTCTCCTCGTTCACCTTCGGGAAATAGGGGAACTCTTCGGGGGAAAGGCCGACGATGCTGAAGTACGCCTTGCCGCAGCGGATCTCGACCCAGTCATTCTCCTTGGTGGAAAAGGAGACCGCTTCGTCGGGAAGTTCCTTGATGATTTCGTAGAGCTTCTTTGCCGAGACGGTGATCTTCCCTTCCCGGACGATGCTGGTCTCGTAGGAGCTCTTCATCCCCACCTCGAGGTCGGTGGCGGTCAGCTCGATCCGGCCGTCGTGCGCCTCGATCAGGACGTTGGAGAGGATCGGCATAGTGTTGCGCTTTTCGACGATTCCCTGGATCTTCTGGAGGGCCCGCGCAAACGTATCCTTGTCAATTCTGAATTCCATTTCTCCTCCTTTTCAACAGGGCATCATGTATTTCAATTATGTTATTTAAAAAACAGTAGTATATAACAGTTTCCTGTGGAAGTGTGGATAACCGTGTAACCGTGCGACACAGAACCGGTTTCAGGGACGACAGTGGTGTTGACGGGCGTGGATTTTTCCACCTTTCACCCCTGCCGCTGCGCAATTCATCCACACCCCTTCCCGTTGTCCACAGGATTTTGCAGGTCAGCTCAACAACCCCTTGCGCAGGTTCTCGACGGTGCTCTTAATCTCGAAATCCTGGGTAAGGAGCTTCTCCACCTTTTTCACCGAGTGTATGATGGTGGAGTGGTCCTTGCCGCCGAATCGCTCACCGATCTCGGGATAGGACGCCTTGGTGAGGTCGCGGCAGAGGTAGATGGCGATCTGGCGGGGAACCACGAGGACCTTGAGTCTCTTGTCCGATTTCAGCTCCGACACCTTGATGCCGAAGTGCTCCGCCACGTACTTCTGGATCATCTCCACCGTGATTTCCTTCGTCTTGTCGACGATGATATCCTTGAGGACCTCGCGGGCCATATTGAGGGTGATGTTCTTGCCGGTCAGGCTCGAAACGGCTCCGAGCCGGATCAGCATTCCCTCCAGCTCCCGGACGTTGGAGGTGGCGCTGGAGGCGAGGAAGAGGGCCACGTCGTCGGGGAGGGCAATCCGGTCGTTCTCCGCCTTCTTCCGCAGGATCGCGATCTTGGTCTCGGTGTCGGGGGGCTGGATGTCGGCGATAAGCCCCCATTCGAAGCGCGAGCGAAGCCGCTCCTCCAGCCCCGGGATCTCCTTCGGGAATTTGTCGGAGGTGAGGACGATCTGCTTGTGGGACTCGTAGAGGGAGTTGAAGGTGTGGAAAAACTCCTCCTGGGTCGCCTCCTTGCCGGCGATGAACTGGATGTCGTCGATCAGAAGGATATCCATTTTCCGGAATTTGTTCCGGAACTGGTCCATCTTCTTGTACCGGATCGAGTTGATCATCTTGTTCATGAATTTTTCGGAGGTGTAGAAGCAGATGCGGGCCTTCCTGTTCTTCGTCAGGGCGTGGTTGCCGATGGCGGTGAGGAGGTGGGTCTTGCCGAGTCCCACGCCGCCGTAGATGAAGAGCGGATTGTACTTGCCCGCGGGGGAGTTGGCCACCGCCTGGGCCGCCGCATGGGCGAACTGGTTGCTTCCGCCGCAAACGAAGGTGTCGAAGGTGTACTTGGGATTGAGATTCGAGCTGAAGTCGCTCTCTGTCTTCGGTTCGGGGGAAGGCGCAGCGTCGGCCGCTTCAGCCGGAGCACCGGGACTTCCCTTTGCCTCGGAAGGTTCCCGGGGAGCAAGCTTCAACTCCACGTGAAACTGGGAATCGGTCAGGGAGTGGATCGACTCCTGGATCATGGAGAGATAACCTTTTTCCGTGATCCACTCTTTGAAAAACTTGTTAGGGACTTCCAGAAGGATGGAGTTTTTCTTCGTCCCGAGGAACCGGATCGGCTTGATCCAGGTGGAAAAGGTCTGCTGGGTAAGGACCTTTTCCATATTGGATTGTGCCAGAAGCCATACTTCTTCCATGAACGGACCTTCTCGGGAATCTTGCGGTTATGCACAGGTTTGTCAACATCTGTGCATAACTGCGATTGTCTTGGTAAATTGGGATGTTGGGGTGGAGATTGACGCGTAAATTCACGCTTGTGGATACCGATAAATTGATGGTGCAGACTAGCAGAGGTGCGGGTGCATTTGCAAGGTCAATTTTTCATACGGAGGTAAATTTATACTTGACAGCAGAGGGGTTAGACAGCTACAAATATCCTCTTCGCTAAAGTATTATATTTTACATCCTACCATCGAGGAGAACGACCATATGAAAAGAACGTACCAGCCGAGCAATATCTCGCGCAAGAGAACCCATGGCTTCCTGGTCCGGATGTCGACCAAGAACGGCCGTCTCGTCATCAAGCGCCGCCGTGCCAAGGGGAGAAAGCGCCTGTCGGTGGGGATCGCCGGCAAGTAGGCATTTCCCCTGTTCAGCTTCCCCAAGGAGTACCGCCTGCTGCGGAGAGCGGACTTTCTCCGGCTCTCCGCAGCGGCTCACAAACTTCATACCCCCAGCTTTCTGATACTGGCGGCTCCTTCCGCACACGGCAAGGGACGAATCGGCATCACGGTGAGCCGCAAGGTGGGGACTGCGGTGGTCCGCAACCGGATCAAGCGCCTCGTTCGGGAGTACTATCGGCATCACAAGGGGTGCTTCGTGTCGCTGGACGTCAATGTCATTGCCAGAAGAGGGGCTGAAAAGCTCGATTACCGGCTTGTCTCTCAGGAACTGGACAGGGCGGCGGAGCGCCTGGCAGGCATCCGATGCTGAAACTGGTCATTGCTTTAATCGTTTTCTATCAGAAGTATCTGTCACCCCTTTCGGGGCCCGCCTGTCGCTTTTACCCTTCCTGTTCCCAGTATTTCAAAGAATCGTTCGAGCGGCATGGTCTCCTGCGCGGGGGCTGGTATGCCATTATCAGGTTGATGAAATGCCACCCGTTTCACGCGGGGGGGTATGACCCCGTCAAGTAATCACCTCAGGAGCTGACATGGAAAAAAGGGCATTAATCGCGGTTGTCCTGTCGATACTCGTTTTCTACGGCTACGCTGCACTCTTTCCTGCCAAGAGGGTCGAAGGACCCGTCGCGCCGGCGACCGCTGTCCAGGAGCAGTCAAAACCGTCGCCGGCGATGACAGCGGCAACGCCGACCGCTGCGGTTTCCGCAACGGCTCCGGCGGTGCGCAAGGAGATTACGGTAGATTCGCCGGCATACACGGCCGTCTTTTCAACCCAGGGTGGAAACCTCGTCCGTCTGATCCTCAAGAAGTACCACGAGGCGGCAGATCCCCACAGCAAGAACGTTTCGCTTGTCGACGACCCCCAGGGGACGGTACTGACTGCGGCCCCGTGGGTAGGGCTTGACCGGGGGACAACCTTTACGCCGAGCGCCGATTCGTTGTCGGTGGGGGCGGGGGAAGCAAAGCAGCTCGTTTTCTCATGGACGGCGCCCGGCGGTGTGACTCTCCGCAAGACTTACAGTTTCCAGGGGAGAGACTACGGGATCGGTCTGGAATACAACGTGGCCAACGGCGGCGCGGTTCGGGTTGGCGGACCCCTCCAGACCGTCCTTACCTACCAGCTTGCTCCGAATGTAAAGGATAGCCGTTTCGAGACCCACGGTCCGGTAGTTTTTGCCCAGGACAAGCTGATAGTGGAAAAACCGAAGGACCTTCTGGCCCAGGCCAAATCTTATTCCGCCCCCCTCTGGAGCGGCTACGCCGACAAGTATTTCCTCTCGGCGCTCCTTGCCAGGGGGGGGAGCATTGCCACGGCATCGGTCAAGGCAATCCAGCCGGGAAAGTACGAGGAACTCATCTCGTCCCCCGAGATCGCCCTCAACCCGGGAGAATCCCGTGCCGTCTCCTATCGCCTCTATTTCGGCCCCAAGGACCTCGATATCCTCAAGGCCCAGGGGGAGAACCTCGAGCGGGCCATTGACCTCGGGTGGTTCGCCGTCCTGGCCAAGCCCCTTCTCCACGCCCTGAAATTCCTCCATCACTACGTGAAGAACTACGGCCTTGCCATTATCATCATCACGGTGATCATCAAGGTCCTGTTCTATCCGCTGACCCACTCGAGCTACAAGTCGATGAAGGAGATGCAGAAGCTCCAGCCGAAGATGCAGGAGGTGCGCGAGAAGTACAAGAATGATAGAGAGGCGATGAACCGGGCGATCATGGAGCTCTACCAGACCCACAAGGTGAATCCGCTGGGGGGATGCCTCCCGATGCTGGTGCAGATCCCGGTCTTTTTCGCCCTCTACAAGTCACTCATGTTTTCGATCGAGCTCCGTCACGCGCCGTTTTTCCTCTGGATCCAGGATCTTTCCGCCAAGGACCCTTACTACGTCACCCCGATCATCATGGGAATATCCATGGTCATCCAGCAGAAGATGACGCCGTCCCAGATGGACCCGGTCCAGCAGAAGATGATGATGGCGCTCCCCGTGGTCTTCACCTTCATGTTCCTCAACTTCCCGTCGGGCCTGGTCCTGTACTGGCTTGTGAACAACGTGCTGACCATCACCCAGCAGTATTACATCAACAAGAGCATCAGCGCGCGAGGATAGCGGCCGTCTCATGTACGTCGAAGATACCATAGCGGCAATCAGCACCCCCGTCGGCGAGGGGGGGGTCGGGATCATCAGGGTGAGCGGTCCCGACTCCCTCCCCATCGCCCGGCGACTCATCCGGCGCAACACCAACGGTGACTTCGAGAGTCACCGTTTTTATTATGGCTTCGTGATGGATCCGGAGACGGGAGATGTCGTGGATGAGGCGATGGCCGTCCTGATGCGGGCTCCCCGCTCCTACACGCGGGAGGATGTCCTTGAGATCCAGTGCCATGGAGGCTATCTGGTGACGCGGCGGGTCCTCGCGACGGTGCTTCGCTGCGGGGCGCGGCTTGCGGAACCGGGGGAGTTCACCCGGCGCGCGTTTCTGAACGGACGGATCGATCTCGTGCAGGCCGAGGCGGTGATCGACGTGATCCGCTCCAAGACCGACGCGGCCCTTTCCCTTGCGCAGCACCAGCGCGAGGGGCGCCTTTCCGAACGGATTGCGGCGGTGCAGGGGGACCTGCGTCATGCCCTTGCCCTCGTGGAGGCGTACATCGACTTTCCCGAGGACGAGGTCGATCCGGCTTTCCGCGGAGAGATCGAGAGCCGGAGCCGGGCCGCCCTTGCGACTGTGGAGGGGCTCCTGGCCGGGTTCGACGAGGGGAGGGTGCTCCGAGAGGGGGTAGCGGTGGTCATTGCCGGCAAGCCTAACGTCGGCAAGTCGAGCCTTCTTAATACGCTTCTTCAGGAGAAACGGGCCATTGTCACCTCGGTCCCCGGGACCACGCGGGACATCATCGAGGAGGTGGTCAACGTCAGGGGGCTTCCCCTCAGGATCCTCGATACGGCGGGGGTCAGGGAGTCGGAGGATGTCGTCGAGCAGGAGGGGGTGCGCCGGACCCTGGAGCGGATTCCACGGGCCGACCTCGTCCTCGTTCTCCTTGACGGCTCGCGGCCCTTGGACGACGATGACCGGAAGATCTTCGAGGCGGTTGAGGGACGTTGCTATCTCGTGGTGGTCAACAAGATGGATTTGCCCCGGAAGATCGACCTCTCCCGCACTTTTCCGGAGATGCCGGTCGTCGATGTTTCCACGGCGACGGGGGAGGGGATTGCCGCGCTCCGCGATCGTATCTATGATTCCTTCATCCACGGCCACGCCATCGACAGCCGCGAATACGTGGCACTTTCCCAGGTGCGCCACCGTGATGTCCTCGCCACGGCCCGTGAACGCATCAGGGGATTTCTTGACAATCTTTCCCGTGGAGAGACCCTGGACATCCTTGCCGTCGACCTTAAGGACGCCCTCCAGGCGGTGGGAGAGGTCACGGGGGAGACGACCCCCGACGATGTCCTGGATCTGATTTTCCAGCGTTTCTGTGTCGGGAAGTGAATGTTTCACGTGAAACGTTTCTGGTAACATGCAGTAAATACAAAGCAAAAACCTGGTATACAGTATTTCTTGCAGCTTCCTGTGAAACAGGGGCAGAGGTGACGGGCAGATGAATCCGATCGAATATGACAAGCGGTATGACGTCATCGTGGTGGGGGGTGGCCATGCTGGGTGCGAGGCGGCCCTGGCGGCGGCACGGATGGGGTGCGAGACCCTGCTCCTCACGATCAACCTGGACGCCATTGCCCTGATGTCGTGCAATCCGGCCATCGGCGGCCTTGCCAAGGGGCATCTGGTGAAGGAGATCGATGCCCTTGGCGGGGAGATGGGGAAAAACATCGACGCCACCGGGATCCAGTTCCGGATCCTCAATACCCGCAAGGGGCCGGCGGTTCGTGCCTCCCGGGCCCAGGCCGACAAGCAGCTCTACCGGCTCCGGATGAAGCGCGTCATGGAGCAGCAGGACCGCCTCTCCCTGAAGCAAGGCGAGGTGACCGCTCTGGTGGTGGAGGAGGGGAGGGTGCGGGGGGTCGACACCCGGGTGGGGGTCCGGTTCCTCGGTTCCACCGTCATCCTCACCACGGGGACCTTCATGCGGGGGCTCATCCATGTGGGGCTCACCAACTATCCCGGCGGAAGGGCGGGAGACCTCCCTTCGGTGGGGCTCTCGGACCAGCTTCGGGAGCTCGGCTTCACCGTCGGGCGTCTCAAGACCGGCACGCCGGCCCGGCTCGACGGCCGGACCATCGACTTCTCCCGTCTGGAGCCCCAGTACGGGGACGATCCGCCGGTGCCGTTCTCCTTTGCCACCGGGCGGATCGACACGCCCCAGGTGCCGTGCTACATCGCCTATACCAACGAGCGCTCCCACGAGATCATCCGTTCGGGGCTCGACCGCTCTCCCCTCTACGCCGGGGTCATCGAGGGGATCGGACCTCGCTACTGTCCCTCCATCGAGGACAAGGTAGTCCGGTTTCCGGAAAAGGACCGGCACCAGACCTTTCTGGAGCCCGAGGGGCGCGATACGGTGGAATACTATCCGTCGGGGCTCTCCACCTCCCTCCCGATCGATGTGCAGTGGGCCTTCTACCGCAGCATCGAGGGGCTGGAGAACGTGGAGATCATGCGTCCCGCCTATGCCATCGAGTACGATTACTGTGATCCGGTCCAGCTCCACGCGTCGCTGGAGACCAAGCCTGTCCGCGGGCTCTACCACGCCGGCCAGATCAACGGTACCTCGGGGTACGAGGAGGCGGCGGCCCAGGGACTGATGGCGGGGATCAACGCCGCGCTCCGGGTCCGGGATCGGGAGCCCCTCGTCCTCGGGAGGAGCGAGGCGTATATCGGGGTGATGATCGACGATCTCGTCACCCTCGGGACCAGGGAGCCGTACCGGATGTTCACCTCGCGGGCCGAGTACCGGCTCCTGCTCCGGGAGGACAACGCCGACCTGCGGCTCCGGGAGCGGGGACACGGGGTGGGGCTCGTGCCGGAGGAGGAGTACCGGCGCTTCCGGGAAAAACGGGAACGAATCGGTGCCGAGCTGGAGCGGCTTCAGGGGGCGAGGCTTCTTCCGTCCGAGGCGGATCCCGGCTTTCTTGCCGACTTCGGCATGGCCGGGCTGCAGAATTCCCTGACCTTTGAGCAGCTTCTCCGCCGCCCCGACATCACCTACGACGAGCTGATGCGGATCGACCCGGCAGCCGGGGAGGTCCCCCCGGCCGTGAGGGAGCAGGTGGAGATCCAGATCAAGTACCAGGGGTACATCGAGCGGCAGCTCGACCAGGTCGAAAAGGCCCGGAAGCTGGAAGGGACCCGTATTCCCGGCGACGTCGACTACGCAGTCATCCCCGGGCTTTCGGCCGAGGTGAGGGAAAAACTCATGAAATTCCGCCCCGATACCCTGGGGCAGGCATCGCGCATCCAGGGGGTGACGCCGGCGGCGGTGGGGATCCTCTCGGTGGCGATCAAGGCGCGGGGGTAATATGAACGCCGGCGCGCGGAATCTACTCCAGCGGGGGGGCGAGCAGCTCGGGGTCCACCTGGACCCGCACCAGCTCGGGCTTTTCGACCGTTTTGCGGCGGAGCTGGCGAAGTGGAACCGCAAGATCAATCTCACCGCCATCAAGGGGGACGAGGAGATCGTCCTCAAGCACTTCGTCGACTCCCTCGCCTGCTGCCGGGTGATCGGGGCGCGGGGGCGGCTCCTCGACCTGGGGTCGGGGGGAGGGTTCCCGGTTATCCCCCTGAAGATCGTTCGGCCCCATCTTGACGCGGTCTCCGTCGACGCCGTCGAGAAAAAGGTCATCTTCCAGCGGCACGTGGGGCGGCTTCTCGGGCTCCGCGGCTTCGAGGCGGTCCAGGCCCGGGGTGAGGAGCTGGCGGGGAGGTACGCCGGGCGGTTCGACTGGATCGTCTCCCGCGCCTTCACCGACATCCCGACCTTCGTCCGGATGGCCCTCCCGTGTCTGGCACCGGGTGGAAGGATAGTCGCCATGAAGGGGAAAGAGGGGCGGAAGGAGGGGGAAGCGGCGCGGCCGGCCCTGGCTGATCTGGGGGTAACGGTGGAAGAGATCCAGGAGTTCGAGCTCCCCCTCTCCGGCGCCGGGCGTTCCCTGGTGGTCCTCGTGCGGAGCCCCGAAGGGGGCAAAACGCACACAATGTCCCCCAAAGCCCCGTGAAGACGTTTTTGCCCCAAAGACAGGTCTTGGTATGGTCTGGCGACAAAAAACCGCTCCAGGGGGCCGTGACGGATTGGCGAAATTGCTTAAAATGTGTGCAGACCTTCCCCGGGGCGGTTGCGAGGACCGGGCGGGGTGATATCATGAACTCAGCGCGACACAGACTGTGACAGTCGGAGGCCGTCATGTACCAGAAACGGATCGCCCAATTCATTCTCCCCCTCTTTCTCCTTTCCGCCTGCACCGCGTACAAGAGCCAGTACGTCGGCTTCCGGCCGGCCGAGGAGTACGCCAACCACCAGCTGGTGAACGGCGTCACCATCGGCGGAGAGGCGTTCGCCGACAAGGTTGCCGCCGAGGAGGCCTTCGGCTTCGACATCAAGGGGGCCGGGGTGCTCCCGGTCCAGGTGGTGATGGGCAACAGGGGGAAGGGGCTTGAGATCGTCTCCTCTCAGACCTTTCTCGTGAACGACCAGAACCGCTACTTTCCGGTGATTCCCAACAACACGGCGGTGGACCGGATCGAGAAATCGACCCAGCTTGCCGCCTTCTTCGGGAAGGGGGCCGGCAAGGGGGCGCTCCTGGGAGCCGCTGGAGGGGCCATCCTCGGGGCGGCCCTCGGGATCGTCTCCGGCAGGAGCGTCGGCGAAGCCCTCGGCAAGGGGGCCGCCATCGGTGCCGCGGGTGGCGCGGTAATCGGCGGCGTCAAGGAGGGAACCTCCGAAGAGCGGGAGCGGAGCATCGTCGACGATATCCGGAACAAGGGGCTCGAAGGAAAGACGATCCCCCCCGACAGCATCGCCAGCGGCTTCCTCTTCTTCCCCGCCGAGGCGGACACCGCCCGGGAACTCCGGATGCAGCTGCGGGAGCGGGAGACCGGCAAGCTCCACAGCGTGATCCTGAAACTGAAATAACGGCTGTTCGCGCCGCCGTGCAAAGAGGCCCCCGGGCCTCTTTTGTCATGTGTACGAGGAAGGAGGGGAGCGTGGATTTTCGCGTTTATTACGAGGATACCGACGCCGGGGGGGTGGTCTACCATGCCCGTTATCTCGGATTTTTCGAGCGGGGGAGGTGCGAATTTCTCCGCGAGCGGGGGCTCTCGGTGAAGGAGCTCTCGGACCGCGGCTGGATCTTCCCCGTGGTGCGGCTGGAGATCGACTACCGGGCGCCGGCGGTCCTCGACGACCTGGTGCGGGTGGAGACCGAGGTGCTGGAGGTCGGGAAGACCTCGTTCACCGTCGGCCAGCAGGTGGTACGGCTTCCCGACGGCAAGTGCCTCGTGGCGGGGCGGGTGACGCTGGTCTGCGTCGGAGCGGGGATGCGGCCGAAGCGGCTGCCGGATGAGCTCCTTGCGGCGCTGGGTCAGGAGGCGCCGTGAGGGGACCCCGGGTGTCGGGATCGGCATGGCGGCCTACGAGGCGTGGCAGAACCGGCTCCTCACCCACGAGGAGATCATGCGCGACCGCTTCGTGGAGTCCCCCTTCGTCCACCCGAGCGTCATGGTCCGGCGAGATCTCCTTCTGCAGGCCGGGGGGTACCGCGATCGGGGGTGGGCCGAGGATTACGATCTCTGGCTGCGGCTCGCCGACGCCGGCGTCCGCTTCGCCCGGCTGCCGGAGGTGCTCTTCTTCTGGCGGGAGCGCCCCGGGCGGGCGACCCGGACCATGAAGGAATACACCGCCGCGGCGTTTCGCGACTGCAAGGTCCACCACCTGAGGGGCGGTTTTCTTGCCGGCGTGACGGAGGTGACCCTGGCCGGGGCCGGGCGGGAGGGAAGGGCCTGGCGCAGGTCGCTGGAGAGGGCCGGCGTGCGGGTCACCCGGTGGCTCGACGTGGACCCCCGCAAGGCCGGGCGCACGCTTCACGGGGCGCCGGTGCTCCTCCCCAGTGGGGTGCAGCCGGGGGAGGGGAAGATGCTCCTCACCGTAGGCACCCGCGGCGCCAGGGAGGCGGTGCGGTCGTGGGCCCGGGAGGCCGGATTCGGGGAAGGGATCGATTTCGTCTGCGTGACGTGAAAGGGGAGGGGGAGCTGCATGGGAATCGCAATCAAGGCGTCGGATCTCTACTACAAGTACCCGAAGGACGTAAAGAACCGGCACCGGCCGAAGTTCAGCGGCAAGCCCGATCCGGAGCCCTTCAACCGGGACGACCTCTACGAGGTGATCCCGATGCTGGAGGCGGTCATGGATGCCCTGGGGACCACCGACGGCCGGGTTCTCCACCTGGCCGAGGAGGTCATGCTGATGGAGATGCCGCGTTTCATCAACACACGGGAGCAGGTCTTCGACTGCCTCGTGGAGACCGTGCGGGAGCGCCTCGGCCTCCCCGCTCCCGAGCTGCCGTAACCCCTCCCTTTCTTGTCATTACGCCCCGCTTCTGTTATAGATGAAGGCCGCGCCGTCGTGGGCGGCCCCAGCCGTCGCGTCACCCGACCCTGATCCCTCGTGGGAGGAACCATGACCAGAAAAGATTCCCTGGCCCACTTTGCCGTCACCGTCGTCGGCAAGGACCGTCCCGGTATCGTCGCCGGTGCCACCGGCGTCCTGTACCGCCTAGGCTGCAACATCGAGGATTCCAGCTCCACCATGCTCGGCGGCGAGTTCTCCATGATCCTCATCGTCTCCCACGCAAAGCCGTTCACCAAGGGGCGCCTCCTCGACGAATTCCGGGGGCTTAGCGACGAGATGGGGCTGTCGGTGTCGGTCCGCCCCCTGACCCGCGGCGAGGCCGAGTACCGGGCCCCCGAGGGGGAACTCTGCATGGTGTCGGTCTACGGCTCCGACAAGCCGGGGATCGTCTACCGGGTGGCGCAGGAGTTCGCGCGGCGCTCGATCAACATCACCGATCTGAACACCAAGCTGATCGGCACGAAGGAAGAGCCGGTCTACGTCATGATGCTGGAGGCGGCCCTTCCCGACGGGATCGCCGTGGAGGATGTGGCGGCGCTGCTCGATGAAATCAAGAAGGAGCTGAACGTGGAGATCTCGGTCCGGTCCATCACCCCGGTCTCCCTCTGACGCCATGCCCGCACAGAAGATTCTCCTCTACCCCCACCCCGTTCTCAAGAAGTTCTGCAACCCGGTCCCCGCCATCGACGAGGAGATCAGACGCCTCACGGAAGATCTGGTCGACACCATGCGGGAAGGGCCGGGCTCGGTCGGCGTGGCCGCCCCCCAGATCGGCGCTACCCTCCGGCTCTGCGTGGTCGACGTCTCCGCAAGCCGCCTGGGGAGGGAGAACAACCACGGTCTCCTCGTCATGATCAACCCCGAGATCGTCCACCGGGAAGGGGCGACCATCGGCCGCGAAGGGTGCATGAGCGTCCCCGACTACACCGGCGACGTGGAGCGGGCCACCGCCGTCACGGTCCGCTTCCTGGACGGAGAGGGGACGCCGCGGGAGGTGGAGGCCTCCGGCTTCGAGGCGATCGCCATCCAGCACGAGATGGATCATCTGGACGGGATCCTCTTCCTGGACCGGATCGTGTCGCTCAAGACCGGGCTGTTCAGGCGGAAGAGCTACCGGTAGGGGGAACCTGCTGTTGAACCTTCCAAATTCAGACCATCTTGAAGGATTTCATCATTTTATTGAAAAATTGTAACTAACAGATTGTAATTTCCTGTTGACAATATATTAGACACCACCTAACATGCGCGCCGATGCTGAGTGTCGGTCGTCAGCGGCCATCATACCTTCCCACCGCTTTTCTACTCGGCAACAACCGAAACCCCACCCCTTTCTTAACGACGAAGATCGTTCGTTCTACCGTTGCACCCCCTGCTCCGTATCAGTGCCCGATATCGATTCTGCTCTGGGTCGCGTCGCAGGCTCTCATAAACGTCTGCTTGAAGTGCCGCATGCGGTGTTTTTCGTAGCCTGCGGGATGGGTCGGCCATCTGGGCAACGCCGGAACGGAGGAGTAGCAGTCATCCTTCAGAATGGAATTCATTCGCATTGGGATCAATTGGGGGAAACGTGAAACGGTATTTGCAGCTTGCTCTGAATTTGATGGCCATTGCATTGCTCCCGACGCTGGCGGGGGCTACCGATGTGGAAAAGGAGCTCTCTGCCGAACTCAGGGAAAGTCGCGCGGTCGTGGAGCGAGCTGCCCTGAGGCTGCAGAAAGGAGAGTCGCCGGCTGAGGAAGCCGCCAGGTTAAATGCCCTTGCCGAACGGATCAGGGCGTCTCATCTCATTCTCAAGGATAGGTTCGATGTTCGACAGGATCGTGTCGCATCCGTATCGGACAAGGCCGCGGAGCGGCACCGTGCGATGGCAGACGAATACACCACCGGAATCAAGGAGTTGCTGTCTCTCATCGACGCTGCACTCCAGGATGGAATCCTCTCAAGCTCTGAACTCGAAAGCTTGAAGGAGCTTCTCGGCCGGATGGTGCAACAGAAGAAGCGCCCAACCTTCGGTGTCCTCCCCTACAAAAATCTAGGCTACCCAGCAAGAGAGCCAGGTTCGGCGTCGGCTATAGTTCCTGCATACAGGGGCGGGAACCGAACCGTCACGCCCGATGACACGAAAAGCACTCCCGAAGCCCCTCTCTCTAAAGAAATCACTGAGCTTGCCCAGTCGCTCAACTGGAACCCGGTCTTCATCTACGAATGGGTCAAAAATAACGTGGCGACCGAGTGGTATTGGGGGGAAATGAAAGGAGCCGAAGAAACCCTGCGGCAGAAGAGCGGCAACGATGCCGACCAGGCGGCACTTTTGGCGGCGCTCTTGCGTTCCTCGGGCTTTCCGACCCGCTACGTGCGGGGCACCATCGAATTCTTTCCGGGGATTGACAAGGTCAAGAACCTTACCGGCATCGACGACCCCCAAAAAATAGCCGCCTTTTTCCAGCGGACAGGCATCCCGTTCAAACCTGTCACTGCCGGTGGCCAGATCACAAACTTCCAGATAGAGCACATCTGGGTGGAGAGCGAGATTCCGTACTCCAATTATCGAGGCGCGGTCATCGACGATTTCGGCAAAACCTGGCTGGCACTCGACACCAGCATCAAACCCGCCGGGGTATCCTGGAACAATGCCTTGGATATAGCCGGTTTTTTCGTCGAGACGTTACGCGACGACTATCTCCGGTCTGTCCAGACCGCGACACCCCTTGAATTCATAAAGTCCAAGGCTGAAGAATTTCTTGGTAGCACTTATCCCGGCAAAACCTACCAGGACCTGCTCAGCACTAAGACTGTTGTTCCCGATGTCCTCAAGATCCTTCCCTCCGGCCTCCAGTTTAAGGTGGTCACCGTAACCGGCGAATACACGGCACTTCCCCTTGAACTGAGACACCAGGTGAAGTTTACCGCCACTACCTCAACCGGCGAGGAGCTCTTCACCATAGCGCTTGATGCCCTGCGGATCTCCAACCAACGCTTGGCCCTCTCCTATGAACCGGAAACCGTCGAAGACCAGCAGATCATCGACAGCTATGGAGGTCTCGACAATACCCCGAGCTACCTCGTGCGGCTGCGGCCGGTGCTTAAGCTCAACGGCGAACGGCTAATCGTGGCCCGGGATGGCCTCCCCATGGGTGCGGAGTATGCCCTTGCCATCGATGTTATCACTCCCAACGGCACGGAACGGATCGGCAACTCGTATATCGTCGGCAACCTTGCGGTCATCGGCGTCGTCTCCCAGCAGGCCACCCAGGACACCAGCCTAATGGAAAACGACGACGCGGAAACCATCCTGTTCAAGGAGGCCAACAGCTACATCAGGCGCTGGAATCAGGCAGAGGATGAACTGGCAGCGCTGCTGAAACTGGTGGTCAGCCGGCCGCTGCCGGCTGTCGTCACTGTTGGCGGATTAATCGATGTCACCTGGCTTCTCGGTATTCCCCACGGCTTCGAGTGGAAGGGGGTCTTCATCGATGCAGCCCTGCGGGGGGTCGAGGCCGTCAGCCGGACCGGGCAGCCCGTGAGAGAAAAAACCTTTATGCACCTTTCCGCCCTTCAGGGCTCCGTCCTTGAGAACCGGATCTTCGAGGACGATTTCAAGGTGGACTCCATCTCCACTGCCAAGCTCCTGGCCCAGGCCAACGGCAGTGCCACCCAGCTTGTCACCATCAATACAACTAACATCGCCACCACACTTCTCTCTCTTCCCTTCGATGACGACATCAAGGCGGACATTACCAATGCCGTCAACCAAAACCTGGTCGTCACTATACCTCCAGCCGAGATGACTTATCTGGACTGGACCGGCATCGGCTACGTCAAGGAGAATCCGGTGACCGGCGAGTCGGGCTGGATGCTTTCCGGGATGGTTGCGGGGGGGATGACGGTATGGTCACCAGCTCAATGGGATAGTCAGGCAGACAAGGCCATGTCCGCCGCTCTCCGTAAACCCTACAGCGCTCAACCGAATACGAACCCCTTGGACGCCGCATCAATTGTCAAGATTCCTGTAACTGACAAGCAGTCGGGGGATGTTGGGCAACAGCTCAAGACACCCCTTCAAGTTAAGGTCCTTGATAAGTACCTTCGACCGGTGCTCGGTGCGTCGGTTACCTTTTCCGTCCGGGCAGGTGGGGGAACTCTGGGCGGCAAAGGGGAGGCAACTATAACGACCAAGACCGATAGAAACGGAATAGCTTCCGCAGCGCTCACCCTGGGCCAGAAAACCGCCGACAATCCCGTTTACCGATACACCGAAGGGAATACTTTCTCTGATCAGTGTGGCGGTAACGTCGTGGATGCGGTGCTAGACTCGGGAATAGCAATTACCACCCCCTTCATGGCTTACGGCGTGCCTGGGCCGATTGCTAACCTTCGGAAAACCCATGGTGACCAAGAAGTCGGGCAGATTCATTCTTTTGCCGGATTTGTTTCACTGTATGTCGAAGACAGTTACGGCAATCCGATCGCCAACCAGCCGGTCAGCTTCACGTTGGGGACACCTATCGACAACTCGCAATGCGCGTATGCAAATCGGGATGCCACACCGGCTGCGCTGGTGAAAGGCGGCGACCCATGTCTCAGTAACTCACCTACCACGGCTGATCTTAGTGCATGCAAAACTGCCGCGCAGGCAATTGACGTGATGTCCAGCAAAGATGGCGCCGCGGTTGAGGTCATCCTGGGGGGATCGCCTGAAACGTCCTACCCGATCAAGGCGCAAGCTAAGATGCAAACTGCAGCCGGCACAAAAACGCTGGAGACAACCTTTACCCTGACAACACAGCCTTTTGGCAACTGCGACGGTGTTACTGAGCCTTCATATCAGTTGACGACAACGTATGTTTACCGGGTCGATGCATTTGGCAACAACATTAACGCCGCCAGAAGCGGCTCTACAATCCCCCTGCAGGCGAGACTCTATACTCTCAAAGAAGGGAAAAAGACCATAGACGAGAAGGTGTGCGACCTGACTTGTCCGAAGATTGTCGGTGACCGCACCTATTCGGTCAGTACGAATTTCACCGCGTCATCCGCTCTCTTCGACGGGAAACCATCAACTTACCTGGGAGGGGGGATTTTTCAGCATGATTATGTTCTGAAGCCGGGGGTAAACACCATCAGGATTGACGGACATGCGGAGTTTGATATCCAGCGAACGAGCAATACGTGCAGCGGATGCAGCGGGGTGCTTAATCAGACACTAGCGCCCAATGCCTTTACCTCCATGCAGGTTTATGGCGTCGACATATCTGTCAAGCAGCCGCTTCAGGTCATGCTCACTCCCGATGGTTACTCCCGCAACAACCTGAAAGTTTCCTACACCATCGCCCCGGCGGAATACCAGGCTTTGAATGCTGGAATACTGCTCTACAAGAATAATGTTCAGATAGCCTATATCCCGACAGAAACCAAAGGAAGCGGTTTTGGGACCATAGCCAAAGGGTACCTGTTCGACGAGAATGCCACGTACCACGCACAGGTTGTCCTCAACTACGGTACCGGCGTCCAGATTGCGGGTGATCTGATACCGGTAACCATTGCCAAGGGGGCTCTTATTCCGGATTACAACCACAATCGCAAGATCGACCAGGAAGACATCGACCGTGCAATGAATAGTGATACGTATTACTTCTGGGTGAACGATGACGACGGAAATGGGGATACTGAGGGCACAGGAATACCGGGCACAGGCTCAAAAGTCGATCCCGATCACCTCGTTGTCGATGGGACAAGAGACCTGATCGACTTTTTCCCGGTTCATCTCGACATTCTTCGCTTAATCAACACTTACGATCCTGCGTCGTATCTCTATCGCCTACGCAACACAGACAGTGCGTTGAACTACGTTGTAACCGACTTGGGACCTACGAATTCGGGAGATTACCTGACCGGAAGCAATGGAACCATCGAACCGGCCAGGACATTGGCCACAGCTCCAACAATCTCAATCAGCAGCGTTTCAGCAAACATCCTGACCGCTTCGTATATCGCCCTAAGACCGGAAGTGCTTAATGCTGCAAAACTCGGTAAAGGGATAATCCTTGTTGAGGGTTACAAACCTACCCAGAATCCTTTAACGCTTGAAGTCTATGATAAGGATCTGAACAAGGTGTTTGAGACGAGCTTGAATCTCTCTATGGATGGGGTGGAGCAGATGTTCAGGCATAAGAATTTGATGAGGCAAATGTATCAGATTGAACAGCAGTTCCCGGGAATTATACCGCCAAGTGGCGTTTTGCCAGTAGCTGGACATTCTGTGCCGAATGAAGGAATGCCGGACCGACTGACCGCAAGTGATTTCAGTAATTCGCTCCATTTCTCCGGGTTCGATGCGGATAGCGATAATAAAGACTTTGTTCATGTGCATGGGTACAATGTTAATGGTCAGGACGCCCGTGGAGAACAGGCTGAAGTGTTCAAGCGACTCTATTGGTCAGGCTCCAGGGCACGTTTCTGGGGGATTACCTGGTTTGGTTATGATTCGCAAGATGACACAATAGCCGTACTTATCAGGCCGATCATCAGCAAGCGTTCAGGTAACTATCATGTCAATGTCAGACATGCTTTTAACGCCGGCAAGTTATTGAAGAATTTTGTTGTAGGTAAAGGACTTGGCAATGCAATTTTCTCGGCCCATAGTCTTGGGAATATGGTGGTTTCGACTGCAATACAACAGGGAATGCCGTACTACCGCTATCTGATGGCTAACCCGGCGGTGGCGGAAGAAGCGTATACTCCTGAAGAGGCTTATAGTGACCTGGATGCAAACAGTACCGGAAAAACAAGTTGGGGAACAAATACAAGACCTCTCATGTACCATCCTCTGTGGGCCTATCCCGGCGGAAATGAAAATGGAGAGAGGTATAAACCATTTCTTTGGGCTTCCGAATGGTACAAGCTGTTTAAGGCCGATCCTTCTGATGGCCGTCGAAAGCTAACATGGCGCAATCGTTTCAGTAAAGTACGTGATGATAGGAAGGCCTTTGTCTTTTTCACTCCGACGGACGAGGCATTCAGGCCCTATATGTATGACGCCACGGCCCCAGGTGCGGCGCAAACAGTGGAGAACTATCCCAAAAATCTCAACAACGTGCCGGGATTTGAGGATATTGTTGAGAATTTCTTGCAAAACACAAGTGATCCTAAGGCGTTAGGTATACATTCCTGGTCGCTTCAGGAGTTGTTTAAAGGGAGAGTTGATATGTTGGTAAAAGAGAGTTTTTTTGGTGGATGGGGTTTCAATTTTGATAATTATTTCAATTTTATAAATGAAGGCAGGATACAGGACGCCAACAATATTCCGTATATTGCTCTAATGCCCATGCCATTCTTTAAGAAAAATCCTGATAATTTATCCCTTTACGTCGATACACCCGTAACGCTGACGGATGCCAAGATTGAGGAGTTGCTAGCCAATGAGATTCCGGCGCTTACCTTCGCGGTTGGGCATCGAGGGATAGGTGCATTTGAAAAAATGGAGGTTAAGAGAAATTTTGATATTAGAGATAGATATCTCAAGAAACTGAACGCTGCATGGGTAAGGTCGACAGATAGATATATCTGGCTGCATAGTGATATTTTCAACGTATCGTACCCTTATGTTCGCCTGATGTACGACGATTGGGTCAAGGTGATGAATGGTGGGGAGCTACAATGAAAACACGCTATGTTATGGGCCTCTTGGTTGTTGCGTTCGTCGCTTGGATGTTGATTGCGCGGTTTGTACACGTTGCAAAAATATCAGTGAAGGTAGTTGATGAGGAAGAAAGGCCTATTGAGGGTGCGAAGATTGAATTATGTTTTTATGGCGGTTGTCTGACAAAAGATGCAACTAAAGGAAGTACTAATAAAGATGGTTCGTTTAGTTCCTTAGGATCATCAAGAGATGGTGTCACAGGAGGAGTTGTAAAAAAGGAAGGATACTACAATAGTGTATTTCACCATGATTTTTTTATAAAAAGTTCAGGTGTTTGGAAACCATGGAACAAACAAATCAAGGTAGTGCTTCGGCCAGTTGTCAAACCAGTGCCGATGTATGTTCGGAATCGTTCATTCCAATTTCCTGCAATCAATAAAGATCTTGGTTTTGACCTTATGAAGGCGGATTGGGTGCCACCTTATGGAGCAGGAGTCCATCGCGATTTTATTTTCCGCGTCGAGAGGATTTACAAGGATAGCGATAATTTTGATGCAACACTTACGATAACCTTTCCGAATAAGTATGACGGAATTCGACTGATTAAGGATAACCGTGGTGGTGATTTCAGCGTAGGCAGTCGGTTTCAGTTGCCACGTATTGCTCCAGAAGAAGGATACCAACCCAAAATGATGAAGCGGGTATCGTCAGGAATTTATGGGTCCAGAGCAGCTAAAGAAGATGACAATAACTATATATTCAGGGTGCGTTCTGAAAGTGAAAGCGGAAAGTTAAAGCGCGCAATGTTCGGAAAGATATTGGGTGATATCAGGTTTGGTCCAATAGGAGGAAATGGAGGGTTTGAGATGCACTATTATCTTAACCCCGACTACACACGCAATCTCGAATTTGATCCTAAAAAGAATTTGTTCACCAATTCGCCGGAAGTTGAAGGGGTTGGGTTGCCGTAATTAACCAAATGGGAAAACAAATGAAAGAAAGCACAATTCTCATCATCGTTATAGCCCTTACGCTGTTCATGACCAGATCTGTTCTTGCTGACTCCTTAGACAAAGTTCAGTTTATAAAAATATCCCCCCAGGACTCAAAGGCGGTTATTAAGGCTGCTGACGGAAAGCTCCGGGTCGTTAAGACCGGAGATGCAATAAGTGAAACCGCCACGGTAACGGAGATCGCTCCTGGGCGTGTTGTTGTAGCGCGCCCGGTACCCTGGACACAAGATAAGAGTCACGCAGCCATTTTGAGTTGA
>NZ_DAHVYG010000043.1 GCF_027327745.1 Geobacter sp.
GGGCCGTCAGCTCGTCGTCGGTGAGAAGGACATCGTCGACCATCCGGTTGATCATCCGGGTGATGGCGAGGGCGGTCCGGGGCTCCAGGTGGACTATCCGCGTCCCGCTTCCGACGGTCCGCGCCAATAGCCTCACGAGCCCGTCGAAGGTGAAGGTCTCGGGTCCCGCCGCGTCGAGGGCGACGTTTCCTTCCTCCTGGCCGGCGTCGACCGCCAGCTCCGCCACGTCGTCGACGTAGACCGGCTGGATGCGGCAGTTCCCCGGCCCGGGGACCGCGAAAAAGGGAAAGCGCCGCAGAAGCCAGGCGATGTTGTTGAAGATGATGTCCTCCTCCCCGAAGATGACTGTGGGGCGGATGAAGGCATGGGGGAGCCCCGAGGCGGCGATCTCCCGTTCCAGGACTCCCTTCCACCGGTAGTAGGGAATGGGGGAATCGGCGGCGGCGTTGGCGATGCTTATGTGGACCACCCTCCTCATCCCCGCCTCCCGGGCGGCCCGGACAAGCGCCAGGGTGTTCTCCACCGCCCGCTCGAAGGTGGCCCCGTCGCGGGGGAAGCGAACCCAGTAGGTGTTGTAGAGGGTGTCGCCACCCTTGAGGCTCTCCGTGAGGAGGGGCGGATCGTCGAAGGCGTACGGGACCGCCTCCACCCGCCCGCCGAAGGGATCGGGGCGGTCCGGGTGCCCGGTGATGGTCCTGACCCTCCTCCCGCGGGCGAGGAGGCGGCGGGCGACGTACTTCCCCGTGAAGCTGAAGGCGCCGGTTACTATGTCCATGCCGGGGATATCCACGCCCCTGCCCCCCCTCACGGATCCGGGGTTCACCCCAGGTGCCAGGCGTCCTCTGCCTCGTCGTGGCAGAGGGTATAGGTCCGCCAGTCGCTCCCCTTCACCCGGAAACAGCGCCGCCGCCGGCCGGTGGAGGCGTTCTCCTCGGTCCAGAGGTCGAGGAGCTTCATCACCTCGATCCGGACCTCCCCGCGGACAAAGGCCCGCGGGCTTTCCTCTCCCCGGTATCCGGCATGGGCAATGACCTTGATCCGCTCGTTCGTCACGGCTCACCTCCCCGGCACGAATCGCGTACCAATCAGGCAAAAGGGATGAACGGAAGCCCCAGCGCCTCCGCCAGGGCCGGGTGGACGATGGCGCCGCGCCAGGTATTGAGGGCGCCGGCCAGGACCGGGTCGGCCCGGAGCGCCCCCTCGACCCCACCGGCCAGCACCTTCACGTAGGGGAGCGTGGCATTGGTCAGTGCCAGGGTCGAGGTGCGGGGAAAGGCCCCCGGCATGTTCGCCACGGTGTAGTGGATGACGCCGTCCACCTCGTAGACCGGGTCGTCATGGGTGGTGGGGCGGCTGGTCTCGGCGCACCCCCCCTGGTCGATGGAGACGTCGACGAGGACCGCCCCCCGCTTCATGGTGCCGAGCAGCTCCCGGTCGATGAGAAGCGGCGTCCGCCCCCCCGGCACGAGGAGGGCGCCGACGACGAGGTCGGCCCGGCGGAGTTCCTCGGCGAGGAGTTCGCGGTTCAGGACCAGGGTCCGCGCCCGGCCGCCGTGGATCTCGTCGAGACGCTGCAGTCGCTCCACGCCCCGGTTCATCACCGTGGTCTCCATGCCGAGCCCCAGAGCCACCCGCGCCGCTCCCGAGCCGACCACCCCGGCGCCGAGGATGAGGGCCCGCGCCGGCGACACCCCCGGCACGCCGCCTGGGAGGACACCGGTCCCGCCATGGATCCGCTGCAGGTAAAACGCCCCGACAAGAGGCGCCATCCGCCCCGCCACCTCGCTCATGGGGGCAAGGAGCGGCAGGGCGCCTTCCTTATCCAGGGTCTCGTAGGCAAGGCCGGTCACTCCCCGCTCCAGCAAGAGATCCGTCAACGGACGGTTGGGCGCCAGGTGAAGATAGGTGAAGAGCGCCTGCCCCTCCCGCAGCAGACCGTACTCCTCCGGCAGGGGCTCCTTAACCTTCACCACCAGCTCCGCCCGCCCGAAGAGATCACTTCGATCGCGGAGCTCTCCCCCTGCCTGCCGGTAGTCGCCGTCGGAAAAGCCGCTCCCCTCCCCCGCCCCGGGCTCCACGAGGACCCCGTGGCCCGCCCGGACCAGTTCCCCCACGCCGGCAGGCGTCATGCCGACCCGGTACTCATGAACCTTGATCTCCCTCGGCACCCCGATGACCATTGCTCCCCCGCAGATCCCCACGTCCGCGCCCTGCGGACGCGAGGGGTTCCGGAACCAGTATACCCGATTCCAGCCGTTCGTCTTCTCGGCACCGCCAAGAACGATTTCTTCGGGACTTCGCCCCGCTCTTCCTGTATAAGGAGCCCTACCCCAACGAGGAGGCCCCATGGACCACCGGATAAACGAACTGATCGACCGGATCAAGTCACTGGAGGAAGAGCTTGAAGCGGAATTCGACAAGAAGCGCGAGGAATTTCACCTCATCATCGAAAAAAAGAGGATCCGTTTCGCCCGCGAGGTGGTCGAACAGCAGCGCCGCCTAAAGACCGGCCTTCTCCGCTACCTTGCCGAGGCGCAGCCCCTCGCCATCCTGACCGCGCCGATGATCTACGCGGGTCTGATCCCCTTTCTTCTCCTCGACCTCTTCGTCACCCTCTACCAAGCCATCTGCTTCCCGGTCTACGGCATCCCCAAGGTCCGCCGCCGGGACTACCTCGTCTTCGACCGGAGCGACCTTCCCTACCTGAACATCATCGAAAAATTCAACTGTTTCTACTGCTCCTACGCCAACGGCGTCGCCACCTTCACCCGGGAGGTCGGTGCCCGCACGGAACAGTACTGGTGCCCCATCAAGCACGCCCGGCGCATGCTGGCGCCCCACCGCCGCTACGGCCGCTTCTTCGAGTACGGCGACGCCGAGAGTTTCCGCAAGGGGCTGGAGCGGCTGCGGAAGGAGTACCGGAACAACGGCGGAGCGTGACTTCGCGCAGGGGCACTCACCGCGCGCCTCCCCGGGCCAGAAGCTGCTGCCCGACCCAGTGACTGGCGAACTGGAACGCGATCCGGCCGCTGCGGTCCCCCTTCCTCTGGGCCCAGCCGATCGCCTCGTCCCGGGCCTCTTTGGTCCATTCCAGGGAAACCTTCCCCCTGGCGCAGAGCTTCTCCACCCACTGGTGGACCACCTCCAGGTACTGGTCCTGGCTGAAGGGATGAAAGGCGACCCAGAGGCCGAAGCGGCCGGAGAGGGAGATTTTTTCCTCCACCGCTTCGCCGTGATGGATCTCACCCTCCACCAGCATGGCCCCCCGGTTGTCGCTCTCGTACTCGGGGAGGAGATGCCGGCGGTTGGAGGTGACGTAGATCAGGACGTTCTCCGGCGGCGCGTAGACCGAGCCGTCCAGGGCGCTCTTGAGCATCTTGTAGCTCGACTCCCCCACCTCGAAGGAGACGTCGTCGGAGAAGACGATGAACTTGTACGGCTGCCTCTTCACCTCGTCGACGATGTCGGGGAGATGGACCAGGTCGTCCTTGTCGACCTGGATGACGCGCAGCCCCCGGGGGGCGTAGGTATGCAGAAGCGCCCGCACCAGCGACGACTTCCCGGTGCCGCGGGTCCCCCAGAGGAGGATGTTGTTGGCCGGGTAGCCGGCCAGAAACGCCCGGGTGTTCTCCTCCACGACCCCCTTCTGCTTGTCGATCCCGAGGAGGTCGTCGAGGTGCAGGCTCTCGATCTCCGGCACCGGCTCAAGGCACCCCGCAAAGGAGTGGCGGCGCCAGTTGGCGGCATGGGCCACCTCCCAGTCGACGCGGGGCACCGGCCTCGGCAGGATCATCTCCATCGAGGCAAGCACCCGTTTCAGTTGATCTATCAACTCCTGGTCCATCATTGCCTCCTTCTCCGTCGCGGCTCTTACTCTGATATTCGGCAGTTGCCGGATTTCTCGCGTATACAGCCCCGCACTCTAGAAGAGGAAGCGGGGGATGTCAATGGGCAAGCCCATTTGCAACATTTTGGCAACGCGGCTGTGAATACGGTATTTTGTTGTATTGACTTACAATCGCGCCTTCTTTAGAATTGCCACACTGCACCGGCCCGACCGGCCGGAAAGCGACGCGTCGATGAGCATCACGCATCAATCACCGGAGCAAAGGAGAAATCAATGGCACTGAAAGGTACCCAGACCGAGAAGAACCTGCTCGCCGCCTTCGCCGGCGAGAGCCAGGCCCGCAACCGCTACACCTACTTTGCCGCCCAGGCGCGCAAGGACGGTTACGTCCAGATCGCCGACATCTTCGACGAGACGGCCAGCCAGGAAAAGGAGCACGCCAAGCGGTTCTTCAAGTTCCTCGAAGGGGGTGATGTGGAGGTGGTGGCGGCCTTCCCCGCCGGGGTCATCGGCACCACCGCCCAGAACCTCGCCGCGGCGGCCATGGGGGAGCACCACGAGCACACGGAGCTCTACCCCTCCTTCGCGGCCACCGCCCAGGGAGAGGGATTCGCCGAGATCGCCGCGGTCTTCAGGGCAATCTCCGTGGCCGAGCGCCAGCACGAGAAGCGCTACCGCGACCTCCTGGCCAACATCGAGGCCAATCGGGTCTTCGCCCGGGAAGAGAAGACGGTGTGGCGCTGCCGCAACTGCGGCTACCTCCACGAGGCGAACGGCGCCCCGGAACTCTGCCCCGCCTGCGCCCACCCCAAGGCCCACTTCGAGCTCCTGGGCGAGAACTGGTAGTCCCCCCCTGCGGCAGCGGGAACGGAGGCCGCCGTCCCGCCCCTTCCCGCTGCCGCCCCATCCTCTCTCTTCGTCTTCACTCTCCCCATTTGACAAGCGCCCGCAATCGGGTATCCCTTTACCAAGATAAACAGCTTTTCATCCTCTTTCGTCCGTTTTCGTTCCCAGTGCATACGGCTTCCCCGTCTCCACGGCCACGACAGGAGGCAATGCCATGCAAACAAGGATCGCAGTTCTGGCGCTGCTGACGCTCGCCGTCTCCCCCTTCTCCCTGCCGGCGGCCGAGCTCCCCCTTGGCCTTCCCCCCGTCCCGATCCCGGCCGACAACCCCCAGACCCCCGAGAAGATCGCCCTCGGCAAGCGGCTCTTCGAGGAGAAGCGCTTCAGCGCCGACGGCACCATCTCGTGCTCCCACTGCCACGACCTGCAGAAGGCGTTCACCGACCGGCTCGTGGTGGCGGAGGGGATCGGCAAGCAGAAGGGGACCCGCAACACCCCCACGGTGATCAACGCCGCCTACTACACGAGCCAGTTCTGGGACGGCCGGCGGGCGACCCTGGAGGAGCAGGCGAAGGACCCCTTCGTGAACCCGATCGAGCACGGGCTGAAGTCCCACGAGCCGATCCTGGCGACGATCCGCTCCGACCCGACCTACCCGGCGGAGTTCAGGAAGGCCTTCGGGGTGGAGCCCTCCGCCGTCACCATCGACCACGTGGTGAAGGCGATCGCGAGCTTCGAGCGGACCGTGGTCTCCGGAGACTCCCCCTTCGACCGCTACCTCTACGGCGGTCAGAAGGACGCCATCTCCGAGGCGGCGAAGCGGGGGCTCGAACTCTACCGGGTCAAGGCCCGCTGCCAGGACTGCCACAACATCGGCCAGACCAACGCCACCTTCACCGACAACAAGTTCCACAACGTCGGGGTCGGGTTCAAGCGGATCGAGGGGCGCTTCATGGAGATCGCCACCTCCTTCCGCAAGGCGAAGGAGGCGGGGAAGAACGTCGACGAGAGCGTGCTTACGAGTCACGACGCCTCGGAGCTGGGCCGCTTCGCCATCACGCTCCGCCCCGCCGACATCGGCGCCTTCAAGACCGTAACGCTCCGCAACATCGCCGTCACCGCGCCGTACATGCACGACGGCAGCGTCAAGACCCTGGAAGATGTGATCGAGCTCTACGACCGCGGCGGCGAGAAGAACCCCTTCCTCGACAGCGGCATCCGCCCCTTGAACCTCACCCCGCAGGAGAAGACCGATCTGCTGGAGTTCCTCAAGACCCTCACCAGTCCCCGGTTCGCCACCGCCGCCACCCCGGCGAAAAAGGAGTAACCCATGCGTAACGCCATCGACCGCAGGACGTTTCTCAAGCAGGCGGGAGCGCTGACCGCCGCCGCCTCCCTCCCCTTCGGCCTCGTGAACGTCGCCTGGGGGAAAAAGCCAACGGAGAAATTCACCTTCGCCTACATCTCCGACGCCCACATCACCCAGATCCGGGGGACCGAGTTCGTTGCCAACTTCGACAAGGGGCTCCAGCGGGCGGCGCTGGAGCTCAACTTCCTCGACCCGAAGCCCGATTTCGTCGTCTTCGGCGGCGACCTCGCCCAACTCGGGAAACGGGAGGAGTTCGAGCACGGCCGGGAGCTGATGAAGGACGTCACGATCCCGATCAAGTGGGTGATCGGCGAGCACGACTACTACCTGGACCTCGGCGCGTACTGGCAGGAGCATATGGCGCCGCTCCACTACAGCTTCGACCACAAGGGGGTCCATTTCGTGGCGCTCAACAGCATCCTGACCCACGACGAGTGGACCTTCAGGCGGTGGCCGACGGCACAGGAGCGGATGCACCAGATGGCGCGCCTCGACAACCCCGACGGCTCCCCCTTCATGGTGAAGGCGGAACAGCGGGAATGGCTGAAAAAAGACCTGGCGAAGGTGCCGAAGGATACCCCCATCGTGATCCTCTCTCACTCCCCCCTCTACAAGATCTTCCGGCCGTGGAACTTCTGGACCGACGACGCCGACGAGGTCCAGGCGATCCTGAAGCCGTACCAAAACGTCATGGTCTTCCACGGCCACGTCCACCAGGTCCTCTACAACCAGATCGGCACCATCACCTTCAACGCCTTCATGGCCACCGCCTGGCCCTGGCCCTATCCGGTCACCTACTCCCAGCTCCCGAACAAGGTGCCGGAGATCACGGTCTTCATGAACCGGGCCGACCCGTTCAAGGAGCGCGACGGCACCGGGTGGGGGAACATCACCATGGACGGCGGCGAGATCCACCACTACGAGCTCTGGGAGAACACGCCGCGGACCGTGGAGAAGATGCCGGGGATGAAGTACCCCGCGGACACGAAGTTCCAGGACCCGAAGAGCCGGATTCCGGCGCAAACCCAATACTGACAGTACCGGGAGGTTGCAATGATACGGAAAGCGTGTGCCGTCGCCCTGCTGGCGGTCGCAATCGCCGCCACGGGGGTCCGGGCCGATGAGTTCACGAAGGAAGACCTGAAGAAGTGGGACGACGCGTTCAGGACGGTGGTGAAGGAGGGGGAGCGGCTCTTCCACAGCTCCGACCTGGGGAAGAACTCGGTCTCCTGCGACATGTGCCACCCCAATGCCGCCAACACCCATCCCGAGACCTACCCCAAGTTCCAGAAGCAGATCGGGAAGATGTCGGGACTGCGGGACATGATCAACTGGTGCATCCAGAACCCCCAGCAGGGGGTGCCGCTGGCGGCGGACGACCCGCGGATGGTCGCCCTGGAGGCCTACATCACCTGGGAGCGGCGGGGGGTGAAGCTGGCGCCGGGGAAACACTGATGAAGCGCTGGGGAGGCGCCGCCGGGCTTTTCCTGGCCCTGGCGGCCGGGCCGGTCCGTGGCGAAGACGGAAAGTGGCTCCCCCTTCGGGAGGATGCCCGGGTGGTCTGGCCGTTGGAAGATGCGCCGGCAAAGGTTGCCGGAGCCGTGCGGACCGTCGTGCTCAAACGGATCTTCAAGGGGGGGTGGGAGGGACGCGCCTACTCCGTCGACACCCTGGAGCTCGACTGCGCCCGCAATCTCTACCGTTACACGGAACTGGTCATCCGCGACGCCGATGACGACGTCTTCCACCGCTACCGTCTCCACGACCAGTTCTGTCCCGTCCCGCCGGACACGGCCATCGACCGGGCCCGGGCCGTTTCCTGCCCCTCACCCGGCCTTCGGCCATCCTCTCCCGGCGGGAGAGGGTTTAAGCTTACCCCTCGGCCCAGATCCTCCCGCCGTGGCGCTGGACGATCCACTGCACGGTGGCCAGTCCGATGCCATTCCCCTCGTATTTGTGCGGCTATTTCCGCGCCACCGCCTTCGCCTCCATCTCCCGCAGCAGGTCATCGTACGCGACAAGATTCTTGACGAGGGGAATGTCCTTCTTTGCCGTCTCCTCGAACAGCCTCAGCTTGCCGTTGAATCCCTCCGCACGGTTCCTGAGCCCTTCGATACTCGTGGTGAGGTATCCCTTGTCGGCCTTGGCGGCATCGGCGCGGGTGATGAAGGCCTTGGTCCTGGCCCAGTACTCGTCGGAGTTCCCGGCGTAGTGCCGCACCGCCTCCAGGAACGAAAGAGTGGAGGAGGAGATCTCCGCGGCGCTCCGGAGCCGCTCCTGCACGTCGGTCATCTCGCGCAGGAAGTCGCTATCGGCGAACCGGGTCGCATCGGCGAGCTGGGCCTCCGTCGGCCCCTTGACCGGATCGATGGCGTCGACCCTGGCAAGGAACTTCCGGGAGGTCTCCAGGTACCGGGCGATGGAGGCGGAGGTGGCGTTGAGGGAGAGGACCCCCTGGGAGACGAACTTGGTCAGGACCGACGCCTGGCCCGCATAGGGGATCGGCAGCACCCGCGCAAAGCCGGCCAGCATGGAGCCGGCCTGGATGTACCTCTCGTACCCCGAGAGGCTGCCGCTCATCCACTTGACGAACCCTTCGAACTCGACCATCGACTGGCGCTGGGCACGGGTATTCTTCGCCAACTCCCGGAGCTGCCGGTGGTTCTTCGCCAGCAGCTCGGCGCTGGAGATGGCGGGGAGACACTCCATGGCCCTGATCCGCTCCGCGAGCGCCGCCTTCTCCGCCTCAAGGGCGGCGATGGTCTCCTGCTGCCGCTTCAACTCCTCCCCGCAGGGGAGTGTGTCGGCGGCACCGGCGCGGGCTGCGACGGACGCGAGGAGCAGAAGGGCGATTGCCGGCATCATCACGGTTTTTTTCATCGAATTCTCCGAAAACGGGTTTTCCCCGGCATACCACACCACCGCCCCGCTGTCCATCGTTTCGTTGCGGAATGAAGGGCGACCGGGGCAATCGCTCCGGGATGCGGTAGAATTGATTTCGTACTCCCGGCAGACGGGGGATGAAAGGAGGCGCGTCATGTCCCTGGTGAAGACCTGGTATACCGTTGAAGAGGCGGAGTCGAAGTTCGGTCTCGACAAGCGGCACATCCTCAGGTGGGTGGAGGAGGGACTGGTCCGCAGCGAGGAGGAGGACGGCAAGGTGGTCCGGGTCAACGCGGACGATCTGGAGCTGAAGGCCGAGGAGATGATCCGGAGGGGGTAGAGTTCCTCCGGATATGAAGGTCGCGCTGCGGAAAGGGGATCTCGATCCCGTGCTCGGTGAACTTGCGGTAGACGGCGGTATTGATGGCGCTCGTGAGGACCCCCCGGCGATGGATCAGGGTGGTGCTCCAGACCCGGAGCTCGAAGCAGAGGGCGCTGTCTCCGAACGACATGAGCCGCACCGCCGGGCGGGGCTGGTCGAGGATGTCGGGGTTCTCGGCCGCCACCTCCAGCAGGAGCCGTTCGACCAGTTCCAGGTCGCTTCCGTAGGCGACCGAAATCGGAATGCGGAACCGGACCAGGCGGTCGGTGTGGCTCCAGTTGACCACGTTCTCGGAGATGAATTTCGAGTTGGGAACGATGATCGAAATGTTGTCGTTGGTCACCACTTCGGTGCTCCGGGCGCCGATCCGCACCACATCCCCCTCCACCCCCCCCACCTCGATCCGGTCCCCCACCTTGATGGGGCGCTCGAAGAGAATAATGAGGCCGCTGATGAAGTTGCTGACGATGTTCTGGAGGCCGAAGCCGAGCCCGATGCCGACGGCGCCGGCCAGGACGTTGAAGGTGGTGAGGTCGATGCCGGCGGTCTGGAGGATGATGACGAAGCCGATGACGAGCACGACGTAGCGGATGATGGCGCCGGTGGCCTGGCGGGCCCCCAGCTCCATCCTGGTCCGGGTCAGGAGCTGCTCGACGATCCAGGTCCGGAGCTTCCCGGAGAGATACAAGAGGAGCACGACCAGCACCAGGAGCTGGATGACCGTCCAGAGGGTCAGGTGGGTGCTGCCGAGCTTCGCGATGGGGATGTCGAGGAAATCCTCGATCTTCTGCAGTATGTCGTGGAATGTTTTCACGGTTCGATCCTTTCCCGTCAGAACGGCCAGAACCAGGGGATCAGCAGGGTGGCCAGCAGCCAGAAGATCAGAGTCAGGGGGGTGCCGACCCGGAGGAAGTCGGCATACCGGTAATGCCCGAGGCCGTAGATGAGGGTGTTGGTCTGGTAGCCGACCGGGGTCATGAACGACGCCGAGGCGGCATAGGTGACCGCCATCAGGAAGGGGCGCGCGTCGACCCCGAGGGAGGTGGCGGTGGCGATGGCGATGGGGGTGAGGAGCACAACGGCCGCGTTGTGCGACATGAGGCCGGTCATGATGGAGGTCATCAGGTAGAAGGCGGAGACGAGCGCCCTCGGCCCCAGGTCGCCGACCGCCTTCACCATGGTGTTGGCGAGAAGAAGAGCGGCGCCGCTCTGCTCCATCGCCTTTCCCAGGGCGAGGACCCCGCCGAGGAGGAAGATCACCCGCCACTGGATCGCGCCGTAGGCCTCTTCGAGGGTGAGGCAGCGGGAGAGTACCATGAGGATGCAGCCGATGACGGCGCTCACGAGGATCGGCATGAGGCCGAGGGCGGCGCTCCCCACGACGAAGGAGATGATGGCAACCGCGAAGATCATCCGCCGTCTGCGGAAGGTCGGGTACTCCACCTCCGAGACCAGGACGAAGGTCTTGTCCTCCCGGAGCTGGTCCAGGTGGTGCCGCTCCATCTCGAAGAGGAGGACGTCGCCGGCCCGCAGCTGCATCTCCTCCAGGTGCTCCCGCATGACGAGCCCCCGGTGCCGCACGGCCAGCGCCGTGAGGCCGTAGCGGGAGCGGAAGCGGGCCTGCTTGAGGGAGCGGCCGTCGAGGGTGGAATCGGGGGCAATGACCGCCTCCACCAGGACCTTCTCCTCCCCGCCAGGCGTCTCGCCGGCCTGCAGTTCCTGCCGCAGGGTGATACCGGGGCGCTCCCGGAGCTTGCGGAAGGTGTCCAGATCGCACCGCACCTTGAGGTGGTCGCCGGGCTGCAGCTCGATCCGCTCGGGAGGCTCGTCCAGGCGCCGGTCGTCGCGGAAGACCTCGACGTTGCGGATCGGGATATCCTTCAGCAGGGGTGATTCGGCCAGCAGCGTCCCGACCGGCTTCGCCCCCGGTTCGAGGACGATCTCGACCAGGTAGTCGCCGATGCCGAAAAGCTTTCGGAGGTCCTCATCCCCTCCGCCGGCGGGGAGGAGACGGACCCCGACGAGAAGCATGTAGAGGGTCCCGACCACGAGGATGACAAGGCCGAAGGGGGTGAACTCGAACATGCCGAAGGGGGGCTGGCCGTACTTTACGGCGAGGGAGCTCACCAGGATGTTGGTGGAGGTCCCGATGAGGGTGCAGACCCCGCCGAAGAGGGCGCTGAAGGATAGGGGCATGAGGAGCTTGCCGGGGCCTGTCCGGAGCTCCTCGGAGAGGCCGAGAACCACCGGCAGGAGGATGGCGACCACCGCGGTGTCGTTGATGAAGGCGGAGAAGCCGCCGGCGGTGACCATCAGGAGGGTGAGGGAGAGCCAGAAGCTCTTCTTCCCCACCTGCGCGAGCCTGACCCCGACGAAATTGACCGCGCCGGTCCGGTAGAGGCCGGCGGAGAGTACGAACATGGCGCCGACGGTGACCGTGGCGGGGTGGCTGAAGCCCGCGACCCCCTCCTCCGCCGATATGGTGCCGGAGAGGATCAGCCCCGCCATGACCATGAGGGAGACGAGATCGACGGGAAGCTTCTCCGTGGCGAAGAGGATGACGGCACCCACGACGAAGGCGAGGACTGTGGCGATTTCGACGGTCATCGGTCACGACCTCCTGCGCACCCCCATCGCCCTTCCCGCGGCGATGGCGACAAGGGAGATGCCTATGCTGAGGATTGCGCCCATGCGCCCCTCGGCTCGAAGCTGCAGGTCCGCGAACGCCTCGCCGGCGATGAAGAGCGACACCGTGAAGCCGATGCCGGCGATGATTCCCACCACCAGCAGATGCCGCAGCTCCATCCCCCGCGGCAGCGGACAGCCGAGCCGCTCTCCCCCCCAGGCGAAGAGGAAGATGCCGGCCGTTTTGCCGAAGAAAAGCGCGTCGAAGACGAGCCAGGTCCCGGTACCGACGGAAGAGAGCTCGACCCCGGCGTTGGCGAGGCCGAAGAAGAAGAGGCCGAAGTCGACGATCACCTTCCACTCGTGCTCGAAGGTGGCGAGGGTGGAGACCTCTTCCGGGTCCTCCTCGAAGAGGTGCCGGCGCTCCCGCCGGGGATGGGGAAGGAACGGGACGATGAAAACCAGGGCCAGGGCCGGGTGGAGGTTGGCGTTGAAGAGGCCGGCCCAGCTCGCCCCTCCCCCCGCAACGAGATAGGGCCAGTAGTTCCTCACCCGCGCGCGCCGCAACCCCCACGCGACACCCATCCCCGCGGCGACGAGGATGAGCCAGGCCACCTCCGGCAGGTGGTTCGGATGCGGGTAGAAGATGGCGATGATGGCGAGCCCGATGGCGTCGTCGGCGATGGCCAGCAGCAGCAGAAACGAGACGGCCGGGTGCGCCGCCCCGAAGACGAGCCGGGCCACGAGCCAGGCGATGGCGATGTCGGTGGCGGTCGGAATCCCCCACCCCTTGGCGAGCAGCGGTGAGCCGAACATGCGGTTCAGGAGGAGGTAGACCGCCACCGGGCCGAGAACGCCGCCGACCGTGGCAAGGAGCGGGGAGGCCGCCCTCCGCAGGGGGTGGAGATCCCCGCCGGGGAGGCAGCTCTCGGTGATCTCCGCCGCCGCGATGGCGAAGAAGAAGACCATGAAGATGTTGTTGGTGATGAAGTGGAAATCGAGGGGGCCCAGAAGCCGCTTGTGATTGAACTCGTGGTAGGATTGGGGCCAGAGGTTCGCCCAGACAAGGGCGACGACGACCCCGGCCAGGAGGGGGACCGAAAATTCCCGCAGCATGTTGAGCTGTTTTTTCATCCCCCGCTCCCCGTTGTGGCCACCGATAAAAGGTTACAGCATTTCTCCCTCCCCACAACCGCCCCGCCCGCCATTGCGCCCCGCCCTGCCCCCCGGGCTTCCCGCGAGGCGACCGATACCTCCCCTTCCCTTTGCAGACGCCGGTATTGCTGTTACTCTTTTTATTCGGGCCATCGGGAGAGATGCCGCCGGCCGGCCGGCACCCTCCCGGGCCCCCCTTCCGGCTTTTTTCGGAACTGACTTTCCGGCGGCGGCTGGTCGCCAGAACCGGCGGGTGCCCATGGGAACCAATGGAAAGCCGACAACCGAAACCGTCCGCCAGTCGCTGGGCCTGAGCCTGGCGGCCCTGGGGGTCGTCTACGGCGACATCGGCACGAGCCCCCTCTATGCCCTGCGCGAGTGCTTTCACGGCAGCCATCCCCACCCGGCGACGCCGGAGAACGTCCTCGGCGTTCTCTCCCTGATCGTCTGGTCGCTCCTCTTCATCGTCTCGCTCAAATACCTCGTCTTCGTCCTGCGCGCCGACAACCGCGGAGAGGGGGGGATCCTGGCCCTGCTGGCCCTGCTCAACCCGTGGGGAGACGGGGAACGGGCGTCCCGAAGGGTCATCATCACCTTGGGCCTCTTCGGCGCCGCGCTCCTCTACGGCGACGGGACCATCACCCCGGCCATCTCGGTCCTGAGCGCCATCGAGGGGTTGAAGGTCGCGACCCCGCTTTTCCAGCCCTACGTCGTCCCCTTCACCATCGCGGTCCTCATGCTCCTCTTCCTCATCCAGCACCGGGGGACGGCCCGGGTGGGGGCACTCTTCGGGCCGGTCATGCTCGTCTGGTTCACGGTGCTGGCCCTGCTGGGGGTCCGGGGAATTCTCATGGCGCCGGAGATCCTCGGCGCCTTCAACCCGCTCCACGCCGTGGATTTCTTCATCCGGGACGGCTGGAACGGCTTCATAGTCCTCGGCGCCGTGTTTCTGGTGGTGACCGGCGGCGAGGCGCTCTACGCCGATATGGGACACTTCGGCAGACCCCCCATCCGGCAGGCGTGGTTCGGCTGCGTCCTTCCCGCACTCCTGCTCAACTACTTCGGGCAGGGGGCACTGCTGCTGCGCGACCCCTCCAAGGCGACGGAGCCGTTCTACCATCTCGCCCCCTCCTGGGCGCTCTACCCGTTGGTCCTCCTCTCCACGATGGCCACCATCATTGCGTCGCAGGCGGTGATATCGGGGGTCTTTTCCCTCACCCGGCAGGCGGTCCAGCTGGGACTCAGCCCCCGGATGAGGATCATCCAGACTTCGTCGGAGGAGATCGGCCAGATTTACATTCCCTCCATCAACTGGGCACTGATGCTCGCCACGATCCTGCTGGTGACCGGATTCGGCAGCTCCAGCGGCCTTGCCGCGGCCTACGGCGTGGCGGTATCGACCACCATGGTCATCACGGCGGTCCTGGTCCTCTTCGTCATGCGGGAACGGTGGCAGTGGCATCCCCTTGCCGCCGGGGGGCTTACCGCCGCCTTCCTGACGGTGGATCTGGCCTTTTTCGGCGCCAACATCCTCAAGCTGGAGGCGGGGGCCTGGATCCCCCTGGCGGCCGGGGTAGCAGTCTTTCTCATCATGACCACCTGGCGCCGGGGGCGCGAGCTGGTCATCACCCATCTGCTCGCCCATGCCACCCCCCTCTCCTCCTTCATCGCGGAGCGGGCCGCCAATCCCCCGCCACGGGTCCCCGGCACCGCGGTCTTCATGTCGGGGAGACTCTTCGAGACCCCTCCCGCCCTGATCCACCACCTGGAGCACAACCAAGTCCTCCACCGGCAGGTGGTGATCCTCACCGTCCTGACCGAGGACGTCCCCCGCGTCCCCGCAGCGGAGCGGATCGAACTGGAAAGCCCGGGGCTTGGCTTCTTCCGGATCATCGCCCATTACGGATTCATGCAGAATCCCCATGTGCCGGTCATCCTGCGGGAGTGCGAACCGCTGGGGCTCGTGACCGATCCCGACTCCACCACCTTCTATCTCGGCCGGGAGAACCTGATCCCGACCAGGCGGGTCGTCGGCATGGCCCTGTGGCGCGAGAAGCTCTTCTCCTTCATGGCGCGCAACGCCCTCCAGGCCACGGCGTTCTACAGCCTCCCCCCCAACAGGGTGGTGGAGCTCGGTCAGCAGGTCGAGATATGAGGAAACCGCTACCGGCATCTATCCGAAATCATTGGGTCAGCAAGGAAATATTTAGGCAAGATATTGTTTTGTGCACAAATTGTTTGTACTATACGGGTTCATTTTGCTGTTAAGGAGAGCATTGCCGTGGCAGGCGCAACGCCCAGGAGCCTGTCGGACTTAGGGAATCGTAACGAGAGAATGGCAGATCGAGGACAGGTTTTCGGGAATTTGAAGGCGAATAGTGGTTCTATTCGTCAAGAATTCCCGGAAATATGGACCGATTTGCCGTTCTCGCAGTAGATTCATTCCTAAGTCCGACAGGCTCCTGATATGGGACACAACTGAGATGAACGGATGGCATCTGGATATCGGGGCGATCCCCCTTTCTGAAGGGGTCCGCTTCAGGGTCTGGGCACCCCTGGCCCAAACCGTGGAGGTGATCCGCTGCGGAAGCGGCGGCGACACGGCCCATCCCCTCGCCCGGGCCGGCGACTACTTCCGGGGGACCGTCGCCGGCATGGCCCCCGGCGACCGCTACTGGTACCGGCTCGACGGCACCCTGCGCCGCCCCGACCCAGCCTCCCGCTGCCAGCCCGACGGGGTCCACGGCCCCTCGCAGGTGGTGGATCCGGCTTCCTTCCCCTGGGGCGACGCCGACTGGCGCGGGCGCGAGCTGGAGGAGCTGATCACCTACGAACTGCATGTAGGGACCTTCACGCCGGCCGGGACCTTCAGGGCGGCCATCGACCGCCTCGACTACCTCTGCGGGCTGGGGGTGACCGCCGTGGAGCTGATGCCGGTGGTGGAGTTTCCCGGAAACCGCAACTGGGGGTACGACGGCGTCTACCCCTTTGCCCCGCACCACGGCTACGGCGGCGCCGAAGGGCTCAAGACCCTGGTGGATGCCTGCCACCGCCGGGGGCTCGCCGTGATCCTCGATGTGGTCTACAACCACCTCGGCCCCGAGGGGAACTACCTCCACCCCTTCGGCCCCTACTTCACCGACCGCTACCGGACCCCCTGGGGCGACGCGGTCAACTTCGACGGGCCGCAAAGCGGCGGGGTACGCCACTACGTGATCGCCAACGCTCTCCACTGGGTGGCCGAATACCACGTGGACGGCCTGCGGCTCGACGCCATCCACGGCATCTTCGATTTCGGCGCCCGCCACATCCTCAGCGACCTTGCCCGGACGGTGGCCTCCCTGGCGCGGCGGCTCGGGAGAAGGGTCCATGTCATCGCCGAAAGCGACCTGAACGACGTGCGGACCATCCTGCCGTCGGAGGCGGGGGGGCACGGGGTCGGCGCCCAGTGGTGCGACGACTTTCACCACGCGCTCATGACGCTTCTGACCGGCGAGCGCGACGGGTATTACGCCGACTTCGGCGCGTTCCGCCACCTGGTGAAGGCGTTTCACGAGGGGTTCGTCTACAGCGGGGAATACTCCCGCTACCGGCGGCGCCGCCACGGCAGCTCCACGGCCCACCTTCCGCCGCGCCATCTGGTGGTCTTTTCCCAGAACCACGACCAGGTGGGAAACCGGGCGCCGGGGGACCGGCCGGCGGCGCGCCTCTCCCTGGAGCAGCTCAAACTCGCCGCCGGCGCGGTGCTCCTCTCCCCCTACCTCCCCCTCATCTTCATGGGCGAGGAGTACGGCGAGACCGCCCCCTTCCCCTACTTCACGAGCCACGGCGACCCCGATCTCGTGGAGGCGGTGCGGCGGGGGAGACGGGAGGAGTTCGCCTCCTTCGGCTGGGAGGGAGAGCTCCCCGATCCCCAGGCCGAGGAGACCTTCCGCGCCGCGAAGCTGGACCCCGACCGGCGCCACCGCTCCTGGCACCGGCCCCTCTTCGCCTGCTACCGGGAACTGATCCGGCTCCGGAGGGAGCTGGCGCTGCTGCGCCGGCCGGAGCGCTGGGAAACCGAGGTGACCGGGATGGAAGACGCAGAAGTCATCGCACTCCGTTACCACAGCGGGGAGGAGGAGCTGATCGCCCTCTTTGCCTTCGGCAGCGGGGTCCGCACCGTCCGGCTCCCGTTTCGCCACGGCGTGTGCCGCAGGCTTCTGGCGTCGGCCGACGGGCGCTGGGGGGGACCGGGGAGCCCGGCCCCCGAACGGCTCCCTGCCTCTTCGAGCGGCCCGGACATCACGCTGGCCCCCTTCAGCGTGACCCTCTACGGAAGCGGATAACGACGGAGTGACCTATGGACAGCATGAAGCGCATCCCGGCGGCCACCTACCGCCTCCAGTTCAACGGCCGGTTCGGCTTCCGGGACGCCGAGCGGATCGTTCCCTATCTCGACGCCCTGGGGGTGACCGACGTCTACGCCTCGCCGTACCTGAAAGCCCGGCCGGGGAGCATGCACGGCTACGACATCGTCGACCAGAACAGCCTCAACCCCGAGGTCGGAACGGCGGACGATTTCGACGCCTTCTACGCGGTGCTGGCCCGGCACGGCATGGGACAGGTGCTCGACTTCGTGCCTAACCACATGTGCATCGAGGGGGGAGAAAACCGCTGCTGGCTCGATCTGCTGGAAAACGGCCCGAGCTCGGCTTACGCCGACTTCTTCGACGTGGACTGGTCGCCGGTGAAACGGGAGCTGGCCAACAAGGTTCTGATCCCGGTCCTCGGCGACCAGTACGGAGCGGTCCTGGAGAACGGCGAGCTCCGCCTCTCCTTCGAGGAGGGGGCGTTTTTCATCAGCTACTACGAGCACCGTTTCCCGATCATCCCCAAGACCTACAGCCCCATCCTCACCCACCGGCTCGTCGAGCTGGAACGGATGCTCCCCCCCGACCACGAGGGGTACCGGGAGCTCCTGAGCATCGTTACCGCCATCTCCCACCTCCCCCTCTACACCGACTGCGACCCCGACCGGATCCGGGAGCGCTACCGGGAGAAGGAGGTGATCAAGGGGCGGCTGTGGGCCCTGTGCCGCGAAAACTGGGCCGTCAAGGCGTTCATCGACGAGAACGTGGAGATCTTCAACGGCGAGAAGGGAAATCCCCGCAGCTTCGATCTTCTGGACGGGCTGCTCCGCCAGCAGGTCTACCGCCTCGCCCACTGGCGGACCGCCACCGAGGAGATCAACTACCGCCGCTTTTTCGACATCAATGCCCTGGGCGCCATCCGGATGGAGCTCCCGCGGGTCTTCGACGAGACCCACCGCTTCGTGCTGGAGCTGGTCCGCCGGGGGAAGGTGACCGGGCTGCGGATCGACCACGCCGACGGCCTCTACGACCCCACCGACTACCTCCGGCGGCTCCAGAAGGCCTGCTTTCTCCAGACCCGCCTCGCCTCCCTCACCGGCGCCCCCTTCGAGCGGGAAGGAGAAGAGGGAGAAGAAGGGCTCGTGGAGGGGATCGGCCAGATGTACGACGAGATGCTGGCGGTGTCGCCCCAGGCGAAACCGTTCTACATCATCGGCGAGAAGATCCTGACGAAAGGGGAGCGGCTCCCCGACGACTGGCCGGTCTACAGCACCACCGGCTACGAGTTCGCCAACGCCGTGACGGGGCTGTTCGTCGACACCCGCAACGCCAGGGCCTTCGACGCCATTTACGCCCGCTTCCTCCGGGAACGGCTCCATTTCGCCGAGATCGCCTATGAGAAGAAAAAGGAGGTGATGCAGGTCTCCATGGCGGGAGAAATCAACACCCTCGGGCACCGCCTCAACACCCTCTCCGAAAACAACCGCCACACCCGCGATTTCACCCTCGGGAGCCTCATCAAGGCGCTGGTGGAGGTAATCACCTTCTTCCCGGTCTACCGCACCTACACCGCGAGCCGCCAGGTGGCCGAGCGGGACCGCCAGTACGTCGAGTACGCCGTCGCCCGGGCGAAGCGGCGCAATCCGGCCATGAACGCGTCGATCTTCTCCTTCATCGAGGATGTGCTGCTGCTGCGCTTCCACGACAGCACCGGCGGGAAGGAGCAGGAGGAGTGGCTCGACTTCGTCATGAAGTTCCAGCAGCTCACCGGCCCGGTCATGGCCAAGGGGGTGGAGGACACCGCATTCTACGTTTATAACCGCCTGGTCTCCCTCAACGAGGTGGGAGGGACGCCGGAGCGGTTCGGGATAACGGTGGAGGCGTTCCACGGCCAGAACATCGAGCGGGCGAAGAGCACCCCCCTTGCCATGCTCGCCACCTCCACCCACGACACCAAGCGGAGCGAGGACGTGCGCGCCCGGCTCTGCGTCCTCTCCGAGATTCCCGGGACCTGGCGCGACTGGCTCATCCGCTGGAGCAGGATGAACCGCTCCCGCAAGGTGAACGTCCACGGCCGGACGGTCCCCGACCGCAACGAAGAGTACCTCCTCTACCAGACCATCGTCGGGGCATGGCCGCCGGGGAACCCGACCGGCGGGGAGCACGACGCCTTCGTCACCCGGATCAGGGAGTACATGCTCAAGGCGATGCGGGAGGCGAAGGTGAACACGAGCTGGATCAACCCCGATCCGGTCTGCGAGGAGGCGGCCCTCCACTTCGTAGACACCATCCTGCGGGAGCGGCCGGGAAACGAATTTCCGGCCGAGCTGCGGCGGGAGCTCCCGCCGCTCATCCGCTGCGGCATGCTCAACTCCCTCTCCCAGCTCCTGCTCAAGACTGCCTCCCCCGGCATCCCCGACTTCTACCAGGGTACGGAACTCTGGGACTTCAGCCTCGTGGACCCGGACAACCGCCGTCCGGTCGACTTCGAGGCACGGATCGCCCTGCTGGACGAACTGCAGAAAGCCGAAGGGGATCGCGGCACCCTTCCCCTGCTGCGGGAACTCCTGACGACCATGGAGGACGGCCGGGTGAAGCTCTGCCTGACCCGGAAGCTCCTTGCCTACCGCCGGGGGCACCGCCCCCTCTTCGAGGAGGGGAAGTACCTCCCCCTGGACCTGGAAGGGGAGCGGGCCGACCATGTCTGTGCCTTCGAGCGCTATCGCAACGGGGAAACGGTGATCGCCGTGGCGCCCCGGTTCTTCACCCGTCTTGGAGTCCTGGCCGGCAGCCTCCCCCTCGGGACGGAGGCCTGGGGGGATACGCGGCTCGTGATCCCCTTCGAAACGGCAGGAAACGCCTATCGGAATATTCTCACCGGCGAGCGGGTCGTGACGGAGCTGCGCAGCGGCCGGGCGATCCTTCCCCTGGGCGAGGCGCTGAGGAGTTTTCCGGTGGCGCTGCTGGAGGCAGAGTAACCGGGGACCGCCTTCTTACCCGAAGACCGACACGCGCCCCTCAACGGCACGGTGGGCAAGGATGAACATGGCGGCGTTCCACGACTGCCCCGGCATCCCCCGGGGTTCGCCGTCGAGGCCGTGGAACCACTCGTTGAACTCCCAGGCGCGCACCGCGTTGGCCCGGGCGAGGGAGGCGACGGCTTTCCGGGCGTCGTCCCGCAGGCCGAGGCGGGCGAGGAGCAGCGCCCAGAACCCGCCGATCATCGGCCAGATGCCGCCGTTGTGGTACTGCCAGGGGTGGTTCTGGCGGTGGCGCGCCATGTAGAGGCGCCAGAGGGGGCTCTCCTCGGGAATCGGCGCCACCACGGCCCGCGCCGGATAGGGGTCGTCGATCCGGTGGCGGCGGAGCACCCGGACGATGGCGAGGGTGCGGGAGGTGTCGGCGATGCCGGTGAGGCAGGCGAGGAGATTGCCGAGGACGTCCCCCTCCTCCCCCCAGAGGGAGAAGTTGACGAAGCTGAGGTAGAGGTCGCGGCGCGCGGCCCGGTTGCGCACGTAGTGCATGAGGAGCCGCGCCCGGCGCTCCTCGGGGACCGCCGGGCCGAAGGGGAAAAAGAGGTGGTTGGCGTAGTCGCGGGTGATCTCGGCCCCCGGCAGGCGGTAGAGCCGCTTGACCGCGTACCAGAGGGCGTTGGAGTAAAGGACGAACCCCGAGCGGGGCATGATGTCCGCCCAGTCGCTCGCCTCGTTCTGCTGCACCAGCCCCCAGACCGGGTGCTCCTGGCACCGGAGCCAGCCGATGGCCCGCTCGGCCGCCCCGGCGAGCTCCCCGCCCAGTTCCGGCACGCCGGCGGCTGTGCAGGTGCGCAGCGCCACCAGCCACCAGAGGGTGGCGTCGATGCACCCCGAGTACCAGAAGTCGACCCGGCCGCTCTCGGGCTTGACGTAGTTGGGGATCTGACCGTTTCCGGCCTGGGCCGCGGCCAGGGTCCGCACCCCCGCAGCGGCCAGGGCGAGGAGGTCCGGCTCTCCCGATGCGGCCATACCGAGGGTGCAGATGGCGGCATCGCGACTGAAGACCGTGGTGTAGTCCCGCCGGTCCGCCCGCTCCCCCCGGGAGGCGGCAAGAATCCCCGCGGGCGAGGCGTTTCGCCTCAGCAGCTCCAGGGATCGCTCCCGGCACTCGGTCAGCAGTTCCGTTTCGTGTCGCTCCATAAGGCTCCCCTTCCCGGCTCTTTCCGGATTCTACCCCAGTGCCGGCGGGGCCGCAAGGGGGCCGCAGGACAAAGTCCCCCTTTGAAAAAGGGGGATTTAGGGGGATTTAAGTACCGCCGGGATATCCCCCCTGCCCCCCCTTTTCCAAAGGGGGGTAACTTCCGGCGGAAGATCCTGATATCTACGTTCCAAGGAGGTCCCCATGACGAAGTTCCCCGAAGACGGACGGCGGCGGGTGGCGATCGAAAGCGTCTCTCCTGAGGTCGACGGCGGCCGGTTTCCGGCCAGGCGGGTGATGGGGGAGGAGGTGGCGGTGGAGGCCGACGTCTTCTGCGACGGACACGACGAGCTGGCGGTTTCCCTTCTCTACCGCCACGCCGACCAGCGCGCCTGGCAGCGCCTCCCCATGGAGCGCCTGGGCAACGACCGCTGGCGCGCCTCCTTCGTGGTCGACACCCTGGGGAGCTGGTTCTTCACCGTCGAAGGGGTGATCGACCGCTTCGCCACCTGGCGGCACGATCTGGTGAAGCGGCTGGAGGCCGGAGAAAATGTCGCCGTGGAGCTCCAGATCGGGGCCGCGCTGGTGAACGAGGCGACGGGACGGGCCCGGGGGATCGAGGCCGAGCGCCTGGCCCGGTATGCCGAAGAACTGCTGGCAGCAGGAAACCGACGGGGGACGGCGCTTGCCGGGGATGCCGAGCTCGCCCTCCTCATGGCGGCGCACCGCGACGAGCGGGGGACCACCCGCTACGCAAAGGAGCTCGAAGTGGTGGTGGAACGCACGGTGGCCCGCTTCAGCACCTGGTACGAACTCTTCCCCCGCTCCTGCGGCACGGATACCGTTCCCCACGGCAGCTTCGCCGACTGCGAGAAGCTCCTCCCCGCCATCGCCCGGATGGGCTTCGACGTGGTCTACCTCCCCCCCATCCACCCCATCGGCATCACCAACCGGAAGGGAAAGAACAACAGCCCGGTCGCCGAGGCCGACGACCCGGGCTCCCCCTGGGCCATCGGCTCGGCCGAGGGGGGGCACACGGCGATCCACCCGCAGCTCGGCACCCTTGAGGAGTTCCGCCGCTTCACCGCCGCCGCCGGCGACCACGGCCTGGAGGTGGCCCTGGACATCGCCTTCCAGTGCTCCCCCGATCATCCCTGGGTGGGGGAGCATCCCGAGTGGTTCCGCTGGCGCCCCGACGGGACGGTCCAGTACGCCGAAAATCCGCCGAAGAAGTATCAGGACGTCATCCCCTTCGACTTCGAGACCGACGCCTGGCAACCCCTCTGGGAGGAACTGCGGGAGGTGTTCCGGTTCTGGATCGGCCAGGGGATCACCATCTTCCGGGTCGACAATCCCCACACCAAGCCGTTCGCCTTCTGGGAGTGGGTAATCCGGGAGCTGAAGCGGGAGCATCCGGAGACGGTCTTTCTCTCCGAGGCGTTCACCCGCCCCAGGGTCATGTACCGGCTCGCCAAGCTCGGCTTCAGCCAGTCGTACACCTACTTCTGCTGGCGCAACACGAAGATGGAGCTGGAGCTGTACCTGGCGGAGCTGACCCGCACCGGGGTCCGGGAGTTCTTCCGCCCCAACTTCTGGCCCAACACCCCCGACATCCTCCCGGAATTCCTCCAGTTCGGGGGGAAGCCAGCGTTCGCCATCCGGTACCTGCTGGCCGCCACCCTTTCGGCAAGCTGCGGCATCTACGGCCCGCCGTTCGAGCTCTTCGTCGCCGACGCCCTGCCGAACAGGGAGGAGTACCGGGATTCGGAGAAGTACGAGGTGCGCTCCTGGGACTGGGAGACCCCGGAAAGCCTGCGGGAACTCATCACCCGCATCAACCGGGTCCGGCGGGAGGAGCCCGCCCTGCAGGAGAACGGGAACCTCCACTTCTGCGCCACCGACAACGGCAGCGTAATCGCCGGCCTGAAGATGGCACCGGGGCGCGGCAGCATCCTGCTCGTGGTGGTGTCGCTGGATCCCTTCATGCCCCAGGAGGCGACAGTCGCCCTTCCCCTCGATATACTGGGAGTGGAGGAAGGACACCCGCTTCTGGTGGAGGGACTCATAACCGGTGAGCGCCAGATCTGGCACGGGGCCGAGAACCGGCTCCGGCTCGACCCGGCCGGCATCCCCGGACGGATCTTCCGTCTGCGCCCCCGGCTGCGCCGGGAACACGATTTCGACTATTTCATGTGACGTGGATGTGTAATCCCGGCGGTAGGCGCCGAGGACGATCAGGTGAGCTTCGGCATAACCCATTTTCGGAACATGAACGGGGTAATCATCGTAGTCACCACCCCCATCAGGATCAGGGTCGAAAACAAACTTTGCCCTATGAAGCCATGTTCGTAGGCTATGCTTGCGATTACAAGCTCCATGACTCCTCGGCCGTTCAGGATGACGCCGATTCCGAGCGACTGCGCTTGCGTAAGTCGAATAGAGCAACCTCCCAACCACCCCGCAAGAATTTTTGATCCTATGGATACCGCCAACACTATCGCAATGAAGTCGAACGACTTCAGGGTGCTTATATCGAACTCTATCCCGAGGTAGGCGAAAAAGACGGGAGCCAGGAAACCTTCGGTGACCGATCTCAACGTATGTTCGAGTTCATGAAAGCGAGAGGCAAGGAAAAATTTCCGGTCGATCAACAGAGCGCCGAAGAACGCCCCGATTACGAAGTGAAACCCCAAGGCCTGGCTAACCGAGCCGAAAGTCAGAACAAAGAGCACAAGGATTCCGAATAAGGCTTCGCTGCCGAGGAGATCAACCAGCTTCTCCGAGATTTTCTGGATACGGATCCCTTTCTTGATCATTTTCCCAATGGACAAGTTGAAACCCAGTATGAAACCGCCGAGTGCGATGAGCTTCCAGCTTGTGCCGATGATCGAGACTGCGACCGCTTCGAGGGATGGCTGTGCCGGAAGATTCAGAATGACCCCAAGCGCCAGAAGGGCCACAACATCGTTGAAAATGGCGGTTGCAACCGAATAGCGTGCAATATCCGAATCGAGCAGATTGAAGACCTGGAGCATTCGAACGGCGACGGGGAGTGCGGTAATGGACACGCAGAGTCCGAGGAAAACCGTCCTCATGACATCCAATTGAAATGCGATGCCCACGAGAATTCCAGCTGCCAGCGGCATCGCGAACCCGAGAAAGGCAATAACGACCCCTTTGCTGCATAAGGCACCGACGATATCCTTGAAATTCATCTCCAGCCCGGCAGAGAGCACGACGAGGAAAACCGCCAATTCCGAGATGCCGGAGAGTGCAGCATTGGGATGGATCAGGTTCAGTGCGGTAGGACCCAGGAGCATACCGGCCAACATCTCGCCTACAATGGCAGGCTGGTTGAATCGGTGAAATATTTGGCCGAAGAGTCGGGCGACAACGATGAGGATGAGCAAACTGCTTAATAACGGCATCGATAATCCTCGCTGGTCATTGAAATTTTTCGACAACGGCTGTCGCCGCGACGCACGGCAACTGCCTCACGACATGGTATAATTGCCATCGCAATGCGGCGTCAAGCACATGACAAGTGGCTCATTCCGGTCATGGCGCCCGGAATTCCCAGCCGGAACATGATTTCGATTTCATCACGCGGATAAGGAGAGGTTCCGTTTTGGCTGCGCACGATGCCAAGCTGGCAGCAGACACGAGTTGGTACAAGGACGCCGTCATCTACCAGCTCCACGTGAAGGCCTTCGCCGACGCCGACGGCGACGGCATCGGCGATTTCCGGGGGCTCATGGAGAAACTCGACTATCTCCACTCCCTCGGGATCACCGCCCTGTGGCTCCTCCCCTTCTATCCTTCCCCCTTGCGGGACGACGGCTACGACATCGCCGACTACTACGACGTCCACCCGAGCTACAACACCCTGCGGGAGTTCCGGGAGTTCCTCCGGGCCGCCCACGCCCGCGGCATCCGGGTCATCACCGAGCTGGTCCTCAACCATACCTCGGACCAGCACCCCTGGTTCCAGCGGGCCCGGCGGGCAAGACCGGGGAGCGTCCACCGGGACTTCTACGTCTGGAGCGACACCCCGGAGAAGTACCGGGACACGCGGGTCATCTTCCAGGACTTCGAGGGCTCCAACTGGAGCTGGGACCCGGTGGCAAAGGCGTACTACTGGCACCGCTTCTACTCCCACCAGCCCGACCTCAACTACGACAACCCGCGGGTCCGGGCGGAGATGCTCCGGGTCGTCGACTACTGGCTGCGGATGGGGGTCGACGGGGTGCGGCTCGACGCCGTCCCCTATCTCTACGAACGGGAGGGGACCAACTGCGAGAACCTCCCCGAGACCCACCAGTTCCTCAAGACGCTCCGCAGTCACGTCGACGCCACCTTCCCGAACCGGATGCTCCTCGGCGAGGCGAACCAGTGGCCCGAAGACGCGGTGGCCTACTTCGGGAAAGGGGACGAGTGCAACATGCTCTTCCACTTCCCCCTCATGCCCCGGATGTACATGGCGCTGGAGATGGAAGACCGCTTTCCCGTCGTCGACATCCTCGACCAGACCCCGGCCATCCCCGACGGCTGCCAGTGGGCGATCTTTCTGCGCAACCACGACGAACTCACCCTGGAGATGGTGACCGACGAAGAGCGCGATTACATGTACCGGATCTACGCCACCGACCCCAAGGCCCGGATCAACCTCGGCATCCGCCGCCGCCTCGCCCCCCTTCTGGAGCGGGACCGGCGCAAGATCGAGCTGATGAACGCCCTCCTCTTTTCGCTACCGGGAACACCGGTCATCTACTACGGCGACGAGATCGGCATGGGGGACAACTTCTACCTGGGGGACCGGGACGGGGTCCGGACCCCCATGCAGTGGAGCCCCGACCGCAACGCCGGCTTCTCCCGGGCCAACCCGCAGCGGCTCTACCTCCCGGTCATCATCGACCCCGAGTACCACTACGAGGCGGTCAACGTGGAGACCCAGGAGCGCAACCCCACCTCGCTCCTCTGGTGGATGCGCCGGACCATCGCCGTGCGCCGCAGGTTCCGGGCCTTCAGCAGCGGCACCCTGGAGATGCTCTTCCCGGCAAACCCGAAGGTCCTCGCCTTCATCCGCCGCCATGAGGAGGAGACGATCCTCGTGGTGGCGAATCTCTCCCGCTTCGCCCAGGCGGTGAGCCTCGACCTCTCCCCGTATGCCGGCGCGGTTCCCGAGGACCTCTTCAGCCGCAACCGCTTCCCGGCCATCCACGAGACCCCCTACCCCCTCACCCTCGGGCCCCACGACCACTTCTGGTTTCTCCTGCGTCGCCGGGAGGCCCCGCTGGCGGCCGAGGGGGAGCTGCCGCACATCCGGCTCGGCGGGGGGCTCCCCTGGTGGGAAGGGCTCCTGAAAGCGAGGCGGGACGAGTTCCGCGAACGGGTGGCGATGGAATTTCTCCAGCGCAGCCGCTGGTTCCAGGGAAAGGCGCGCACCATCATCGGCCTCTCCCGGGTCGACGCTGTCCTCCTCAGGCACGCCGACCAGGTCTATCCCCTCTTCTTCGTGGAGGTGAGCTATCTGGAGGGGAACCCGGAGACCTACTTCATCCCGGTTACGCTCCTCACCGGTGAGGTCGCGAAGGGGGTGACGACCGAGTTCCCCAACAGCCGGATCGCCCTCCTCTCCGCCGGCGACACGGAGGGGATCCTCTGCGATGCGGCCTACGATCCCTGGTTCCGCGACGCGATCCTCGCCCTCGCCCTCGGCCGGAAACAACTGCCAAGCGAGCGGGGGGGGGTGCTGGCGCCGCTCCACGGCACTGCCCGGGGAGAACGGATGCCGGCGGCCGAGCGACTCCCCTCCCGGCTGCTCAGGGGGGAGCAGACCAACAGCACCATCCTCTACGGGGACCGCTACGTCATCAAGCTCTACCGGCGGATCGAGGCGGGAATCAACCCGGAAGTCGAAATCGCGCGGTTTCTAACGGCAAGGGCCGGCTACCCGAACGTCCCACCGTTCCACGGCGCCCTGGAGCTGCGGCGACCCGGCGCCCAGCCGAGCGCCGTCGCCCTCGTCCAGGGATTCGTCAAGAACCAGGGGGACGCCTGGCGGCTTTCCCTCCACCTCCTCTCCCAGTACTACGAGCGGCTCCTCGCCCGCCGGGAAGAGCTTCCCCCCCTGCCGGAGCCGCTCCCGACGCTCCTCGACGGCAGTGCCTGCGAGATCCCGCCCCCCATCGCCGACCTCATCGGCGGCTTCCACCTGGAGATGGCGGGGCTTCTCGGACGGCGGACCGCCGAGCTCCACCTGGCCTTCGCCTCGGGGGGCGACGACCCGTCGTGGCGCGCCGAGGAGTACTCCATCCTCTACCAGCGCTCGGTCTACCAGTCGATGCGCAACCAGGTCCGGCGCAACCTCCAGCTCCTCTCCCGCCACCGGGACCGGCTGCCGGAGGAAGACCGGGAGGCGGCCGACCGGGTCCTCAGGGCCGAGAAGGAGATCCTCGCCCGCCTGGGTCTCATCGTCGGCAGACGGATCTCGGCCATGAAGATCCGCATCCACGGCGACTTCCACCTGGGGCAGGTTCTCTTCACCGGTAAGGACTTCTTCATCATAGACTTCGAGGGGGAGCCGGCCCGCACCCTTAGCGAGCGGCGCCTCAAGCGGACCCCTCTGCGGGACGTGGCGGGGATGATCCGCTCGTTCCACTACGCCGCCATGACGGCGCTCTTCCACCACGTCAACCGCCACCCGGACGACCGCCCGCTCCTGGAGCCGTGGGCCGAGGCCTGCTACTACTACGTGAGCTGCCGCTTCCTGCAGGGGTACCTGGAACGGCTCGCCGGGATTCCTCTCGTCCCAGGGGACCGGGACGACTTCGGGGTCCTGCTCCGCACCTTCATCCTCGACAAGGCGATCTACGAGCTCGGCTACGAGCTCAACAACCGCCCCGACTGGGTCTGGCTGCCGCTGAAGGGGATCGAGATGACGCTGGGGGAATACCGGTAAGCGGAGAGGTCTTCCCTTCGGGCAAAAGCAGGGGATTATTTCCTCCCCTTTCTCTTCCTGTGGCTCTTCTTTCGGTAAGAGCGTTTCGGCTTCCGCGCGGCAGTGTGCTTTTTCGATGCAGAAGAGCGTCCGGACGAAGCCTTCAGGGAGTGGGACTTTCGGGCGGCACGCCGCACGGTTTTCTTTGCCGGCTTCTTGACCGGCCGTTTCACCTTGTGCCGGCTTTTTATCCGGCCCCCCTTGCGAACCGATTTCTTCCGGTGTGCCTTTTTTGCTTTGGCGATGGTCGGGTCATAAGCCTCGTCATTGAGAGCCGCCAGCAGCGCCCTCGGCTCCCGGAGCCCGGGATCGGCCTTGCTGGCTGCAACAAGCGCCTGGCGGGCCTTGCCGAACTCGCCGGTCTTCAGATAGAGCTTGCCGAGCGCGTTGTAAGCCTTGGCATAGTCATCGTCGAGCTCGATCGCCCGGCGGTAGGAGTCAGCGGCGGTCCGGTACTCCTTCCTGACGTCATAGACGAGTCCCAGCTTGTAATAGCTCGCCGGATCCTCGGGGTGGAGGCGGACATTCTCCTCCAGCAGCGCACTCAGCTCGGCATATTTTCGCGCCTTCACGTAGAGGGCGACGAGGGCATTGCGGGAGGCATCGTCACCGGCGTCGATCCGGATAACATCCCGGTAGAGCTTCTCCGCCCCGTCAAGCTTCCCCTCATGGACCAGCAGTCTCGCCAGTTCCCGCCTGGGAACCGGGTTGTTCGGATCGAGGCTGGCAGCGAGGCGGTACTCCTTTTCCGCCCTGGAATAATTGCGGTTCATGAGGTACAGGCGGGCGAGACGGAAATGAATGATCGGATTGTTTTCCGCCCGGCGCGCCAGTTCCTTGTAAAGTCTTATTGCCTGGGGATATTCCCCCCGCAACGCCAGGATTTCGGCGAGATGGCGCCGGGCATCAAAATGGGCTCCCTCTCTTCTGAGGGTCTTGCGGTACTCCGAGGCGGCGCCGTCAAGATCACCCCTTGCCTCCAGCTCCACCCCCCGCCGGTAACTGCCGCTGGTGTTCCCGTGCTCCGCGGCGCGGAGCGGGGCGGCAGCCATAAGTACGACCCCGATTGCCGCGATCATAAGTCGAACCATGATTTTCTCCTGCTTTTATAGCCTGTTAAAATAGAAAAGGAGCCCAGAGGGCTCCTTTCCAGTGCTTTCCGCGGTGGTGAAAAGTGGTCAGCGTGAGAGCACGTCGAAATCGTCCCTGCGGTTCTTGGCCCATGCGGCCTCGTTGTGGCCGGGGTCGGCCGGCTTCTCCTTGCCGTAGCTGATGGTGGTGAGGCGCTCCGCCGCAACGCCCATGGTCACGAGGTACTTCTTGGCGGCCTGGGCCCTCTTCTCGCCGAGGGCGAGGTTGTACTCGTCGGAGCCCCGCTCGTCGCAGTTACCCGCGATCTGGATCTTCGCCGTCGCGTTCTTCTTCAGCACCTCCGCATTCTTGGCGAGGCTGCTTCTTGCGGCATCGGTCAGGGTGGAGGCATCGAAATCGAAATAGATGGTCTGGAGCTCGGCCTTGAGGGCGGCAAGCGACGAAGCGTCCGCCGCCTGCTGCGAGGCGGTCTCCTTCACCGGCTCCTGCCGGACCGGCTGCTCCTTGACCGCAACGTTCTGCGGCTCCTGCTTCGCCGCCGTCTGTTGCGGCGCCGCCTTCGCCTGCGCCGGGGCGATCCCCTCATCCTTCTTCACCATTTCCTGTTTGGCGCATCCGGCCATGAGCAACGCGGCGCAAAAAGCTACGGCGGCAATACGTGAAACCTGTTTCGACATTTTTGTATCTCCCTCTTTTGGAATATTGATGTTATCGGCGTGCCGGGAACCGGCCGCCGCACTGTAGTGAAGCGACACCGTCGATTCAGCAACGGATAAAATGAGGTGGCGCCCGGGAGGGAGAACTTCCGTAGAGGATAGCCTGCCATGAATCGCTTCTCACGAAAAGCGAGATGGTGGCGAAGGGTCCGTCTGCGGGTGGCGCAGGCCGGCAGGTGCCGAAAATCGCCCGGTCGATGGCGTGCTCGGCCTGGCTCCCCGGCTTGACATGGCTCTCAAGGATGGCCCGCGGCCGTGGCAGCGGCTTCCCCACCCGCGAGGGGGTCGGCATCTTCATCCCCTGGACGACGACAAGGGCGACAATGGCCGATACCAACAGCGCCATCAGCCTCCCCTGCCGCAGGAGAACTCTGGTCTTGCGCATCACTCTCATGATCGGGTCATCGGGTGGCTGATCATTGCCCTCTCGATTCCGTCCCCGTGTTCACTTCGGGGGAGAGGATGAGCTGGGGGGGAAGATGCTGGGCCCCCAGGATCTGGACCAGGAGCTTCAGCCCCTCCGAGATGGTCTGCAGCTTCTCCGGGGGGATGTTCTCCAGCCCGCCGACGAGGAGCCCCTGGGCAACTTCCGGCGCCCGGGCCACCAGCTCGCGCCCCTTGGCGGTCAGGGCGACCGTCACCACCCGCCGGTCCTCGGTGGAGCGGGTCCGCGCCACCATCCCCTGGGCTTCCAGCCGGTCGACAATGCCGACCACCGTCGCGTTGTGCAGATAGAGCCGGCGCGCCAGGTCCGAAATCCTGACCGGCCCGTGCTCTGCCACCACTTTGATGGTCCAGAGCTGTGGTCCCGTCAGGCCGGTTTCCCGCATCGCCCGCTTCGAGTGTTCGTTCACCACCTGGAACACCCGGCGCAGGTCATCGGTAATTGTGGCAATCAGTTCGTTCTCGCTCACCGTGACGGTCCCGTCTCTCTATGCGGAGGTCATGCAACAGGAACGTAGTGTACAAACGGTTGAGAGAGAAAACAACCGCAATTTTTATTAATTGTCACAGACCTGGGAGTGCTCAGTAGACAACCAGCTTCACCGCCTGGGCCAGCGATTCCGGCCCGTCAATGGCGTACGCACCGTCGACCAGCGGCGACAGCGTCCCGTCAAAGTCGAAGAAGAATATCCGCAAATTGGAAGTTCTTATCATGCCGGATCCCCCATTACCCTGGTTTGAGCCCCTACCCCTCCGCAGAAGGCCTCTCTCATCCCGTCGGATAGTGCGGAAACGATCAACTTTGGGTTGGCCTTCCCCCACTGCTTGTGAGAAAAATAGACGTGGCAGCTTCTTTTAGGGGACACGGCTGGTGTTGCCCGAAAAGGGAATTGCTTTTCGTCGTTCACCTCTGTATATAATTTGCATACAAAATATTTCCGCAAAAATCAAGAGGAATTTCGCCCCGATGTCTGTCTTCCAGCCACAATGGCTTAGTGATATCATCATGTTGCGGAGGTTTTCCCGGGTCCGCAAACAGATCTTCAAATTCCTTTCCCTCTTCCGCGTCAGCGAAAACACCTTCATGGCGATTCTCGCCGTGGTGATCGGGCTTCTGGCGGGACTCAGCAACTACGCCTTCCGCAGGTGCATCGACTTCTTCCACTGGCTGATCATCGATTCGAGCTCTCCCCTGACCGGCTACGCCCCGGACGTCTGGAGCTGGCACCGGCTCTGGGCAATCGCCTTTCCCCTGGCGGGGGCGCTGCTGATGCTCCCCCTCTTCTACTTTTTCCGGGAGGACCTCTCCTTCGGATTCCCCCGCTTCCTGGAGGCGGTGAATCTGAAGGGGGGGAAACTGCGCTGGCGGCTCATCCTGACGAGGGGGATCTCCTCCGCCCTCACCATCGGTTCCGGAGGCTCCGCCGGCCAGGAAGGCCCCATCGCCCAGATCGGGGGGACCGCCGGCTCCTTCATCGGGCAGCTTCTCGGCACATCGGGCGAACGGCTCAAGGTCCTGATCGGCTGCGGCGTTTCCGGGGGGGTGGCGGCAACCTTCAACGCCCCCCTCGCCGGGGTCTTCTTCGCCCACGAGATCGTGCTCCTCTCCTCCTTCGAGCTCTCCTCCTTCACGAGCATCGTGATCTCGTCGGGGATGGCCACGGTGGTTTCCCGCGCCCTCTTCGGCAACATGCCGGCCTTCGACGTTCCCGCCTACCAGCTGATCCATCCGGTCGAGCTTCTCTTCTACGCCGCCCTCGGCACCGCCTGCGGCTGCATCGCCGTCCTGTTCATCGGCTGCTACCGGAAGATCAGGACATGGTTTGCCTCCCTCACCCTGCATCCGCTCCTGAAACCATGCCTGGGAGGAATTCTCGTGGGGGTGATCGCCGTGGTGCTCCCCCAGGTGGAAGGCAACGGCTATCACTTCATCGAGCGGGTGGTGAGCAACGATGCCGGCTGGCTCCTCGTCACCGCCCTGATTGCCGGCAAGCTCCTCGCCACGGGGGTCACCCTCGGTTCGGGGCTCCCGGGAGGGACGTTCGCCCCGTCGCTCTTCATCGGCGCCGTGACCGGGTCGAGCTTCGGCTACCTCCTCAACCAGCTCTTCCCCGCCTACTGCTCGACGCCGGGGGCCTACGCCCTGGTCGGGATGGGGGCGTTTCTTGCCGCCGTGGCCCACGCCCCCATGACCGGCATCTTCCTCCTCTTCGAGATGACCGGCTCGTACCAGATCATCGTCCCGATCATGATTGCCTGCGTTGTCGGCACGGCCATCGCGCGCCATTTCAAGAAGGAGGGGATCGACACCGTCGACCTGGCGGCGGAGGGGATCAACCTCCACATCGGCAAGGAGCAGAACCTGCTCGAAATGCTCACGGTGCGCGATGCCATGGCCCCCGCTCCGGAGCTCCTGCCGGAGACCATGACGATCAGCCAGTTCGGAGACCACCTGGCCCGGGCGAAACAGAGCAGCTTCCCCCTCATGAACAGCGCCGGCGCCCTCTCGGGGATCGTCACCCTCCAGGACTTTCTCGGCGTCGCCTTCGATCGGGAGCACCATGACGTCGTCACGCTCAGGGACCTGGCCAATGCCGAAGTGGTAACCATCACGACCGAAGTGAGCCTCGCCGAGGCGCTGCGCATGATCGACTACTGCGACTTCGAGCAGCTTCCGGTCGTCGACCGGCCGGGGGGAACGAGGGTGATCGGCATCCTCTCCCGCCGCGACATCATGGGGACCTACGAGCGGATGGTCATGGAGCGCGCCCTCAAGAGCTGATCACGGTTCCGGCCGAATCTTCCCGCCAGCAGCACCATCCCGCTTCGGGTCAAAAAAAGGGGGAAGGTTTCCCCTCCCCCCGATCGCAGCACAGAAATCGTGGAGATCCTAGTGGTCGATCGCCTTCGCCATGCCGATGCCGGTGTTCTGGCGGACGTAGATCTCGTCGAACATCTCTTCGGAGCGGCGGCTCGGGAAGGCAAGAGCACCGATGATGGCGGCCAGGAAGCCGAGGGGGATGGAGACGATCCCCGGGTTCTTCAGCGGGAAGAGCGCCTTGTCCAGACCGGCCATCGAGGTGCCGTCCTTGTTTGATTCGTAGGTCTTGTGAGCTTTCGCCAGCGCCGCTGCATCCTTCTCGTCGAGAGTCGCCCCCGGCGGGAGGGCAGCCTGCTTCTTCTCCAGCGCCTCGATGGTCTTCTTGGCGCCGGCGGCCACGCTCTTCGGGTAGGTCATGTTGGGGGAGATCATGAGGAGCGCGATGGCGGATACGGTGCCGACCACCAGGCCGGAGATAACGCCGGCGGTGTTGAACTTCTTCCAGAAGAGCGACATCACGACAACCGGCAGGTTGCCGGATGCGGCCACGGCGAAGGCAAGCGCCACCAGAACTGCGACGTTCTGGTTTTCGGCGAGGATGCCGATCAGGATCCCGACGGCGCCGACGCACAGCGAGGTGATGCGGGCGGCCATGACCTGCTCGTGCTGGTCGGCGTGGCCGTCCTTGATGACGTTAACGTAGATATCATGGGCGATGGCGGCGGAGGCCGAAAGCACCAGGCCTGAGACGACCGCCAGGATGGTGGCGAAGGCGACGGCGCAGAGGAAGGCAAGGAAGACGTCGCCGATGACCGGGGAGATGTCGGCACCGAGCTTCTGGGCGAGCATCATGGTGGCCATGTTGCCGCCGGCATCCACAGCCTTGATGCCCTGCGGGGTGAGATGGATGGCGGCGCCGAAGCCCAGGAGCGTGGTGAGGATGTAGAAGCCGCCGATGAGGAACATGGCGATGATGACGCTCTTGCGGGCGGCCTGTGCGGTCGGCACGGTGAAGAAGCGCATCAGGATGTGGGGCATGCCGGCGGTGCCGAGGACGAGCGCCATCCCGAGGGATATCTGGTCAAGGGGTGCCTTCAGGAAGAGCCCCGGCTCCAGGAAGCGCTGGCCGGCGTCGGCGCCGGCGAGTGTAACGCCGTCCTTCATTACCATCTTCGAAACGTAATCCTGGATGCTGGCACTGTTGGCGATGTCGCTGAAGAACTGGAGCGGGTTGAAGCCGGCCTTGATGGCCACCAGGAGGGAGAGGAGGGCTGCACCCGACATGAGGAGGCCGGCCTTGATGATCTGGACCCAGGTGGTGGCGGTCATGCCGCCGAAGACGACGTAGCCGACCATCAGGATGCCGACGCCGATGATGGCGGTCTTGTACGGGATGCCGATGAGAAGCTGCATCAGCTTGCCGGCACCGACCATCTGGGCGGTGAGGTAGAAGGTGGAGACGGCGACGGTGGAGAGGGCCGCCACGGCGCGGACCGGTTTCGGCTCGGTGCGGAAGGAGAGGATGTCGCC
>NZ_DAHVYG010000073.1 GCF_027327745.1 Geobacter sp.
CGGCGGTTTCTGTTTTCCCCGGAGATGGAACTACATCATCCCGCCCCCTATCATCCAGACCCCCATCATTCCGATATCCTCGTGCTCGATGATGTGGCAGTGGAACATGGCCGTCCCCCCATAGTCAATGACCGGCACCAGCATCGTCACCTTCCCCCACTTGGGTACGAGGACCGTGTCCTTCCATGCCGGGGCGGTCGTGAGAAACGAGGCGTACCCGGCGTCTCCACCCGTGACGGAGAGGACCTGGCAGGGGTTGACGTGCTGGTGGAACGGGTGGTCCATGCCGCTGCCGTTGGTGATCTCCCAGACCTCGTACGTCCCGAGCTCGGAGTCGATCATAAATGCGTGATCCATCCCCTCGAAGGAGATGCCGTTTATGTACCCGCGCCCCTGCCCCATGCTGAGGGTAAGGGAGCGCTTCGTAAGCGCAGCGGTGTTCATGGCGATGCGCCGGGCATCCGGATTGATGACGGAAGGGATGGCGTCATTCGCGGCGGCGCCGCCGCACTGCATGGTGAGCAAGGTGATGGTCGGGGATGACATCATCCCCTGCCTGGCGTAGGGGAGCGCCAGCAGCCGGTAGGCGCCGGTCCTGGACGTCGCCTTGACGAGGAGATCGACCCGCTCGCCCGGCGAGAGGAGGAACTTCGTGAGGGGATAGGGCCTGTCGAGAAGCCCCCCCTCGGTCCCGATGACCTGGAACGTGTGCCCTTCGAGGGAGAGATGGTAGAACCGGGCGTTGCTCGCGTTCACGATCCGCCAGCGCTGCACCTGCCCCGGCCGGATCGGGAGGACCGGGTTCACCTGGCCGTTCACCATGACGGTGTTTCCCTCCTTGCCGTGCATGTAGTCCATCATGGAGGTGTACGGCGCGGGGGCAGCGCCGGAGAGGGTGATGTCCTTCAGGATGAGAAGCTTCTCGTCGAAGCCGGAGAGAAGGGGTGTCTCGTCCTCGATGACGAGGGCGCCGGCCATCCCGCCCCAGTACTGCTCGGCCACGTTCCCGTGGAGGTGGGGGTGGTAGAAGTTGAGGGTCCCCGCCTCCTGCTTCATGAGGTCGTACTCGTAGAGCCCATCCCCTCCCGGCATGAACATGCGCATCATGTTGTCGGATATCCCGGCGGGGGAGACATGGAGACCGTGGGTGTGGAGATTGGTTATGCTCCGGTCGTGGCCGAGGATGTTGGTGCCGAGGTCGGGCAGGTTGTTTTGGAAGTGGATGCGGAGGAGATCGCCCCGGCGCGCCCGGATGGTGGGGGCGGGGTAGCTGCCGTTGTAAGTGAGGAGCGTCGCCGTAGTGCCGTTGACGGAAACCGGGGCCGGCTTCGCCTCCAGTGCCACCTCGACGATCCCCGGGGTGCTGCTCAGGTTCACCATTTCCGGCGGCTCCCGGAAAGGCGCGCCCGGCGGCGGGTTGATGGTGCCGCTCCCCGAACCTCCCATGCCGCCGCCTCCCATCCCCCCCATCATGGCCGCGCGGGCAAGGCCGCCGCCGAACGTCACCGCCCCCGCGGTGCCGATGGCCGATCCGACTATGAACTCTCTTCTGCTAATTTTTTTCCCCGCCATAATTTCCCCCTTTTATCTTCGTGAACAAAGTTCAATTATACACGCTAAATTTTTGCGGGCAACGCGGGGGAAACAGAAAAGCCGCCCGGCGGCATGGGCGGCCGGGCGGCTTCGATCGAAAGGAATCCGGGAGGTTGCGGCTCGTTACTCCCCGCTCACATCGAGGGCGGCGATCCTGAGCGACGGCGCCCCCACGGTACCGTAGAACCGTAGATCGTTGCCGACCGCCTCCACCCCCCGGAAGAGGTCGAGGATGTTCCCGGCGATGGCGACCCCCTTGACGGGACGGGTGATCCGGCCGTCCTCCACGAGGAAGCCGGCGGCCCCCACGGAGAAGTCGCCGGAGATGGGGTTGGCGGTATGCATCCCCATGACGTCGGTGACGAGCATCCCCCTGCCGATGCCGGCGCAGAGACCGTCGAACGGCACCGTCCCGTTCTCGATGAAGAGGTTGGATATCCCCATGTGCGGCGGCGACTTGATCCCGCCGCGGGTGGCGTTGCCGGTGGAGGCGACCCCCTCTTTCCGGGCACGGAGGGTGTCGTAGAGGAAGCCCAGGAGCACCCCTTCCTCCACCAGGATGGTGTTGCGCTTGGGGACCCCTTCGGCGTCGAAGGGGGCGGTGCCGGCGCCGCCGGGGAGGGTGCCGTCGTCGCGGATGCGGAGCAGCGGCGCGAAGAGCCGTTCCCCCTTCTTCCCGGCCAGGAGCGATTTTCCCTTCTGGACGTTCTCGGCCAGAAACGCCGGGGCGAGCACCTCCAGGATCTCGGAGGCGACGTAGCTGTCGAGGACCGCCGGACAGCGCATGGTGGGGATCTTCCCCGCCCCGAGGAGTCCCGTCGCCTTGGCCGCCGCCCTCGCGGCGATCGGCTCCACAGCCAGGTCGGCAAACCGGTTGCGGAAGTCGAAATCCCACCCCATCTGGGACTGGCCCTCCTCCTCGGCAATGGCCGAAACACTCGCCGAGACCGAGGTCCCCCGGTAGGTAGCGTCCACGCCGAGGGAGTTGACGATCCGCGTCTCCACCGTCGACTCGCTGTAGGCGGCCTTGCGGACCCTCTTCATCCGGGGGTCGGCCTCCAGGACGAGCCGTTCCAGCGTCAGGGCGCGCCCCACCTTTTCACCTTCGGCAACACCGGCAAGCTCCCCGTCGAAGAGGCCGGGGATGTCGGGATAGCTAGCCGGGCCGGGGAACCCGTGGTGCTCGTCCGGGGTCTGGGCCCCGGCTCCCACCAGGGCGTTCTCCACCATGCGGGAAAGGTCGGCGTCATCCATGCTGGTGGAGAAGGAGAACCCCATCCCGCCCCCCTTCAGGACCCGGATGCTCACCCCCACCGGCTCAGCGCACTTGAACGAGTCGACCTTCTGCTCCTTCACCTCGATACTGAGCGTGCGCGACGCCGCCACGGTTATCTCCCACCCGTCCAGCGGGCGGGACTCCAGGAGGGCTCTGACGGCTTCGATTATCTCATTAGTTTTCATGGGGACACCTGTAGGGACGATCCTTGTGATCGCCCATTTTTATGGGCGGATACGAGATTCGCCCTACGGAAATCATCAATCCAGCTCCAGGATCATGGCGATTTCGTCGCAGTCGGGAAACTTCACGCACTTCATGCAGTCGCCCCAGACCTTGTGGGGGAGCTCCGACTTGTCGACGATCCGCATCCCGAATTTCGCAAAAAAATCCGGTTTGTAGGTGAGGCAGAAGACCCGCTTGAGCCCCAGGGAGCGGGCCTCGTCGATGCACGCCCGCACGACCGTGGTCCCGACCCCCCGGCGCCCCGCCTCCTCGGCCACCGCCACGGAGCGGATCTCCGCCAGGTCCTCCCACATGATGTGGAGGGCCGCCGTACCGAGTAGCCGCCCCTCCTCTTCCCAGACGTAGAAATCGCGGATCGATTCGTAGAGCTCGGAGAGGGAGCGGGAGAGCATGTCTCCCCGGCTGGCAAAGTGGGTGAGGAGCTTCTGGATCTCCTTGACGTCGCGTATCTGGGCCTTGCGAAGCATTGCGAACGGTCTCCTTCCGTGGGGGGTCCTGACAGCGGGGGGAATTTTGGCTGGGCCTACCGGCGGCGGCGATCGACGACGTAGCAGCTCTGGGGCGACTGTTTGGCGAGCTTCTTGAGCTCAGCCGCCACCTCGGCCACCTTGGCGTAATGCTCGATCTTCGGGAAATCGGTCGGGACGATGGCGATGGCGACACCCATGAGGGGGACCTTTTCCTCGTTCCCCTTCCGGTCGTGGGCCACGAAAAAGCCGCTGAGCTTCTCCCCCTCGTCGAAGAGCTCGGAGGCGACCGCGGTGAAGTTGTCGATGATCCGCTGCGCCACCCCCTCCGCCTGTTCCTCCGGGACGATGAAGACGAAGTCGTCGCCGCCGATGTGACCGGCAAACCCCTCACCCGCCTCCTTCACCGCGTTGGACATGATCCGGGCAAGCATCCGGAGCACCTCGTCGCCGTGAACGAAGCCGTAGACGTCATTGTACTGTTTGAAGTGGTTGATGTCCAGGTAGCAGACCGCCATCGGCTTCCCCACCGCCTGCTCGATGGCCCGCTGGATCGAGGTGTTCCCCGGGAGCCGCGTCAGGGGGTTGTTGTCGAAGACCCGCCGCAGCCGCCGGAGCGAAAGCGCAATCCGGGCGAAGAGCTCCCGGGCGTTCAGGGGGAGCCCCACGTAGTCGTCGAGGGGATACTCCTCCCAGTCGAACGCCTCGGCAAACGGCTCGGGGATCATGCCGATGACCGGAATGGTGCTGAAAAAGAAATCCTCCTTGAGACTGCGGATCACCCCGAGGAGCGTCTCGTCCGGCGCCGAGAGATCAACGAGCACCACGTCGGGGGGATCGGAGTAGATGAGCCCCATGACGCTTGCCGGGGTGGTAACGGTAACCACCTGGTACCCCTTGCTCTGGAGGCGGAGCCCGACGTTGCCGTCCACCCCCCGTTCCTCCGCCACGATGATGATCCGCAAACTATTCCCCATCGGCCGACTGTATCTCCAGGCTGAAATTCCTCGTCTCCACGAGCTTCTCCTCGAACTCTTCCACGATCGCTGCCAGCCCCTCCTCGGTGAGGCCGAGCCGCTCCCACGCCACCGGCTGGATGCGGGGGACGTACTCGTCGCCGCTGAAGCCGAAGCCGCTCGCCTTCACGAGCACGTCGGCCAGATGCACCGCCGCGGCCTTCATCTGGTGGGTGGTGGCGCGGGCCACGTCGTGATGGCATGCCACCGGCTCGATCAGCTTGTCGGGGAGATGCCAGCTCCGCACCAGCCACTCCCCCACCTCGGCGTGGTCGGTGCCTAGGTGCTCCCGTTCCGCCTCCAGCATCGTCAGGTTGCGTTCCTTCATGATCCGGACGACGTCATCGTAGTCGCCGGGACATTTCTCCTTGACGATCACCTTGCCGATGTCGTGGAGAAGGGCCGCCGTGGAGATCTCCTCCACCTCGGGGAGCTTCAGGTGCCGGGCGATGACGTTGGCCGCCACCCCGGCCCCCAGGGAATGCTCCCAGAGCCCGACGATGCTCTTCCCCATGATCTCGAAGATGGAGGAACTGAGGGCCAGGCCCTTGATGACGTTCACCCCGAGGAGGATCAGGGCATTGGAGATGGTGGAGACCCGGTAGAATCCGTAGGAGGGCGAATTGACGAGCCGCAGCACCCGGGCCGAGAGGATCTGGTCGGAAGAGACGAGGCGCGCCATCTCCTCGATGGTCGAGCGGCGGCTCTCCGACAGGGCCTGCAGCCGCGACACCACGCCGGGGAGGGTCGGCAGGGAGCTTGTCTCCCGGATGATCTCGAAGATATGGGTACGCTTATCAGTCACTCCCGCCTCCCTGGGAACGGATGATGATGGCGCGGTATATCTCCTTGAGGCGCTGCATCAGGGGAATCGACTCCACTCTGCTGAACCGGCGGTCCAGGCCGGCCAGCAGTTCGTCGACCCCCTTCTCCCCTTCCGGAGCAGCCACCGGCTGTCCCTCCACCGTGAGTGTCTTGATCCCCAGGTTCCGGAGCCGCTCGATGAGAGGGAAGGTCAGGACCGTCCCCTTGCCGCAGATGGGGGGTCCCTGGGGATTGTCGGCACGCTTCACCGCGCGGGCAAGGACCATCTCGGGCTCGACAAGGGCTATGGGAATGGTCTGCATCGCGCGTACTCCTCGTGAAAATTCAGGCCTTTCGGCCCTCTTCGATCATTTCGCGGGCATGCTCCCGGGTCCGGTCGGTGATGATGACCCCCCCCAGCATCCGGGCCATTTCGGCCACCCGCTCCTCACCTGCCAACACCGTGACGGCGGTGGCGGTACGCCCCTCCACCACCCGTTTCTCGACCTTGTAGTGGTGATCGGCGAAGGCCGCCACTTGGGGGAGATGGGTGATGCAGAGCACCTGCTGCCCGCGGCTCACCCGCTTGAGCTTTTCGCCGACGAGCGCCGAGGTGGCGCCGCCGATGCCGGTGTCGACCTCGTCGAAGATGAGGGTCGGCACGTCGCTCTCGGGGAGGACCTGCTTGAGCGCCAGCATGAGGCGCGACAGCTCCCCCCCGGAGGCGATGCGCGAAAGGGGCTTGGGGGTCTCTCCGGGGTTGGGGGAGAAGAGAAACTCCACCCGTTCCATCCCCGTGGCCCGGGGCTCCGGATATTCATCGAAGGAGGCCTCGAACACGGCGTGCTTCATGGCGAGCTGGTGAATCTCCCGCTCCATGGCCCTCTTGAGCTCCCGGGCCGCCGCGCGGCGCCTCGCCGAGATCTCCTTCCCCTTCTCCACGAGCTCGGTCTTCAGCCGCCCGAGGGCGGCATCGAGCTCCCCCCTGGTCCGTTCGCGGTTGGCGAGGAGGTCGAGTTCCCGGGCCACCTCCTCGCCGCAGGCGATGATCCCCTTCACCGTGGGGGCGTACTTTTTCTTCAGGCGGCGGATCAGGTCGAGCCGTTCCTCCACCCGCTCCAAACGTGCCGGATCGGCCTCCACCCGGGCGGCGTAATCGCGCAGCGTCAGGGCCGCATCCTCAAGCTGTGCCGCCGAAGACTCCAGGGTTTCGTACAGCGGCACCAGCGTTGCATCCACGGAAATTATGCCGGCAATCCTTGTCCTTACTTCGGCCAGCCGATCCAGGATCGCCCCGTCACCGCCATAGAGCGCATAGAAGGACTCCTGGCTGGTGCGCAGGAGCTTCTCGCCATGGACGAGGAGGCTTCGCTCCCGCTCAAGCTCTTCGTCCTCGCCGGGGGAAAGGGCCGCCGACCGGATCTCCTCCGCCTGGAACGACAGCAAGTCGAGCTTCCGGGCCACCTCCCGCTCCCCCTCCTCCAGCTCCCTGATCCGGGCCTCGGTCGCCCGGTACTCCTCGAAGAGGGCGGCGTAGGCGCCGCGCAGCGGCTGGAGCCCCGCGAAACCGTCCAGGAGCGTCAGGTGGTTCTCGGGTCTGAGGAGTGTCTGGGACTCGTGCTGACCGTAGATGTTGATCAGGTCCCGGGCGATTTCCGAAAGGATGCCGAGGGTCGAAAGCCCGCCTCCCACGAAGACCCGGTTTCTTCCGGAGCGGGATACGACCCGCTTCACGAGGAGCTCCCCCCCGCACTCGATCCCCATCTCCTCCAGCCGCACGGAGAGCGGCGAATCGGGAAGGAGCTGAAAGATCGCCTCCACGGTCGCCTCCTCCTCACCGGTGCGGACCAGGTCGGCCGACGCGCGCCCCCCCATGATGAGGTTCACCGCGTCGATGATGATCGACTTTCCCGCCCCCGTCTCCCCGGTCAGAATGGTGAACCCGTCGCGGAACGGAACGTGGAGGGAATCGATGATGGCGAGATTTCTGATGGAAAGGTCTATGAGCATGATAAAGCCGGGACTGGGGACTCGGGACTGGTAAAGGCTTTCACCAATCCCGAGTCCCGAGCACCTATCTTTCCCCCCACTTCAGCTTCGTGCGCAGCACCTCGAAGTAGTCCTTGCTCCCCGACATCACGAGCCGCGTCCGGTGCTCGGCCCGCCGCACCCGGACGATGTCGCCGCATTTCAGCTCCACCCCCACCTGGCCGTCGAGGGTCAGGAAGACGTCCTCGTGCTTGGAGATGAGCCGCACGGTCACCTCCGCATCGGCCTCCAGGACAATGGGACGGTTGGTGAGGGTATGGGGACAGATGGGGGTGATGGTCAGGCATTCGAGGGCCGGGTGGACGATGGGGCCGTTGGCGGAGAGGCAGTAGCCGGTGGAGCCGGTGGGGCTCGATATGATGAGGCCGTCGGCCTTGTAGGTGGTGAGGTAGCGGTCGTTGACCAGGGTCTCAATGTCGACGATCCGGGCCAGCGCCCCCTTGTTGATCACGACGTCGTTCAACACCCGGTGGCAGGAGTTTTCCCTCCCCTCCCGTTCGACGGCGGCGCGAAGCATCATCCGCTCCGAGACCCGGAAGTCGCCGCGCAGGCACGATTCGAGGGCGGGATAGAGTTCGTCGAGGGTGACTTCCGTCAGAAAGCCGAGGCTTCCGAGATTGACCCCCAGGATCGGAATCTCCCGGGCTCCGATGAGCCGCGCCGCCGAGATGAGGGTGCCGTCGCCGCCGAGCACCACCGCCATGTCGGCCAGGGCCGGGATCTCTTCGGCGGCAATCCCCTGCCTCCCCCCCATATGGCGGGCGAGGTGCGCCTCCACGAGCGGCACCAGTCCGCGCCCTTCCAGCCAGGTGATCAGCTCGTCGGCAACCCCCCGGCAGCGGGGGTCGTGGACCTTGGCGAAGATGGCGATTTTTTTCATCGTCCCGGCCTTTTGAATGTGGTATAAGAATGAAATTTACTAACACAGTTCAGGGGGATATGTCCAATGGAAATTCCCCCGCCCGGCGGGCTCCGGTCCCATTGCCAGCACGGCGTTTCGGGCCCCTCCGGCACCCCTCTTTCCCACGAAGGTGACCCCATGAATGATGAGACGATCCCCAACGCTCCCGTTTCCGCCGAACTCGACGCCCTGATGCTCATCATAAAGTCGTTCCTCGAACACCTGGAGTACACCCTCGGCAAGGACAAGTACTCCGCCACCCGCCACGACATCTTCAACGCCCTCTCCTATGCCGTGCGCGACCGGCTGGTTGAGCGGTGGCTCGACACCCAGCAGACCTACTACAACGAGGACCCGAAGCGGATCTACTACGTCTCCATGGAGTTCCTGATGGGACGGACCCTGGAGAACAGCCTCGTGAACCTAGGGCTCCTCGAACAATTCCGCGAGGCGATGACCTCCCTGGGGTACGACCTGGACCAGCTGATCGAGCAGGAACAGGACGCGGGGCTCGGCAACGGCGGTCTCGGGCGGCTGGCCGCCTGCTTCCTCGACTCCATGGCCACCATGGGGATTCCCGGGTACGGGTACGGCATCCGCTACGAGTACGGCATCTTTCGCCAGAGCATCGCCGACGGCGCCCAGGTGGAGATTCCCGACAACTGGCTCCGTTACCGCAACCCCTGGGAGCTCGACCGTCAGGAGCATCTCCACCCGGTGAAGTTCTACGGCCGGGTCGTGGAGCGCCGGGATGCCGAGGGGAAACCGGTCTTCGACTGGGTCGACACCGAAGACGTCATGGCCATGGCCTACGACACCCCCATCCCCGGCTTCGCGACCAACACCGTCAACACCATGCGGCTCTGGACCGCCAAGTCGACCCGGGAGTTCGACCTCGCCTTCTTCAACGAGGGGAACTACATCCGGGCCGTCGAGAAGAAGATGGTCACCGAGAACATCTCCAAGGTCCTCTACCCCGCCGACAACGTGCCGGAGGGGAGGGAACTGCGCTTCAAGCAGGAGTACTTTCTCGCCTGCGCCACGGTCTACGACGTCATCTACCGCTTCCGCAAGAACCACGACGACCTGCGCCTCCTCCCGACCAAGGTGGCGATCCAGCTGAACGACACCCACCCCGCCCTCTGCATCCCGGAGATGATGCGGCTGCTGCTCGACCACTACCACCTCGACTGGGACGCCGCCTGGGAGATCACCACCAACACGTTCGCCTACACCAACCACACCATCCTCCCCGAGGCGCTGGAGAAATGGCCGGTCTGGTTCTTCGAGCATATCCTGCCGCGACACATCCAGATCATCTACGAGATCAACGACCGGTTCCTGGCGGAGGTCCGCAGGCGGTTCCCCGGCGACACCGGCAGGCTCCAGCGGATGTCCCTCATCGAAGAGCACTGGGAGCGCAAGGTGCGGATGGCCAACCTCGCCATCATCGGGAGCCATTCGGTGAACGGCGTGGCGGCGCTCCACACCGAGATCCTCAAGGAGAGCGTCTTCCGCGACTTCCACGAGATGTTCCCCGAACGCTTCAACAACAAGACCAACGGCATCACCCAGCGCCGCTGGCTCAAGTGCGCGAACCCCGGCCAGGCGGCGCTCATCGGCGACACCATCGGCGAGGGGTGGACAAAAGACCTCTACGAGCTCGCCAGGCTCCGCGACCATGCCGCCGACCCCGCCTTCGTGGCTCAATGGCGCCGGGTGAAGCGGGAGAACAAGGAGCGGCTCGCCCGCTACATCCTCGACCACAACTGCGTGACGGTGAGCGTCGACTCCCTTTTCGACTGCCAGGTGAAGCGGCTCCACGAGTACAAGCGGCAGCTCCTCAACGTCCTCCACGTCGTCACCCTCTACAACCGGATCAAGGCGAACCCCGCCGGCGACTTCGTCCCCCGCACCGTCATCTTCAGCGGCAAGGCGGCCCCCGCCTACTTCATCGCCAAGCTGATCATCCGGCTCATCAACGCCGTGGGAGACGCGGTCAACAACGACCCCGACGTCGGCGACCGCCTGAAAGTCGTCTTCCTCGCCAACTACAGCGTCTCCCTGGCGGAAAAGATCTTCCCCGCCGCCGACCTCTCGGAGCAGATCTCCACCGCCGGCACCGAGGCATCGGGAACGGGAAACATGAAGTTCGCCCTCAACGGGGCGCTGACCATCGGCACCCTGGACGGCGCCAACATCGAGATCATGGAAGAGGTGGGACGCGACAACATCTTCATCTTCGGGATGAATGCCGCCGAGGTGGAGGGGCTGCGCCGAAAGGGGTACAATCCCCGCGACTGGTACGGCCGCAACGCGGAGCTCAGGAAGGTCCTCGACATGATCGCCGAGGGGCACTTCTCCCCCGGCAACCGCGACCTCTTCCGCCCCATCGTCGACACCCTCCTCAACCAGGGGGACTACTACATGCTCCTTGCCGACTACGCCTCCTACATCGCCGCCCAGGAGGAGGTGAGCCGCCTCTACCTGAACCAGGACGAGTGGGCCCGCAAGGCGATCCTCAACTGCGCGGGAATGGGGAAATTCTCCAGCGACCGGACCATCGCCGACTACGCGCGCGAGATTTGGGGGGTGGAGCCGATGGAGATCCGCCCCGTCCTCGAGTTCCGCCAGCGCGACGGCGTGCCGGAGAGCTGAGCGGCCGCCCCGATGATGGACCTCTTCGACACCAGCACCACCGCAGCTTCGGCCAAGGACGCGCCCCTCGCCGAGCGGATGCGCCCGAAAACCCTCGACGAGTTCATGGGGCAGACGCACCTGCTGGGGGAAGGGAAGCTCCTGCGCCGTCTCATCGAGTCGGACACCCTCACCTCGCTCATCTTCTGGGGCCCCCCCGGCTCCGGCAAGACGACCCTCGCCCGGATCATCGCCAACGCCACCAAGTCCCACTTCATCTTCTTCTCCGCCATCCTCTCGGGGGTGAAGGAGATCCGCGAGATCGTCAAGGAGGCCGAGGAGGAGAGGAAATACCGGGGACTCAACACCATCCTCTTCGTCGACGAGATCCACCGCTTCAACAAGAGCCAGCAGGACGCCTTCCTCCCTTACGTGGAGAAGGGGACCTTCACCATCATCGGCGCCACCACGGAGAACCCCTCCTTCGAGGTGGTGGCGCCGCTCCTCTCCCGCTGCAAGGTCCTCGTCCTCACCCCCCTCTCCCCCGAAGAGATCGAGGCGATCCTGCGCCATGCCCTGGAGGACCGGGAGCAGGGACTGGGGAGCGCCGGCCTTGCGGCCACCGACGAGGCGATCGCCTTCATGGCCGAGCAGGCCGGGGGGGACGGGCGGGTGGCCCTCAATACCCTGGAGACGGCGGCGCGGCTGGCAAAGAACGGCGCCATCGACCTCGACGCCGTCCGGGAAGCGCTGCAGAAAAAGCCCCTTCTCTACGACAAGGGAGGAGAGGAGCACTACAACGTCATCTCCGCCTTCATCAAGTCGATGCGGGGGAGCGACCCCGACGGCGCCCTCTACTGGCTCGCCCGGATGATCGAGGCGGGGGAGGACCCGCTCTTCATCCTCCGGCGGATGGTGATCCTGGCCAGCGAGGATATCGGTAACGCCGACCCCCGGGCGCTCCAGGTGGCGGTGGCGGCGCTGCAGGGGTTCCAGCTCGTGGGGCTCCCGGAGGGGCGGATCATCATGGCCCAGGCGGTGACCTATCTCGCCACGGCCCCCAAGTCCAACGCCTCCTACGCCGGCATCAACGCCGCCCAGGGGGAGGTGAGAAAGAGCGGCGCCCTCCCCGTGCCGATGCACGTCCGCAACGCCCCGACGAGGCTCATGAAGGAACTCGGCTACGGCAAGGGATACCGCTATGCCCACGACTACGAGGAAGGATACGCGCCCCAGGACTACCTGCCGGAGAAGCTGAAGGGTGAGCGGTTCTACGAGCCGACCGAGCGGGGGTACGAGAAGACGATCAGGGAGCGGATGGAGTGGCTTCGAGGCAAGAAAGAAACGGAATGACGAGTTCTGTATGACCTATAAGTTGAAGGAGGAACCATGAAGAAGATCGGGATTCTGACAAGCGGCGGCGACTGTTCCGGCATGAACGCCGCTATTCGTGCGGCGGCCCGGACGGCAATCCGGATGAACATCGAAATGGTCGGTTTCCGCAAGGGATACCTGGGGCTCATGAAGGGGGACTGCCTCACCCTGGACAACAAGGCGGTATCCGGTATCCTTCACCGGGGGGGGACCTTCCTCCAGTCGGCGCGCTCCCCCGAATTCCGCACTCCCGAGGGGCAGCAGCAGGCCCTCGCCATCCTGAAAGAGCTCGGCATCGAGGGGCTCGTGGTGCTGGGGGGCGACGGCTCCCTCACGGGGGCGCTGGCGCTGCACCGGCTCGGCTTCCCCGTGGTCGGCATCCCCGCCAGCATCGACAACGACATCCCCTGCACCGACATGGCCATCGGCGTCGACACCGCCCTCAACAACATCATCTACTCCGTCGACTGCATCAAGGACACCGCCAGCTCCCATGCCCGGGCCTTCGTCATCGAGGTGATGGGGCGCAACTCCGGCTACCTCGCCTCCATCGCCGCCATCGCCACCGGGGCCGAATACGCCCTGGTCCCCGAACGCGAATACGATCTGGCCGAGATCTGCCGCCAGCTCCGCGCCCGTTATGAAGAGGGGCGGGACAACGCCATCATCATCGTTGCCGAAGGGGCGGGACATGCCCAGGATGTGGCCGACAGCATCAAGGACGCCATCGGCTTCGAGACGCGGGTGACGGTGCTGGGCCACTACCAGCGGGGCGGGGCACCCACCGTTTTCGACCGGCTCCTGGCGAGCCGCTTCGGCAAGAAGGCGGTGGAGCTCCTCGTTTCGGGGACCGACGGGGTCATGGTCGGGCTCGCCTGCAACTCGATGACAGCCGCCCCGCTGGAGGACGTGATCAAGGGGGAAAAACGCCCCCAGGACGAGGTGCTGCGGCTGGCGGAGGTGCTAGGGATATAACAACAAGGTGAGACGTAAGACGTGAGAAGTGAGAGGGAAAAAACCAGCTTCACACGTCTCACTTCTCACGTCTCACGTCTCACTTCCTGCCAAGACTCTCGTTGCATTTCTCGATGATCTTGTTGAGGTCCTCATCGGACACATTCGGGAGGATCAGCGTTCCCGTTTCGTCTTTCTCCACATCGGTGATCCCCGGGTACTTCAGCTCCAGGGCGCTCAGCTCCTGGTACTGGCGCTTCACCGTGCTCAACAGGCGCCGGTTCTCCTCTTCGAGCGCGAACTTGTCGAACGCGGAGCGCAGCGCCAGTCTCAATTCCAGGTCGTTCCACGGCTTGGTGAAAAAGCGGTAGATCTCCCCCTGGTTCACCGCCTTCATGGTGGCATCGACAGATGCGTGGCCGGTAAGCATGATCCTGATGGTCTCGGGGTATCGCTCCCTTACGGCGGCAAGAAATCCGGCCCCGTCCATCCCCGGCATCCTCTCATCGGACACCACCACCCCGATCCGGTGCTCGGCGCACACCGCCAGCCCCTCCGGACCGCTCCCCGCGGTCAATATCTCGTACGGCTCCTCCGCAAGCGCCCGCCGGAGAGCCTGAATAACATTGGGCTCGTCATCCACCAGCAGCAGAGTCTTTTTCATACTTCCTCCGTCAGCGTCATGTATTCCTGCACCCTCTCCACCCCGCAGAAGGGGCAGACCGCCCACTCCTCCTCCAGCGGCATCTTGCACCCCTTGCAGCAGTTGCTCTTGAAGGTGCCGCACCAGGGGCAGAAGAGAAACTTGGCGTCAACCATCTTGCCGCAGCTCGGGCATCCCCGCTCGTAGACAATCTGGGGGCCGATCACCCGCAGCAGCTCCTCCAGGGTCGTGTGTCCGAGCCGCACCTTCTCGATCCCGTCCTCGATCAGGGTCCTCATGCCGTTGGCGCGCGCCATCTCGAAGAGCTCCGACTCCCGGTATTGACTGCTGATGAAGTGGCGGAAGTCGTCGTTCATGACGAAGAGCTCGAAGACCCCGATCCTTTCCCGATACCCGGTCTTGTTGCACTTGTCGCACCCTTTCCCCTGGTATACGCTCCCCTTGAGGTAATCGCGGGGGATTCTCAGCAGTTCCATGAGGTCCCGGTCGGGGGGGACGGGAACCTTGCACGAGTCGCACACCCGGCGGACCAGTCTCTGGGCAAGAATCCCCTCCAGGGCCGAGGCGAGGATGTACGGCTTGATCCCCATATCCATGAGGCGGGTGATGGAGGCGACGGCGCTGTTGGTGTGGAGGGTGGAGAGGACCATGTGGCCGGTGAGCGACGCCTTGAACGCCACGTCGGCGGTCTCGAAGTCGCGGATCTCCCCCACCATGATCACGTCCGGGTCCTGGCGGAGCGTGGAACGGAGCACCTGAGCAAAGGAGAGGCCGATCTTCTCCCGCACCGCCACCTGGCTCGCCTCCTCCAGAAAATACTCCACCGGCTCCTCGATGGTCTCGAAGTTCTTGTTGCTGTCCATCATGGCGGACAGCAGCGAGTAGAGCATGGTGGTCTTGCCGCTCCCGGTGGGGCCGGTGGCGATGATGACCCCCTGGGGCTTCTTGCTGAGGACGGTGAGCTTTCGCATGTCGGCGGGGAGCACCCCGAGCTCGTCCAGCCCCTTGATGGAGGCGCTCTTGTCGAGGATCCGCATGACCACCTTCTCGCCGTTCAGGGTGGGGAGGGTCGAGACCCGCATGTCGACGATCCTCGTTCCCGTCTTGACCGTGATGCGGCCGTCCTGGGGCTTGCGCCGTTCGGAGATGTCCATCTTGGCGAGGATCTTCACCCGCGAGATAACCGCCGCGTGGATATCGGAGGGGACCTTGATCTTTGCGTGGAGCAGCCCGTCGATCCGGTAGCGGACCACGGTACACTTGGTCTTCGGCTCGATGTGGATGTCGCTCGCCCGGTAGCGGACCGCCTCGGAGATGACGGCGTTGACGATCCTGATGATCGGGGGGACCTTCGACGAGCCGATCAGCTCGTCGACGCTCACCTCGTTCTCATCGTCCTCGATGACGATGTCGATCTCGTCCAAGGGCTCCAGCTCGCCGTACTCGTCGAGCTCCTCCCCGGCGGAAACGGCGATGGCCGATGACGCCTCGCCGTAAATCCGGGCGAGTTGCGCCTGGATCTCGGAACTCGTGGAGAGGAGCGGGACCACCTTGAGTCCCAGGACCCGGGAGATGTTGTCGATCTTGAAGATGTCGGAGGGGTCGGCCATGGCGATGGTGAGGCGGTTGCCGTCCAGCCTGACCGGAATGAGGCGGTGCTTCTCGCACATGTCGCGGGGGAGACACTTCACCACCCCGGGGGTGAGGCTCGCCTCCCGCAGGTCGACGAACTCGATGCCGAGATGGTTCTGCAGGGCCTTCAGGATCTTCGCCTCGGTGCAGACGTTCCCCCGCACCAGGGCGTCGACGAGGAGCTCCCCCCCCTTCTTCCCCTGGAGGACGGCGGCGAAGTCGTCCTTGCGGATCACCCCCGCCTCGGTCAGGATGCTCCCGAGCATCGACTTGTCCTCGTCGAAGAGCCCGGCGAAGTTCCTGATCTTCGACTGCTGCGCCCTGGCGATCTCCTTGAGCTTCTTGTTCTCCTGGATGAGGGCGTACTGCTGCAGCGCGAGGCTCACGGTGAGCCGCAGATCCTCGTCGTTCCACGGCTTGGTGATGAACTTGAAGACCGCCCCTTCCTTCACCGCCCCCATGATCGACTGGACATCGGCGTAGCCGGTCAGCATGATCCGGATGGTGTCGGGCCACCGCTGCTTGATCTCCTTCAGGAGCTGGGCGCCGGTCATCCCCGGCATCCGGTGGTCGGAGACCACCAGGTGCACCGCCTGCTTCCCCAAGATGGCCAGGGCCTTTTCGGCCGATTCGGCGGTGAGGATCGCGTAGTTCTCGTCGATGAAGATGCGCCGCAGCGCCCTCAGGACCCCTTCCTCGTCGTCGACAAAGAGAAGCGTGAACCGGCTCTCGGTCTCGCTGTACTCCACCAGAGTGGCGTCGTCATCGGACGGAAGCGGCTGCGACGGCTCCTCGCCCGCGGCAACGGTCTTGAAGAGTTCCGAGAACTTCGACATGCTATCTCCCTGAGACCGGAAGCCTCACCACGAACGACGCCCCCCCTTCGGGGGAGTTTCCCGCCTCCACCGTGCCGCCGTGGGCGGTCACGACATCGTAGACCACCGCAAGCCCCATCCCCATCCCCTGCCCCACCGGTCTGGTGGTGAAGAATGGCTCGAAGACGCGGAGCAGAAACTCCTGCGGAATGCCGGGGCCGTTGTCGGCAAAGGTAATGACGATGGCATCCCCCGAAAGCTCGGTCCGGATGACGATCCTGAGCCCTGCACCCCTTGCCTGGCAGGCATTCACGATAATGTTCAGGAACACCTGGCAGAGCTCCCCCGCACGGCAGGAAAAGCCGGGCAAGGGGCCATACTCCCTGACGATCTCAGTCCCCGGCGGGATCTCGTGGACCAGCACGGCGAGGGTCCGGTCGATCTCGGCGTTCAGGTCCGTCACCGTCTCCCCCAGGTCGTCGATGTGCGAGAACCCCTTCAGATCGGCCACGATCTTCTTCACCCGCTCCGCCCCCCCGAGGCTCTGGGAGACCAATTCGTCCACGTCGGCGAGAACCATGTCGAGCTTCAGTTGGCGCCATTTCTCGGAAAAGCGCTCTTTCTCCACCCCCCCCTGCCCCCCGGCGAAGAGGTCGCGGGAGAACTGGAGCATCTCGATGAAGCGGGCCAGGTACTTTTGCATCGTATGGATGTTGCTCGTCACGAACCCCATGGGGTTGTTGATCTCGTGGGCGATGCCGGCCGCCAGTTGCCCCACCGAGGCCAGCTTCTCCTGCTGCAGAAGCCGCGCCAGGGCCTTCTTCAGCTCCGCCGTCCGCTCCTCCACCTTGATCTCCAGGCTCTCCGCCAGCTCCCGGTACCGCGCCTCCGAGGCGGCCAGCTTCCGGTTGGTCTCCAGAAGCTCCTCGTAGGACTGGTTGACCACGGTCGTGTGGATCTCGGTGGTGAGCATCCTCTTGAGGTTCGAGCCGACCAGAAGATTCACCGCGGCGGTCAGCATGACCGCGATCCCCTTCAGGAACTCCTCCCGCCCCTGCTCCCCCTTGACGAGGACCGATCCCACCGGCTCCCCCTCCAGGAGGATCGCGGGCCCCCTGAGGCCCGCGGAGCCCCCCTGCTCACCGGCGTCCGGTGCGGCATGGGACCAGAGGATCGCCCCCTCGGTGTCGGCCAGGGCGGCGGCAAAGGCGCCGGCCCGCACCGCCCCCCTGAGAAGCGGAAGCACCTCGCCCTCGGAGATGACGTCCCTGAGGCCCCGTTCCTCGCCAACCACGAATTGGAGGCGATTGGCTGATGCGTTCGATATCTGTCGATCTTCCACGATAGGTCTCTTTCAATTGCCATGTAGGGGCAAACCTTGTGTTTGCCCTTTTCGGCGCATGCGAGGAAACGGGCGATCACAAGGATCGCCCCTACGGATGCCATGCTGAGGATCGGGATTACGATCCCTCAACCGACGTCATCTTCCGCACGAAGCTCGCCGCGTCCAGCCCGTGCTCCTCCAGGAGCCGGTACTTCCGGTCGATGGCGGCGTAGGTGAGCTCCAGGAGCTTCGTGAAGGTCTCCACCACCCCCCACCCCTCCAGGGCCGATGCGCTCGCCACCGGGATCCCGGTCGGCCCCCAGACCCGAGCGATCTCCTCTTCGCTCACCACGTTCTTCAGGTCCCTCTTGTTGAACTGCACCACCAGGGGAACCTTCTCGATGTCGATCCCGACGAAGGCGAGGTTCTTCTCCAGGTTGTCGAAGCTCTCGAAATTGTTGGCCGCCTCGGCGAGCTGGGAGTCGGCCACGAAGACCACCCCGTCCGCCCGCTGGAGGACCGCCTTGCGCGTGGCGTCATGGCGCACCTGCCCCGGCACCGTGTAGACCTTCACCTTGATCTTCAGGCCGCTGGGGGCGACGAGGAAAAAGGGGAGGAGGTCGAAGAAGATGGTCCGGTCATCGGTGGTGTCGAGGACCATGAGGTCGCCGCGCCCCTCCTGGGTGATCAGGTCGTGGAGCTTGAGCAGATTGGTGGTCTTTCCCGACATGGCCGGGCCGTAGTAGACCAGCTTCAGGACCATCCGCTTCTGTTCGGCGTCGTACTCGATCACGGTCTCACCCCTTTGTGAAAACCCGCACGCCCCCCTTGGGGGGATCGAGCTGATAGTAGCGCAGGATGGCCTGGATCTTCATCCGGTCGAGGGTCACGCCCCGGTTCAGGAGGAGAAGGCCGGTGCCGCTCACCACATCCCGGGCAAGGACCATCCCGGTCAGGAGCTCCTCGGGAGGGAGCTCCCGCTCCACCAGGGAACTCCTGGGCCTGAGGTCGGCGTAGAGGGTCCGGACCGGCTTGACTACGTGCCTGAAGAGGTCCGGATCGAACCTCTTCCCCAGCTCTCCCTCCAGCGCCTTGAGGCACACCTCGGCGCCTCCCTCTTCCCCGCGGGCCATGGTACGGTCGGCGAAGTCGGCCAGGGCGATGATGCGCGAGCCGAGGGGGATATTACCGCCGGCCAGGGCGTCGGGGAAACCGCCGCCGTCGAACCGTTCGTGATGGTGACGGATGAAGAGGCCCGCTCCCCGCAGGTCCTCCACGCTGTCCAGGGCCGTCTGCCCCCTGACCGGGTGCTGCCGGTACTCCTCGACCCCCTCCCCTTCCCCGGAGGAGAAATCGAAGCCGAGATGGCCGTCGGACATGCCGATCTTTCCGATGTCGTGCAGAAGCGCCGCCACCCTGACGGTCTCCACCTCCTCGGGGGGGAGCCCCAGATTGAGGGCCGCCCCGGCGGCAAGCGCCGCCACGTTGCCGGCATGGTCGCGGCTCTCCCGGTCCCGCAGCTCCAGAAGCTTCGCAAAGGATTGGATGACGCCGCGGTAGTTCTTGCCGAGACGGTCGTTGAGAAGGTGCAGCTCCTCATTGTTCTTCCTGATCTGGGCCGTCTGGGCCATGACCCGCTCCCGGAGGCTCTCGTTCCACTGCCGGAGCTCGTCGGCCAGCCGCCGGTTCTCGACGACCAGGGTGTAACGGGCAACCCCGTCGCGGATGATCTGGAGCAGCTCGTCGTTCTCGAACGGCTTGGAGATGTAGCGGCTCGCGCTCCCCCGGTTTATGGCGTCGATGGCCGCCGTTATGTCGGCGTAACCGGTAAGGAGCATCCTGATCGCGTCGGGCGCGATTTCCCGCGCCCGGAAGAGGAACTCGGTCCCCGCCATGCCGGGCATCCGCTGGTCGGAGACGATCACCCCCACGCCGGTTACAGTTTCGAGGACCCGGACCCCCTCCTCGCCGCTCCCCGCGGTGAGGACCTCGAACTCCTCGTCCCGGAAGAGCCGGCCCAGGGAGTGGAGGATATACTCCTCGTCGTCGACGAAGAGCACCTTCATGGTGTCTGTGTTACGGCAATCGCTCACGGTCTCCCCTCAGTATTCCACGAAAATCCCGTGGGGCGGCGGATCGATGCGGTAGTAGCGGCGGATCGCCTCGATCTTTACCGCGTCGAGCCGCACCCCCCGGTTGAGGAGGAGCAGACCCGTGCCGCTATAGAGGTCGCGGGAGAGCACCTGACCGACCGTCAATTCGGTCAGCCCGATCTCCGTCTCGCCAAGCTTCTTGATCCCGGTTTCCCTGACGTAGTAGAGGTACTTGGCGAATTTGCACAACGGTTTGTAGAGCGATGGATCCAGCCGCTTGCCGAGCTCGGCGGAGACGCTGCGCAACCCGAATTCGATGGCGGTGGAACCGTGCAGTTTCTGCATGATCCGGTCGAGGAAGTCGGCCATGGCAATGATGCGGGCCCCGAGGGGGATCGCCTCCCCCTTGAGACCGTCCGGAAAGCCGCTTCCGTCGAAGTGCTCGTGGTGGTGGCGGATCAGCTCGCCCGCTTCGCGCAGCTCCTCGATGGTGGCTATGGCCGTCTGCCCTCTCACGGCATGGAGCATGTACTCCTTCAGTTCACCGGCATTCATCTCGAGGGGATCTTTTCTCAGCAGCTCGCTCGATGTCCCCAGTTCCCCGATGTCGTGGAGAAGGGCCGCATTGTGCACCGTCTCCACCTCTTCGGCGGAAAGGCCCAGCGCCTGGGCCATGTTCATGGCCAGCTTGGCGACGGTATCCGCATGCTGCTTCTTGCCGCCGAGCTCGATCAGCCGCGAAAAGGCCGTGACCGTCTCCTTGAAGTTCGTCCGCAGCCTCTCGTTGTACGCCTGCAGCGCCTCCTGCTTCTTCCGCAGCTCTACGGTCTGCTCCAGGACCCGCTGCTTCAGGTTCGTATTCCACTCCCGCAGCTCCTCGTTCTGGCGGCTGACTATGGCGGCAAGGCGCCGGTTCTCCTGGACGAGCCGGTACTGGCGCACCGCGTCGCGGATCGTCTGGACGAGCTCGTCCTCGTTCCACGGCTTGGTGATGTAACGGTACGCCCCGCCACGGTTGATGGCGTCCACGGTGGCGGATATGTCGGCGTAGCCGGTCAGCATGATCCGCAGGGCATCGGGAACCATCTCCTTCGCCTGCTCCAGGAACTGGACCCCGGTGACCCCCGGCATCCGCTGGTCGGAGACGATGAGCCCCACGCTATCGTTCGCCAGCAGAAGCTTCAGCCCCTCTTCGGCGGAAGAGGCGGTGAGGATCTCGAAATCCTCATCCATCAGCAGCCGCTGGAGGGCCTTCAGTATGTTTTCCTCGTCATCGACGAAGAGCACCCGGACCGGTGCACTCTCGCACAGTTCATCCATGGGATTCTTTCCCTCCTGATGTATCTTTCGGCAGAAGTCCCCTTTTCTTGAGCGAGGCGATGAATGCATCCACCAGCGCCGGGTCGAGGGGCCCCCCTTTCATCGATTCAAGGATCTCGACCCCCCTCTGCCACGAGAAGGCCCGACGGTACGGGCGCTCGGAGGTCAGGGCGTCGTAGACGTCGGCCACCGAGGCAATGCGGGCTGCCAGGGGGATCGCCTCGCCGGCGAGGCCGTCCGGGTACCCCTGGCCGTCGAAGCGCTCGTGGTGGTGAAGGACGATATCGACCACCGTCTGGGAAAGGCGGGCCTGGCGGACGACATCCGCTCCCCACGACGGGTGCTTCTTGATCGTATCGAAGTCGTTGTGGGAGAGGGGGCCGCCAAAGGAGAGGATCGCCTCGGGGACGCCAATCTTGCCGCAGTCATGGAGCCAGCTACCGTAACGGATATCCTTGCACTGGGAGGGGGAAAGCCCGAGCTCGCCGGCGATCATCAGGGCATAGGAGGCGACCCGCGCGCAGTGTCCCCTGGTGTAAGGGTCCTTGAGCTCGATGGTCTGGGCGAGGGATTCGAGAATTGCATCGTCCTCCCGGGCGAGGGCCGCCAGGGTCCGGTAGCGGGCAAGGGCCTGGCCGACGACCGCCACCAGTTCGTCGTTCTCCCACGGCTTCACCACGAACCGGTAGACCTCCCCACGGTTGATCGCCTCCAGGGTGGTGGAGAGGTCGGCGTATGCCGTCATCAGGACCTTCACCGTCCGGGGAGCAACCGTCTTCAGCTCCGACAGGAGCTCGATCCCCCTTTTCCCGGGCATCTGGTTGTCGGAGACCACGACCGCGACCTCCTCCCGCTGGAAGATCCCCAGCGCCTCGGCGGCAGAAGCGGCCCGCAGGATCGGCATCCCCTTTTCGGCGAAGAGCCGCTCCACGGCGTTGAGGATATGCTCCTCGTCGTCCACGAAAAGGATCTTCTCTTTCATTCGCACCCCTCCCCGTCGAAGACGACGATGATCCCCTCCTGATCCCCCGTCTTCAGATAGACCCCCCGGGTATGCACCCGCGCCCCCCCGACCGGCACCCGGCAGAGGGAGGTCTTCTTCTCCGCGCCCTCATCGACGAAAGCACGTATTTCCGGCGGGAGGACCTCCCCGGCCCCGCAGCCGATGATCTCCTCGCAAGCGACTCCCAGCAGACGCGCCGCATTCCGG
>NZ_DAHVYG010000077.1 GCF_027327745.1 Geobacter sp.
TTATTCAAGCTTATAAAAAGTATGTTATGTTTGTTCCAAGAGAAAAAAGAACAGACGAAATTGGTTTAGAAATCATAATACCTGACTTTGTAAACGAAATTAGATTTCATGGCGATGATAAAGCTATATGGTTGAGGAAGAAGAATGATTAATTTGCAGAGCAAAATTAGAAGAATACAAGAGCAGACAGCCAGTAAATTGAGACATTTAATTCAATTACCAATACAATCGATTCGGAGGGATAACAAGATGCCATCGAGACCAAGACATATCCTGTTAACAGGCATGACCCTTATCACGTTGCTGCTAATATCGGTTGTCGCCTCCTTCGCCGAATCGATCAATTATGTGTACGATGACTTGAACCGTCTGATACAAGTGCAGTATGGAGATGGCACGAAAATAGAGTACACCTACGATGAGGTGGGCAATCGTCTGCTGAAAAAAATATCCGAGACAGGGGCACCGGTGACCACCGCTTCTCCGGCAGGAGGATTTTACAACGCAACGCAATCGGTGATCCTGACATGCAATGACGGGACATCAGGCTCGGGATGCAATAAAATTTACTATACAACCACTGGCACTACCCCCACAACGTCATCAAGCGTCTATTCAACACCCATTAGTATATCATCAACCAAGGCACTGAAATACTTCGCAACCGATCTCAACGGCAACAGCGAGGCTGTGAAGAACCAGACCTATACCATCGACAAGATACTGCCGACCGGTTCGATAAAGATCAATGCAGGAGCAACTTACATCAAAACCACGAGCGGCACGTTGAATCTTACCTGCAGTGACAGTAGTGGTTGTGACCAGGTGCGGTTCAGCAACGACAATGTAAGCTGGTCGGCGCCTGAGGCTTATGCGGCGACCAAAGCATGGACCCTGGCAACGGGTGACGGCACCAAGACCGTGTATGCCAGATTCAGGGATAAGGCGGGCAACTGGTCAACCGTTTACAGTGATACGATTGTGCTTGATGCAACTACCCCGGTGACCACCGCTTCGCCAGCAGGAGGGGTATCCCAAACGACTCAGACGGTAACCCTGACATGCAGTGAAGGGACCGGTACGGGATGCGATAAAATCTACTATACAACCGACGGCACAACGCCCACCACGTTATCGAGTGTCTATTCCACATCTATCAGCATCTCTACAACAAAGACCCTGAAGTACTTCGCAACCGACAAGGCCGGCAACAGCGAGGCGGTGAAGAGCCAAACCTACGTAATCGATACGGCGCCGCCGGTGACAACCGCTTCACCGGCAGGAGGGTCGTACAACGCAACCCAATCTGTGACTCTCACCTGCGACGACGGGATCGGATCTGGCTGCAATAAAATCTACTATACAACCGATGGCATTACTCCCACGACCTCGTCGAACGTCTATTCAAACCCCTTGCTCATATCGGCGGTTACTACCCTGAAATTTTTTGCAACCGACATTTTCGGCAACAGCGAAACGGTGAAGTCCCAAAGCTATACTTTCAATACAACGCCACCAACCGGCACTGTAACAATCAATACCGGATCAACCTACACTGCCACTGCTGCCGTAACGTTGACCCTTTCCTGCACTGACGATGCGGGGACTTGTAACCAAATGCAGTTCAGCAACGACAACTCAAGCTGGTCGATACCCGAGGCGTATGCGGCAACCAAGACATGGACCTTGGCCACGGGAGACGGTACCAAGGCGATATATGCCAAATTCAAGGATGCTGCAGGGAACTGGTCAACCACCGTCAGTGATACCATTGTGCTCGATACAATGGCTCCGGTGATTGCAGCTTTGCCGGCAGCAGGGATGTACAATACAGGCCAGGCGGTGACCCTTACCTGCAATGACGGGGCAGGCGCAGGGTGTGACAAAATTTACTATACGACCAACGATACAAAGCCCACGACATCATCAAGTGTCTATTCAACTCCAATAAACATAGCTACTACCAAGATATTGAGATATTTCGCAACCGACCTTGCCGGCAACGAAAGCGCCGAGGCGAAGCAGACTTATACCATTGATACTGATCCAGTAGGATACATTGAGATTGAATCAGGAAACTCTTATACCGATTCCACATCTGTAACATTGAGCCTTTCATGCTCGGATGATCACAACAGTTGCTCACAGATGCAGTTCAGCAACGACAAGGTGAGCTGGTCGCAGCCTGAGGTGTACGGTAATAGAAAGGCATGGACACTGACCGCGGGAGACGGCGCAAAGACCGTGTACGCCAGATTCAGGGATGCGGCGGGCAACTGGTCGGCTACCGCCGGTAATACGATTGTCCTTGATACGATAGCGCCGGTGACCACAGCATCGCCGGCAGGAGGAGTATACCATTCAAACCTGAAGGTGACCCTGACATGCAGCGACGTGTGGTGTGATACGGTTTATTACGCAATTGACGGCACAACATCCACATGCGGGAATTATTGGATAGGGCAGGATGGCCAAAAGTTCTGTTTGTTATCGACTCCATCGGACATAACCATAACCACAACCACGACACTGAAGTACTTCGCATTCGATATGGCCGGCAATAAGGAAGCAGTGAAGAGCCAGATCTACACCATCGTAACCTCAGGACCGGTAACTACCGCTACGCCCGCGGGAGGGACCTACAATGCGAGCCAGACGGTGACCCTTACCTGCAGTGGCGGGACAGGCCCGGCTTGTGACAAGATATACTTTACAACCGACGGCACCACCCCAACCACGTTGTCTAGCGTCTATTCAGCCCCCATAAGCGTATCTTCAAACGCGACACTGAAGTACTTCGCAACCGACCTCGCCGGCAACAGCGAAACGACGAAATCCCAAACTTATACCTTTGATACAACACTGCCAACCGGTGCCGTTACAATTAACGGCGGGGCAACTTATGTTACAACAACTGCCGTGACGCTGTCCCTTTCCTGCACCGACAATGCCGGGGCTTGCAATCAGATGCAGTTCAGCAGCGACAATGCTAACTGGTCGACACCGGAGGCGTATACTGCAAGCAAAGCGTGGACCCTGGCAACCGGAGACGGCACCAAGACGGTATACGCCAGGTTCAAGGATGCCGCGGGCAACTGGTCAACCACCGTCAGCGATACAATCGTTCTCGACTCCACCGCCCCATCGGTAACACTCACATCGCCGACAGCCGGTACGACAACCGACAATACGCCGCTTCTGACTTATGCGGCAAGTGACGGGACAGTGGTGGTAAAGGTTGACGGGAGTATCGTCAACAAGGTTTCCGGCAACAGTCTCGATGCATTGGCGAACGGTTCACATGCCGTACGGGTCGAGGCAACGGATGCAGCAGGCAATGCCGGCTTTGCCGAGGTAACCTTTACGGTCAGTACTCCCGTTGCCAGTGGAAGCGAGGATTTCGAGACCGGTAACCTGAGCCGCTTACCCTGGGTCACCACCGGCAACGGCCTGTGGGCCGCAAAGACCACCAGGGTGCACGGCGGTGCATATGCGGCCGAGGCCCCTGTATCCATCCGCAACGACGAGAGCGCGTCTATGGAAGTGACCATGGATTGCGCGGCCGGCAACATCAGCTTCTGGTATTCGGTAAGTTCAGAGGAAAATGATGACGAGCTGCTCTTCTATATTGACGGAGTACAGAAATTAGCAAACTCCGGTGAGGTCCCTTGGACTCAGGCGACCTTTCCAGTCTCCGCCGGGAGTCACACGTTTAAATGGGTCTACTCCAAAGATGGGATTTTCTCTGATGGAGCCGATACAGCCTGGGTGGATGATATAGTGTTCCCGGTCCCGTGAATTATTACGGCGAATGAGACCAAAAAAAGGGGGGGTGCTGTCTGTCAGCCACCCCCCCTTTTTTCCATTCTGCAGCCCCCGTTCAGGACTTCAGGTACTCGGCAATCTTCCCCGCCAGGGTCCGGTAGATCCGCAGGCACTCGGCCTCGTCCTTCTCCAGGAGCGTCACCCGGAACCCCTGGAGCGGGGTGTTGAAGGAGGAAAGCGGGACGATGCAGATGCCGGTGCTGGCCAGGATGTAGTAGACGAACCGCTTGTCCGGGGAGACGCCGGGGGCGTTCACGAGGTTCTCCACCAGTTCCCGCACCTCGACGTTCTCGATGGGGAGGGACTGGCGATTGGTAAGGAGGCCGTCCCGGAAGGCGACCGACATGTAGAAGGCGCCGTTGGTCCGGTTCACCATGAGCCCCGGCACTTCTTTCAGGCAGTCGAAGGTGATGTTGCTCATCCGCTCGTAGCGCCGGATCCGCTCCCGGAGGTAGGTCTGGTACTCGGGGTGCTTCATGATGGCCGGGATGCACTTTTGCGGCAGGGTGGTGGAGCAGACCTCGTTCATCTTGGCGGAGAGGATGGAGTTGACGTACTTGCGGAACTGCTCGTCCTTCGCGCCGTTATAGACCTCGATCCAGCCGCAGCGGGAACCGGGCCACGGGACCTCCTTGGAGATACCCTTCATGGCGATGGCCGGCACGTCGCCGATGACGTCGGAGATGGGGACGGTGGTCTGGCCGTTGTAGGTGATGTTGTTGTAGACCTCGTCGGCGATGATGAAGAGGCCGTAGGTGCGGGCGATGGCAACGATCCGCTCCAGGGTCTCCTTTGGATAGACCATGCCGGTGGGGTTGTCGGGGTTGATGAGGAGAATGCCGGAGATCTGGGGATTGTACCGGACGTGGTTCTCCAGGTCCTCCAGGTCGGGGAACCATTGGTCCTCGGGCTTGAGGCGGTAGCAGACCGGCGAGGCAAGGGCGTGGGCCGCCTCGCCGATGGAGTGGGTGGTGTAGGTGGGGGAGGGCATCAGCACCCGGGTCTCGTGGCGCAGGTTGCCGTAGACCGTGGAGATGGCGTCCCCCAGGCCGTTGAAGAAGATGATGTCGTCGGGGGTGATCCGGGCACCGCCCCGTTTGTTGGTGAGCCCGCAGATAAATTCCCGGGTCTCCAGGACGCCGCGGGTGTGGCAGTAGCCCCAGGTGTCGTTCTCCATCACTTCATTGGCCACGATCTCCTTCATCCAGCGGGGGATCTCCTCTCCCTTGACGATGGGGTCGCCGATGTTCTCCCAGTTGATCTTCACCCCGTGCTTCTGGAGCTTCTCCGCCACGTTGACGATGTTGCGGATCTCGTAAGTCAGTTCGCCCGCGCCGGGCGTTACCAGTTCGTTTCTCACCTTGTCCCCCGTAGTATGTGTGTGGATTTTCAGCGCACAATGACAAAGGCCGCGGGGTTTACCCACGGCCTTTCAATAATTGAAGCGTATGCAACGGCTCCTTACACGGCAGCGGGCACCCCTGCGGCGTTGGTCGCCGCTGCGCTGATAGCTCGTGCTGCCATGATGATGGAAACGGTGTTTTTCTTCATATGAATTCGAATAACACAGCGTTTTTGGCAAGTCAACGCTTTTTTGGCCGGTCACCGCAGGCCGATCAGGAGCCGGCCGTCCTCGTCCCGCCACTGGAGCCAGCCGATTACCGAAAGGTCGAGCAGGACCCGTGCCCGGTCCCCCGCCACCTCGACGATCCGGAGGGCGTTGGAGGGGGAGAGGGTTCGGAGCTCCGGGGCCTGTCCGGTTGGTTCGGACCGAAGGATGCAGTACGGCTTCCTGAGTCCCGGCAGGAGGCGGGCGCTTCGCCCCTTGAGGTACTCTTCCCAGGAAAGAAAGGACCAGTTCCGCTGCCGTTCCACCCATCCGGAGCGTCCCGCCTCATCATAGGCAACCCGGAACCACTCCCCCCGCTTCATCACGACGGCCAGTGGGTATAAGTCCCCATCCCCCACCGGCAGCGGAAAGAGCGGCAATGACGGGGCACTCCACTCGCCGAGGCGACCGACGCCCGGCTCCCGGTAGAGGACCAGCGCAGGAGGTGCCCCGTCCCGGTCGGCAAGCGCCGGGCGCACCAGGAGGACGCCGATCCCCGCCTCGGGGCGGGGGGGCTTCGGCGCCGCGAAGGCGGTCCCGCAAAGGAGTGTCGTCACGAGAAGCAAGGCGATTCTACGGAAGGATCCCATAGTTAGCGGAAAAGCCCGGCGAGGGATTCGAGATAGGCCGGGGCCGCCCCGTCCCCCTCGGCAGGAGCCCACGGGGCCTTTTCGGCCGCGGTGAGGGGGAGGTAGGGTCCGGCCTTGGCCTCGAAGAAGACCGTCCCGGCAGCAAGGCCCAGGACGGTATGGAACTCGCCGTGGGGGATGTCGACGGCAACGGCCTCCCCGCCGGGACGAAGGACGCGGGTGGCGGTCACGTTCCCCTCCCCGTCGAAGGAGACGACGCCGAGGAGGCCGCGGAGGATCACCATCGATTCGTCCTTCAGCGGGTCGAGATGTCGGTGGGGCTGGATGTAGGATCCCGGCTCGATGGCGTTCAGGAGCCGGTGGCAGCAGAAATCGTCGGAGGGGTGGAGGTTGTGGTTCTTCCGCCGGCGGGGGGTGGCGGCGGCCTGGGCCGACACCTCGTCCAGGAGGGCGCTGGTGATGATCCGCATCCCCGCCCCCTACCGGTCCACGAGGGCGAAGAGGTTGCCGTCCGGGTCGGCTACCACCGCCATCTTTCCCCAGGGGCTCTGTTCCAGGGGCTGCTCGAAGCGGACCCCCTGGTCGGTCAGCTCGCGGCAGAAACCGTCGATATCCTTCACCCGCAGGGTGATCCCCGTGTGGCGCCCCGCCAGGGCCCGGGCCTCTTCGGTCAGGGCGAGCGCCACCCCCAGCGTGGTCCCGCCGGGAAAAAACTCCATCATCGTCATCCCCTCCTGAACGAGGGGGAGCCTCAGCTGCTCCTTGTAGAAGCGCTTTGCCGCCTCGAAGTCGCGGACGAAGACCACCACGTTCTTCATTACTTCGATCACCGGATGCCTCCCGAAAAACAGGTTATTTTACGGGACCGAACATAACAGACGGACCAGCTCCCGGCAAGGGGTATTTCCCTCGCAAAACGAAGATGGGGGCGCCCGGACCGGTAATGCCGCGGACGCCCCCTGCGGTGACGCAATGGTTCAAAAACTGCTACGGGACAACGGCCGGCTCGGGGACAACCCCCCAGCCGGCCAGTTCAGCCAGGACCTTCTCCCTGAGAACCCCTTCCCGGGCGGCGACCGCCGCGGAGAGCTCCACCCCCGGCTCGACGCTCGCCGGCTGCACTCCCCAGAGGACCATCTCGGCGGGAAGGTTTCCCTGGAGCTCCGCCACGGCCAGAAGATCCTGGAGCCCCATCTGGTGGGGGGAGAGCTTGGTCCGGAACGCCACCGGGATCTCCTCCCCCTGTAGCCGCATGACCGTTCCCGGCGCCCCGCCGGTCTCCACGGCATCCACGACGAGGAGCCGCTCCACCCCTTCGAGCCGCGGCAGAAGGTCGAGGCCGAGGGTGCCGCCGTCGAGGAGCTCGACACCCGGGGGGAAGCGGAAGCCTTCGGCAAGCCGCTGCACCACCCGGACGCCGATGCCGTCATCGGTCATGATCAGGTTACCGATGCCGAGGACGAGGATCGACACCCTACTCCCCCCGTTTCACCGGCTTGTAGCCGCCGAAGATGCTCGACATGACCCCGCCCCGCTCCTTCACGTCCATCAGCCAGGCGCTGTAGATGTGGTGAATGGCGAAGCCTACGAGCAGCCACATGACCATGTGGTGGGTGAGCCGCATCCCCTGGTTGCTGAAGAGGGCGTAGAGCGGGGTGAGGAGCGTGTGCATCACCCCGCCCGGGGCGTGTTCGGCGTAGAGGGCGAAGCCGGTGCCGACCATCACCAGGTAGAGGGTGAAGACCAGGAGGTACGTGGCGCCGGCCAGGGCGTTGTGGCCGGTGGGATGGGGGACCTTCCGGGAGAGAAAGACGTAGTAGAGGAACATCCGCCACATGTCGCGCCGCCCCTCGGGATAGAGGAAGGGGACGAACTCCCGCCACCGGGCATGGCGATTCCCCACGAAGGCCCAGTAGATGCGGCTTGCCACGCTCACGGCGAAGGTGTAGCCGGCCGTGAAGTGCACCACCCGCACCCATCCCATGACGTAGTCCGAGGGGTCGAGCCCCAGGGTCTTGGGAGAGCCGATGTAGATGCCGGTGACCGAGAGGACGATGATGGCGAGCATGTTGATCCAGTGGGTCGCCCGCACCGGGACCTCCCAGACGTACTCTTCGTAAAGACAGCTCCGGTTCCGTGCCATGGCTTTCCCTCCTACAGGACCTTGACGTTGACCAGCTCCCCTCCGGCCGGGTCGACCACGTGGACGGCGCAGGCGAGGCACGGGTCGAAGGAGTGGATGGTGCGGAGGATCTCCAGGGGCTTGTTCGGATCGGCCATGGGGGTGCCGACCAGGGCCGCCTCGTAGGGACCCCGCTGCCCCTTCTCGTCCCGGGGGGAGGCGTTCCAGGTGGAGGGGACCACCGCCTGGTAGTTCTCGATCTTCTGGTCCCTGATCCTGATCCAGTGACTTAAGGAGCCGCGGGGGGCGTTGTGCCAGCCGTACCCCTTCGCCTCCCGGGGCCAGGTGGCGGGGTCCCACTTCTCGCCGTTGTGGATCGCCAGATCGCCGCCGGCGATGTTGGCCACCAGCATGTCGAGCCACTTGGGAAGCTCCTGGGCCACCAGCAGCGTCTCGATACCGCGGGCCGCCGTCCGCCCCAAAGTGGAGAAGAGGGCCTCGGGACCGACCCCCAGTTTCCCGAGGACCATGTCCACGGCCCCCTTGGCCCCCTTGTGCCCCGAGGCGTAGGCGACGAGGATGGTGGCCAGGGGCCCGGTCTCCATCGGCGTGCCGTCGTAGCGCGGGGACTTCACCCAGGAGTACTTCTGGGTGGTGTCGATCATCTCGTAGGGGGGCCTGGGGCCGGTGTACTTCGCCTCGGTCTGCTCGTCCCACGGATGGACCCCGGCATCCCCCCCCTCGTACCAGGAGTGGGCCACGCTCTCGGTGATCTTCTTCTGGTCGATGGGGTAGACCCGGGAGAGGTCCTTGTTCAGGATGATCCCCCGGGGGAACCAGAGCTTTTCCGGCCTGCCGCTGTTGTCCAGGGGGTACTCGCCGCAGGAGAGGTAGTTCCCCACGCCGCCGCCGATGCCGGCCCACTCCTTGTAGAAGGAGGCGACCGCCAGGAGGTCGGGGATGTAGACCTTCTCCACGAACTCCTTCGCCTTTTTCAGCAGCTCGCCGATCTCGGCGATCTTCTCGGCGTTGAGGGCGTTCTGGGAGTTGGGGTCGATCGGGATCGCCATCCCCCCCACCAGGAAGGTCTGGGGGTGGGGGTTCTTGGAGCCGAGGATGGCATGGATCCGGATCACCTCCCGCTGCCAATTGAGGGCCTCCAGGTAGTGGGCCGTGGCCATGAGGTTCGCCTCGGGAGGGAGTTTGTAGGCCGGGTGTCCCCAGTAGGCGTTGCCGAAGGGGCCGAGGCGCCCCTTCTTCACGAAGGCACCGAGCTTGTCCTGCACCGACTTGAAGTAGGTTGGGGAGTTCAGGGGCCAGTCGGAAAGGGAGGCCGCCAGGGCCGCCGTTTTGGCCGGATCGGCCTTCAGGGCCGAGACCACGTCCACCCAGTCCAGGGCGTGGAGGTGGTAGAAGTGGATCACGTGGTCCTGCACCGCCTGAATCCCGATGATGAGGTTTCTGATCAGCTCGGCATTCATCGGGACGTGGGTATTCAGGGCGTTCTCCACCGCCCGGATGGAGGCGATGGAGTGGACCGTGGTGCAGACCCCGCAGAAGCGCTGGGTGAAGAACCAGGCGTCCCGCGGATCACGCCCTTTGAGGATCTTCTCGATCCCCCGGAACATGGTGCTGGAGCTCCAGGCATCGGTTATCCGCCCCCCGGTCACCTCTGCCTGGATCCGGAGGTGTCCCTCTATTCTCGTAATCGGGTCAACGACGATCTTGGCCATGCTCTACCCCTCCTTCCCTTCGTCGGATTCGTCTCCCTTGCGCAGCGCGCTCACCACCCCGTGGATCCCGAAGGCCGCGGCGGTGCCGGCGGCAAGCCCCAGGCCGATCTTGTCGGCCGTCATCTCGATGCCGAAGCCGGGGACGTTGGGAAGCCGCCGGTAGAAGGGGGTCATGGTGTCCCAGAAGTGGGGCTCGGAGCAGCCGGCACAGCCGTGGCCGGACCCCACGGGCCAGCTGGTCTTCTCGTTGTAGCGCTGGGTCGGGCAGTTGTGGAAGGTCTCGGGCCCCTTGCACCCCATCTTGTAGAGGCAGTACCCCTTGCGGTGCCCCTGGTCCCCCCACTGCTCCACGTACTGGCCGGCATCGAAATGGGGGCGGCGCTCGCAGTTGTCGTGGATCCGCTTGCCGAAGGCGAAGAGGGGGCGCCCCTTGCCGTCCACCGCCGGGAGCTTGCCGAAGGTGAGGAAGTGGACGATGGTCGCCACGAGGTTGTCGGTGTTGAGGGGACAGCCGGGGATGTTGACCACCGTCGCCCCCGGCACCGCCTCGCTTACGCTCACGGCACCGGTCGGATTGGGGGCGGCGGCCGGGATCCCGCCGTAGGAGGCGCAGGTCCCGACGGCGATGGTGGCGAGGGCCCCGCCGCAGACCTCCCGGGCGATGTCGACGGCGCTCCTCCCGCCGACGCAGCAGTAGATACCGCCGTCCTTCAAGGGAATCGCCCCCTCCACCACGGCAATGTACTTCCCGGTCCGTTCCTTCTCGGTCTTCAGGCGGGCCTCCTCGGCCTGGTGCCCGGCGGCCGCCATGATCGTCTCGTGGTAGTCGACGGAGAGGACGTCGAGGACGATCTCCCCCACCGTCGGGCTGGCCGCCCGCAACAGCGCCTCGGAATCCCCCGTGCATCCCTGGAACTCGAGCCAGATCACCGACGGGCGCCCGTCGGCCTCCAGGGCCTCGGCGATCCTCGGCACCAGCGACATCGGCAGCGCCAGGGCCGCCGACATGGCGGTGCAGAACTTCATGAAGTCGCGCCGCGAGATTCCCCGCTCTTCCCAGACGCTCGCCCCGGAGGGGCGTGGGACCACTTCCCGCTCGTCACTGCTCTTCGGCATGGGACTCCTCCTTCTGTTGAGGATAATAGCCATCTCACCGGGCCCGGCGGCCCGGAAAATGCCAACACAATTTTAGAACGGTATTTCCAAGAACTCCATCGCACCAAAACGAAGCGCTGTCAAGATGAAAGTGTACCACGACATTATTTCCTGTAAATCGGTTCGGTACGAATGGGGGCCCTGGCGAAGGTCCGGTTTAGGGACAAGGACGCATTACGCGCGAATACCCGGCATCCCCGCCCGGGGGAATTCGGGATTACGGTTGCATAAAACGCCATTTGCCTAATCTTCTTTCGGTATGGATCGGATGGATTGCAAAAGTGGTGGGTCGAAGGGAGGATCGAGGAACGGGTCAGGGCGCCCGGGCGACCGTGACGGCCACCACCGACGCCGCCCCGCCGCGGCGCAGCGCCCGGGCGCACTCGGCCAGGGTGCTGGCGGTGGTGCAGACATCATCCACGAGGAGCACCCGCCGCCCGGCGATGGGGCCGGGAGCGGCGACCGCGAACGCCCCCCGCACGTTCTCCCGCCGCTCGGCGGCGCTAAGCCCCACCTGGGGGGCGGTCGGCCTGACGCGGCGCAGGGCGTCGCGCACCAGTGGCACCCCCCAGCGCCGGGCCATCACCTCGCCGATGAGGAGCGCCTGGTTGAACCCCCGCTCCCGCAGCCGGGCGCGGTGGAGGGGGACGGGAACGATGACCTCGGGGGAGGCTTCGCCCACGAACGCGGAGAGTTGCTCGACCGCCAGGAGGGCGAGGGGACGACGGAGGTGGACCTTGTGGCCGTACTTGAAGCGGTGGATGAGTTCCTGGACGGGACCGTCGAAGAGGAGCGCTCCCCGCGCCGCCTCAAAGGGAGGGGGAGCGGTGAGGCAGTCGCCGCACGGATGGTCGATCCCCCCTTCCGTCCCGTGGGGGACCCCGCAGACCGGACAAAAGGGGGAGACAACCGGTGTCATCGCCCCCCGGCAGCCGGGGCAGAGGTGAAGCTCCCCCGCCTCCGGCACCGGCTTGCGGCAGACGTGGCACAGGGGAGGAAAGAGGATGTCGAGGAGCCCCCGGAGGAACGCCACCTACAGCCCCAGGTTCTCGTTCACCACCACGACCCGCAGGTCGGTGAGGCGGGGCCTGCGGTCGATGACGGTGGTGATCCGGCAGATCCGGTCGGGGGCGTTGCAGTCGGAGCAGACGCCGGTGGTGGCGCAGGGGGTCTTGTAGGAAAGCCGCCGGGCGTTGGGGGGGGAGGCCCACTCCTTGATCCGGGCCATCGCCTCCTGCACGCCCCCCTCCACGAGCTTGTTCCGCCCCGCCACGACGATCACCTTCTTCGGCCCGAAGAACATGGAGCCGACCCGGTTTCCCGTGGCATCGATGTTGACGAGCCACCCCCCAAGGGTCAGGGCGTTGGTGCCGGAAAGAAAGAGGTCGCAGGTGAGCTGGCGCCGCATGACGGCGACCCGCTCCGCGGGGGAGAGCCCCGGCGCGCCGTGAATCAGGAGCTCCTTCCCCATCGCCCCCAGGCGGTCGGCCACCTTGAGATCGACCACCGACATGGAGCCGCCGAAGCCGACCGTCGCGGCGTCGGCCGCCTCGGCGCAGATGTAGTCGAAGGCCTCCTGGCTGGTGGCGCAGTAGAGGGCGGTGAAGCCGTTTCTCTCCAGGGCCGCCACCGCCTTGCGGCAGCGCTGCTCATGGGTCCAGTCGACCAGTTCGGTTGTCAATGTCATCACGTACTCCTTTCGGTCATAACCAATTTAGTTCACGGCCCCAGAAGCCGCATGTACTCGGCATAAGGTATCCGGGATTTCCAGTGCCCCGTGGCGCGCCCCACGAGCGACGCCCCGACAAAGAAGAGCACCACCAGGGCGGCGAAGACAAGGGCGTTCACCGCGATCTTCCGGCCGGCGAGCTTCATCTCCAGGGCACCCTCGGCCCGGCAGTGGCTCACGCAGCGCCAGCAGCCGATGCACTCCTCGGAGCTGACCCGCTTCTTGGTCATCACCGGGATGTAGGCGGGACAGACCTGGGTGCAGACCCCGCAGGAGACGCAGATGGCCCGCTCCCGCGTCACCTTCACCGGCGAGAGCATCGAAACGAGGCCAAGGAGCGCCCCGTAGGGGCAGAGGTAGCGGCAGAAGGGGTTTCGCACCGGAAGCGACAGGACAAGGAGGACAAGGATCACGATAAGCGGCACCCCCGAGAGGTGGAGGAAGAAGTCGAGGAGCCGCACGTCGGCGATCTTGTTGTAGTCGGAATGGATGAAGCCCGACACCGCCTCCGGCGGCATGCGCCAGAGGATACTGTAGAGGAAGAAGAGGAGAAGCCCGTACTTGATCCCCCGCAGCGCCACGTCGAGCCAGCGCGGGGGGCGGACGTTGCGCCGGAAGAGGACGAACCCCCGCTTCCAGAGGAGCTCCGACAGGGCCCCCACCGGACAGACCCAGGAGCAGAAGGAGCGCTTAAGGAACAGCGACACCGCCACCGCCGTCACGAGGAGCACCACCGACGCCGGATGGACCGGGTTGATGGTGCCGCTCAGGAGCCAGTCCCTCACGTCGAGAAGCCCGGCGATGGGGAGAAACCCCTCGATCCCGTCGGCCCGCGGCACGAAGGGGGTGGCGCCCCCGGAGCGGAAGTGGCGCACGAAGAGGAAGAACCGGAGGCCGAGATAGAGCATGAAGGCGAGGAACGCCCACTGGATGGCGATCCGAAGAGGCTGCACGTAACGCTTGCTCACGCCTTCGCTCCTTGAGACTTATTCTGTCGCATCAATGCGCTACCCTGCTACCATCGCAACGGAAGGAGGATACCATGGAACCACTCGTTGTCTTCGGCGCCGCCCTCGTTATCTGGTGCGCCTGCATCGCCTTCGTCGACATGCGGCGCGACCGCCCGGCGGCACAACCCGCCCGGGAAAAGAAGGCCCCCGCGAAGACGGCCGTCAGGGGATCGCGCAGCTCCTCTGCAGCTCCCGGTCGAGGAGGTGCCGCGGCTGCACGTTGGCCAGTGCCCGCAGGAGGCTCCGCTTGACGGCGGGGTTCTCCTTCTCCAGCTCCTTCAGGAGCTCTTTCATCCGCCGGCGCTGCAGGTCCGCCTTGCCGCAGACCGGACAGCAGCAGCAGACCACCGGGAAGCTGTTCCCCCGGGCGAAGGGAATGATCTCCCGCTCCTCCACGTAGACCAGGGGGCGGATCACCGTCGTCTCGCCGTTGTCGGCCAGCATCCGCGGCGCCATCGCCTTGAGGGAGCCGACGTAGAACTGGTTGAGGAGCAGCGTCTCGACGAAATCGTCCAGGTGGTGCCCCAGCGCCAGCTTGTTGCACCCCATCCTCTGGGCCAGGGTATAGAGGACTCCCCGTTTCAGCCGCGCGCAGATGGAGCAGTAGGAGGAGCCGGGACGGCGCTTCTCCCGGATGATGTCGTAGTGGGTGGTCTTCTCCACATGGTGAGTGAAGCCGTGCTCCCGCAGATGCGCCGCGATGACGTCGCTGCGGAAGCCGGGATAGCCCGAATCGATGGTGAGGGCCACCAGCTCGTACTTCACCGGCGCCCGCCGTCGGAGCTCCTCCAGGATGTGGAGCAGGGTGTAGGAATCCTTCCCCCCCGACACCGCCACGGCGACCCGGTCCCCCTCCTCGATGAGGTCGAAGTCGGCGATGGCGCGGCCGACGGCGTGCTTGATTCTCTTGTACAACTTCTCGGTACGATCCACGGAAGCTCCGGATATGCGTTGATAACCGAGGCTCTTGCAAAACGTCATGAGGAGGCCGGAATGCACGACGCAAGCGAGCGAGGGAGCGAGGCGTACCCGTCGGTACGTTGAGCTTCCGAGCGAGCGGCAACAACACAGACCGGCCCCGCAGTAGTTTTGCATGAGCCTCAACCGGGTCAGAGTAAAGGAAACGCCGGCGGTAAGTCAATAGCTGCCAGCCGGTTGATCGCCGGGCCCGTCACATTGGAAAATATTCTTCGTTTTTGCCGGGATTTCGCATATAAAGGCTTTGTGCATGCGGCCGCCCGGTCGGGCATGATCTCGGCAGAACCAGGAAATCATCAACCATGAAGCTCCAGATGCTCTCACCTGCGAAATCCCTCAGCAAGGCCCACCTCAGGCAGAGCCTCAGACGGGATCAGATCGAGCTGTTCAAGGCCAACCTCGCCCGCCTGCTCGACAAGGTGAATGAGAAAGAATCGGAAGAGCACCTGAAAAACCTGGTCTCGGAGTTTCTGAAGGAAACCTGGTACCGGAACGCCTTCGAGATCAACACCAAAGAGCGGGCCGACCTGGTGATCCATAACGGGCCGATGAGTTTGTTGTCGTCACTTCCCCCCTCCTGACCTCCCCCCGCTGGGGGGAGGAACAAGCGTGCTCCCTCCCCCAGCTGTGGGGGCGGGGGCAGAATTGCAACTGGAAACCCTTCCCAACATCGACATCAACATCAAGTGCGGCAACTCCCTGGTCAGCCACCAGCGGGGAGAGAAACAATTGTGATCTGTACGGTCTGAGGTATACTCCCTTGCCCGGATCGGCCCGATCTGGCATCATTGCATCTGAACCGACATCCTCCCCCCTGAAAGGAGCTGAACGCCCATGAACGACATCATCGAGATAAAGCCGGGCCTCTGGTGGATCGGCTCCCGGGACCCGGGGCTGCGCACCTTCGACGATCTCTTCCCCACCGAGCATGGGACCACCTACAACTCGTACCTCATCAAGGGGAACGGGAAGACCGCCATCATCGACACGGTGAAGGGGGAGCGTTCGGCGGAGTTCCTCGCCAAGGTGAGAGAGCTCGTCGACCCGGCGGAGGTCGACTACTACATCATCAACCACACGGAGCCCGATCACTCCGGCTCCCTGGCGGAGATGCTCCGGCACTCCCCCAATGCCACCGTCGTCTCCACCCAGGCGGCCAAGACCTTCCTCGGCAACCTGATCCACACCCCGTTCTCCTCCCACGTGGTGAAGGACGGCGAGGTGCTCGACCTGGGGGGAAAGCGCCTGCGCTTCGTCATCGCCCCGTTTCTCCACTGGCCCGACACCATGTTCTCGCTCCTGGAGGAGGACGGGGCCCTCTTCACCTGCGACGCCTTCGGTGCCCACTACTGCGGCGCCGGGATCTTCAACGACGAGCTCCCCGACTACCGGCCGGACATGGAGTTCTACTTCGACTGCATCATGCGCCCCTTCAAGGACAAGGCGCTGGCGGCCATCGACAAGATCCGCGGCGAGCGGCTCGAGGTCCTCTGCCCGAGCCACGGCCCGGTGATCCGCACCGACCCGTGGAAGTACATCGGCTACTACGAGGAGTGGTGCCGCCCCGCCCCCAGTGCGAAAAAGATCGTCATCTTCTACCTCTCCCCCCACGGCAACACCGAGCGGATGGCCGCCGCCGTGGCGAAGGGGGCCGCGCTACCCGGCATCGAGGTGGTGAACCACCACATCTCCCATCTCACTGCGGGCGAGATCCGCGACCTGATGGAGGAGGGGGACGCCCTCCTCTTCGGCATCCCGACCATCAACCGCGACGTCCCGAAGCCGATGTGGGACGTTCTGGCCTATCTCTCCACGGTGAAGCTGAAAGGAAACATCGCCGCCGTCTTCGGGAGCTACGGCTGGAGCGGCGAGGCGTGCCGGATTGCGGAAGAGCGCCTCAAGGGGCTCAACTTCAAGCTGCCGGCTCCGTTTCTGCGCTTCCCCTTTACGCCGCGCCCCGAGGCGTTGGAACAGCTCGAAGCCTTCGGCCGGACCATCGCCGAGGAAGTGCTCGGGAAGCCGTGACCCCGCTTCCCCATGAAGGATTTCCTTTCGGATATCATCGAGGTCGCCGTTCCGCTCCCCCTCGACACCACGTTCCACTACCGGGTCCCGCCGGAGCTCCGTGACGTGGTGACCCCCGGCAGGCGGGTGCTGGTCCCCTTCGGCAGGCGGACCGTCACCGGCTACGTCCTCGGCTTCGCCCCCAGCGAGGGACGCGAGTTGCGCGATATCCGCGGCGTCCTCGACGACACCCCCCTCTTCACCCCCCGGGAGCTGGAGCTCTACCGCTGGGCCGCCGCCTACTACCTGCACCCCCTCGGGGAGGTGATCAAGGCGGCGCTCCCCGCCGGCATCAATGTCCAGAGCCGCCGGGGAAACGCCGGCCACGCCGACGGGGAGCTGACCGGCGGCCGTTCGATCCGGACGGAGACCGTCTGCCGGGCCTCCGCCCATGCCGGGCAGGCCCCCATCCCGCGCGGGAAGGGTGCCGAGATCCTTGCCTACCTCCGGCGCTCCGGGGAGATGACCGCCGCGGAGCTTCGGCCGGCCTTCGGCGACTGCGCACCCCAGCTCCGCCGCCTCCGGGAGCTCGGCCTGGTGGAGACCGAGGCGCGGGAGGTGTACCGGGACCCCTTCCGCGAGGAGAAGGTCGATCCCGACTCCCCCCTCCCCCTCAACGCCGGCCAGGCGGCGGCCCTGGAGAGAATCGTCGCGGCCGGCGACTCCGCCCTGTTCGCTCCGTTTCTTCTGCTCGGCGTTACCGGAAGCGGCAAGACGGAGGTCTACCTCCAGGCCATCGCCCGGGTTCTCGCCCGGGGGCGAACCGCCCTTGTCCTGGTCCCAGAGATCGCCCTCACCCCCCAGCTCGTCAACCGGTTCCGCCGGAGGTTCCGCTGCGGCATCGCGGTCCTGCACAGCGGCCTCTCCGACGGCGAGCGCTACGACGAATGGCGGCGGATCCGGCGGGGGGAGGCTACCATCGTCATCGGCGCCCGCTCCGCCATATTCGCGCCCCTGGAGCGGCTCGGCATAATCGTGGTGGATGAGGAGCACGAGTCCTCCTACAAGCAGGGGGAGGGGTTTCGCTACAACGCCCGGGACCTGGCCCTCGTCCGGGGGAAGATCGCCGGTGCCACGGTCGTTCTCGGCACCGCCACCCCCCAGGTGACCACCTGGCACGCCGCGGCAACCGGCAAGCTCACCCTCCTCTCCCTTCCCGACCGGGTGAACGGAATGCCGCTTCCGTCCGTCGAACTCCTTGACGCCCGCGGACAGAGGGGGGAGCCGCTCCTCCCCCCCCTCGCCGAGGCGGTCACCGCCAATCTGGCCCGGGGGGCCCAGACCCTCCTCTTCCTCAACCGCCGTGGTTTTGCCACCTGGCTCACCTGCGAGGAGTGCGGCCACGTGCTCCGCTGCCCCAACTGCGCCGTCACCCTCACCTTCCACCAGCGCCGCAACCGCCACGTCTGCCACTACTGCGACTTCGCCATCCCGGCCCCCTCGGTCTGCCCCGGCTGCGGCAGCGGCCAGGTGACCCTCCTCGGCCTCGGGACCGAACAGGTGGAGGCACGGATGCGGGAACGTTTCCCGGAGGCGCGCATCGACCGGATGGACCGGGACACGACCACGGGGAAGGGAGGGCACGCCCGCATCCTCCGGAAGGTGGCGGAGCGGAAGACCGACATCCTGATCGGCACCCAGATGGTCGCCAAGGGGCACGATTTCCCCGGCATCACCTTGGTCGGGATCCTCTCGGTGGAGTCGGCCCTCAACATCCCCGACTACCGTAGCGGCGAGCGGACCTTTCAACTGGTGACCCAGTTGATCGGCAGGGCCGGCAGGGGCGAGGATCCCGGCCGGGTACTCATCCAGACCCTGAACCCCGGCCATTACGCCCTGACCCACGCCACCGCCAATGACCTCGAAGGGTTCTACGGCACCGAGCTCTCGTTCCGCCGCGAAGCGGGCTACCCTCCCTTCACCTACCTTGCCGCCCTCTATCTGACCGGGACATCGCCAGCCGCCACCGAGGCCGAGGCCGAGCGACTCGCCGCGTACCTCCGCTCACGGCGTACGGAGCAGGCCTGTCGGGTTGAGATCCTCGGGCCGGCTCCCGCCCCCCTCGCCAAACTGCGGGGACGGTTCCGATGGCAGATCCTCCTCAAGGCCCCCCACCGCTCCGCTCTGCACCGGCTGCTGATCAGGGCACGGAGGGAGTACGCGCCGCCATCCGGTATCCGCCTCCATGTGGACGTCGACCCGATGGATCTGATGTGACCCCGAAGCGGCAGGAAGGATTTGATTTTTTCCGGCCAACTCTCTATATTCACGAGAGTACCTACGCCGCAACAACCCGGCTCTCCGCAGCCGCTCTGCAGGAACCGGGGCCGACAAAGAGGCAGCATGATCCGTACAATTCTCACTTATCCCGACCCGGTGCTCAAGAAGAAGTCGACGCCGGTCCCGGTCATAAACGACAGAATCAGGGAACTCGTCCGCGACATGGCAGAGACCATGTACGACGCCCAGGGGGTGGGCCTTGCCGCCCCCCAGATCGGTGTCAGCCAGCGTGTCATCGTGATTGACGTTTCCCAGAAAGACGAAAAGCCCGAGCTGATCGTCTGCATCAACCCGGTCATCGTACACAGCGAGGGCGAGTCGTTCGAGGAAGAGGGATGCCTCTCCATCCCGAAATACGCCGCCAACGTTCACCGGCATGAGCGCGTGGTGGTAAGGGGACTGAACCTGGACGGCACTGAGCTCACCTACCATGCGGAGGGGCTCCTGGCCATCGCGTTCCAGCACGAGATCGACCATCTGGACGGGATCCTGTTCGTCGATCACCTCTCCCCCCTCAAGCGGGAGATGTTTCGGAAAAAATACCGCCGCGCGGTCGAGGAAGGGTAGCCGATCACTATGGCCGGACTGCGCATCGTCTTCATGGGAACTCCCGACTTCGCCTGCCCCACCCTCCGCAAGCTGATCGAGCGGGGCGAGGAGGTCATCGCCGTTGTGACCCAGCCCGACCGCCCGAAGGGGCGCGGCCAGAGGCTCGTCCCCCCCCCGGCCAAGGTCGTGGCCGAAGAGCATGGGATCCCGGTACTCCAGCCTCTCAAGGTCCGCGCCCCGGAGGTCGTCGAGCAGATTTGCGTCCTGAATCCGGATCTTATGGTGGTCGTCGCATTCGGCCAGATCCTGCCGCAGGCGCTCCTCGACATCCCGAAGTTCGGCTGCATTAACATCCACGCGTCCCTTCTTCCCCG